>NZ_JBIASW010000005.1:0-261179 GCF_042891215.1 Streptomyces sp. NPDC001914
GTGCCGGTACATCGATGGCCGTCGCCACTAACGGTCACTTCTCCGCCCGACAGCGACGGCCTGATGCACCGGCACGGCCCCGACCCACCCACCGGACCGGAACCGCGCTGGTGCGTCAAGCAGGCGGCACCTTCGTCTCGATGCCCGCGATCAGCAACTCCAGCGCGAACTCGAAATCCCGCTCCCGCGTCTCCGCACCGCCGACGTGCGCCCCGTACACGAACTGGAGCACGGCCGACATGGCCCCCGTCCGCCCGTCCGGCGGCATCCCGGTCTTCCGGATCACCTGCCGCACACAAGCCGAGAACGCCATCGCGGACGGCCCGATGTTCAGAAGGTTCCCGATCAGCCCCGGCACCCACGGGTGACGCACCAGCAGCCCCCGGTACCCGGTGGCCAGCTCCCTGAGCTGATCACGCCAGCCCTCCTCCGATCCGGCGTCCGGCAGCTCCAGCTCACCGAACACGGCATCGAGCGCGAGCTCCAGCAACTCGTCCTTGGTGTCGACGTACCAGTACACGGACATCGCGGTGACGTTCAGCTCGGCCGCCAGCCGCCGCATGGAGAACCCCGCCGGCCCCTCCGCGTCCAGCAACCGCACCGCGGCAACGGTGATCCGCTCCCGGTCGAGCCCGACGGCCCCGGCGGCCCCACGACGGGGAGCCCTGACACGGCGGGCCGTACCCGACAGCCAGACGCTGGTCCGCGCCACCCGCTTCGCCCTGTCCGCTGCCCCCACCATGGCGCCCCTTCCCGGAACTCGACCACGGACCGGGCCGGACTCCCCGGTCACCTTCCCCGACGATGCTAAGCGCGCCCCGCGAGCACACGACGGCCCCACCGCACGAAACAGCCACGGGAACGACTATCGGAAGGTGCCCCCGAACGGGCGGTGGCCCCGAACGAGCGGTGGCCCGGAGCGAACTCGCCCCGGACCACCACCTGTTCACCGTCCCGACCCGGTCAGCTGCCGCTCGCCGGCTGCGTCAGGTCGTAGAAGGTGGCCGAACCCACCGTCACCTTCTTGAAGTTGGCCGTGACCCACGAGCTGATCTGCGAGGAGGTGCCCGAGTTGCCACCCATGCCGCCGCCCATGCCACCGCCCGAGATGAAGTAGTGGATCTTGCCGTCCGTCACGTACTTCTTGAACTGGGCCAGAGTCGGCGACGGGTCGGTGCCGTTGAAGCCGCCGATCGCCATCACCGGCTTGCCGGTGGCCAGTTGGTAGCTCGCGGAGTTCTGGGAACCGATCGCGGCCGCCGCCCAGGTGTAGTCCCCGGCGTTCTTCGACAGCAGCGCCTTCGCCTCGGAGCTGACGTTCGCACCGTTCAGCAGTCCTCCGGCACCGCCGCCACCGCCGGGGAAGCCGCCCTCGCCCGTACCGCCGCCGGGCATGCCGCCCTGCTGGTTCTGGCCCTGCGTACCGCCGTTGCCCTGCTGGTTCTGGCCGGGGAAGCCGCCGGTGCCGCCCGTCGGGGGCTGCCCCGTGCCGCCGCCGGGCATGCCGCCGCCCTGCTGCCCGTTCGGCATGCCGCCGTTGCCGTTCTGCTGGTTCTGGCCGCCACCGGGGAACCCGCCCCGCATGCCACCGCCGGGACCGCCCCGGCCGCCCATCATGCTCGCACCGGCCGGACCGGCGGTCACGATGGAACCGGTGTGCCCGGTGTCCACCGTGGAGAGCGTGTACGCCGTCGGGCCCGCGACCGCCGCCACGAAGCCCAGTCCGGCCGCCGCGAGGGCGAGCTGCCTGCCCAGCCGGGCCGCGAAGATCAGACCGAGCGCGGCGGTCAGACCGCCGACGAGGACCAGCCACTTGAGCCACGGCAGGTAGTCGGGGGTGCGGTTGAGGAGGACGTAGCCCCAGGCCGCGGTCGCGGTGACCGACCCGGCGAGGGTGAGCGCCGCCCACACCTTGCCCCGCTCCGCCCACAGGGCCGTCGCGCCCATGCCGACCACGGCGGCGATGTAGGGGGCCAGGGCCACCGTGTAGTACTGGTGGAAGATGCCGGCCATGTAGCTGAACACCAGCATGGTCATCAGCAGCGCGCCGCCCCAGGCGAGGAAGGAGGCGCGGGCCAGGTCGGTCCGCTTCGCCCTCCGGGTCAGGACGAGGCCGCCCACGAGCAGGATCAGGGCCGCCGGGAGCAGCCAGGAGATCTGGCTGCCGATCTCGGAGTTGAACATGCGGTCCCAGCCGGTCTCGCCCCACTGCCCGGTGCCGCCACCACCGCCGCCGCCGCCGACGCTGCCGGTCTCGTCGCCGTTGATGCGGCCGAGTCCGTTGTAGCCGAAGGTCAGCTCCAGGAACGAGTTGTTCTGCGAGCCGCCGATGTACGGGCGGGAGGACGCGGGCCACAGTTCGACGATCGCGACCCACCAGCCGCCGGCGACGACCATCGCGGCCGCCGAGAGGCCCAGTTGCGTGAACCGCTTCCGCACCGGCACCGGCGCGCAGACCGCGTACAGCACGGCCAGCGGCGGCAGGATCAGGAAGGCCTGGAGGGTCTTGGTGAGGAAGGCGAGACCCACCGCGGCGCCCGCCCACAGGAGCCACTTGGTGCGGCCGTCCTCCAGGGCGCGGATCACGCAGTAGACCGTGACGGTCATGAGCAGCGCGAGCATCGCGTCCGGGTTGTTGAACCGGAACATCAGCGCGGCGACCGGGGTGAGCGCGAGCACGGCGCCGGCGATCAGACCCGCCGCGGCGCTGAACCGGCGGCGTACGGCCGCGTACAGGACGCCGACCGTGGCGACGCCCATCAGCACCTCGGGGAAGAGGATCGCCCAGGAGCTGAGGCCGAGGATCCGCACCGACAGGGCCATCGGCCACAGCGAGGCCGGGGGCTTGTCGACGGTGATGGCGTTGGCCGAGTCGAGCGAGCCGAAGAAGAATGCCTTCCAGCTCTGGCTGCCGGCCTGCACGGCCGCGGAGTAGAAGGAGTTGGCGTACCCGGAGGAACTCAGGTTGTACAGGTACAGCACCGCGGTGACGAGCAGCAGGCCGAGGAAGGCGGGACGCGCCCAGCGCGGGTCCTCGGGCCGGCCTCGCCAGACCCGCCGCGGGAAGGGCTGCCGGGGCTCGCCGGACCCGGGGCCGGCCGCGGGCGGGGCGTGCTCCGGGGGCGGTGCCGAGGCGGGCGGCCCCCAGGCCCGGCCGGAGGAGGTGACAGCGCCACCGCTCGTACCGGCGCCGGCCTCGTTCGCGGCGCTGATACCGCCGGTGCCGGCCTCGGCGTTCGTGCGGGGATCGGTACCGGCGGTACCGGCGCTCGTGTCGGGCTGTGTCGTCATCGCGCGTTCCTCTGATCGTGATCGTGCGGGCGCACGGCCTGCAACTGCATGGTCGAATCCCGCCAGGAGCCTTCCGCGGCCTCGTCGGAGCGGAAGGCGTCGGTGCCGTGGGGGGAGGAGGGTGCCGTCGGGCGCTGCGGCAGCGGGGGACAGGCGCCGGCGTCCCGCCGTGCACCCGTCGTACGGAACGGGGAGGACGGCTGGTGGGAGGACGACTGGTGGGAGGCCACCACCGGGGAGGGCGACGGCGTCCCGCCGCGCCGGTCGGAGAAGACCCAGGCGCGGAAGAGCAGGAAGCGCAGCACGGTCGCCGCGAGGTTGGCGGCGATGAGCACCGCCAGTTCGGTGGAGTGCGCGGGATCGCTCG
The DNA here is from genome assembly GCF_042891215.1 of Streptomyces sp. NPDC001914. Lineage (NCBI taxonomy): Bacteria > Bacillati > Actinomycetota > Actinomycetes > Kitasatosporales > Streptomycetaceae > Streptomyces > Streptomyces sp. NPDC001914. The sequence continues at coordinate 3,659 of NZ_JBIASW010000005.1, forward strand.
TCGCCGCGTTGAGCGCGGCGAGGGATCCGCTGGTCAGGACGAGCCCGATGCCGAAGACGACCAGGCCCTGCGCCTGGTGCCGGACGGCGCCGCTGCGGCCGCGCACACCGAAGGTGAGCCGCCGGTTGGCCGCCGTGTTGGCGACCGCCGAGACGAGCAGCGCGAGCGCGTTGGCGACCTGTGCCCCGGAGAAGGAGCGGAAGACGGTGTAGAGCAGCAGGTAGAAGAGGGTGGACAGGCCACCGACGACGCAGAAGCCGACGAGCTGGCGGGCCAGTCCCTTGGGGACGTCGGTCAGTTCGCGGTCGCGCGGGTCGTCCCCGAAGGGCCGGGTGAGCCGGTCGAGCGAGAGCGAGCCCGTGGCGAGGGCGCGTCCCACCCGCCACACACCCTTCAGGTCGTCCGTCGCGGTCTTCACGATGTGGACGGTCGAGTCCGGGTCGTCGACCCAGTCGACGGGGACCTCGTGGATGCGCAGCCCGGCCCGCTCGGCCAGTACCAGCATCTCGGTGTCGAAGAACCATCCGGTGTCCTCGACGAGCGGCAGCAGCACCTGGGCGACGTCACGGCGGATCGCCTTGAAGCCGCACTGCGCGTCCGTGAAACGGGCCTGGAGCGAGCCGCGCAGGATCAGGTTGTAGGCGCGGCTGATGAACTCCCGCTTGGCTCCCCGTACCACTCGCGAGGAGCGGGACAGCCGCGAGCCGATCGCGAGGTCCGAGTGACCGGAGATCAGCGGGGCCACCAGCGGGAGCAGGGCGTTCAGATCGGTGGACAGGTCCACGTCCATGTACGCGAGGACCGGCGCGTCGGACGCCGACCACACGGTCCGCAGCGCCCGGCCGCGGCCCTTCTGCTCCAGCCGGAAGGACCTGACCTCGGGGATCTGTGCCGCCAGCCGAGCCGCCACCCGCGGGGTGCTGTCCGTGGAGGCGTTGTCCGCCACCGTGATCCGGAACGTGTACGGGAACGTGCGCCTGAGGTGGTCGTGCAGTCTGAGGACGCATGGCTGGAGGTCCTTCTCCTCGTTGTAGACGGGGATCACGACATCCAGGACAGGCGTTCCCGCGTCTGCGGCCGGGAGGTGCTCCCGCGCCGGCAGGTTGCCGGGAGAAGAGTCGGTTCGCATGGGAACGACTCTCGTCAAGCCCCCTGTCGCACCCATGTGGTGGTGCTGTGCTGTGCCTGTGAGTGCGATTGCCACGATGTTTCGGGGGCGACCGCGGGCAGATGCAGGGTGAACACGGTCCTTCCGGGGACGCTGTCCACCGTCACCGCGCCCCCGTGGGCGGCCGCGACGGCCTGCACGATGGCGAGCCCGAGACCGGTCGATCCGGAGGCACGCGAGCGCGACGTGTCGCCTCGCGCGAACCGCTCGAAGACGCGCGGCAGCAGATCGGGCGGGATGCCGGGGCCGTCGTCCTGCACGTCCACGCACAGCCACGGCCCCTGCCGGCGCACCCGCGCGGTGACGGTCGTCCCCGGTGGGGTGTGCGTGCGGGCGTTGGCGAAGAGGTTGACCATGACCTGCTGGAGGCGGGCGGCGTCCGCCGACACCAGCGCGGGCTCCTCGGGCAGTTCGAGCCGCCAGTTGTGGTTCCGCCCGGCCGCCCGCGCGTCGCTCACGGCATCGATCACCAGGGGTACGAGGTCGGTCTGCTCGCACTGCAGCGGCCGCCCGGCGTCGAGGCGGGCGAGCAGCAGCAGATCCTCCACGAGCAGCGTCATCCGGCCGGCCTCGGACTCGATCCGTCCGAGCGCGTGCCGGGTGTCGGGCCCGGTCTCCTCGCGGCCGCGTCTGGTCAGCTCGGCGTACCCGCGGATGGAGGCCAGCGGGGTGCGCAGCTCGTGACTGGCGTCCGCGACGAACTGACGGACGCGCATCTCGCTCTGCTGGCGCGCGTGCAGCGCGCCGTGGATGTGGTCGAGCATGCGGTTGAGCGCCGCCCCGACCTGCCCGACCTCGGTGTGCGGATCGGACTCGGACTCCGGCACCCGCTCGTAGAGGGTGACCTCGCCGCTGTGCAGGGGAAGTTCGGATACCCGGGTGGCGGTCGCCGCGACCTTGCGCAGCGGCCGAAGCGCGATGGTCACGATGGCGGCGCCCGCGAGGGAGGCCGCCGCGAGACCGGCACCGGTGACGCTGATCTCGACGTAGATCAGCGTGGTGAGGGTGTTGGTGACGTCTTCGGTCGGCAGCGCCACGTAGAAGGCGCCGTTCCGCCCCTCCTGGTACAGCACGCGGTACTCGCCCCGGCCGGGGATCTCCACGGTGTGGGCGTGTCCGTCCTTCGCGACGGAGGAGAGGGCGGCGAGCTGGCTCGCGCCGAGATCGAGCGGCGTGGGCTGCTTGACCCCGTTGGAGTCCTTCTTCCCCACGCTGACTATGCCCTCGGTGACCTTGCCGTTCGTCACGGTCGCGCCGATGGCGCCCATGGCCTGCCCCCGGAGCACGAACCCGAGGGGGTCCTTGGCGATGACGTCGTCGCCCGGCGGGTGCACGGTCCCGCCGCCGGAGGGGCCTCCCGTGGGGCCGCCCGCCGGACCCGCGGCGCGCATCGCCGCCTCGGCGACGTTGCTGTCCAGCTGGTCGTACAGGTGGGTGCGCAGCGCGATCGTGGTCACGGTGCCGATCACCGCGCACACGACGGCGATCAGCGCGACGGACCCGACGACGAGCCGCGTCCGAAGGGTGCGCGGCTGTCGTCCCCGCCTCTTCTGCGCCCGCGGCCGTCGTCGTCCGCTCATGACGTCGCGGGCTTGATCAGGTAACCGGCCCCCCGCCGGGTGTGGATCATCGGTTCCCGTCCGGCGTCGATCTTCCGGCGCAGGTACGAGATGTAGAGCTCGACCACGTTGGCCTGACCACCGAAGTCGTACGACCACACGCGGTCGAGTATCTGCGCCTTGCTCAGCACGCGGCGCGGATTGCGCATCAGGAAGCGCAGCAGCTCGAACTCGGTCGCCGTGAGGTGGATGTTGTCCCCGCCCCGCGACACCTCGTGGCTGTCCTCGTCCAGGGTGAGGTCCCCGACGACGAGCACGGACTCGGACCGCCGGTCGGCGGCGCCGGAACGCCGGATCAGACCGCGCAGCCGGGCCACGACCTCCTCCAGACTGAACGGCTTGGTGACGTAGTCGTCGCCGCCGGCGGTGAGGCCGGCGATACGGTCCTCGACCGCGTCCTTCGCGGTCAGGAACAGCACCGGGACGTCGGGCTGCTCGCGGCGGAGCCGCCCGAGCACCGTCAGGCCGTCCATGTCCGGCAGCATCATGTCGAGCACCACGGCGTCGGGCCGGAACTCGCGCGCGGTCTGCACCGCGCCCGTTCCGTCGCCCGCGCTGCGGATCTGCCACCCTTCGTAGCGAAGGGCCATGGACAGCAGCTCGGTGATCGACAGCTCGTCGTCCACCACAAGCACTCGGACGGGGCTCCCGTCCGGCCTCAGCAGTTCGGTGCGCCCCTGGGGCGAGGTCGTGGTCATGCGAACACCTTGGTGCGCCCCGCTGAGAGCATCCTTTCGCCAACCTGTGATTTCCCTGAGAAACGCACAGGTACCTCTCAGGAAACTGCTGGGTATCGCTTTCCGCCGTCGCCGGAGCCGACCCCGGTGTCAGCGGAGGCCGAAGAGGCGGGCGCCGTTCCCGTGGCAGACCGCTCGCAGCCAGTCGTCCCCCAGCCCGAGCCGTCGCAGCGCGTGCAGCTGGTGGACGTAGGGGTACGGGATGTTCGGGAAGTCCGTGCCGAGGAGCACCCGGTCCCCGAGGTCGGCGAGGCGGGGCAGGAGTCCGGGCGGGAACGGCGCGAGCCGCTCGCTGAAGTCGGTGAACGCCATGGTCGTGTCGAGCCGTACCTCGTCGTACCGCTCGGCGAGGCCGAGGAAGTCCTCGTACTCGGGCATGCCCATGTGCGCGAAGACGAACCGCAGCCGGGGATGGCGGCGCAGGACGGCCGCGGCCGGGGCCGGGCCGGTGTACTTGCCGGGGGAGGGACCCGATCCGCAGTGGATCACCACGGGTACTCCCGCCTCGGCGAGCAGTCCCCAGGCCGGGTCGAGGAGTTCGTCCGCGGGGTCGTACGCCCCCACCTGGACGTGTGACTTGAAGACGCGCGCGCCCGCCTCCACCGCCTCGCGCACGTAACCCTCGACGCCCGGCTCGGGGAAGAGGGTCGCGGTGTGCAGGCAGTCCGGGGTGCGGCGGGCGAAGTCCACGGCCCAGGAGTTGAGCCATTCGGCCATGCCGGCCTTGTGCGGGTAGAGCATCGCCGTGAAAGCGCTCACCCCGAACTCCCGGATCAGGGCGAGCCGTTCGTCCTCGTCCGCGCGGTAGGCGATCGGCCATTCGATGCCGCCGGTGAGTTCACCGAGTCCGTCGAAGTAGTCCCACACCTTGCGCAGCACCCGCTCGGGCATGAAGTGCGTGTGGACGTCGACGAGCCCGGGAAGCCCCAGCCCCTGCCAGAAGTCCCGCACGTCCCGCGCCTCGTCCCGCACGTCCACGTCCTCGGTCCCCTCGCCCGTCGCGCCTTCCCGGTCAGCCGTCGGCACGCTCGACCCCGTGGCTCCGCTCGACCTTGGCGATGTGCAGGGTGTAGCGCTCGTACCAGTCGGCCCGGCCGCGCCGCTGTGCCGTCCGGTGTTCGGCGTGCGCGCCCCACTCCTTGATGGCGTCCTCGTCCCGGAAGTACCCGACGGTGATGGCCAGTCCGCCCGGTGTCCGCGCGTGGTCCATGCCCAGGTAGCCCGGGATCCGCTGCACCAGCTCGTCCATCCGCTCGGCGGTCTCCCCGTACCCGCCTTCCTCCTCCGTCCGTACGGAGGTGAACACGGCGACGTAGTAGGGGGGCTCGAAGGCCGCGACAGGCACGGGAGGGTGATCGCTCATGTCCGACACTCTCCTTGCGGGTGTCCCCCGTAGTCCAGCGGCTTTCCGAACGGGATCCGAAAGGGATCGAAGTCTTGACCTTTCCGCCCGGCGGACCGTCGCGGGCCCCTCGGCGCCCCTCTCCCCTCTCTCCCTCCGCAGGAGACCGCTCAGAACAGCCCGTCCTGGACTCCGGCGTCCGGGGCGGACAACTCCCTGACGGGAAAGGTGACTCCGGAGTCCCGGTCCGCGTCCGTGTCCCCGACGCCCGTCAGGTCCCACCCCGTCATCAGCCGGGCGTCGAGGACGACGACTCCGCGTCCGGTGAGGAGATGGAGGTCGGGACCCGCGACGGCGCACAGCTCACCGGCGACGGAGCCTCCCGCCGCCAGCTCGCGCACGGCCGCCCGCGCGGGCGGCAGCCCGCCGAGTCCGAACAGGTCCGTGTGGTCCACGGGCTCGAAGGGGGCGCGCCGGAGCGACTCGGGCCAGCCGCCGAGATCGCCGGCCCGCGCGTGCAGCTCGCGGATCTCTGCGACCCGCTCCGAGGCCCCCGGCAGCACCGCCCGCACCGCCCGCTTGTCGGCGTACGGGATCCGGTCCGGGACCCCGAGTGCGGCCCGCAGCAGTTCCTCGGTCCGGCGCGCCGCCATCAACGGCCCCTGCCCCAGCCAGCTGAAGGTGACGGCGCCCTGCTCGAGCAGCCGGGCGGAGGCCCGCTCGACCCGGGTGATCCCCACCTTGACCAGGCCGGGCCCGAACCACGCGAGATACACGCGGTACGGCCGCGGATCGTCGGCCAGCGTGTCGGCGGCGACGGAGTGCGCCCGGTCCAGGCGGGCGCACTCCTCGCATCGCGCCCCGGTGCCGCGCGGCGACACGGCGGCCCGCACGGGACACGCGTTCCCCCGGGCCCCCACGCACGTCCGCACACCCCCGTCCACGACACCGAACGCGATCCGCCGCCCCCGGACCAGCGGACTCGTCCGCCCGCCGCCCCACCCCAGCACGGCCCCGTCCCCCGACCACCGCACCCCCGAACACACCCACACCCGCCGCACACCACGACAGTAGAGGTCCCCGCTGACACAGCCCACTGACACAGCCCACGACCTGCGGGAACGCTCAGGGATGCACGCACGGGCACACGGTGGCAGCCGGATCCCCGCGGGCGCGTGCGTCGTCCGGATGCCGCTCCCCCTGAACGGCCCGGCCGGTGGGGCCGTACCGCTGAGGCGACACCAAGAGCATCAGCGGCCAGGGGGAACCGCGGCCGTCACGGCCGAAGGATCCACAGCACACGGGAACCGGGCCAGGGCTGTTGACGTGCACAGACATGAACCCCTGTGATGCCGTTCCGGGACGGGACGGGCCGAGACAGACCGAGACGAGCGGAGGTGGGCACGGGCCATGGCCGCGGCCGACGACGACGTGACGAGGTTCGCGGAACTGCTGGCGCGCCTCAAGGCCCGTACGGATCGCAGCTACGCGGCCCTGGCCCGGCGCCTCGACATGAACGCCTCCACGCTGCACCGCTATTGCGCGGGCGAGGCGGTGCCGCTGGACTTCGGCGTGGTGGAGCGGTTCGCCGCGCTGTGCGGGGCCTCTCCCCAGGAGCGCGTGGAGTTGCACCGCCTGTGGATCCTGGCGGTCGCGGAACGCAGGCGCTCCCGCCCGGCCGCCGCCCGGCCGCGTCCGACGTCCGCGGGCGAACCGGGTGTTCCTGAAGGCGGTTCGGAGGGCGCCGCGAACGGCGGCGCGGAAGACACCCCCGAGGAGCCCGGCACGACCCCGGCGCGACAGGACGCACCCGCACCCCACTCGCCCCCTGCACCCCTCACACCGGACACGGCAGCCACCCGACCCGCACCGGACGGGGCGGCGCGGACGCCGGAGGGTCCGCGGACACACCCCGCACCGGACGGGCCGCGGACCCCGGACACGCCCCTGACGCCACCCGCACCGGCCGGTGCGGCCGGGCCGCAGGCTCGCCCCGCACCGGACGTGGCGCCGGCACCGGACCCGGCGCCCGGAACCCCGGGCGCGGGCGGGCGGCCCTCCGGCTCCTGGTACCGGCGGCGTCCGGCCGTCGTGTCCGCGGTCCTGGGTTCCGTGCTCGTCCTGACCGCCGCGGGGTTCGCGGCGTTCTCCGGGTTCCCGGGGTTCTCCGCCGACGGGTCGCCCGGGGCCGGAACCTCCTCGCGCCGTGGTCCGTCGGCGTCGCCCACCGACGCCCCGGCCGGACCGTCCACCCGGGCCGTCCCGTTCACCTGGACCGTGAACTCCCATGTGTGGAAAGGGGACTGCGGTCACGACTACGTCATCGGCGAGCCCCCGGACCAGGTCCCGCCGCCCCCGTCCGCCCAGGACGCCGAGGTGTGGGCGAACGCCCAGGACGCGGTGCACGGCGGGGAGACGACCGTGCGGGTGGCGGTGCAGGGTCGTACCGAGGCCGCCGTGGTCCTGGAAGCCCTGCACGTCCGGGTCGTGCGCCGCGCCGCGCCCCCCGGCGACGGAGCCTTCGTCTACGACACGGGCCTGGGCTGCGGCGGAGGCGACACGCCCAGGGCCTTCACCGTGAACCTCGACGCGCACACCCCGCTCGCCCTGGCCGTGCCCGGCAGCAAGGGCGGCGAGGTCCTTCCGACGAGGCGCCTGCCCTACCGGGTCTCCGTGGAGGACCCCGAGGTGCTGGTGGTCGAGGCGGGGACCGAGCACTGCGCGTGCGAGTGGTACCTCGATCTCGACTGGTCCTCGCAGGGCAGCACCGGCACGGTCCGGATCGACGACCACGGCCGCCCCTTCCGCACCTCCGGCATCACACGGCTCCCGATCTACAAGTACGCCGATCCGCCCGGGCAGTGGACCCCGAAGCCCGCCCGGAACTGAGCCCGTCGGCCCCCGAAGCCCGCCCGGAACTGAGCCCGTCGGCCCCCGAAGCCCGCGCGGGACCGAGCCCGTCGGACCCGAACCCCGCCCGGGACTGAGCCCGTCCTTTTCCGTTCGGCACCGAAAGCCGCCCCGACCGAACCCCTCACGGTTCCGGAGGGGTTGATCTCCCCCGCTCACGCCGAAGGCCCCGCCGGTTCAACCGGCGGGGCCTTCGATCTGTGTGCACTCGGCAGGATTCGAACCTGCAACCTTCTGATCCGTAGTCAGATGCTCTATCCGTTAAGCTACGAGTGCTTGTTCTGTTTTTGTTCTTGTCTTCGCTCCCCGGGCTTTTGCCCCGCTCGCGGCGACAGGAAGAACATTACATGACTGCCGCCGCCATGTGAAATCCATTCCCCACACCCCTTGTGAGCTGGGCAAACGTCCTTCGGGGCGCTCGCGGACCCGGCGGGGCCGGGTACGGCGGGCGGGCCTCGCGGACCCCTGGAACGCCGAAACCCCGGTCCAGTGGACCGGGGTTTCGGATCTTCGCGCGGAGGCGGAGGGATTTGAACCCTCGATGGGATTGAAGTCCCAAACCGCATTAGCAGTGCGGCGCCATAGACCGGACTAGGCGACGCCTCCCGCACAACCCCTCACGCGAGCGCGAGTGGTGCGTGCAGATGATGACACAGACGAGCGCGGTGTCACCAATCGCCCCCCACGGTACTAGGCAGGTACGCCGCACTGCAAAGCCCACACGAACACGCAACCGGGTGGGTCGCCCGGCGTTAGGCAGGTCATGTTGCGCCGACTGCTCCTCACCGCCGCCGTGTCAGCCTCCGCCGCGCTCTCCTCCGCGTCCGGCGCCGTCGCCGGCACCCCCGCCGAAGCCCCCGTACCGGCGGCGTCCCCCTCCGGACCCTCAGCCGCGGCCCTCGGCGTACCGGACTCGCTGTTCCCCGCCGGGACGCCGTCCTCGCGGGCCGTCGCCGCCGCGTACGGCGTCGTCCTGCCGGCGCTCATGCCCCCGCCGGCCCGTCCGGACGACTCCTCCGACCGGCTGACCGTCACCGTCGCCGGCGTGGGCGGCGGCGCGGACGGGACGTTCGAGCTGGAGTGCCACCCCGCCGGCGGCACCCATCCGCACGCGGCGGAGGCCTGCGACCGGCTGGACCGGATGACCACCTGGGGCAAGGACACCTTCGCCCCGGTACCGCCGGACAGCATGTGCACGATGGTCTACGGGGGTCCGGCCACCGCGCACGTCACCGGAACGTGGGCGGGGCGCCCCGTCGACGCGCGCTACGACCGCTCGAACGGGTGCGAGATCTCGCGCTGGAACGCCCTCGTGCCCGTCCTTCCCGGTACCGGCTCCTAGGGACGTGAAGGACCGAGGACACGGCGGAGTCACGGTGATCTCACGGTGCTCTCACGGTTCCGTACGGTGAAATGCGTGGTCACAGGTTCTACGCCGCTTCTGCGTCTCATATGTGTGCGACCTCCCTCTCATCCGGCATCGCGAGCGCAACCTCTGCCCGTAGACTCCCTCGCGTGACACGCCGCGGGCCGGTTGGCAAGATGGCCTCCGCGGTCGGCAAGGTGCGGTAACAGGGAGGAAGCGTCTCGTGAGCAGCAGGCCATCCCGAGGCGCTGCTCGCCTCGCAGCCATACTGGACGCGCTGCCGGATGCGCTGGTCCTGGTCAACGCCAACGGGACCGTCGTGAACGCCAACACGATCGCCCTGGAGGCCTTCGAGACCCCGGGCACGGCCCTGGTGGGCCGCGGGCTGCTCGATCTGCTTCCCGAGTTCGACTCCAAGCTGATCCCCGGCTCGATGCGGCGCCCCGACACCACCGACGAGCGCGGGCGGACCAAGCCCACCCGGATGATCGCGCGGCGGACCGACGGCTCGGAGTTCCCGGTCGAGGTCACCAGTGCGAATCTGGAGAGCGGCCAGCAGGCCTACGACAACTACGGCCCCCTCCCCGACGAGCTGCTGATGCTCGTCGTGCGCGACCTGTCGGGCACCGTCGACACCGAGGCCGAGCTCGCGCGTTCACAGCGCCAGACCGAGATGATCCTGCGCGCGGCGGCCGAGGGCGTCGTGGGTACGGACACCGACGGACGGGTCGTCCTCGTCAACCCCGCCGCCGCCCAGATCCTCGGATACCGTGCCAGCGATCTCGGCGGCAGGGAACTGCACACCCTGGTCCTGCACTCGCGGGCGGACGGCGAGCCCTTCCCCTACGGGGAGTCGCCGCTCGCCGACACGCTGCGCTCCGGACGCAAGCACCGGGTGCGCGGGCAGGTGCTGTGGTCGAAGTCCGGGGACAAGGTCCCGGTCGACCTGACGACCTCTCCGGTGCGCGACGGGGACCAGCTCGTCGGCGCGGTCATGACCTTCACCGACCGGCGTCCGTACGACACCCTGGTCGAGGAGAAGGAGGCGGCCGACATCCGGCACGCCGAGGAGCTGGAGCGGATCGGCGAGGAGCACACCGCCGAGCTGGAGAAGCTGCGCGAGCGGCACACCGCCGAGCTCACCGGGCTGACCGAGGCGCACGAGGAGGAACTCGCCTCCGGCGAGGAGCGGTACGCGGCGCTCGGCGAGCGGGAGAAGGACCGCTTCGAGGCGCTGGCCGCCCGGCACGAGCAGTTGCTCGCCGTCCTCGGCCACTCCCTGCGCGGTCCCCTCGACCAGCTCCGCGGCGAACTGGCCAAGCTCGCCGCCGACGACGCGGGGCAGCTGTGGCCCGAGGCCAACCAGGTGCTCCACCACCTCGCGGCCGGCTACTCGCGGATCACGACGCTCGTCGACAACGTCCTCGGCTACCAGCGGCTGGACGCGGGCGTCGAGACGATCTTCCGTACGAACGTGATGCTCGACGCCGTGGTCGCGGCCGGTGTCGAAGGTGCCGTCGACCTGATCGGGCCCGGACGCGTGCAGTTCGCCGTGCACGCGCCGCCCATCGAGGCCGAGGTCGACCCGCAGCGTCTCGCGCGCGCCCTCGCCCACCTCGTCGCGGACGTCGCGGGTGTCGACGCGACCGGCAACGCGCCGGTGTCGGCGGGCGGTTACATGGACAACACGGTCGTCGTGGCGGCGGCACAGCGCGGCGAGGTCGTCCGTATCGAGGTGCGCGGGCCGTACGCCGGGGGAGACCCGGTGCACGAGCCGATCGTGCGCGGGATCGTGCGCGCGCACGGCGGTGTGCTCCAGACGCACGAGGTGCCGGGGATGAGCGGCAGCGCGTACGTCCTGGAGGTGCCCATCGGCGGCGGGGCGGGCGCGGTCCCGTTCGACGCCGTGGCACCCGTCGGCGCCGAGGTCGCCCTCGCCGAGCCGGCCCCGCAGCAGAGCGGTGGCCGGCGGCGGGCCCGGCGGGCTTCCACGGACGCCTTCCTGGAGAGCGAGGAGTCGGCGGAGTCCGGTCCGGTGGCCGTCGAGGCGGCCGGCGCGGCCGTTCCCACCGGGCGCCGTCGCCGGCGTGCCGCGGAGGAGCAGGCGGCGGGCGAGCTTCCGGCACCCGCTCAGGAGCAGCAGGGCGACGGGGCGGAGGACGGGTCCGGCGGCACCGGACGACGCCGTGGCCGGCCCAGCCCCGCCGAGGGCACGGGCGACGCCCCGGGCACGCCCGACCCGGTGGCCGAGGGCGCGGTCGTGATGGCGGGCGAGCACGGGGCGGGAACCGCGGCCGCGGGGTCCGGGCTGGGCGGGACGGTGCCTCCGCAGGGGGTGCCGGTGCCCTCCGGGCGGCGCGCGCGCCGGGACGGCGAGCAGAACGCGCTGCCCGCGGCGCCCGCCGCGGCGGCCCCGGACGACGCTCCCGAGGAGGAGGGCGGCGCCGTCGACGAGGCGGGCCGGCCGACCGGGCGGCGCCGCCGTGCGCTGGCCGCGGCGGCCGAGCGTGCCGCCGCGCAGGAGACGGGCGCCCGTACGGTGTTCGCGCTGCCGCCGGCGGAGGCCGACCGTTCGCCGGAGTACGTCCAGGCCGAGGCGCAGGCGCAGGCCGCGCAGGAGCAGGCCGCCGAGGCCCACGCCGCCGAGGTCCAGGCCGCGCGGGCGCAGGCCGCCCAGGCGGCGCAGGCCCAGGTGCAGGCCCAGGTCGCGCTGGCCCAGCAGCCGGACGGCCGCCACGACGCCATGGGGCACGACCCCGACGACGACCACACCCCGCCGCAGCCGCACCCGGTCACCGCTCCGACGGGCCGCCGACGCGCCCGTCAGCTCGCCGACGGGGCGCCCGAAGCGGCACCTGGCGCACCCGCGCAGGCACTCCCGGTGCCGGGCGTTCCGGGACAGCCGGGCGTTCCGGCGCAGGGTGTTCCGGCGCAGGGTGTTCCGGGACAGGGCGTTCCGGGACAGCCCGTGCCCGCGCTCGGGCAGCCGGTTCCGGCGCAGGGGCTTCCCGGGCAGCCGGTTCCGGCACAAGGTCTTCCCGGACAGCCGGTGCCCGCGCTCGGCCAGCCGGTCCCCGCGCAGGGCCTTCCCGGCCAGCCGGTCCCCGCCTCGGGGCAGCCGGTGCCGGCTCAGGGACTTCCCACGCCGGTCGCCGCGAACGCCGGTCAGCCGGTGCCCCCCGGCCTGGCCCCCGTCGCCGCGCAGCCTGGTGCCGCGCCCGCGCCGGCGGCCCAGCCCTGGCCCGACGCGAACACCACCGGCGCCGGTGCGCAGCCCGCGCTCCCGGCGGCGAACGCGGCGAACACCGCGGCCCCGGCCGCCCAGGCGGCTCCCGCCCCGCTGCCCCCGGAGCGTCCGGCCGCGCGGGTCGCTCAGCCGCTGCCCGCGGAGGCGGCGCCCGCGTCCACCTCGGCCGACCCCAACTCGACGCAGGGCCGTGCCATAAGCGTGCGCACGCTCGGGCAGGGCGTTCCGTTCGCCCGTCAGGCCCAGGCCGCCCAGCCGGGCGGCGGCGTCCAGGCCCCGACGCCCCCGCCGCACGCGACGAACGGCGCGGGCCGCCGCCGCAAGCTCGGCACCCCGCCCGAGCCCGCCGCCGAGCACCCGGAATCCGCCGCGCCCGCCCTTCCGCAGGCCCAGCCGGCCGGCAAGCCCCGACGGCCCGGCACCACCGAGGGCGCCGGACGGTCGTACGCCATAGGGGCGCCGGACGAGAACGCCGCCGAGGGTCCCGAGCCGCTCGACGGTCCCGGCGGTGCCGTCGAGGTCGCAGACCCGCCGCAGCCTCGGCCCGTGGACGACGAACTGCCCCCGGAGCCGCTGGACAACCCGCGGCGGCTGCTCGTGTGGCCGGCGCCCGACGCCGGCACCCAGCAGGCGCTGAGCGACCGCGGCTACCGGCCGGTCATCGTGAACTCCCGCGAGGAGGTCGACGCGCAGATCGCCGCGTTCCCCGCCGCGCTGTTCGTCGACCCGCTGACCGGCCCGATCACCCGCACGGCACTGCAGTCGCTGCGCGAGGCCGCCGTCGCGGCCGAGGTTCCCGTCCTGGTGACGGCCGGCCTCGGACAGGCGACGCGCGAGGCCGCGTACGGCGCCGACCCCGCCGTCCTCCTGAAGGCGCTCGCGCCCCGCGACTCCGAGCAGCACCCGCCGCGCGTGCTGCTCATCGAGGAGCACGCGGAGATCGCGCTCGCCCTGACGGCGACGCTGGAGCGGCGCGGGATGCAGGTCGCGCGGGCCTCGACGGACGAGGACGCGGTCACGCTGGCCGCGCAGATGCGGCCGAACCTCGTGGTGATGGATCTGCTGCAGGTACGGCGCCGGCGGGCCGGGATCGTCGACTGGCTGCGTGCGAACGGGCAGTTGAACCGCACACCGCTCGTCGTCTACACCGCCGCCGTCGACGCGTCCGAACTGCCGCGGCTGGCCGCGGGGGAGTCGGTGCTGTTCCTCGCCGAGCGTTCCACGAGCGACGAGGTCCAGGACCGGATCGTCGACCTGCTGGCCCGCATCGGCACCAACTAGGGCCGTACCGAACGCCGTACGACCGTGAAACGCCCGTGTGCCGGGCGGGGGACCCTGGGGTTCCCCGCCCGGCACACGTGTTCAAGCCGTCCGGGTCAGAGCTTGGTCACGTCCAGGCTGCCCTCGGCGTACCGCTTGCGGATCACCTTCTTGTCGAACTTGCCGACGCTCGTCTTCGGGACGGCCTCGACGATCGACCAGCGCTCGGGAAGCTGCCACCGGGCGATCTTGCCCTCTTCGGCGAGGAAGGCGCGCAGGGTCTCGAAGTCGGCGGCGGAGCCCTCCCGCAGGACCACGGTGGCCAGCGGGCGCTCGCCCCACTTCTCGTCGGGGACGGCCACGACCGCGGCCTCGGCCACGTCCGGGTGGGCCATGAGGGCGTTCTCCAGGTCGACCGAGGAGATCCACTCGCCGCCCGACTTGATGACGTCCTTGGCGCGGTCGGTGAGGGTCAGGAAGCCGTCGGAGCTGATCGTGCCGACGTCACCGGTCTTGAGCCAGCCGTCCTCGCTGAACTTGTCGGCGGGGCGCAGCGGCTCCCCGTCGTTGCCGCCGTAGTAGGCACCGGCGATCCACGGGCCACGGACCTCCAGCTCTCCGGCGGACTCGCCGTCCCACGGGAGCCGTTCGCCGCCGGGGCCGGTGAGACGGGCCTCGACGCCCGCCGGGAAACGGCCCTGGGTGAGACGGTAGGCGAACTCCTCCTCCGTCCCCACGGCGTGGGCCGGCGGGCGGGCGACGGTGCCGAGCGGGGAGGTCTCGGTCATGCCCCAGGCGTGGCTGACCCGCATGCCCAGAGCGTCGAAGGCGGCCATGAGCGAGGGCGGGCAGGCCGAGCCGCCGATCGTCACCTGGGCGAGGCAGGAGACGTCACGGGGCTTGGCGGTCAGCTCGGCGAGCAGTCCCTGCCAGATCGTCGGGACGGCGGCGGCGTGCGTGGGCCGCTCGCTCTCGATCATCTCGGCGAGCGGCGCGGGCTGGAGGAAACGGTCGGGCATCAGCATGTTGATGCCCGACATGAAGGTCGCGTGCGGCAGGCCCCAGGCGTTGACGTGGAACAGTGCGCCTAAAGGGGCAAATAAAAACGGGCTGGTCAGAACAGGGTTTCACCGTCGGCGCGGTCGTCGACCTCGGCCGGCTCGTCCTGGCGGGCGACGACCTCGCCCATGATCGGGGCCCACGGGTCCGGCTCGAACACCGGATGCACCTCGACCCGCGTCTCGATCCAGCGCGACCCCTCCGTACGGGTGTCGTGGCACACGACGCGCCGTACCAGCTGCCGAAGAAGTGCGTTCTTCTCGATCGGCTGCATGTGCTCCCACGCCGCGACCAGGCCGAGCATCAGGGGTACGAACTCCTCGCGGGTCGGCGTCGCCTCGGCCTCCCCCAGTTCGGCCATCGCCTTCATGATCGTGCCCCGCTGTCCGGCGAACTGGTCCCGCACACGCGCGAAGCTGTCCGCCGGGTACTTCTCAGGGTTCATGGCGTTGTCCATGACCAACCGGTCGAGGGCGCCCTCGACCTTGGTCAGCTCGACTTGCAGCCGGGCCCGCTCGCGCTGCGCGCGGGCGCGCGGGTCCTCGACCAGGTCGGCCCGTTGCGCGGGCACGGACGGCGTGGCATCTATGCCCGGCGCGGCCTCGCGCTTGAGCCACGTCAACACCTCGCCCTCGACGAACTCGCGCTTCACGCTGATGCCCTTGGGGCAGTCGAGCCGGTTCGCGGACTTGTGCCGGCTGCACACCAGGAGATGCCCGCGCAGCTGCTCGCCGTGGCTGGTGTACGACGCGGCGCTCACGTGGAACCGGCAGTACCCGTGACGGACCAGGCCGGTAAGGGGATAGGTCGCCTTCCGGGCCCGCGGCGGCGTCGCCTTGACCAACTTCCGGTGTTCCTTGTACGCCTCCCACTGGTCGGGGGTGATGATGCGCGGCTGTGCGCCGGGCAGGTAGATGAACCGGTTGTCGGGACACCGGCTCTTGGTGCCGCTGCTGTACCCGCACGGGCACGTCTTGTCGTGCGTACGGAGCAGGCCGGCGGCGAACCCTGAGTCGAGGTACCGCGAGAGGCTGCTCACGCCCCATGAATTGCCGCGCATGGTGGGGATGACCAACTCCTCGTTGAGCCAGTGCACCAGGGAGTTGAAGCCGTCGTGTTCCTCGATCTTGCGCTCGTACAGTTCCTCAAGCACTGACGCGTGGTCGTGGTGCAGCGCGTACCGCTCCTGTTGCAGCCGGATGCCGTCCGGCGCGGTCGGGTCGGGGATGCGCCGGCGGTGCCAGATGTAGCCGAATCGCGCCCGGCCGGTTGCGGGCAGCTTGGCGGCGAGCCGGTGCTCGTGGGTCTCTTTCCACTGCTCGCCGGCGCGGTCGCTCTCGAACGCGGCGAACTCCATGTACATGCCGCGCGCCAGTCGGCCGATGGCGGTCGAGGCGTCGATCGGTTCGGTTGCCGATTCGAGCAGGCCGCCGACTGCCTCGACGCGCGCGAGGTTGGCAGCGTTGCCGGTCCGGTTGCGCCCGAACCGGCTGTATCGCCATACCGCGATGCCGCGGACCTCGCGGCGCTCGATGCGCTCGATGCCGCCCATGATCTTCCGTTTGAAGTGGCGGCCGGACTCGTCGAGGTCGATGATCCAGTCGACGATGCGGCGCCCGGTGCGTTCGGCCCACTGCTCGATAGCGGTCCGTTGCAGTTCGGGGCTGATCTTCTCCTCTTTCCACGTCGACACGCGGATATAGCCGATCCACGGCTCGGCGGCGTAGGCCGGGCCGTGGAACGTGGTTGGGATGTCGGGAAGGGTCATACGATCTTCCGTTCGTCGTCTTCGTCGTGCCGGATGAGCCGCAGCGGGCGCACGTTTCCGGCGGCGAGGGGGCCCTCGGTTTTGCCGGGGGCCCGCTGCTCGTGGAGGGTGGCGCGGTCCGCGATCGGCTCGACGTGCGTCCCGCCGTCCGGCGGTGCGGCGTGCTTGGTGAGCAGGCCCTTAGCGACGTGTTCGAGGGCGAGGCGGTAGCCGGCTTCGTGGGCGTCGGCGACCTGGTCCTCTACGCCGTCGTGGGCGCGCTGCGTCTGCCAGTAGCAGAGTGGGGGGAGAGCAGCGAACGCGAGCAGGATTCCGGCGCGGGATACGTCGCCCCCATCCTGGAAGATCCCGAGCAGGCCAATCACGATGCCTGCCACAAGGATTGCGACGGTGGGGGCGTACATCCTGCGGGCGTTCAACGGTGCCTCCGTGCGTTTAGTGCTCTGCGAGACGTTCCTCGCCTGTGTCGGGGGGTGGCTGTTGCAGCGTCGTCGCCATGGACACAAAGACGGCGCGCTTATGTGGGTCCGTGATGTTGAGGGCGGTCGCTGCCTGCTCAGGCGTCATGGCGTCCGGGCCGGTCTCTGGCTCCTGTATGGCGACCAGGTCGTCACTGCTGACGATGCCGGCGCGGAGCAGAACGGTGCCGAGGGTGACGCCGAGTTTGTCGGCGAGCCGGGCGAGTACGTCCATGTCCGTGACGCGCTTGCCTTCGAGCAGTCGCCCGACGGTTGATGGGCTAATGCCCGAATCTTCGGCGAAGCGGCTTTTGCCCCCGCTGCGCGCCCCCGAGAGGTCGTATCCCCGCGCGGTCAGCTCCTCGTGCAACCAGTCCGCGAACCGGTGGGCACGGTCGGTCTCGCCGTGCTTTCTGTTTTTCATGGGTGAAATGTAGCGCGTAGCTGTCTCGCGCGATACATAGCGTTTGAGACTCGGCGCGTCGTTGCACCTTCCCACCCCCTTGCAGCACGAACACAGGCCGTGACCTGCGAACTTGCATCGAACGTACGTCCGATTCTGTACCGGGCGTATCCCCCTGTCAACGCCATAACACCCACTGTCACAAGGCGGTGACAACCTCTCCTAACTTTCACTCCTGAAAGATAGGTGTTACTTTCTGTCCAGACAGGCATCCTGTCTGACCGGAAAGGAACGGCCCATGTACGACCGTGCGCACCTTGTGGCAGTTGCCACCGACAAAGGCGATCGGCACTACACAGACCTCGCAGCCCGGCTGAAAGTTGCCCCTACGACGGCTTGGCGTTTGTGGACCGGCAAGACCGCGCCGAGCGCCCGCCTCGCCGCCGCCGTACAGGACGAGTACGGCATCCCCGCCTCTCGCCTGCTGAAACTGCGCGAGCCGAGCACCCAGGCCGCCGCATGACCGGCCCGTCGACCGTGATCCCGCGCGAGGTCGCATTCGCCAACGCGCGGCGTGTTCTCGACCGTGCCCTCGACCGGATCGCCCGCGACCGCGCCGCCGGCCGCCTCGCCCCCGAGGCCGAACTCGCCCTACGCCGCGCCGAGCGCGCCCACCGCACCCAGCAGGCCGAGCAGGACGCCCCGAACCGCGCCGCCGCCTGAACGACGAAAGGCCGCCCGGTCGCGACCCGGACGGCCCTCCCCGACCGAACCCCGAGAGGCACCGATCGTGAACACCACCCAGCGTACCCACCCCCGCGCCGCCGAGGCCGTCGCGGGCGCCCTCGCCGCCCGAAAGCGCCTCGCCCTCACGGCCGTACTCGCCCGACAGCTGGACGAGATCACCCCCGGCACCGCCCGCGTGCGGATCGTCCCCGTGCGCACCGACCGCGACGGCGAGCAGCGCCTCGCGATGTGGGTCGCCCTCGACGACGCCCTCGGCCTGCCGCTCAAGGCCGACCGGCTCGCGCACCGCGCCGCCCTCGGCCTGCTCCGCCGAGCGTTCCCCGCCGCCGACTGGACCCGCCCGCACGCCTACGACGCATCGACGGGCGACCTCGCCCTCGACGCGCCGACCCTGCCCGAGGAGCTGCACCAGTGATCCGCCCCCAGCTGACCGCCGACGGCCTCGCCGTACGTCTGCCGATCGCCGCGCGCGCCGAGCAGCTGCTCGACGACCTCGCCCTCGCGTACGTCGAGGACCCCGGCACCCTCGGCGCCCTGCTCGCCCACCACGGCGACAACATCGCCGCCCTCGACCGCGCGATCTACGGGCACGACGTGCCCGAGTACGAACGGGCGATGCGCGCCGCCGCCGCCGACGGGAGCCGCGAGGCACTGGCCGCCGAGGCCCCGATCGCCGCCGACCTCGACGACCTGCTCGACCCCGATTCGGCGATCACCCTCGCCGGCCGTATCACCCGCCTCGCCGGACACATCCGTCACAGCAAGAACCGGAGCACGCGCCCGTGACTGTCACCCAGCTGCACCCGAACCAACTCGCCCCCGCCGAGGCCGTCGAGGGTGCCCCGTCCGTCCGGACGGCGTACGAGCCCGCGCCGCCCGGCACCCCCGCCGACACTCCGCGGGTGTTCCAGGTCATCCACGGCGTCATGCAAGACGTGATGCCGGTCCGCAAGGACCAGCAGAACACCCAGCAGAACTACAGCTTCCGGGGTGTCGACGACGCCATGTCGGCCATGGCGGGCCCGATGCGCTCTCACGGCTGTTTCATCGCGCCCGAGGTCGTCGAGCACCACCAGCGCCCGCGCGGCGACAAGGGCACGCACACCAACCTTCGGATGCTGTACCGCATCTACGGGCCCGCCGGCGACTGCCTGCTCGTGACCCTGCCCGGCGAAGCCATGGACAGCGGCGACAAGAGCACCAACAAGGCCATGAGCGCCGCCCTTAAGTACATGCTGTTCACGGTGTTCATGATCCCGGTCGACTCCCGGTCGATCGACGACAGCGACCAGGACACCGCACCGATCCCCGCCGCGCCCCAGCAGCGCCAGCAGGGCGGGCAGCAGCGCCAGCAGCAGCGCCGCAACGGCGGGCAGCAGCGCCAGCAGGGCGGGCAGCAGCCGCGCCGCAGCAACCGCGCCGAGGCGGGCCCGTGGGAGCAGCAGGCCCCGGCCCAGCAGCAGCGCCAGCAGCCGCGCCCCGACTACCTCGCCCAGGCCCGGAAGGCTCAGAACCCCGAGGCATTCGCGAAGGTGCGCGCCGCCGCCGTCGCCGCCGGGGCCCCGCCCGAGTTCATCGCCCAGCTGGACCAGGTCGACGCCGCGAAGAGGCAGGCCGCCCAGAAGTCCCAGCAGGCCCCGGCCCAGCAGCAGGGCGCCGCCGCCCAGCAGCAGCGCCAGCGGCAGCCGGCCGACGAGCAGGCCGTCGCCGTGGGCGAGTTGTACGACGCCGCCCGCACGGCGGGCGTCACCGACCGCGCCGAGGTCGAGCAGCTGTTCAGTTCCAAGTACGGCCGCAAGTCTGCCGAGGGCACCGTCGAGCAGCTGCGCGAGATGCGCGACGACCTGCTCGACGCCGCGAAGGCGGCGACCGCATGAGCGCGCCCACGTTCGACAGCTCGATCGATCAGCACCACTACGACACGATCACGGAACGCCTCGGCGTGAACCGGCTCAAGGTCGAGGCCGACGAGGCCGCGGGGCGCGAGCCGACGTTCGACGAGCAGCCGCTCGACGCCGAGCCCGCCGTCGCGCAGCCGGCCGAGTCGCTGCGCGACCTCGCGACCGAGGCCGCCGTGTTGAAGCTGCTCGCCGAGCGGGTGGCCGCCGCACAGAAGGACGTGAAAGCGCGCACGCAACGGGCCCTTGACGAGGCCGAGAAGCGCGACGGAACCGAGCGCGTCGTCGCGTCCCTGCCGACCGGTGAGCAGGTCGCCACGATCTCACTGCGCAAGGGGGAGACTGGACCGGTCGTCACCGACGAGGAAGCCCTCGCCCGGTGGGTCCGTAAGACGTGGCCCGACGAGGAGTGGACCACGACCCGGATCGTGCGCGAGGTCCGGCCGTGGAAGCTCGCGGAACTGCTCGCCGAGATGGACGCCGCCGGCGCCGCGAAGCTGGTCGACAAGACCACGGGCGAAGTCCTCGACGTGCCGGGCGTCGTCGTCAAGCCGACGCGGGCCCGCACGTACGCGATCACGTGGCGCAAGGGCGGGAAGGACACGACCGCCGAGGCGTGGCGTACGGGAGCCCTCGCGAAGCAGCTCGCCGCGATCACCGCGGGGGGTGACGAGTGACCCGCGCCGCCGCCGCCAGCCTCGCCGCCATGCGCCGCCGCCTCGACGAACCGCCGCCCGAGCCCGTGCCCGGACAGCTCGCCGTCGAGGTCGACCAGGAACCCGCCGTACAGCTGCCGATATTCGAGTGTGCCGGCGGCGCGCACTGGACCGCATGGCGCACAACGTGACCACGCCGCGCCTGCTCGATTGGCGCGACCGCCGCCACTGGTCGCGAACGGCCCGACCGTGCCGCTACTGCGGACACCCGACACACCTCCGAGACGACGCGGGCAAGCCGGCCGAAAAGGTCTGCGCCGAGAAGGCCCTCGCCGCCCAGTAGCGCCCCCATGACCGGCCCGGCGGCGAGGAGAGCCACCGACGCCCCTCGCCGCCGGCGCCCACCCCCGACAGGAGCACAACCCCCGTGACTTGGTTCAAGGTCGACGACACGGCGCACACGAACCCGAAGCTACTCAAGGCCGGTAACGCCGCCCTCGGCCTGTGGGTACGCGCGGGCGCGTATGCCGCGCAGCACCTCACCGAGGGCGTGATACCGGGCGTCGTCGCCCAGCTGTACGGCACGGCGCCCCAGGCCCGGAAGCTGGTCGCGTCCGGTCTGTGGCACGCCCCCGGCCACGACTGCACCCGGTGCGAGCAGCCGCCGGCCGGCGACTACGTGATGCACGACTTCCTGATCTACAACCCGACCCGCGCGCGCGTCGAGGACGACCGGGCCGCCGCCGCCGAGCGCCAGAAGCGCGCCCGTGAAAGGGCCGCGGAACAGCGGAACCAGGAGCGTAATCCGCTCGATTCGTCGGCGAATCGTCCGCGAATCGACGACGATCCGAGGCCGGAAAATCGCGAATCGTTCGCGAATCAGATCGAGTTTCCCGACGACATAGCAGGTCAGGAGCACGGGTCACACCGTGACGGCGAGGATGCGTCACGGTCCCCCCGTCCCGACCCGGCCCGTCCCGCTGTACCTCCTACGGAGGTACAGCAAGCTAGCTACGGCTCGACCCCGGCCGTGCCCCCGAACGTTGTCCCGTTGCGTGACGCGCTCACCGCCGCCGGGATCGTTGTCGAGTGGAGCCTCGAAACCGCCGACTGGTTCCGCCTTGAGGCGATCGTCGCCCGGACCGCCGTACCGGCCCTGGTCGATCACGCCCGCGAGCAGTGGCGCCGTGCCCGTTCCCGCCCGCGCTCCGTCCGGTACTTCCTGCCCGGATGGACCGCGCTCCCCCCCGTTGCCCCCGGCGCCCCCACCGCGCCCGGCGCCGACGTGATTCCCCTCGACGCCGCCCGTCCCGGCCGCGTGGCCCGCGCCGCCGGAATGTTCGCCGCCGCCCTCAACCCCCAGGAGAACGCCCAGTGAAGCGCGAAGAAGTCGCCGCCCTGCTCGCCTACGCCGTGAGCCTCGACCCACGCCTCGCCCCCGCGGACCAGGCCGAGGCCGACGAACGCCTCGCCCAGTGGGGCGACCTGCTCGCCGATGTGCCGCCGACGGCCCCGCACCCCGACGGCCGCGACTGGCACGCCGGCCACGTCGTCCGCCACCACATCGCGAGCAGCGCCTACCGGCTCCAGCCGAGCGACGTGTCGCGCCCGTGGCACGCCTTCAAGGCCGACGTACTCGGCCGGCACACCGACCCCGTACCGCCGGTCGACCCGGACAACCACCAGGCGTACCGCGCCGCCCTCGCCGACACCCGGACCGCCATAGCCACCGGACAGGCCGCCCCGTCGATGTACCGCGAGCTGACCGGCGGAAGCACCCGCGAGGAACGGAACGAGTTCGCCGCCGCCCGCCTCGCCGCCCTCGGCGACTACATGCCGCGCACCGTCGCCGACGAACTCAAGCAGTTCCGCAAGACGCGTGCCGAGCGCGAGCGCCGCGCCGCCGCCGGCCTGCCCGACCCGCTCGACGTGACGTGCCCGTACGTGACGTGCCGCGCCCGCAAGGGTCAGCCGTGCCAGCAGGGCGGGAAGCGCCGCACGGACCGCACCACGCCGCACCCGTCCCGCCTCGAACTCGCCACCGCCCAGCACTACGCCCCGAGGGAGCCGGCCGCATGAACCGGAACCAGAAGCACCCCGAGCGCGCCGCGCACCGCCGCCGCGCCAAGGCGACCGACCGCACGAAGAACACGAGCGGGTACCGGATCACGGGATCATGGGACGAGCGCCCCGACCGGCCCGCGGTGAAGCCGACCACCGACCGCAAGGCCGCCCGCCGCATCGCGCGCCACATGGCCGACCAGGGGGCGTACGTGATCGTCGAGGAGCACCACGGGTACGGCCGCTGGTCGACGTGGTTCGAGGTCGACGGGCCCGCCCTGCTCGCCGAACGCCTCGCCGCCGAGGTCGAGGCACGCGCCCGCGCCGAGGAGCAGCGCCGTGCCACCGAGCAGGCCGCCGCCGCCCGCCGTGCCGCGGCCGAGCAGTCCGAGCGGGACCTCGACGCCCTCGCCCGCATGATGGTGCGCCCGCCGGTCGCCCGCGAGCAGTGCGGAAGGCGCGAGGCCCGGCACGTGACCGGTGCGCAGCGATGATGCCCGACGCCGCCCTCGCCGCGATCCGGGCCGCGGTCGAGGTCGCCCACGGCAACGGCCTCGACAGCGCCGAGGACGTGGCCGAGCAGGTCGCCGACGAACTCACGGCAGTGGGGTGGACTCTCACCCTCGACGAGCCCGAGAACGGCGCCCAGGCCGCCGCGTAGCCGCAGAACCGGGGGGCGTACGGAAGGACCCGCGCGCCCCCCTGTCTGCTAACTTTCTGTCCAGACAGAAAGTGTGTCTGTCCAGCAAGACCCCTACATCCCGACGGAGGTACATCCATGGACCGGCCCACCCCGGCCGCACGGTTCGCCGCCAAGGTGAACCCCGCGGGCCCCTGGTCACTCCGTCGGGACTGCCCCGGCCCCTGCCACCTGTGGGACGGCGCGCAGAACGAGAAGGGTTACGGGACCTTTTGGGTCGCCGGCCGCACCGTCAAGGCCCACCGCTACGCCTACGAGCAGGCCAACGGCCCGATACCCACCGGCCTTGAGGTCGACCACCGGTGCCGCCGCCGCGAGTGCGTCGCCCCCGGCCACCTCGACGCCGTCACGCACCGCGTGAACGTCCTCC
Source organism: Streptomyces sp. NPDC001914 (assembly GCF_042891215.1). Lineage (NCBI taxonomy): Bacteria > Bacillati > Actinomycetota > Actinomycetes > Kitasatosporales > Streptomycetaceae > Streptomyces > Streptomyces sp. NPDC001914. The sequence continues at coordinate 27,428 of NZ_JBIASW010000005.1, forward strand.
GCTCAACCAACCACGTCGCCGCCCGCGCCGCCGTCACGCACTGCCCCGCCGGCCACGCCTACGACCAGGCGAACACCATCCGCGCGAAGGACGGGACGCGGAAGTGCCGGGCGTGCAAGAACGCCGCCGCCCGAGCCACCCGCGCCCGCGCCCGCGAGAACCGCCTCGCCCCCGTCGCGCCCCTACGCCCCCGCACCCCCCGCACCCTCGAAAGGGCCGCATAACCATGAGTGGCGACACCACGATCACGTTCACGGGCAACCTGGTTGCCGATCCCGAACTCAGGTTCACCCCCGGCGGCGCCGCCGTCGCCAACTTCCGCATGGCCAACACCCCCCGCAAGTTCAACCGCCAGACGAACGAGTGGGAAGACGGCGAGCCGGTGTTCCTCGGCGTAGCCGTATGGCGCCAGCAGGCCGAGCACGTCGCCGAGTCCATTAAGCGCGGCGACCGCGTGATCGTCGTCGGCCGGCTCACCCAGCGCCAGTACGAAGCCACCGACGGCAGCAAGCGCAGCAGCTACGAGATACAGGCCGACGAGGTCGCCCCGTCGCTGCTCCGCGCAACCGCGACCGTCACCAAGGCCACCGCCAACGCCCAGGGCGCCCAGCAGCCCGCCCAGCAGGCGTACGGCCAGCAGTCCTACGGCCAGCAGCAGGGATACGGCCAGCAGCCCCAGGGCGACCCGTGGGCGAACCAGGGCGCCCAGCAGCCCCCCTACTGACCAGCCCCCGACCGGGCCGCGCGTCCGGTCGCGGGCCCTCCCGCGCGCGTGAGCACCACCTCGACCCCCTCGGACCCGAGACAGGAGCACCACCCCATGACCCGCACCCCCGACGCCGTCGCGTTCGCCTCGCTCGACACTCACCGCCTGATCGTCACCGTGCCGAACACCGGCCCCGCCGACGTGGCGTGCAACCTCCCCCGCCCCGTGGCCGCCGACATCCTGCGACAGCTCGCCAACTCCCTGGAGAGCCCCGCCGGCGCGTGCGACACCGCGTACGCGACCGGCGCACCGTGCCCCCTTCACGACGCCCCCGTACCGCCGCGTCCGACCGGCCTCGACGACCTGCTCGCCGCCGTCGCCGACCAGCTGCCCGCCGACGACCCCGACCTCGCCGCCCTCGGCCTCGCCACCATGGCCACGCCCGAGCAGCACGACCAGGCGCAGCGCCCCACGACGGATTGGGTCGCCGACGTTCGGTCGGCCCTCGCGTTCAACGCCGAGGCCAGTCACCCCGTTGTGATCACGCTGCGCGATGTGCTGCTCGACGACGCCCACCGGTCGCCCGAGCAGGCCCTCGCCGCCGCCCTGGTCCTGCTCGCCGAGCACACGCGCGAGCTGTCCGCCCTCGCCCGCCGTGACGCCGACGAGTACCGCGACGAGCACGGCGTCAACCGCGGCACGCGCGGCCTGCTCACCGGCATGGACCACACGCGGAAGTTGCTCGACCGCCACGCGATCGGCCTCGATGCCCAGGTCACCGAGTGACCGGCGCAGCATGGGCGTTCGTCGCTGTCGCCCTGGTCGTCGCGTCCGGCGTGCCCCTCGGCCGTTGGGCGTGCCGCCGCGACCCCGGCCCCCTCGCCCGCCCCCGCCCGCGCATGGTCCGCGGGCAGGGGTGGCGCTACTACGCCCACCGCGCCGGACTGCTGCCCTCCCCGAGCCTGCTCTACCTCGGCGTGCCGTTCGGGACCGCCCGACAGCGCCGCCGCCGCGCCGACCGCGCCCTCGCCCGCCTCGCGCGCGGCGAGGGCCGGGCGTGCCCCCCGAGCTGCACCACATGCCGAGCGCTCACCGAACGCGCCAAGGAGAACGACCAATGACCACCCCCGAGCCGCGCCGCCGCCGGCACTCCCGCACCAAGGGACGCGACCACGAGCGCAGCGACCGCCGCGCCGGCCTCGACATCCTGCTCGCCCGCGCCGACCGCGGCACCCTCTCGCGCACCGAGGCCGCCCTACTGCGCGAGTACGTCACGGAGGAGCAGCGCACCGCCGACGAGTCGCGCAAGGCGAACGCCGGCTCGACGCGCGCCCTCGAACGGCACCGCGCCGCCGCCGAGGCCGCCATCGTCGAGGCCGAGCAGCGCGCCGAGCAGGCCGAGGAGATAGCGCGTGCCGCGCACCAGTGCAGCAACGAGGCCGAGAGCCACCGGGCCGCCGCCGAGGCCGCCCTCGACCGCGTGCGCGACCTCGCACACCGGATGCGCGCCGGTTCCCCCATGGGCGCCGCCGCCGTCTACGCCGAGCGCATCGAGCAGGCCCTCGACGGCGACCGCGACGCCCTCGACGCCCGACAGACCGCCATGCACGCAGCGTTCGCCGACCGTGCCGAGTCGATCGAGGTACGCCTCGCCGAGCAGAAGCGCGACCACGACATCGCGCTCGCCACCGTCGAGGAGCGCGCCCGCCGCCTCGGCGCCGCCATGCAAGGCACCGTGGACCACTACCGCGACCAGGCCAAGACCACCGAGCAGCGCCTCGCCGCCGTCCGGGCCGCCCTGCCCGACGAGCCACGGCCGCGCCTCGGCCTACCGAACGACCTCGCGTACGCCAACGGCCGCCACGACCTCGCCGAGCGCGTCCGGTACGCCCTCGACCCGGCCACGGCATGACCGAGGAGCAGCCGGCCACGCCGCCGGACATCGACCCCGAGCAGCTGCGCGCCGCCGTTGAGCAGCTGGGCAAGGCACTGCGCGCATGGGCCGAGGCCGTCGCACCGATCGTGCACGCCGCCGCCCGGACCCTCGCGCAAGCCGTCGAGGCCGCGCGCGCCGCCCAGCAGGACGACTACGCCCTCGCCCCGCCCCCGCACCGCCCGCGCGACCGGCCCGCGTGGCAGTCACCGCACGGCCCCGCCCGACCCGCACACCGCAGATAGCCAGGAGCAGCGCACCCATGACGACCGCCCTCGCCCCCACCGTCCCGCCGATCGCCCACCGCGCCGCCGTCGACCTCGCCGCCGTGCGCGAGCAGTGGGGCGACCTGCTCGCCGCGATCGGCCGCCGGCCGGCCGCTACGTGGCCGCCCCGCGAGTGCACCGGGTTTCTCGACCAGCTCGCCGCCGACGACCGCGACGAGGACGACGAGCAGCCCGTCGAGGCCGTTGTCGGTCGTCTCCCGCTCACCATCCGGGAGCACCCCGCGCCGCTCAACCTCGACGCCCTCGACGCCGCCCTCGCGGTCGAGCGGGACCTATTCGACCTCGCCGACCAGGTCGCCGAGTACGTCCAGCGCTCCATACGCCCCGCCCGCGACAGCCGCGGCCGGTTCATCGTCGACCAGGCCGACGCCGCCGACCCCGCACGGTGGCACTACCAGGGACAGACCTCGCAGGGTTCGCGCGCGTTCGGTCTGCACTGGGCCGCCGTGTGGCTGGAGGGCCGCGCCCTCGACGAGATGAGCGGCGACCTGTTCGAGCCGATCCCCGCCCGCGTGCTCGACCACGTCGCCGCGACCGCCCGCACCGCGCGGCGCACCGTCGAGCGGGCCCTCGGCCGCGACGGCCGTACGACCGCCCTCGACGCACCGTGCCCGTTCTGTGGCGGGCAGCTTGCCGGCCACACGCGACCGGGGGGCGAGCCGGTCGTCACCTGCTCGACGGGCGAGGCGTGCGGGGCGCCGGTCCTGCTTGACGAGCGCCACCGCCGGGCGTGGCGGGGCGCCGACCTGGTCGGCTTGTGGGTCGCCCTCGACGCCCGCCGCACCGCGCCGCCCATGTAGGGCGCAGCAGGGCCGCACACCCCCCGGAGCAGACACCGGGGGGTGTTGCCGGTCCCGGACCGGACATCGGTCACGGTTCGGTAACAGGTTCTGTAATGGTTGCTGCAATGGTTACAGCAACGGCTAGTGTTGGCATTCCTGACGGGTCCTCACCCCGACAGGACCGCCGGCCCTCACCCGGCACCGACACGAACCAAGGGAGCGACCCCATGGACACCTACGCACACGGCTACGGACTCACCGGCCACTACCGCCGCCCCGGCACCTTCACGAGCTACTGCGGGCGCGAGCTGATGCACGAGCCCAACACCGCCATCCGGAACCGCATCTGCGCCACGTGCACCAAGGCCGAACAGCGCGACCGCGTCGAGGCCGAGCAGGTCGTCGCCGACCGCAACCTCGACGGCCCGAGCCTCGCCGTGCGCGCCGGCGTCCGGTACTGCCTGGTCGGCACCGGCCGCCGCGTGCACTACTCGAACAACGACGACACCCTGTGCGGGCGCGAGGTCACCGAGTACACCGACGGCCTCGACAAGCGTCACGACCTGCTGTGCGCCCCGTGCATCAAGGCCGCCGAGAAGCGCGCATACGCCCGCGCCCTTGCCGCCGCGTCGCCCCTCGCCGCCGCCGCGGTCGACCTCGCCGAGACCGTCGAGCAGGCCGACGCCGAGCAGGCCGCGGCCCCGGCCGAGGAGCCGGCACCGGTGCCCGGCACGCTGGTTGACCCGTGGACGTGGGTTCGGCGCCCGTCGAGCAGCGATGCCGCCCAGGCCGCCGAGGAGCGCGCCGAGCGTCGCCAGCACCTCGCCGACTCCCGCGGAGCGAACGCCTACGAGATTGCCGCCGGCAACGTCCGCCGGGTAGTCCGCGAGTTGTCCCAGGGCGGCGCCCTGCGGATTCGCGTCGTCGAGGGTGGCCCCGAGGCGGTCCTCACCCGCGAGGACTTGCACGCCCTCGCCTACAGCGGACACACCACCGCCGACGCCGTCGCCGGCGTCCGTGCCGCCGTCGCCGCCCACATCCGCCACGGCGAACGCGCCGTGCACGAGATGTTCCCCGCCCTCGGTATGCGCCCCGCCCTGTACCTCCCCGACGTGATGGCGCTGCTGCGCCGCTGGGAGGACACCCAGGCCGCCGACGAGCAGGCCGTCGCCCAGTTCGCTAGCACCGCGCGCGCCGTTGACGCCGTCGAGCACGCCGAGCAGGTCGAGGCCGGCGTCGAGACCGTCGCGGATGCCGAAGCCCTGTACGCCGCCGCCCTGGTCACCGAGGCCGAGGCCAGCGACGGCACGTGGCGGGGCGCATGGATCGGCGAGCAGCCGGCCGCCGACGTTCTGTTCGCCGTCGAGGGCACGGTCGAACAAGGCGCCCTGTTCGCCCCCGCGGCGCCCGTCCGCGAGCCGATCGTCGCCCGCGCGAGCTTCAACCGCGCCGACCTCGCCCGGATCAAGGAGAAGGCCGCCGCCGACCGCGCCGCGTACCGCGCCGAGAGCGACGACCGGATCGCCGCGGAGTGCGCCGCTCACGGCGTGACCCCGTCGCAGGGCGTACGGGACCGGATCGCCGCCCGCGCCGCCGAGCAGGCCCCCGCCCGCCGCGTGATCGAGGGTGTGGTCGTCTCGCACAACGGCACCACCCAGGGCAGCACGCCGGCCAACGCCACACACCCGAACGTGGTCGCCGCCCGCGCCGCCCTCGACGGCCTCGCCGTGGCGACCATGACCGACCATCACGACGTGACCGAGCCGGCCGAGGACGAACGGCACGTGCGCGGGTACCTGGTCGACCCCCGCGAGGGCGCCCGCGTGGCTGTGTACTGGCTTGAGGGCGGGCGCATCATCCGCCGCGACGATTCGTGGCACGGCCCGAGCCTCGATTGTCTCGCCGACCGCCTCGCCCGCCGCGGGTGGACCGTCGAGAAGATGCTCAGGTCGTCCGCGTGCGTGTTCGCCCACCGCCCGGCGACCGACTGACCACCACACCGCCGGCCCGCCCTCGCCCGAGGGCGGGCCCCGCGCCCACCGACAGGAGCCCCTGAGATGAGCACCGACCAGCCGCACGGCGACGAGCAGGGCGTCGAGCCCGCCGCCGAGTACACCCGCGCCGACGCGTCGAAGTTCCCGACGACGCCCGCCGGGCAAGAGGCCGCCGTCGAGGGCACGGCCGCCGCCCACGGCTACACGCTCCGCCGACGTGGCACGTTCGAGCGGATCGCCGACGACCTGAACCGCCGAGGCGTACCGACGAACACCGCGGCCGGTGCCCTGTTCACGCAAATGGTGACCCTGTTCAACGAGTTCGAGCGCGAGACGGCCGCCGAGCGCGCCCGCGAGGGTGACACGAACCCGTACGACCTCGACCCGTTCGCGGACGTTCACGACCTCGCCGAGCAGTACGACCAGGCCCGCGCCAACACCAGCGAGCCGGCCGACCTCGAACGGTTCCTCGACAACCTCGCGGAAGATTTCGACCTCGCCGACGTCAAGGCACTGCGCACCGCCGCCGCCGCTGTCGCCGAGGCCATGGGCCGTATCGCTCTCGCCGCCCGCAAGGACGGCATGAGCCCCGACCGAATCGCCAACGAGACCGGATACACCGCGAGCCGGATCGCTCAGTTCCTCCGCGAGGAGAAGCAGCGCCGCGCCGAGATGCCGCTCGCCGGCCAGTGGGACGCATTCGTAACCGTCGAACGGCACGACGGGACCGAGTGGCGAGGTCTGTCCGAGGAGAGCATCGCCACGGCAGAGGAGCCGACCGACCTCGCCCGCCGGATTCTTGCCACGGCCCGCGAGGGTCTGCCCACCGACACCGTGCGCGTGCGGGTATGGCGATTCGGCGAGAGCGAGGGCCCGCACCTCGCCGAGGCCATGCACACGAACCGCGACCGTATGCCCGACTCTCAGTAACCCAGAACGCAGACGGGCCCGCCCGGTCCCTCACAGACCGTATGGGCGGGCCCTGACCACCGAAGAAGGAGCGACCCCACCCGATGGCTACCCAGCAGCGTACCCAGCGCCGTGCCCGGCCGATCGCCGGCACCCGGCCGACCGTCCGCCTCGACGAGCAGTTCGCGCGCGACCTCGCCGTACTCATGCAGACGGGCGACGACCTGACGACCGCCATGCGGACGGCCGTCGGCATCGTTGCCGACATGTACCGGACCGCGTGGCACCACGGGTCGACGCCCGTCGGCACCGCGCCGACGCTCAAGGCGTACAAGTTCGTCGAGGCGCCCCCCGTGCCCGGCCCGCCGGTCCTTCCGACCGTCACGCACGAGGGCCCCACGTGGACGCCGAGCAGCAGCCCTACCAGCCCTGATGACGCCCGTCGGCAGCAGCAGCCGACACGGCCGCCGTTCCAGCAGCAGGGCGACCGCACGTTCGCCCGCGCGTAGCCGACGCGCCAGCAGCAGCGCAGCGCCCCGCCCGCCCGATCGTCGGCAGGTGGGGCGCCGCCGTCAGCAGCAGCCGCGCCGACCGGTCGCGGGCCGCCCCGCGCGCGTGATCGTTCCCGCTTGCGCCGTTATCCGTTTGTGACCTAAAGTTGGCGCTGTCTTCGGCGTGCCCGGAAACGGACGCCCATCCCCCGAACGCCCCGCCGCTCCCCACCAGCCGCGGGGCGTTCGCATGTCCGGGCAAGGGGGTGACCGCGCGTGGGTCGACCCATCGACGACAACGACCGCGAGCAGGTGCGCACCCTCCACGCCCAGGGCAAGAGCCGGAACCACATCGCGAAGGCGATCCGCCGCTCACCCTCGACCGTGTCCAAGATCGCCGCAGCGTTCGACCCCCCGCTCGTGTTCGACCGGGCCGCCGAGGTCGCCGTCGCCACCGAGGTACGGCGGGCCGACCTCGCGTCACGGCGGGCCGCCCTCGCCCTCACCCTGCAAGACGACGCCGAGCAGCTGCGGGCGCAGCTGTGGGAGCCGTGCACCGTGGGGGCGTTCGGCGGGAAAGACAACGTCTGGAACGACACCCGCCTCGACCGGCCCACCTTTCAAGATCAGCGCGCGATCCTCGCGGCGACCGGAACGGCGATCGAGAAGTCGCTCAAGTTGGCCCCGGTCGAGGGCGGCGAGGGCGTCGAGCAGGTCAAGAGCATGTTGGGAGCCCTCGGCGACGCCTTGACGCGCGCGGCCGGCGACGACGCCGACGACGGGGGCGCCGACGGGGGGTGAGCCGGTGCTCGACCTCGACCGTCTGCCCCTCTCCCGCAAGCAGCTGCGCAGCATCGGACAGGCCACCCGCCGTATCAACATCTGGCACGGGTCGGTCCGGTCCGGGAAGACCATTGCGTCGTTGCTGGCGTTCGTGATCGCCGTCGCCACCGCGGGCCCGTCCGGCCTGATCATCATCTGTGGTCGATCGCTACAGACGATCGAACGGAACTGCCTCGAACCGCTGCAAGACGCTGCGCTGTTCGGGCCCCTCTCCCGGCACATCGTGCACACCCGCGGGGCGACCACGGCGACGATCCTCGGCCGCACGGTCCACCTGATCGGCGCCGCGGACGCACGGGCCGAGGGCCGCCTACGTGGCCTCACCGCCCAAATCGCGTACGCCGATGAGGGAACTCTCTTGCCCGAGGGGTTTTTCACGCAGCTGCTTGCACGCCTCTCCGTACCGGGCGCGCGCCTGTACCTGACCACCAACCCGGACAGCCCGAGGCACTGGCTCAAGACCGGCTATCTCGACCGCGCCGCCGAACTCAACCTCGCGCAATGGCACTTCAAGCTGTCCGACAACCCGTCGCTGAGTGCCGAGTACGTCGCGAGCCTCGCCGCCGAGTACGTCGGCCTGTGGCGCCGCCGGATGATCGACGGGGCGTGGGTCGTCGCCGAGGGCGCGATCTACGACATGTGGGACGAGGGTCGCCACGTCGTCACCCAGCTGCCGGACATGCGCCGGTACTGGTGTGGCGTCGACTACGGCACCACGAACCCGTTCTCGGCGATCCTGCTCGGCGAGGGTGTCGACGGCCGGCTGTACGCCGCGGCCGAGTGGCGGCACGACTCCCGCGCCGCGCACCGCAGCATGACCGACGCCCAATACAGCAGCGCCGTACGCGCATGGCTCGACGGCCTCGACATCGTCCCCGAGTGGACGTTCATCGACCCGAGCGCCGCCTCTTTCTCTACGCAGATGTGGCAGGACGGACACCCCGGCCTCGCGCGCGCCTCGAACGAGGTCGCCGACGGCATCCGGTCCGTGTCGAGCCTGCTCGCCGCCGACCGGCTACTCGTGCACGAGTCGTGCGAGGGACTGCTCGGCGAACTGCCCGGCTACAGCTGGGACCCCAAGGCCACCGCACGCGGAGAAGACGCCCCACTCAAGATCGACGACCACTCAGCCGACGCACTGCGCTACGCCGTCCACTCGACGGCGCACGAGTGGCGGCACCTGCTCACCGCGCCCAGGGAGGCCGCCGCCCCATGACCGCATCGTTCACCCTGCCCGTACGTTTCTCCGTCGGCGAGCACACCGTCGAGGTAGGCGAACTCACCCTCGCCCCCGGCGAGCAGCTGCGCCCCGCCCTCTCCGCGATGTTCCGCGACGCCGCCGACGCGATCGAGGCCGGCACCGACGAAGGGGGCGACGATGGCACTCCCTGACCAGGGCGCAGCGTGGCCGCCCGCGGCGTGGGCCCCGCTGTACGACGCGATGCGCGTCGATGACGCGTGGTACTCCGGTGACCGGCAGCGCCTCGCGCGCGTCTACGGCAACCACAAGCGGCCGACCGAGCGCCGTCGCCTGTGGGGGCGGAAGACGTTCGAGAACCGGCCCGACCGGCGCGACAACCGCCTACACGTCCCCCTCGCCGGCGACATCGCGTCGACCTCCGCCGACTTGCTGTTCGCCGACATGCCGGCGATCAAGGTCGAGGACACGACCACACAGGACCGCCTCGACGTGCTGCTCGACGAGGGCCGCGCGCAACAGGTGTTCCTCGGCGCCGCCGAGCAGGCCGCCGCCCTCAGTGGGGTGTTCCTCCGGGTGGCGTGGGACCGCGACCTAGCCGCGCGCCCGCTGCTCACCGTCATGCAGCCCGACGGCGCCGTACCCGAGTTCCGTTTCGGGATGCTGCGCGCGGTGAACTTCTGGCGCGAGCTGGACGGCTCGACCGAGTCGACCGTGTGGCGCCATTTCGAGCGCCACGAACCGGGCCGCATCGTGCACGCCCTGTACGAGGGGAGCGGCGACCGCGTCGGCCGCCGGGTGCCGCTCACCGAGCACCCCGACACGGCCGACCTGGTCGACTCCCTCGACCTCGACGGCGAGGGCGACAGCATCGCGACCGGCATCCGGGACCTGACCGCCGCGTACGTGCCCAACATGCTGCCCAACCGGCTGCACCGAGGGAGCCCGATCGGACGCAGCGACTACGCCGCGCCGATCTACGACATGTTCGACGGCCTCGACGAAGTGTGGACATCGTGGATGCGCGACATCCGCCTCGCCCGCGCGCGGCTGATCATCCCGGACGGATACATGCGCAACGAGGGGCCCGGCCGCGGGGCGTCGTTCGACGATGATCGCGAGGTCTGGCACAGCCTCTCAATGCCGCCTAACGAGGGCGCGGGCATCACGCTGAATCAGTTCGATATCAGGGTCGAGGAGCACCGCGGGACGGCGGAAGCGATCATGCGACAGGCCGCCCAGGCCGCCGGCTACTCGCCCCAGTCGTTCGGCCTCGACGGCGAGGGACAGCCGGTCACCGCGACCGAAGTCGGCAGCCGCGACCAACGGAGCATGGTCACCCGCCGTAAGAAGGCCGGTTACTGGAAACACGCCGTCGCGGACATGACCCACGTCATGTTGCAGCTCGACGCGAGCCTGTTCGGGAGCAAGATCAAGCCCGAGCGCCCGCGGGTCGAGTTCGGCGACGGCGTCGCCGAGAGCGAGCAGGAGACCGCGACCACGCTCGACCTGCTCGCCCGCGCGGGCGCCGTGTCGACCGCAACGAAGGTGAAGATCCTCAACCCGACATGGGACGACACCGCGGTAAAGGCCGAGGTAGCGGCGATCCTCGCCGAGACCGGAGCAGCCGCGCCGGACCCCGTCGGCACCTTCCCCATGGCCGCGTGACCGACGGGGGGTGAGCCGGTGCCCATCCATCCGGGCATGGTCGAACCCCTCGCCGAGCGCACCCGCGACCTGTACGCGGGCGCCGAGGAACGCCTACTCGGCATCGTCGCCCGGCAGCTCGCCGCCGGCCTCGACGCCCCAGGGTGGGCCGAGCGCAAACTCGCCGCCGTCCAGCAGCTACGCCGCGCCTCACAGAGCGTCGTCGATGAGCTGGGCAAGGCCGTGACCCTTGAGGTTTTCGACGCGGTCGCCGAGGCGTACAACGAGGGACACCGCGCCGCGGTCGCCGAGATCGGCGCACTGTCCGACGACGCCCGCGCCCTGGTCGACGACGTGACCCCGAACGCACAGGCCGTCGACCGGCTCGCACAGGAAACCGTCGACCTGGTCACCTCGACCCACCGCTCGATTCTGCGCGCCGTGGTCGACCGCTTCCGGGCGATCGTCGCCGAGGTCACCGCCACGCCCCTACTGGGCACCGGCACCCGCCGGCAGGCCACCCAGGACGCCATGCGCCGGTTTGCCGACGAGGGCATACGGTCGTTCGTCGACCGCGCCGGCCGCCGATGGCAGCTGACCAGCTACGCGGAAATGGCCGTACGCACCAGCGTTGCCCGCGCCGCGACGGAAGCGCACATGCGCACCCTGTCCGACGCCGGTATCGACCTGGTGTACGTGTCCGACGCACCGCGCGAGTGCCCGCTCTGCCGCCCGTGGGAGGGCCGCGTACTGGCCATCGACGGCCCGACCGGCGAGCGCACGGTCGAGGTCGAGCACGCGACCGAGGACGGCCGCATGATCCCCGTACGGGTCGCCGGGACGCTCGACGAGGCACGCCTCGCCGGATTCCAACACCCGAACTGTAGGCACTCCGTCAGCGCCTACACCCCAGGTCTGACAACGATCGAGCAGGCCGAGAGCGACCCCGCCGGGTACGAGCAGGGACAGCGACAGCGGGCGATCGAGCGCAACATCAGGAAGCACAAGAAGCGCGAGGCCGCCGCCGTCACGCCCGAGGCGCAGCGCGCCGCACGGCTCAAGGTCCGGCAGTGGCAGGGCGCCATGCGCGACCACCTCGCCGCGCACCCCGGCCTACGGCGCAACCCCAAGCGCGAGCAGCCGGGCGCCTCGAACCTTCCGCCCGAGCAGCGCCCCCGCAAGCCGGGAGCACCCAAGCCGCCCGGCCCGCCCACGCCCGAGCAGGTCGACGCCGCGCGCGTGTGGTCGGGCGACAACCAGGCCGTACGCGAGATGAGCGACGACCAGCTCGCCGCCGCCATGCGCTCGAACCTGCTCGACGACCGCGCCCGCGCGAGGATCGAGGCCGAGGCCGACCGCCGCGACCTCGACGACCTGCTCGGCCGCATCGCGCCGGGCGGCACCCTCGCCGACGACCTGACCGGTTTCGGCGACCAGGAACTCGCCCGCGCCTTCCCCCACCTCGACGACGGCGACGCACTGCGCGTCATGGCCGAGATGGACCGGCGCGACCTCGCGGGCCGCCTGCCGGGCGTGTCCCCCGACCTGGTCGGTCTGTCCGACCACGACCTCGCCGCCCGCGCGCGGGGCGCCGACCCGGACACCCTCGCCCTGATCGCGGCCGAGGCCGGCCGCCGGGACCTGCTCGGCCGGCTGTTCCCCGGCGGGCAGCTGCTCGGCAACCTGTCCGACGTGTCCGACGACGAACTCGCCTGGTGCATGTCGTACGCGACCAACGAGGAACTACTCAGGATCGCGGCCGAGATGGACCGCCGCGACGCCGTCGACATGCCGCAGCCGGCGAACACCGACGACGCGGTCGAGGACCTGCTCGCCGACCGGAACGCCCTCGCCGACGCCCTCGCCCCCGCCCCCAATCCCGACGGGTGGGGCGCCCTCGCCGACGATGCCGTGTGGGCCGCCGCCGTGGGCGACGACCAGGGCGACACCGCGGCGGACCAGGACCACGACGACGAGCCGCAGATCACCCGCCGCCAGGCACGGGAGCTGTTCGACGAGTACGTGTATCTCCAGTTCCTCAAGGCGGAAGAGGACTGCAACGGCTACTTGCTCAGCAAGAAGGGGCAGGCCGCCGGCTGGTCGCCGCAATCACTGTTCCGCGGGCCCGCCCGCATTGCGTACGCCAACGCGAGCGACGAACTTAAGGAGTGGTGGGCCGCCAACGGGCGCATGACGCAAGCCGAGTTTGTCGAGCAGGCAACCGGCAAACCCCAGCGCTGGGCGACCGCCGCCAAGTTCAATGAGTCCAAGGAACAGCAGCGACGGTAAGGGGGCAGCGTGGGCACGCGCGAGGAGATCGCCGAGGCGATCCTCAAGGGCCGGACGGCGGGCGAGAGCGACCAGGAGTCGCCACCCTGCCCGTATCCGCGTGACTCGATCCTCCGTACGGCGTGGGTCAAGGGCTACGCGCCCGCCCGCCGCGCGCGCGAGAGCGCCCGTACCGAGTAGCACACACCACTGACAGCACGACCGAGGGGCCCGCCTGGTGCGGGCCCCTTTCGCATGTCCGAACGCGCCCGCCAGGAGCGGGCCCGACGCACCAGGAGTGCACCCCATGAACACGCGCACCCTCGCCCGCCGCCGCCTCGACGGCGCCGGCTGGTCCCACCCGTACCCGCTCAACCCGTTCTCTCCGGTCCTGTACGCCGACGGCGGGGGCGCGGGGGGCGGCGAGGGCGGACAGGGTGCCGGCGGTACCGGCACCGGCCAGCAGGGCGACCCGACGGGCGAGCCGGGCGGGCAGGACCCGACCCAGCAGAAGCCCGCCGCGCCGCCGCAGCAGCAGCCGGCCGAGGGCGACGAAACAACCCTCCCCGCGTGGGCACAGAAGGCACTCAGCGACGCCCGCGCCGAGGCCGGTAAGGGCCGCATCACGGCGAAGCAGAAGGCCGCCGACGACGCCCGGACCGAGATCGCCCAGCAGATCGGGAAGGCCCTCGGCCTGGTCCAGGACGACGGCCCGCCGGACCCCGCGAAGCTGACCGGGCAGGTCGCCGACCTCTCCGGACAGCTGCGCGCCGCCCGCTCCGAACTCGCCGCGTACCGCGCCGCCGGGACCGAGGGCGCCAACGCCTCGCGCCTGCTCAATTCCCGTTCCTTCGTGGACAAGCTCGCCGCCCTCGACCCCAACGCCGAGGGGTTCGCCGAGCAGCTGCGCAAGGCGATCACGGACGAGGTCGCCACCGACCCCGACCTCTACCGCGCCGCGCCCGCCGGGCCGGCCCGCGGCGGCGCCGAGTTCCAGGGCGCCCCGACCGGCGACCGGAAGCCCGCCACCCTCACCGACGCAATCGCCGCCCGTCTGGGCGGCTGAGACCCCAGGAGTAACCGCACATGGCCGTGACCCTCGCTCAGGCGAAGCTCAACACACAGGATGACGTCGACCTCCAGGTAATCGACGAGTTCCGCAAGTCGTCGTGGCTGCTCGACAATCTGCCGTTCGACGACGTGGTCAACCCGGCGGGGGGCGGCGCGACGCTCACCTACGGGTACACCCGACTGATCACGCAGCCGACCGCCGGTTTCCGCGCGATCAACAGCGAGTACGACAAGACCGAGGTGACGCGCCAGCGGTACACCACGGATCTCAAGGTTCTGGGCGGCGCGTTCCAGATCGACCGCGTCCTCGCGAACATGGGGCCGGCCGCGTCCGGTGAGGTCAGCCTCCAGATGTCGCAGAAGATCAAGGCGGCGAACGCGACGTTTTCCGACGCCGTGATCAACGGCGATTCGGCGGTCGACGCCGACAGCTTCGACGGCCTCGACAAGGCCCTCGCCGGCTCGACGACCGAACTCAACCTCGGCACCGCGACCGGCTACGACTGGTCGGCCGTCAACTCGCAGGTGACCGGCATTGCCGCGCTCAAGCACCTTCGCCGGCTGTACGCCAAGCTGGACGGCGCCCCGTCCGCTCTCCTGATGAACGCGGACGCCCTCGCGGCACTGGAGACCATCGGCGACTTCGTGTCGCAGCTGGGCAGCATCGACGCGTTCGGCCGCACCATCACCACGTGGCGCGGCGTGCCGCTGGTCGACCTCGGCGCGAGGGCGGGCAGCAACGACCCCGTGATCCCGACCGACACCACCGCCGGTACGACCGACATCTACGCCGTGCGGATCGGCCTCGACGGTTTCCACGGCATCAGCACCACCGGGGGCGCCCTGGTCCGTCAGTGGCTCCCGGACTTCTCCAGCGCGGGCGCCGTCAAGACCGGTGAAGTCGAAATGGGGCCGGTGGGCGTCGCGCTCAAGGCGACCAAGGCCGCCGCGGTTCTGCGCGGCGTGAAGGTGGCGTGACCCATGGCCACCCTTCACAGCCCCGTTGAGGGGTTCACAGGCGACGGCCCCGCCGGTCTCCGGTTCCGGAACGGCGCGGCCACCACGGACGACCCGGCGGTCATCGCGTACGCGCGCCGCCGGGGGTACGGCGTCGACAAGACGGCGCCGGCCCCGCCCGAGCCGCCCGAGCCGGCCGACCCGCGCGAGGTCGAGGTCGAGCAGGTCGGCACCGCGCTGCGCGATGCCGCGGTCGACCCCCTGCCGAGCGACACGGGCGCACCGTCCGGCGCCGGCGAGGCCAACCCGCACGGGCGCGAGTCCGTCGCGCCCGGTATCGCGACCGAGCCGGTCGAGGCACCCAAGCGCAAGCCGCGCCCGACCGCCCGCCGCAAGGCCGAGCAGGGCACGACCGACGGGGGGTGACCGGTGGGCCGCGTCTACGCCACCCCCGAGCAACTGGCCGCGTGGACCGGCACCCCGGCCCCGCCGGGCGCCGAGCGGCTGCTCGCGCGGGCGTCCGAGGACATCGACGACGCCCTACTCACCAGCGTGTACGAGGTCGACGCCACCGGCCTGCCGACCGATCCGGCCGTCGCGGGCGTCCTCGCCGACGCCGTGTGCGCCCAGTGCGAGTACCAGGTCGCCACGGGCGACGACGGCACGGGCGCGGCGGGCCGGTGGGGAAGCGTCTCCATCGGCCCTGTCTCGCTCGGCGACCGCCGCGACGGCCCCCAGGCCGCCGGCGACGTGGACCTCGCGCCGCGCGCACACCGCGCCCTCACGCGCGCGGGACTGCTGCCGGGGGTGATCTGGTGAGGGTCCCCCGGTACCTGCTGCGCCACCGGATCAAGGTCGAGCCGTACCTCGGCGACAGCGCGTACGGGCAGAAGTACGGGCCGCCGGTCGAGGACGTGCCCGCCCTGGTCGGAGAAACGATCCGGCTCGTACGCGACCGCGAGGGCCGACAGGTCACGAGCACCGCGCAGATCATCGCCGAGCCCGGACTCGACTGCCCGGCCGAGTCGCGGATCACCCTCCCCGACGGCCGGATCACCAAGGCGATAGCCGTCGCCCACCACACCGCGCCGGGCCTGCCGGTACCGCAGTGCACGGAGGTGAGCGCCGAATGACCCAGCGTTCCCGCCTCAGATGGAACGGGGACGCCGCCATGCGCGGCACCCGCACCGGGGCCGTGCGAGGTCTGCGGATCGCCGCCGAGCACGTCCTCACCGAGTCACGGAAGGTCGTCCCGATCGAAGAGGCCACCCTCGAACGCTCCGGGGTCGCCACGGTCGACGAGACCCGCCTCACGGCCGCCGTGTCCTACGACACCGTGTACGCGGTCCGGCAACACGAGGAGCTGAACTACCGGCACGATCCGGGCCGGACGGCGAAGTACCTCGAACGCCCCCTCACGGAGCAGGCCGACGCGGTCGCCGAGATCATCGCGGCGCAGCTGCGGAGGTCGCTCCGTGGCTGACCTCGACCCGCTCGACGGCATCGCCCGTCTGCTCGACGCCCGCGGCCTGGTCGCCTACGACCCGGACGGGACGAGCGGCGACCTGTTCATCGAGACGATGCCGCCCGCCCCCGATGCCGCGGTCGCCCTGTGGCTGTACGACGGCGAGGCCCCCGACACCCGCAACGCCTACGACACCCCACGCCTACAGGTGCGCGTGCGCGGCGGGCCCGACCCGCGCGTATCGCGCCGCCGCTGCTGGGCGATCTACAGCGCCTTGCACGGCCTCGCCGGCGTCGCCCTCGACGACGGCACGTGGCTTGTGCTCGCCGCCGCGCGAGCCACCCCGGCCCCGATGGGCCCCGATTCCTCCAGCCGACACGAGCACGTCGTCAATTTCGACCTTGACGTGTCGGCCCCCACTGACAACCGCACCGAATAGGAGGCCCCCACATGGGACGGCCCATCGACGCCCGCGGCTGGGAGTTCGAGATCGAGACGGCGACGCCGGACACGTTCGTACGCCTCGGCAACCTCACCAGCTGGACCCACAATCCGGGCGAATCCGAAGAGACCGCCGACACGACCACGTTCGACAGCGACGGATATTTCGAGCAAGACGTGATGCAGCGCGGGGCAACGATCGAGGTCAGCGGCCTGTACGCGGCCACGTCCGGCACCCGCGACCCCGGACAGGACTACATCGACAAGGTGTGGACGTACCGGTTCGGCGAGGAGTCGCGCGGGACCATGCGCTACCGGCACGTGTCGCAGGACGAATGGACCGTGTGGGAGTGCACCGTCACGCCCGGCGAGCAGGGCGGCGAGACCAACGCCAAGACCAGTTGGGGCGCGACGTTCACCCGCTGCGGCGCCCCGAGCGTCGCCGAGGTGGTGACGACCCCGTGACCGAGCAGCCGATCGAGCCGACCGAGGTCGAGGTCGAGGTCGCCGACTTCGACGCGTTTTTCGCCGAGCAGGCCGAGCCCGAGCCCAAGGGGCACCCGCTCAAGCTGTACGGGCGCACGTACACCCTGCCCCCGACCCTGCCCGCCCTGTTCACTCTCCAGCTGCACCGCGTGCAGAACTCCGCCCGGCCCGAGGACATCCGCCGGCTGCTCGGCTCGATGTTCGGCCCCGACGCGGTCGACCACTGGACCGAGGCGGGCATGTCCGACCGTCACCTCGGCATCGTCCTGCTGTGGGCGACCGCCAACGTGGCCGAGGCGGGCGTCGTGTCCATGGAGCGCGCCGCGCAGCTGTACGACGAGCGCGAGGCCGCCAAGGGAAAAGCGGCGCCGCGGCGGGCCCCGGCCAAGCCCAAGGCCAAGGCCAAGCCCAGGGCCAAGGCCAAGCCGCGGAGTTCTGGCAAGCGGTCCTGACCAACTGGGGCGCGGTCGAGTCCGACCTCGCCCAGACCTACGGCCTGTCGGCCGAGGACATCGCGCGCCTGTCCACGCGCGCGTTCCTGGTCCGCCTGTCGGGCCTTCCCTCCGAGTCCCGGTTCGCGCACGCGTGGCGCAGCACGCCCCGCGTGGTGTCGGACCCCGACGAAATCGCCCGGCTCACCGGGCGGTGATCAGCACAACAACTGAATAGCGCGCGGCGCGCGCGGCGGGGGGTGAACCTTGTCCCTCACCATCGGCGAACTGGTCGGATACATCGACCTCGACGACTCCGGGGCACAGCGGGGCGTCGACCGGACCGAGGCCGCTCTCGCCGGTCTCCAGCGGGACGCGGACGGCCGGTTGCGGGATCTCCGCGGCCGGTTCGTCGCGGCCGGCGCGGAGATGGGCGGCGCGCTCGGCGACGGCATCGGCGGGGGCGCCGAGGAAGCGGGGCGCGGCCTCGCCGGTATCGGCCCCCTGATCGGCGCGGCGGCGACAAGCACGAAGCTGCTCGCCGGCGGCGCCGTGGTCGCGGCGGGCGCGCTCGCCGCGGTCCCGCTCGCCGTGATCGGCCTCGGCGCGAAGGTGCTCGCCGAAAACGCGCAGGTCAAAGGAGCTTTTACCGACCTGTCCGAGCACGTCAAGGGCAAAATGCAGGAGCTTGCCGAGCCCCTGGTCAAGCCCTTCGTTGCCGCTGCTGACCAGCTGGGCGGCATCTTCGACGACCTCGCCCCGCAGATCGGCGCCCTGTTCGAGGGCGTCGCCCCGCTGGTCGAGCCGCTGGTCGCCGGCATCGGCGCACTGGCCAAGGGCGCCATGCCCGGCCTGGTCGCCGCCGTCGAGGCCGCCGGCCCGGTCATCGACGCACTGTCGACCGGCCTCGGCGCGGTCGGCGACGGCCTCGGCGGATTCTTCGAGGGCGTCGCGGCCGGCGCCGGCGGCGCGGCCGAGGGACTGGGCGGCCTGCTCGGCGCGGTGGGCGAGATCCTGCCCGCGCTCGGCGGCCTGATCGGCGCCCTCGCCGAGGCGGGCGGGCCGGTCCTGTCCGCCCTCGCGGGCGCGCTCGGCCCCCTGGTCGAATCCCTCGCGGGCGCGCTCGGCCCCGCGCTCGCCTCCCTCGGCCCGCCGCTCGCGCGGCTGGTCAAGGCACTGGGCGACGGCCTACAGCCGATCGTCGATGCGCTCGGCCCGGTCCTCGCCGCCGCGGCTGACGCGTTCGGCGTCCTGATCGACGCCCTGTCGCCGGTGCTGCCCATAGTCGGGCAGCTGATCGCGTCCCTGCTCCCCGCCCTTACGCCGCTGCTGACGGCGATCGGGGACGTAATCGCCCAGGCCGCGCCGGTCGTCCTGCTGCTGGCGAACGCCCTCGCCGGCGCGCTGCGCCCGATCCTCGCGCAACTGCCGGGCCTGGTCGCCCCGTTCGCGACCGTCCTCGGCGATCTTGCGGAAACGGTCCTGCCGATCCTGGCGCGACTGATCGTCGCCCTGTCGCCCGCCCTCGCCACGATCGGCGAGGCGTTCGGGCAAATCCTGGTCGCCCTCGCCCCGCTGCTGCCCGCCATCGGCGAGCTGCTGATCGGCGCCCTCAACGCCTTGATGCCGATCATCGAGCCGTTGATCGGCCTGGTGGGACAGCTCGCGGGCATCCTCGCGAACGGCCTCGCCGCCGTGATCGAGCAGGTGGTCGTACCGATCATCGGCGCCATCGTCGCGCTGCTGTCGGGCGACTTCGGCCAGGCGTGGGAGCTGGCCAAGACGGCCGTATCCAACGCGGGAAAGCTGATCGGCCAGGCCGCGACCAAGATCGGCGAGTTCGTCGGCAGGGGCATATCGACCGCCGTCGACTGGATCAAGGGCCTGCCCGGCCGCGCGTACAACGCCCTCGCCCCGCTCGCCGGTCAGCTCGCGGAACGCGCGCGGGCCGCCCTCGGCCGGTTCAAAGACTCGGTCGTTTCCAAGGCGGGCGAGGCAATCGCGTGGGTCAAGGGACTGCCCGGCCGGATCTCCTCGGCGATCGGGAACCTCGGCTCGCTGCTGGTCGACAAGGGCAAAGACATCGTGCGCGGCCTGC
Organism: Streptomyces sp. NPDC001914; assembly: GCF_042891215.1. Classification (NCBI taxonomy): domain Bacteria; kingdom Bacillati; phylum Actinomycetota; class Actinomycetes; order Kitasatosporales; family Streptomycetaceae; genus Streptomyces; species Streptomyces sp. NPDC001914. Next base: position 47,435 of record NZ_JBIASW010000005.1, read on the forward strand.
TGTCCGGCGTGAAGTCCATGGGCAGTTGGCTCAAGTCGCAGTTGATCAGCTTCGCGAAGAACATGATCCCCGGCCCGATTGCGAAAGCCCTCGGCATCGCGTCGCCGTCCAAGGTCATGGCCCGACAGGTCGGCCGGTGGATTCCCGCCGGCCTGGTCAAGGGCATCGAGGGCGGCGCGGGCGCACTCGATCGCACCATGCGCAACCTGGTGACCCCGCCCGCCGTTCCGTCGCTCTCGCCCGCCCTCGCGGGCGCGGGCGCATACGGGAACCCGTTCGCCGCCTCGGCGTCGTCCGGCGCGACCGTGCACGTCGAGCACTGGCACGCCGCCGAAAACGGGTCGCCCGATGACAACGCCCGCGCGCTCGCGTGGCTGGCCAAGGCGAGGGGGTGACGATGGCTGTCGGCGACCAGGTCACCCGGCCCGGACAGGTGCAGTACGGCGACCTGCTGCTCGGCGCGGGCACCGCGTACCGGTGGCGCGGCATCACGGGGTGGGAGGAACTGCCACCGCTCGACTCCGGGACCGTGCCGCGCAGCGACGCGCACGGCGCGTTCCCCGGCGGCCTGCTCGCACAGGCCCGGACGATCGGCCTCGACGGGTTGGTCATCCGGGCCCCGCGGGCGTCCGTCGGCGCGGTCGTCGCCGCCCTCAACCGGGGCACGGTGCCGGTCGAGGACGAACTACCTCTCGTCGCATGGCTCGACGAGCGCGGGCCCCTGCTCGCGTGGGCGCGCGCGACCCGCCGGGCGATACCGGCGACCCTCGGCTACCGCCTCGGCACGATCACGGGCGGCGCCCTTGAGTTCGTCGCGACCGACCCGCGCCGGTACGGCCTGGTCGAGCAGGTCACCCCCGCGACCCTGCCCGCGCCGGAAAGCGGCCTGATGTGGGACACCGACCCCGAGCAGGCCCTCGACGCCGACCAGGCCGCCGGCGTCGGCGAACTCTGGCGTTGGTGGTCGGACGGCGACCCGGTCATCGCCGGCGACGGCACGGGCACAGTGAGCGTGCGCCCGATGACACCCGGCACGGAACTGGTCTGGTCGGCCGAGTCGAGCGACTACGGGTGGCCGGTGTCCGTCGGCGCCGAGGTCGCGTTCATGTCGGCGCTCGCCGCCTCCCAGGGCGCGACGATCATCCTCCGATGGTGGGACGCGTCCGGCGCGTACCTCGCGGACTCGACCGGCGACCAGGGCGACGGCACGTTCGCCGCGCCCGCGCCCGCCGGGGCCGCATGGGCACAGCCGGTCGTACTCCTCCCGAACGCCCTCGCCGCGCCGGTTCCGATCGGCACGTCGTCGCTGCTGATCGGCTCGCCGTCCGGCGGCCTGTCGTGGCCGCTCGACTTCGGCACCCCCGGCAGCACAGGCACGTTGTCGGTCGTCAACGCCGGCGACGCCGCGACCCATCCCCTGATCGAGTTCCGGGGCCCGGTGGAACGGCCCTCGATCACCAACGTGGACACGGGCGACGTACTCGAATACGACATCCCGCTCGCCGCCGAGGACGTGCTCGCCGTCGACACCGCGGCGGGGACGGTCACCCTCAACGCGACCGCCTCGCGGATCTACACCGCGACCTCGCGCTCGGTCCCCGAGCAGACATGGACGCTTCCGCCGGGCCCCTCGCAGCTGCAATTCCGTGCCGCGGCCGGCGACCCCGCCGCGACCGCGACCGTGCGCTACCGCCCGGCCTACTGGTAAGGAGACACCCCCCGTGACCGTGCGTTCCGCATGGCTGCTGCCCAAGGCACAGACCCGTGAAGACACCCGCCTCGCCCCCGTTTCGCCCGTCGCGCACGAGTCGCCGATCAGGGTCCGCGACGGCGTCCTACCGGGTGGCGACCCGTTCGCCGCGACCGGCGTCGCCGCCATGCAACTCCAGATCGGCGCCGGGCGCGCGTACGTACAGGGCACCGACGCCCAGGGCGCGTACCCGATCGCCAACGACGGGCCGGTCACCCTCACGTTCACCGACGGCGACGCGCAGTTCGGCCGTATCGACACCGTCGCCGTGCGCGTGCTCGACGCCCTGTTCGACCAGGAAGGGCAGAACCTCGCCCGTATCGAGGTCGTCGAGGGCGACCCCGGCGCCACGCCGACCGCGCCGACCCTGGAACCGGCGAGTCTGCGCCTGTGGGACGTGGCCGTACCCGCGGGCACCTCGGCGGGCGTGGGCGGCATCAACTGGGGGAGCGCCCTCGGCGACCGGCGGCGCTACACCACGGCCGCCGGCGGCATCATCCCCCGCGGGTGGGGGCTCAACTTCAACGGCTCGTACGACGGCCAGTACCGGGACAACGGCGGCGAGTTGGAACGCTGGAACGCGACGGCCGCCGAGTGGCAGACCTACCGTGCCCCGCGCCGGACCGAGTCGACCGCGACCGGATTCGTCGTGTCGTCCACGTACACGCTGAACAGCTTCGCCGCGCGCCGCAACCCCGACGCGGGCGTGTGCGCTTTCGTCGTCGAGGTCAGCCGCAAGGGCGCGCAACTCAACGTGGAGACGGCCGGCAACATCAACGACGAGGCGATCGGCACCCTGCCGAGCGGGTGGCGCCCGAGCATCGACGCCGACATATCGGTGTCCGACGGATACGGCGAGGGCAGCGCCCGCCTGTCCACGTCCGGTGTGATCACGCTGCGCACGTGGACCGGAAACGGCGCGCTGCGCAGCGACCGGAACATCAGGGCGTCGTGCACGTTCCTGCTGCCGTGACGGGGGGTGCCGTGCGCGCCGCGCCCCCGTACCGGGTCCTGTTCTGCGACCTGCGAACCGACCAGCTGCTCGACGCCCTGCCCGTGCAGGGCGTCGCCCTCGACGACTACATCGGCAAGACGGGCCGGTTCACCGGCACCGTGCCGATTCCCAACCGCGCCATGGCCGAACGGGCCCGCCGGGCGATCCTGCCCGGCCGCACGGGGATATGGGTCGAGCGCGGGCGCGACCTGTGGTGGGGCGGCATCCTGTGGACGCTCGCCCTCGCCTCGGACAGCCGCGGTTTCCTCGGCGCCCAGATTCAGGCCGGCGGGTGGGAAAGCTACCTCTACCGGCGGTTGCTGTACGACACCCAGATCGCCGAGCAGGTCGACCAGTTCGACATAGCGCGCGGCCTAGTCGACTACGCGCAGAACACGACCGGCGGCGACATCGGCATCACGTACGACGCCGACCCGTCCGGCATCGTGCGCGACCGCACGTACCTGCGCTACGACCTCCCGAGCATCGGCGACCTGCTCGACGACCTCGCCGCCGTCGAGAACGGGTTCGAGTGGCGCATCGCGAGCTTCCGCGACAGCGACGGCCGCCGGATCAAGCGGTTGCAGCTGGGACACCCCACGATCCGTACGGGCGCGTCCGAGGTCGTCCTCGACCATCCGGGGCCGGTCCTGTCCTACACGTGGCCGGTCGACGCCACCCGGAAGGCGAACGCGTGGCAGACCCGCGGCGCGTCCATCAACACGAACCAGGCCGCCGACAGCTACCCGCTTACCTCGCCGGTCCTGGTCGCCGACGACGACCTCGCCGCCGGGTGGCCGCGCCTCGACGGTTCGAGCGACTACACCACGGTTGAGCGACAGGACACCCTCGACGCCTACGCCCGCGCCGACCAGGCCGCCGCCCGCAACCCGGTGACCATCCCCGAAATCACGGTCCGACTCGGCGGAGCGATCACGCCCGGCCTGGTCGGCTCGACCATCCGTCTCCGCATCCGCGACCTGTGGCACCCGACCGCGCTCGACGCCCGGTACCGCGTGGTCGGCATCAGCGTGAGCCCGCCCGAGCGCGGGCGCCCCGAGACCGCCCAACTCTTCCTGGAGGCCCCGTAATGCCGTTCGTCCCACAGGACGTACTCGACCGGATCGCAGCCCTCGAACGCGAGGTACGGCAGCTGCGCGGGCGCGCGCAGATGCGCCCCGCCCTCAATCAGGTGTTGGCCGGCGACGTGCTGATCGGCGAGGGCGGGCAGCTGATCGCCCAGACCCCCGGCGGACAGCGGACGTTCATCGTCGGCCAGACCCCGCAAGGTGACTGGGGCGTCGGCCTCGGCCGGGAGGGCGGCACCGCCGCACTCACCATCGGCGACGACTTCAACAGCGGCAACGCGCAAATGGTCCGCATGTGGTCGCGCGACGGCGAAGTCATCGTCATGGATGACGCCTACGCCGACGCATTCCTCGGCCGGCCGTCGATGCCCATCCCCATGCAACCCACGTCCGGGCGCGAAACGAGCAGCACCACGACCACCACGGCGTGGACCGGCGCGAGCCGGCTCATGAACGCCGTTCTGTACGCGGCGTTCGAGACGTACACCCCGGCGGGCGTCACCGCCGACGTGTCGTTCGACGACGGCCTCGGCGAGATCGATTCATGGGTCGCCAACACCTCGAACGGCTGGACGTTCCACGAGATCACCAAGCCCGTACGGCAGGGGTTCATGGACCACTGCAACTACCGGTTGAAGCACTCCGTGCGCAGCGGCACGGGCACGATCCGTACGAACTGTCTCGGCGTCTACACGCGGAACAGTTTCACCCCCTCGGAGGCCCCGTGACCACGCCCTCGCCCGCCCCCGACCCCGAGAGCGGCGGCACCCTGCCCGCGCCCGGCAACGACCCGAACCTCTTCACCCCACCGACCATGGAGGAACCCACCGATGCCGCTCCCCGAGGGGATACCGACCGTTCGACTGACCGGCCGGTTCCTGACGCCTGACGGCCGCCCGCTTACGGGACAGGTCGTGTTGCGGGCCCCGAGCCTGGTCACGTTCGGCGCGTACGACGTGATCCTCGGCGGGCCGGTCACCGCGCCGCTCGACTCCACCGGGGCGTTCGAGGTCGTCCTACCGGCGACCGACGCGCCCGGCATGAACCCGAGCGACTGGTCGTACCAGGTCGCCGAACAGCTCGCGGGCGTGGCGATCAACCGGGTGTACTCCATCCTGCTGCCGAGCGAGTCGCCCGAGGTCGACCTCGCCGACATCGCGCCGACCGACCCCTCGACGCCGTCCTACGTCGCGGTACGCGGCGACAGCGCGTACGAGGTCGCCGTCGCCGCGGGATTCACCGGCACCGTGTCCCAGTGGCTCGCGTCGCTGGTCGGCGCCCAGGGCGTCAAGGGCAACACCGGCAGCACCGGACCGGCGGGCGCCGACGCGTACGCGGTCGCCGTCGCCGCCGGCTACAGCGGCACCCGCGCCCAGTGGCTCGCGTCGCTGGTCGGCCCCCAGGGCGTCAAGGGCGACCAGGGCGCGGCCGGCACGCCCGGAGCGCCGGGCGTAGTGCAGTCGGTCAACGGGAAGTCTGTCGCCGCGGTCGTCCTCGCCGCCGCCGACGTGGGCGCCATCCCGACGACCGCCGCCGGGGCCGCGAACGGCATCGCGCAGCTGGGCGCGGACGGGAAGGTACCCGCCGCCCAGCTGCCGACCAGCAGCGGCGGGGGCGCCGTCGCGTCCGTCAACGGGTACACGGGCGTTGTCGTCCTCGCCGCCGGCGACGTGGGAGCGGCGACCGCCGGGCACACCCACACGGCCGCCGCCGTGGGCGCCCTCGCCACCACGGCGCGCGCCGCAGCGAACGGCGTCGCGTCGCTCGACTCGACGACGCGTCTCCCCGTCGCGCAGCTGCCGACCGTGGTCCCCAAGAACGTGTGGACCCCGCAGAGCCTCGGCTTTCAGGCGTGGGCGTGCGACCCGTACGGCGTGGCCAACCCGGCTACGAAGTACCTCACCCCGCAACGCCTGTACCTGACCGGCGTCAACATCACCGAGTCGACCACGGTCACCAAGGCCGTGATGTTCGCCCGCGGGTACGGAGGGGTGACGGCCAACAGGTACATGGCCGGCATCTACCGCGAGGACGGGACGCGCGTCGTCGCGTCGAGCAACGTCGCGCTGACCATGGCCGGCCAGGAAACCGGGACGCTGCCGGCCATGGACGCGAACCACATCGGGGCCGTGCCCCTGTCGTTCGCCTCGACGACGCTCGCGCCCGGCCGGTACTGGGTGGCGTGGCTCATGACCACGGGCGGCACGGCCGATTTCTCCTACTTCCACGTACAGAACGAGTCGCCGGTCGCCGCCGCCAACTTCTTCATGACCACGACGCCGTTCCCGCGCGCCTGGTACATCGCGGCACAGTCCACGTTGCCGACCACGGTCAGCCCGACGGCCGCGACGGCGCTCGCCGATCACGACATCCCGATCGTGGCCCTCGCCGCCTGATCACCCTTCCTGCCCGTACGCCCCGCGCACCGCGCCGAGGGCGTTTTTTCATGTCTGGAGACACCCACCGTGGCACGTATGCCCGGCGCCACATGGCGCCCGATCGCCGTCAACTACACCAACAACGGGCAGGCCGAGGTACGCGGCGTCGTCGTGCACATCATGGCCGGAACCCTCGGCGGAACCGATTCGTGGTTCCGCAACAGCAAGGCCCGCGCGTCGTCCCACTTCGGCACCGGCAAGGGCGGCGCCCTCACTCAGTGGGTCGACACGTCCGACCGTGCGTGGGCCCAGGCCGCGGGCAACTCCGCGTGGCTGTCCGTCGAGAACGAGGGACAGGGCGGCGACACCCTCACCGAGGCCCAGCTCGACCGCAACGCCGAGGTACTGGCGTGGGCCCACGTGACCCACGACGTGCCGCTCAAGGTCGCCACGTCGACCAGCGACCGCGGCCTCGCGTACCACGGCCTCGGCGGTAGCGCGTGGGGCGGACACACGTCGTGTCCCGGCTCCCGGATCGTCGCCCAGCTGCCCGAGATCGTCCGCCGGGCGAAGAAGCTCACCGGCAGCACCGCGCCGGACGAGCCGACCGGCGTCGCCCGGTACCGCGTCACGATCGGCGGCCTCGCCTACGGGTACGGCGCCAAGGGCGACCACGTGACCGCCGTCGGCCGCGCCCTGGTCGCGAAGGGGTTCGGGAAGCACTACGCCGAGGGGCCCGGCCCGGCCTGGTCGGACGCCGACACCGAGAACTACAGCGACTACCAGAAGTCGTTGGGCTACAGCGGGTCGGACGCCGACGGCGTGCCGGGGGAATCGACGCTCCGGAAGCTGCTCGGCGCCCTGCCCAGCAAGCCGAAGCCGGCGGCGAAGGTGGTCGACCTGTCCCAGCTGCTCGCCGCCGCCCGGACCGACCCGGCCAAGGCCGGTACGCCGGTCTCGTACGCGGGCGCCCGGATCGTCGAGGACGCCCTCGCCGCCGAGGGACTGCTCGCCAAGAAGTACGCCGACGGCCATTTCGGCACCCAGACCAAGACGGCGTACGCGGCGTGGCAGCGACGTTGCGGGTACTCCGGTGCCGCCGCCGACGGCCTGCCCGGCCGCGCCTCGCTCGACGCCCTCGCGCGGAAGCACGGGTTCACCGTCACCGCGTGACCGCGCCGCCCCTTCCTGCTCGCCCACACAGAACCAGGAGCACCACCGCATGACCGACGCCAACAAGCGCACCGTACGCACCGTCATACAGGGCATCGTCGGGTTCGCCGTCGCCCTGCCCGCCATCGTGGACGCGTCCGGCGTACCCGAGTCCCTGCCGTGGGTCGCCGCCGGCCTCGCCGCCGCCGGCGGCCTCGCGCGCGTCATGGCCCTGCCGTCCGTCGAGGCGGTCCTCGACCGGTTCGGCCTCGGCCTGGTCGACACCGCGCCGGACACCGGGGGCACTCCGAAGTGACGACCAGCCCCTCGCCGTCGGACCCGGCCGCCGTCGCCGTAGAACTGGAGCGCATCCGGCGCACGATCGAAGTGGGTTTCACCCGCACCGACGGCGCCCTCGCCCTGCTCATGCAGCGACACGACCAGACCGACGAGCAGATCAAGGAACACGCCCGCCGGCTCGACGACCACGACGGACGCCTCGACACCGTCGAGCGGGGAGAGACCGAGCGCCAGAAGCGCGACATAGCCCGGCTCGACGCCCTCGAACGCGCCCGGTGGCCCCTGCCGAGCATCGCCGCCCTGGTCGGCCTGGTCGGCCTCGCACTCACCCTGTGGCAGTTCGCCACCCGCAGATAAGCAGCGCCCCCCGTACGGCCGTCTGTGGCCGTGCGGGGGGCGTTGTCGTGTTCCCCCCGGCGGCCTGCTCGCCGTAGGCTCGCGCCGAGGCCCACAACACGGACGGCCCGCCCCCGAATTGGGCGGGGGCGGGCCGTCGTTACGCGTATGGCTCCCTTACTTGCTGCCGAACTGACCGGCCGCCGCCGCAGCGGCGAACGCGGACAGCGCGGAACGGCCGAACAGCAGCGCGGGCCCGTGCGGGTCCTTGCTGTCCCGAACGGCCACCGTCTCGGCATCCACGATGCCGCACTCGACGCACTGCGTACCGCTGTCGCTGAACGTGGACTTCCACCACGTCACGGGCAGGGTGGAGGCGTCGTCAACATGCTTCATGCTTGCTTCCTTATCTCTGTGATCAGTTCCGCCGACGCCTCGACAGAGAGAGCGGCGGAGGTCAGACGTTGCCAGGCATCACGGTGAGCGGTGATCTGCTCGCGTTCCTCGACGTACAGGGCCGAGGTCAGACCCTCGGTATGCACGACATCAAGGTCAGCGTGCGGCCCGAACCCGAGGACCGTGAAACTGCCCAGCTGACCGACGTGCAACGGCGCGTTGCTGGGCAACACCTGAATGTTGACGTTCGGCCTCTTGCCCATGGCCACCAGACGGCCCAGCTGGTCATGCATCAGGCCGTCGACCTCGGAGGTCGAGCGTAGGGCCTGCTCGGCGACGATCGCCCACAGGGTGAGCGGGTCCTCGCGCGTGAGTACGGCCTGTCGTGCGAGGCGGACCTCGACCAGGGCATCGACGCGCGCCTCGATCGCCTCGGACATAGCCATTGCTCGCATCAGCTCGCGGGCGTACTCGCCGGTCTGGAGCAGGCCGGGAACCGCGCCCAGCTGCCACGACGAGACCGATTCGGCCTCGGCCTCCAGGCTGATCAGATCCTCGTACACGGGCGTGAGGACTCCCCGGTACGAGTGCCACCAACCCCGCTGCGCCCCTTCCTTGGTGAGCGTGAGCAGCGCGGCGCGCAGTTCGTCGCTCACTTCCCGGCCCAGCTCGACGTACAGATCGAGCAGGGCGTCAATGTCCTTTGCCTTGGCCGGACTCTTCGCCGTCTCGATCCTCGACAGCTTGGAGTACACGAACAGGCCCTTGGAACGCTCGGCGACCTCTTCGAGGGTGAGTTCGGCGCGCAGCGCGCGCAGCTTCGCACCGAGGCGCCGACGGCGCACTGTAGGCGCACCCACTTTGTTGCCCTCCCCTTCGGTGGCTTGCCCGACAGTCTGCCTGCACCCGTCATCGGCTGTCACCTGCGTACTTAACACAACGCGGCCCCCTCCTACCGGCATATGCAAATTTCTACGATGGCATGACAGGGCTTGCACTAGGGAGAGTTGAGGGAGCAATCTGTCGTAACGAAAGGTCAAAGCTGCCCGGCGCGTGCTACGAAATACATGCGCGCTCTGGCGCTCACCCGTGAGGGGACAAGCATGATCGAACTACGGCGGGCCGGTCTGCCCGCCTGCTGCACACCCGCTGTCGGCCCCCCGCCGATTCTCTTACTGGCCGGCGAGTACGAATCCGCCAAAGCGGCCCGCGAGTTCGTACGCGAGTTCGTGACGTACCACGTTCCGGGCGCATCCGAGGACCACGTCTTTACCGCCGTCCTGGTCGCGTGTGAGCTGGTCACCAACTCGATTCGCTACGGAACCGAACCCGAGGACTCCGTACGCGTCGTGCTCGACGCCGACGAGAGCCGGACCCGCATCGAGGTCCACGACCCCGTGCGTCGAGTGCCCAAGGTCCGCCCCGAGTCCGAACACCGCGACCGCGGCCGAGGGTTGATCATCCTCAACGCACTGTGCCCCGGTTCCTGGGGAATCGAGGACATCCCGATGGGCAAGTCGGTGTGGGCGGAGGTGAAGGCGTCGTGACCATGCCCGAGACGACCGCGCCCGAGGTGAACGAAGCGCCCGGCCCTCAGTTCATCGCCGGTGTTCGGTTCGCAACCGGCATACAGGACATGGGCGGGATCGAGGTCGCGCAGCTGCTCGCCTACCACGTGCCGCCGCGTCTCGCACACGAGAGCGTCGAGCGAATCAACGCGGGTATGGCCAGGCTCGCCGGCGCGATGAATCTCGGCCCGCACGACGACCGCCCGCCGTACATCGGGCACCGCATCCGTATGCGGGCAGGGTTGCCGTGGCTCGACTACGGCCACGACACGTACAGGGTGCGCGTGGCCGCGTCGTTCGACTGGGTGCGCCTGGTCCGCACGGGGAAGCCGGTCCGCGTGTACGTGCTGTTCGACCCCCTCGACGCCGGGGCCGATCAGGCCACGCTCGGCGAGCACGCGGTCGACTGCTTCAACCGCGGCGCGATGCGCTGGGGAACGACGTACCACGTATGACCGGCACAGAGAAGGGGCCGCCCCGGAGTAAGGAAGACTCCGGGTCGGCCCGCTGCTGCCGAGCGTACAAGCCTGTTCGCGACCACCCAAGAGGATGAGCCACCCCGTGACGCGCGCCCCGTCGGCGCGCTCCTGGTCCCCCCGCCGCTGTGAGCCAGTGAGCCGGTAGCGGGGGAGGTCCGCCGTCACCGTTCCCCCCGTGCGGGACGGCGGACCGCACAGAACGGCCCCGGTACCTGGTCAGGTGCCGGGGCCGCGGCCTGCTCGGCGTGGGCGCCGTCGGGTCTCAGACCCGCGTGACCTCCAACGCGCCGTCCGCGTAGCGTCCGCGCAACACCTTCTTGTCGAACTTCCCCACGCTCGTCTTAGGCACCTCAGCCACCAGGGCCCACCGTTCCGGTAGCTGCCACCGCGCGATGCCGTTGGAGGCCAGGTGTTCCCGCAGGGCCGACCAGTCAGCCGCGGCACCCTCCCGGAACACCACGGTTGCCAACGGCCGCTCTCCCCACTTCTCGTCGGGGACAGCCACGACGGCGGCCTCGGCAACGTCGGGATGGGACATCAGGACGTTCTCAAGCTCGACCGACGAAATCCACTCGCCGCCCGACTTGATCACGTCTTTCGCCCGGTCGGTGAGGGTCAGGAATCCGTCTGCGCTGATCGACCCAACGTCGCCAGTCTTCAACCAACCGTCCTCGCTGAACTTGTCGGCCGGACGCGTGGCCTCGCCCTCGACCCCGCCGAAGTACGCGCCGGCGATCCAGGGCCCGCGCACTTCCAACTCACCGGCTGACGTGCCATCCCACGGCAGTTCCTCGCCGCCCGGACCAATGAGGCGCCCCTCGACCCCCGCCGGGAACCGGCCCTGAGTAAGCCGATAGGCGAACTCTTCCTCGGAGCCGGGCGCCACGTTGGCCGGCGGCCTCGCGACCGTGCCCAACGGCGAAGTCTCGGTCATGCCCCACGCGTGGAACACCCGCATACCGAGATCGTCGAACGCCTTCATCAGGGCAGGGGGACAGGCCGAGCCGCCGATCGTGACCTGTGTCAGCGTGCTGACATCACGCGGTTTCGCGGTCAACTCGGCAAGCAACCCTTGCCAGATGGTGGGCACAGCCGCGGCGTGCGTCGGTCGCTCGCGCTCGATCATTTCGGCGATCGGGCCAGGCTGCAAGAACCGGTCAGGCATCAGCATGTTGACGCCGGTCATGAACGCCGCATGGGGCAAACCCCACGAATTGCAATGAAATTGCGGGACAATCACGAGCGAGAGATCCGCGTCCGTGAGCCCCATCGACTCGGCCATGTTGACCTGCATGGAGTGCAGATAGATGGACCGATGCGAGTACGCGACTCCCTTCGGCTCTCCGGTCGTACCGGACGTGTAGCAGAGCGAGGCCGCTCGCCGCTCGTCCAGCTCCGGCCAGTCGTAGGCCGTGGGGTGCCCGGCGATCAGTTCCTCGTACTCGTGCACTTGCACGCCGGAAGCCGCGGACAGTGCCGCGCGGGCGTCGTCCGCCACTGGGCCGGACACGACCACATGCTCAAGGCGTGGCAGGTTCGGAAGGAGAGGGAGCAGCAGCCCGACCAACGAGCCGTTGACCATGATCACCTTGTCGCCGGCGTGGCGCGCGATATAGCTCAGCTGGTCGGCCGGAAGGCGGAGATTCAGGGTGTGGAGAACTGCGCCCATGGACGGCACCGCAAAGTACGCCTCCACATGCTCGGAGTTGTTCCACATCAGGGTTCCCGCGACATCCCCCTCGCCGACGCCCAGCTCGCGGAGCGCGTGAGCCAGCTGCCCGGCTCGCGCGCCCACCTCGGCGAAGGTGCGGCGCTGCGCTTCACCGCCTGTCCAGGTGATGACCAGCGACGAACCGTGGACCCTTACGCCATGCCGCAGGATGCGGCTCACGGTCAACGGGGCGTCCTGCATGGTGCTAAACATGGCGGCCTCCCGCGAGGACGCGACCGGCGTTGCCACAGGTGGCGCGGTGGGTCACTTTCCCCCGTTGCCTGTGCGGTGACCAGGCCGACCGGCCCCGTTGCCGTGATGCCCCTTTAGGCTCACAGTTGTGGAACTGCGGGACCACGACGAGGGTCGTGTCGAGGTCGGTGAGCCCCATCGACTGGGCCATGTTCACCTGCATGGAGTGCAGGTAGATCGAACGGTGGGAGTACACGACGCCCTTGGGGTCCCCGGTGGTCCCGGAGGTGTAGCACATGGCCGCGGCCTGCCGCTCGTCGATCTCCGGCCACGCGAAGACGTCCGGCTTGCCGGCGAGCAGTTCCTCGTAGTCGTGCACCCGCACGCCCGTACCGTCGAGCACCGAACGGTCGCCGGGACCCGAGACCACGACGTGCTCGACCGTCGGGAGTTGGGGGAGGAGCGGTGCGAGGAGCGGGAGCAGCGAGCCGTTGGCGAGGACGACGCGGTCGGCGGCGTGGTTGACGATGAAGACGAGCTGCTCGGCCGGGAGGCGGAGGTTCAGGGTGTGCAGCACGGCGCCCATGGAGGGGATCGCGAAGTACGCCTCGACGTGCTCGGCGTTGTTCCACATCAGGGTCGCCACGCGCTCGTCGCCCGTCACCCCGAGGTCGTCGCGCAGGGCGTGGGCGAGCTGGTGGGCGCGCCGGCCGGCCTCACGGAAGCTGCGGCGGTGCGGTTCGCCCTCGCCGGTCCAGGTCGTGATCTGCGACTCTCCGTGGATCAGCGCCCCGTGCTCCAGAATGCGGGTCACAGTCAGCGGTACGTCCTGCATCGTGCTCAGCACGGCGTCCTCCCGGGGGCGACATTGCCTACGCGGTAGTAATGGGTTGCGCTGATTCTGCTCACATACCGCGTGGTATGTCACTAGGCCCCGGAATGATCGATCACCTCGGGGGGTGCTCGGAGGCGGGCCGACGGCGGGAGGGGGGCCTGCCGGCGGAGGCTTGCCGACCGGGGCTCAGTGACGGACGGCCACCGGGCGGCCGGTGTCCTGGCGGACGGGGATCAGCTCGGGGTCCTCGCGGAGTTTGCCCAGTGCGCGGGAGACCGCCGACTTGACCGTACCGACGGAGACCCCGAGGACCTCCGCGGTCTGGGCCTCGCTCAGGTCCTCGTAGTAGCGCAGCACCACCATCGCCCGCTGCCGCGCCGGCAGCTTCATGATCGCCCGCCACATGGCGTCGCGCAGTGCCTGCTGCTCGGCGGGGTCGGCGGCCGGGAGTCCTTCCGGCTCCGGCAGCTCCTCGCAGACGAACTCGTCGACCTTGCGCTTGCGCCACTGCGACGTCCGCGTGTTCAGCAGCGCGCGCCGCACGTAGCCGTCCAGCGCCCGGTGGTCCTCGATCCGGTCCCAGGCGACGTACGTCTTCGTCAGTGCCGTCTGCAGCAGGTCCTCCGCGTCGCTCGGGTTCGCGGTGAGCGACCGGGCGGTACGCAGCAGCACCGGCTGGCGCGCCCTCACGTACGACGAGAACGACGGGTACGAACGGGTCCGTGCCGCCCCGGTGGCCGCGTTCGAGGCGCTCGTGCAGACGAGTGTGGTCATGGCTCCACGCTAGGTTCGCCCCCTCGTCCGGCGGATCGGCCGCAGGTCCCGAAGCGGTGTCCGCCTCAGGTTGTAGAGACGGGGCCGGCCCCACCTCCTGAAGGTGGACAAGCGGGTCGCCCCGTCTGAGGGTTCGCCCCTGAGAGACGGCCGCCGGGCGCGGTTCGGTCCGGTGGGTGGGTCGGGGCCGCGCCGGTGCATCAGGCCGCCGCCGTCGGGCAGAGAAGTGACCGTTAGTGGCGACGGCCATCGATGTACCGCCACGTCCCCTCACGCCGGATCCCGACTGCGGGTGCGAGATCCGTCCGCACGGGCAACGTTTCGGGCGCGCGGCAAAATCCAGCTCCGGCCGACGAAGGTTCCAACCCCTGCCGGGAACATCCAACCCCTGCCGGGAACATCCAGCCCCGGCCGGGAAAATTCAGTCCCGGCCGGCAAAAGTTCAGCCCCTCCGGCGATTGAGGAGCGGGGTCTGGGGCGGAGCCCCAGGTACGGGACGGGTAGGGGCGGAGGGGGCGAGAAAGAGGGGTGGGGTCGCCGGCCGGGCGGGGCAGGCCTCGGGGCCAAGTGGGCCGGGAAGAGGCGCAGGCGGCCACCCGGCCACAGGGGGTGCGGGTCGGTGGTGCTCTCAGGCGTCGGAGCCGAGGATCAGGCCCGAGGTCGGGACCCCGGTTCCCGCGGTCACCAGCACGCGCCCGGCACCCGGCACCTGGTTCACGGACGTGCCCCGCAGCTGCCGCACCCCCTCCGCTATCCCGTTCATCCCGTGCAGATACGCCTCCCCGAGCTGCCCCCCGTGCGTGTTCAGCGGCAGCCTCTCCTCGGCGACGAAATCCGCGGCCTCACCCGGCTTGCAGAAGCCGAACTCCTCCAACTGCATCAGCACGAACGGCGTGAAATGGTCGTACAGGATTCCCACGTCGATGTCCGCCGGCCCCATTCCCGCCGTCCGCCACAGCTGCCGGGCCACCACACCCATCTCCGGAAGCCCGGTCAGCTCGTCACGGTAGAAGCTGGTCATCTGCTCCTGCGCCCGGCCCGCACCCTGGGCGGCGGCCGTGATCACCGCCGAGGGGTGCGGCAGATCGCGGGCCCGCTCCACGGAGGTGACCACCAGCGCCTGGCCGCCGTCGGTCTCCTGACAGCAGTCCAGCAGCCGCAGCGGCTCCACGATCCAGCGCGACGCCGCGTGCTCGGCCAGGGTGATCGGCCTGCCGTGGAAGTACGCGGCCGGGTTCGTCGCCGCGTACTTCCGGTCCACCACCGCGACATGGCCGAACGCCTCGGGGGTCAGTCCGTACGTGTGCAGATACCGCTGGGCCGCCATCGCCACCCAGGAGGCCGGCGTGAGCAGCCCGAACGGCAGGGCCCAGCCCAGCGCCGCACCCTCCGCCGACGGCTCCCGCCGCTGCACCCCCGACCCGAATCTGCGGCCCGACCGCTCGTTGAACGCCCGGTAGCAGACCACGACCTCGGCCACGCCGGTTGCGACCGCGAGCGCCGCCTGCTGGACGGTCGCGCAGGCCGCGCCACCGCCGTAGTGGACGCGCGAGAAGAACGACAGCTCCCCCATCCCGGCCGCCTGCGCCACGGTGATCTCCGGGCTGGTGTCCATCGTGAAAGTGACCAGCCCGTCCACGTCCCCCGGTGTCAGCCCCGCGTCGTCGAGCGCGGCCCGCACCGCCTCGACCGCCAGCCGCAGCTCGCTGCGCCCCGAGTCCTTGGAGAACTCGGTGGCCCCGATGCCGACGATCGCCGCCCGTCCGCCGAGGTCGTCCCGCGTGCGCACACTCATCCGGCACCGCCTGCCGGGACCGTCACCGTCACCGTTCCCATGACGTGTCGGCCGACGCCGTTGGCGCCGAGGATCCTGACCGTCGCCGTGTCGCCGTCGACCTCCTCGACGGATCCGGTCAACACCATGGTGTCTCCTGGGTGGTTGGGGGCGCCCAGCCGTATCGCCACCCTGCGCAGCACGGCGGCCGGGCCGAAGTGGTCGGTCACGTACCGTCCGACGAGGCCGTTGGTCGTCAGGATGTTCATGAAGATGTCCGGCGACCCCTTCGCCCGCGCCAGGTCCGCGTCATGATGGACGTCCTGGTAGTCCCGTGAGGCGATCGCCCCGGCCACGATCAGCGTGCGGGTGATCTCGATCTCCAGCGGCGGCAGCACCTCGCCCACCCTCATGTCTCCACCTTCCCGTTCGCGATCAACTCCCCCAGTTCCTGGAGCAGTTCTCCCCCGCAGCCCAGATAAGCGTCCAGTTGCCTGCCCCACAGGAAGTGCCGGTGGACGGGGTGCCCGAGGTCGGCGCCCGCTCCGCCGTGCAGATGCTGGCCGGTGTGCACCACCCGCCGGCCGGCCTCGGACGCCCACCACGCGGCCGTGAGGGCGTGCGTCGCGTACGGCAGCCCCTCGTCGCGCCGCCAGGCGGCCTCGTACGCCGTCACCCGTATCGCCTCGGTGTCCATGTACGCGTCTGCGGCGCGCAGTTGGACGCCCTGCCGAACCGCGAGCGGCTGCCCGAACTGCTCCCGCGTGTTCGTGTGCTCCACCGCCCGCGCCAGTGAACCCGCGCACACTCCGGCCTGGAGCCCGGCGAAGGCCGTACGGGCCGTCGCCAGCAGGTCGTCGTACGCCCCCGCCGCGCCCAGTGCCTCCGCCGGTGTCCCGTCCAGCGTCAGCCGCCCGGCCGACCAGGGCGCCGTCAGCTCCACCGGCTCGCTCGCCGCCGCCTCGGCGGTGCGGACCAGCCAGAGCCGACGCCGGCCGTCGGCCACGAGCACGTGAGTGGCGTCCCGCAGCCACGGCACGACGGGAAGAACCCCGGTCAACGTCCCAGAGAGGGAGAGGGATGTGGAAGGGGAGAGGGGCGCAGAGACGGGGGCGGAGGCAGAGGGGGAGGCGGAGACCGAGACAGAGAGGTTCGCGGGGGCGGAGGCCGTCTCGGAGGCGGAGATGGTCGCGGGGGCGGAGGCGGAGATGGTCGCGGGGCCAGAGGCCGTCTCGGCGGGCGGCAGGGCCTCCGGGTGCGCGATCGCGCCCGTCACCACCACCGTCCCGTCGACGATCCCCGGCAGCAGCCGCTCGCGCTGCTCCGGCGATCCGTGTGCCGCCACCGCCAGCAGCCCGTACACACAGCTCGCGGCGAACGGCACCTGCGCCGTGACGCGCCCCTGTTCCTCCAGCATCAGGACCAGTCCGAGGAGCCCGGTGTCCGCGACCGCCCCCACCAGTCCGGCGGCGCACAGCTCCTTCCACAGTCCGGCGTCGCTGCCCGTACCGGCCGCGGTGAGGCGTTCGGGGGTGGAGTGGTCGGCGAGGATCCGTGCGGCCAGATCCGCGGCGGCGGCCTGTTCCTCGGTGGGCGTGAAGTCCATGTCAGCTCCCCCCGCCCGGGCCGCCGACAGCAGCGGCGCCGACAGTAGCGGCGCCGACAGTAGCGGCGGCGGCAGTGGCGGCGGCCCGGAAGACGGGCAGCTCCACGTCGTCGTACTGCCGGAATTCCAGCCGCACCGGCATCCCGATCCGCACCTCGTCGTACGGCACCCCCACCACGTTGCTCACGATCCGCACGCCCTCGGCGAGTTCGACCAGGGCGACGGCGTAGGGAGGGTCGAAGGCCGGGAACGGCGGATGGTGCATGACGACGTACGAGTACACGGTCCCCTCGCCGCACGACTCGACCGTGTCCCAGTCCGGGCCGCCGCACTCCCCGCACCCGGGCAGCCACGGGAAGCGCAGGGTCCCGCACGCCGTGCAGCGCTGGATCAGCAGCCGGTGCCGTCCGACGCCCTCCCAGAACCCGGCGTTGTCCCGGTTGACCACCGGACGCGGACGCCGGCTCCTCGGTTCCGCGGTGCCGGGCGCCACCCGTTCCGCGTCCGTGACCTTCGGACTCCGTCGCGCCGGGGCGTACTTGAGGATGCGGAACCGGTGCGTCCCGGCGAGCTCACCGCCCACCCGGATGTCCATGCGGGTCGTGACGAAGTACCCCGTGCCCAGCTTGGTCGTCTTGCGTCCGGACACCGACTCGATCATCGAGTCGAAGGTGACCTCGTCCCCGGGCCGCAACGGCCGCAGGTACTCCTGTTCGCAGTCGGTGGCGACGATGGAGGTGTATCCGGCGGCGTCGAGGAGGGCGAACAGTTCGTCGTAGGTCTCTGAGCGGCCGGGCCGGTCGGCGTGCCCGGAGAGGCCGCTCATCGTCCACGCCTGGAGCATGGTGGGCGGGGCCACCGCGTCCGGCCCCGTGTACGCCGGGTTGGTGTCGCCCATCGCCTCGCACCAGTGCCGGATCATCGGCGCGTTGACCGGGTCCCTGCCGACACCCCCGACGGTGGCCGTACGCCCCTGGTACTCCTTCAGCCGCGCCGACAGTACGTCCCCGTCGGACGCACCGCCCCCGGAGCCTGCTGCGTCCCGCCCGACTCCGCCCGGACCCGCCTCCTCCCGCCCGGCCCCGTCCGGACCCGCCTTCTCCCGCACGGCCTTCCCTCGCCCGGCTCCTTCCAGCGCCTCGCCGTCGGGCACGACGCCGTCTCCCGCCGCCCGGCCCTCGTCGGCCCGGCCCTCGCTGGCCGGGCCCTCGCCGGCCGGGCCCTCGCCGGCCGTCCCCCGGCCGCTCACCGCCGCCCCCTCCGCATGCCGAGCCGCATCGTCGCGACGATCTCCCGCTGCACCTCGCTCACCCCGCCCCCGAACGTGTTGATCTGGGCCGCCCTGTTCATCCGCTCCAGTTCGCCGTCCCCGAACGCCCCCGCCGAACCGGAGCGGACCAGGGCCTCCGGTCCCACGACGTGCTGGCACATCCGGTACACCGCGACCGCGGACTCGGTCCCCATGACCTTCACGCCGCTCGCGTCCCCGGGCGCCGGTCCGCCCGCTCCCACGTCTCCCACCAGACGCCAGTTGAGCAGGCGCGACGCCGCCAGCCGGGCATGCACCTCGGCTAGCTGGAAGCGCACCCACGGCTCGTCCGCCGCGCGCCGCCCGGTCACCGGATCAGGGGTGCGGACCGCCTCCAGCGCGGCCGCGTAGAAGTCCTCGGCCTGCATGCCGATCGCGGCGAGGGCGACCCGCTCGTGGTTGAGCTGGCTCGTGATGAGCCCCCAGCCGCCGTTCTCCTCGCCGACGAGGTTCCCGGCCGGGACGCGGATCCCGTCGTAGTACGTCGCCGTGGTGGTCTGGCCGCCCACCGTCTCGATCGGCGTCCAGGAGAAGCCGGGGGCGCCGGTGGGGACGAGCAGGATCGAGATGCCCCGGTGCCGGGGCGCGTCCGGGTCGGTCCGGCAGGCGAGCCAGATCCAGTCGGCGTTCTGGGCGTTGGACGTGAAGATCTTCTGCCCGTCGATCCGCCAGAACCCTCCCTCCGCCCCGTTCTCCCCGTTCTCCCCGGGCTCCCGGACGGCGCGGGTGCGCAGCGAGGCCAGGTCCGTGCCGGCCGACGGTTCCGAGTACCCGATGGCGAAGACGAGGTCGCCCCTCAGGATGCGCGGCAGGAAGTACTCCTTCTGTTCCTCGCTGCCGTACTTCATGAGGGTCGGTCCGACGGTGTTCAGCGTGACCATCGAGACGGGGGCGCCGGCCCGGTAGGCCTCGTCGAAGAAGACGAACTGCTCGTC
Source organism: Streptomyces sp. NPDC001914 (assembly GCF_042891215.1). Classification (NCBI taxonomy): domain Bacteria; kingdom Bacillati; phylum Actinomycetota; class Actinomycetes; order Kitasatosporales; family Streptomycetaceae; genus Streptomyces; species Streptomyces sp. NPDC001914. Next base: position 67,012 of record NZ_JBIASW010000005.1, read on the forward strand.
CGCTCCGCGTCCCTGTCCGCCGTACGCGACCGGCCAGCCGAGCCCGAGCAGGCCGTCGGCTCCGATGCGGCGCAGCAGTGCCCGCTGCCGGGCGGGGTCGTCGGCGGACGGCGGTCCGTCCGGCATCAGGTCCCTGAAGTACGTGCGGAGTTCGGCGCGCAGCCGCTGCTGGCGCTCGGTGGGGGCGAGGTGCACGGCGGCGGCCCTCCCGGACCTCGTACGAACAAGGTTTTCTGACTGTCCGTCAGATGCTGTTGCCTGTCAAGGTCGCGGGACCGGGCCGACGGCGGGACCAGGGGCGACCCGGGAGCCGACCGAAACGCCTGCGCGACGGTGCCGAAGCACCGTCGCGCAGACCTTTCGGTTCCCCCCTCCCCCCGCCTCGCCCCCGACCCCACCCCCACCTCGCCCTCACCCCGGAGCCCCACCTCCGAAGTCCCACCCCTGGGCCCCGCCCCCGAGCCCCACCCCTGATCCCGCCCCGCGAAGAAGCCCCTCACCCCAAGGAGAGGCCCCCGGCCGAACGAAGCCCGCCGGCCCCGGTCGTCAGAACCCGGCGAAGTTGACCAGGACGTTCGCGTTGCCCTGGTTGAGGGCCGTGGGTGCGGAGCCGTTCACCTGGGCGGCGTTGCTCTGGTTCGAGGCCCCCGAACCGGCCGCCTGTTGTCGTGTGGCCGAGGAGTTGCCGCTGTTGTCACGCCCGACCTCGGCGGCGGCGAGAACGCGGGCGGTACGGATGCTTGCCATGCGAGTTCCTCCAGGAGCGGTTGCACGCACCGGCGTTGAGCCGGGGCGTACGGGAAGTACGGCTTGTTCCGGGGCGGTTGGCCGGCCGCCTCGGCGCTGTCCACGACGTCGCGAGTCCAGAGTTGCCCAGGCCGTCCGGGGCGAACCACACCGGAAGCCGTGATTCCCCCTCAAGCGTGATGACATGTCGATAAACCAGTGCAACACTCGTAAAGTCCCTGCTCAGACCCTCTGTCGGCCAGGGACCCGGACCCCGCAACGGCTGAAGCGTTCCGGCACCTTTCCGGCCGTTCCCACCTCTCACCCGACCGGCTCTCGCGCGAGCCCGGAGAAGCCTTCCTTTTCTCGAACACTCGTACGATTATGGATGCATGGCCACCATCGACCGGCGGGCCACCACTCTGGCCCTGGCTCACGCCCTGTCCGCAGCGGAGCGCGGACTCGCGGTGATCCCGCTGTCCCGTACGAAGCTCCCGGCCCTGCGCTCCCCCCACCGCGACGACCCCGACCCCCGACCGTGCCACGGCGAATGCGGCCGCTTCGGGCACGGCGTGTACGACGCCTCGACCGAACCCCGGCGCATCCGCGAGCTGTTCGCCGCCGCCCCCTGGGCCACCGGCTACGGCATCGCCTGCGGGCTGCACCCGCACCACCTCATCGGCGTCGACCTCGACACCAAGTCCGACACCGACTCCTCGACCGCCCTGCGCGAACTGGCGCTGCGGCACCTCTTCACGATCCCGGACACGGTCGTCGTCGTGACCCCCAGCGGCGGTCGCCATCTGTGGCTGAGCGGACCGCCGGACGTCGTCGTCCCCAACTCGGCGAGCCGGCTCGCCCCCGGCATCGACATCCGCGGCGCCGGCGGCTACCTCGTCGGCCCCGGCTCACGCACCGAACAGGGCGTGTACGGGACGGCTCCCGGCACCTCCCGGCTCGCACCCGCGCCCTGCCCGCCCGAACTCCTGCGCCTGCTCCTGCCCCCGCCTCCGACCCGCGCCCAGCACTCCGCGCCCGCCGCACCCTCCACGTCCTCCGCGAGCGAACGACAGGGTCAGGGGCTGGTCCAGTTCGTCCTCGCCGCGCACGAGGGCCAGCGCAACACCCGCCTCTTCTGGGCCGCCTGCCGCGCCTACGAGAACGGCATCGGCCCCCAGCTCACCGCCCCGCTCGTCCAGGCCGCCGTCCGCACGGGCCTGACCGAACGAGAGGCCCGCTCGACGATCGCCTCGGCCTCCCGCATGACGGCCCCGCAGCCCCGGCAGCGGTAGGAAAGGCCGTACCGGCCGCACCCGACGGGGCACCGGTCCGCGCCGGTGGTGCCGGGACGCGCGAACGGCCCCTGACCGAGTTACCCGGTCAGGGGCCGTCCAACTGCGGTGGGTGTGGGATTTGAACCCACGGTGACTCGCGCCACGACGGTTTTCAAGACCTTTCGCCGATCACCAGGCGTCAGGCCCTCCGCCGCAGGTCAGACGGGTGGGGACTCGTCTGTCGAGCCACCGCTGACGCTGTCGTGCCCGCTACGTGCCCCTCGGTCGTGATCGTGTCCGTTGAACCAGGAGTCCGAGGCTTCGGCCACTTGGTCATCACGCCCGGCGACGGGACGGGCGTAGTGCCGTGTGGTGACGCTCGCGTTCGAGTGGCCGAGTCGGTGAGCGGCCGTCATCACGCCGTACCGGTCGGCGACCCAAGTCCCGTGCGAGGCCCGCAGATCGTGCGGGGTCAAGTCCGTGAGGCCGGCCGCCGTCACCGCCGGGTCGAAGTACGCCTTGCGCCACTGGTTGTAGCGCATGGGCTTGCCCGCGAGCGTGGTGAAGAGCAGCGCGTCATCACCGCCGGGCAAGGTCTCCAGGTACGCCGCAAGCCGCAGCACGAGCGAAGGCGCGATGCGCAAGAGCCGCTTCTGATGGGACTTGGGGGTGTCGAAGACCAGAACGCCGTTGGCTTCGGCAAGGTTCTCGTCCACGAGCACGAAGCCGCCGGACACGTCGATGTCCACGCGTCGCAGGGCGAAGGCTTCTCCCACGCGCAGGCCCGCGAAGGCGAGAAGAGCGATCAACAGGTCATGTGGTTTCGCGGCGCTCCGAACGATGCGGGACGCTTCGAGCGGCGTGACGATGTGCGGCTCTGTCTCAGGCATCCGGGGCAGCTTCACTCCCCGGCAAGGAGTCTGCGCGATCATGTCGTTGTCGACCGCAGACTGCATGATCTGGGACAGGACCCGGTACGCCTGCCGGATGCGCGAGGCGCTGAGTCCCTTGGTCCGCATCCCTGCGACCCACTCGGTCACGGTCATCGGCCGAAGGCTCGACAACTCACGATCCCCGAGCGTTGGAGTGATCACCGAGTTGATCAGGGACCGGTACGACGCTTGGGTCGTGTGCTTGAGCTGCGGAGAGACCGCAGCCAGCCAGCGAGCGGCCCAGTCTCGTAAGATCGTCTGCCCCTCAGTGGGGTCGAGCCATCGGCCACCCTCGATCTCGATGCGCTTCTTTGCCAGCCAGCGATCAGCATCCGCCGTCGTGGCGAACGTCCTATCAGCAGGCCTGAGTACGCCGTCAGGCCCCGGGTACCGAGCCTGATACCGGCCGGAGGGCAGCTTGCGGACCCTGCCGAAGTTCCGCCGGGATCTACGCTTCGACGCCATTAGGCGACCCTCCTAAGCCCCGCAGGCCCCGCGGCGACCGGTTGCACGGTGTTCGCGGCGACGTACGCCTCAACGGCCCACTCTGGGATGCGGACGTGCCGCCCGACCTTCACGAAGGTGATCCGACGTTCCTCGATCAGACGCCGGGGGAATCGCACCCCTGTGCCGAGGACTTCGGCGACCTGTTGCACGCTGAGAAGTCGGTCCACGATCACCACTCCCCCTCTGTCTCGTGATCCGGCATGTCGGCCAGGGCTTCGCGTGCGGTCTCTCGGTTCAGTCGGATCTCCTTCGCGATCGATTCGGCCAGCCAGGACTCTCCCGGCGTGTGGCCCTGTCCGGCATAGACCCAGTGGGCGAGCACGAGCGTGGAGCCCTCCGCGTCATCAAGGTCTTCCGGCAGGCCCCGTTCACGGCGCTCCTGGCGGGCCCGGTAGTCGGCGCGGACCTGGCGCCGCTCGCCCAGGGTGGTCGAGTAGGCGCGGGACTTGGTCATGAAGTGGCCCCGAAAGCCGAGCATGTGGGCCCAGCGCCACAGCATCCGGTCCGGATAGGCGTCGTCCAGGTCCCGGCACGCTTCGATCAGGCACCGGGTGTGCGCGGGCAGGGACAGCTTGTCGAGTTCCGAGAGTTCCCCGATCCGGCGGTCCACGGTCTCGGTGGTCTCGGCCGCCTTGGTGGCGTATTTGGCGACGTAGGAGGCGACCGCCCCGTCGGTCAGCTCGACACCGGTCAGGCTGCCGATCGGCTGAACGTCGACCTGAGTACCCCACCGCAGGGTGCGGGCCGGGAAGTCCCCACTCGCGGGCACAGGCACCGCGACCCGAGCAGCCGCCGCCCTGATCGCATCATCTAGGAGAGCGACCGTGGCCCAGGCCGGCGGAGGAGAGTCGGGCCCGTCCGGACCATCCATCCGCACCACCGCGTGGAAGTGCACGGCGCCGCGCTTCTGGAACTCGGCAACCTTGCCGAAGGAGACCCGGCACACCTCCTTCAAGGCCGTCTGAGACAGGCCCGCGCGGGCGGCGACCTCCCGGCGCAGGTAGATGGTGAACCGGCGCCACAGGTCGCCAGCGTGGTTGTTCCACAGCACCGCCCCGGCGTAGTCGTACCGGGCGAGGTCGAGGGCCGTACCGAGCGCGGGATCGCCCTCGGCGTGCTGGGCGCCGCAGCGGCAGCGGCAGCGGCCGGACGCAGGCCGGTTGTGGACGGGGCCGAACGAGGGTGCGGTGAGGGTGGCGAAGACGCCGGGATGCTGGCGGATCTCCCCGGAGATACCCATCCGGGAGTCACCGGTGATCCCGGCACGGATCAGGTGGTAGACGTCCCCGGCGTACGTCCAGGCGCACGACGGGCAGCGCGAGGCCCGCCGGTTGCCGCACGCGACCCGGAGCATGCCGCCCGGCTCGTTCTCGGTGCTGTACGAGTACAGGACGTCGCCGGTCTCCCGGTCGCGGGTGACGGTCTGGCCCTGGAGCCGGATCGGGTGCGAGCACCCGCCGGTACGGCGTACCTGTTCCTGCCAGCGGTCGAAGTCCGGGGAGCCAGCAACCCGCAGGAGATCGGCCAGGGTTAACGGGTCTGTGCCCATGGAGGCCGCAGCACCAGCCACGGCCTCCGGGGGGACGGGGAACACCGTCACGCGGCCACCTCCAGCGGCTCGACCACGGGCAGCGGAGCCGGGACGACAGCGGGGGTGTAGCCGAAGGTGCGGTCGTTCGGGCAGATCAGGTCACCGTCGTGGGTGAGGATGCGCATGTCATCGGCGCGGACCCAGCGCCAGTGCGGGGCGTGCGCCGCGCAGCCGGGGCAGGTGGGCGGGATGGCGTCGAGCAGGTCGGAGCAGGACGGGAGGGTACTCATGCGACACCGCCACCGGTCTGGCAGGCCCAGCAGGCTCGATAGCCCTCTTCAGACCAGTCCGAGCCAGCGTCGATGACCCAGGTCCCCCAGACCTTTCCGGAGTCGTCGCACTCCGGGCAGCAGCCGTCGATGACCGCCGGGAGGTGCCGAGCTTCCGGGGCGACCCCGACCAGCCACATGACCGAGGCAGACGCCAGTTCCTCCGCCCGGTCGAGGCGGCGGGCGGACGGGAACCGCTCCGCGTGCCGACGGTCGATTTCCTGGGTGGTCATGTCCCGCAACCAGAGCTTGCGATGTCCGGCCAGATACGACGCGCGCCGACGAGTCTCCTCACGTCCGAGTCGCACAACGCCCTGGAGGATCCAAGCGATCAGCGCCGAGTCCGAAGAACTCCGGAGCCGGTACCCGTTCGGCATGTCCGACGAGTAGAGGGCGACCGCGCGTTCCATTCCGGAAAGGGTCGCGATCATCGCAGCGGATGCAGATGCATGCGGTGCGACCAACGTTGCAGGCATGATGGAAGCTCCCTTAGGGGACGAGGGGCGGCGAATCTGCTTGGCGGTAGGAGCGCCGCCCCTGGCTTTGACAGGCGAATCAACCTGTCTAACTTCTCTTGTGTTACCTAGATTAGTTGCTGGACGATTCCACGCAAGACCTGGGGCAGATTTCTTTAGGTCACTTAGGTAACCTGGGGAGGTGACAGTGAGCCAGGACGATCCGCGTAGCGCCTACGAGCAGGTCGCCCACGACCTCCGAAGGAAGATTGCCTCGGGGGCCCTCAAGCCTGGTCAGCGGCTCGACGGGAACGCGAAAATGGCCGAACGCTACGGCGTTGCGGCGATGACCATTCGCCACGCTCTCGACATCCTGCGACGCGAACAGCTCATCGTGAGCCAGCAAGGGCGCGGGACCTTCGTCGCCAGCGATCCGGGCTTCGCAGACTCGCCGGAAGAGGCCAGCACCATGGCCGATGAACTCGGCGAGATCAGGGCCGCTCTGGAACTGATCAACTCACGGCTCGACCGCCTTGAGACCCAGGTTCGCGAACGTCCTTGACCGAGGAAGACAGCCGCTCGACCCGCTGGGCAGCTTCGGCGAGCTTCTTCCGGATCTCGTGCAGCTCTACTAATAATCGCGCCCTGTCCGCGACCCTCACAGCGTCTGTCCCCCAGTCAGTGATCAGCCCAGTTTCATACTCGCGGCGAGACGCCTGATCTCCGCCGTGTGCGCGTGCTTGTCCGTCGACCTCAGGTCGTCCACGAGGTTCCGGGCGATCGGCCTGTTGCGCACGTGCTGAGGGGCGATCGCGTCAGCCCGCAGGATCGCGTCAGCCGCCAGGGCCGACTTGCCATTCATCATCTGGCCGACAGCGGTGCAGACCCAGAAGTGCGACTGCCGCTCGCCCGATGCGATGTGACCGATGTTGACCAGCTCGGCACGCGAGAGCACATCGCGAGGGTGGCCCAGTTCCAAGCTCACTTCCACCGAGTGGATCTCTGCGTTGACCGCGTTGAACTGAGTCTGGAATGCGTTGCCGTCCTCCGGTACGCCGGCCGCCGCCTGTCGAGCCTCAGCCAGATGGGACTCCGCCTCCGGCCGATCCCAGAGTCGGGACCAGGCGACGGCGGCCCGCAGATGCATCGCACCCCACAGCGCGCGCAACGTCTGATCAGCCGTCCCCATGTGAGGTTCGAGGTCATCGAGAGCCTTGCGTGCCATGTCGCGCGCCGCGCCTAGCTCCCCCTCGTGCAGCCATAGACCGCAGAGATCCCAGCGAGCCGCAGCGCGGAGGATCGGAGACTCTGCCCGCTCCGCCGCCACCAGCTCACGCTGAACAGCGCTCCATCCGAGGTCATGGTGACCGAGGAGGTTGGACGACACCCGCGCCATGTGGCTCGCCCGCAGCATGAGCGACTCGGCCCGCGGTACGTCTTGACCCTCGGCCGTATCGCACAGGACGACCAGGTCGCGAAGAATCTGAGGGAGAACGTCACCCAGGGCAGCGAACTTCGCATCCTGCCTCAGCCTCTCGGCCGCTTCGACCCGCCCCGTGAGTGCGGGAAGAGCCGGGACGTCCGTCACGGGGATCAAGGCCGCGCCGCCAGGCATGGTTGCCTGTTGAAGCGCGAGCCGGAGACCGGGGATCGCGGCGTGACCGGAGTCGAGTTCCGCAGTCTCGTGACGGTACGGCTGACCGGTCAGCTCTACGACCTCTACACCCAGAACCTCGGCGATCTGCCCGAGGACACTCATTCGATCAAGCGGAAGGCGACCGGTTTCGATCTTCGATACCCAGCTCACAGAGCGATCGACAGATGCCGCCAACTGCGCTTGATCCCAGCCGAGACGGCGCCGCGCCCGTGCTACGCGCTGCCCTGTGGTCAGTTCAGCCATCATGGGTTCCCTTCGACACTACGACGGTACCCACGCCGAACCGTGACGCTGTCAGTAAAAGTGACAGTGAGCGCCCGAACAGCCCTCCGGCAGGTCGGAGTTACGGATTTCTCTACCTCATCAAGCCCCGGCTGCGCTCCGCTCCGCCGGGCGCGCTCCCGGCTCCGCTCCGCCGCCGCTCCTGCCTTCGGCCCGCTCCGGCGGGCTGCGCCGACGCGCGCCCTGGAGAGGGTTGGCCGGCGGCATGAGGTCAGAACACATCGTGGCTGGGGCGGTCGGCTCCACGGCTTTAGGCAGCCACTTTGGGGCGAGCCTCGAAGATCATGGCCCCAACGTCGTGCTTTAACGGGCAGGTCCACAGACTGCCCGACTCGCCGGAAGCTTAAGGGGCCATGATCACTCGCCCCAAAGCAGCTCCCGCCCAAAGCCGTTCCGCCGACCGCTCTGCAAGGTTCCCGTCGAGGACCGCTACGCCCTATCGAAGTGATGGGCTGACTAGGCAGGTCAGCGCAGCGCGTTGATCGCGTAGAGGGTGCCGAGCCCGGCGGCCAGTGTGCCCAGGAGCAGGCGCAGGAAGGTCTCGGGCATCCGTGGCTGGAGGCGGGCGCCGAGGTACCCGCCGATGAGACCGCCCAGCCCGCAGGCCAGTCCGAGGAACCAGTCGGGGGCGATGCTGCCGCTGTGCCCCAGCGAGAGCAGGGCGTAGGTCGAGGCGCCGAGCAACGAGGTGGCGAACGTGGAGGCGAGCGCGGCCGGGGCGACTTGGGAAACGGGGAGCCCGCGGCCGACGAGGACAGGGCCGAGGATCGAACCGCCGCCGATGCCGTAGATGCCACCCACGACCCCGACCACGAGAGCCAGACTCGTCACGGTCCGGGGCGAAGGCGCAGACCGCTGGGTTTCCGGAGCCCCCGCGCGGAGAGTTCGGACGATGAGCCAGGTTCCGAGCGGCAGCATCAAGGCGGCGACCAGGAGGCGGAAGACGTCCGGGCCCGGGAGGACGAACACGCGGATGACCGCTCCGAGGACCACACCGGGCAGGGTGCCCAGCACCAGTCTGCGCACGAGCGGCCCCCGCAGAGCGCCGTCACGGCGATAACGCACGAGCGCGCCCGGGCCTGCCACGACGTTGTAGAGCAAATTCGTGGGAGTGACGGACGGGTTCGGCACGGCAAACAAGCTGAGCTGTACGGGCAGGAGGAACACCGCCCCGGACACTCCGACCGGCGCCGTCACCACAGCAATCAGCATCCCGACCGCGAGGCCGGCCGCCCCCAGCTCCCAGTCCACCCGATGCCCCCGCCGCGCCTCAGTCCGTCCCGGTCGCCGTCCCACGACAGACTAGATCGCCCCGCACATCGAGGGCCGTGCCCCATCCGTGCCCGTTGGACCGGGGACTCGCGGGGAACAACGGTCGCGCACGGGCAGCGCATACGACGAAGGCCCCCGACCGTTTCTCCCGGTCAGGGGCCGTTCACCTGCGGTGGGTGTGGGATTTGAACCCACGGTGACTCGCGCCACGACGGTTTTCAAGACCGTTCCCTTAGGCCGCTCGGGCAACCCACCCCGCTCCCGCCCAGGCGGGTGGAGCGGGTACAGAGTACCCGGCTCGGAGCGTGTCGCGGAGGCATGGTCCGCACCGGATCCACCAGCGCCGATCCGGCTCGCGGGAGGCACCGGCCGGGCGTCGGCGGGGTCCGTTCGGCGGCGCGCCGGAAGCCTGCGGCCGACGTACACGAAAAGCCGTTTTGGTGAATACTTCCCCCGCCACGCGCTCACTCGATTGCCGCACACCTGGAGGCGGGGGAGCCGCGTTAGCGGAACATGGCGAAAGCAAGATCTCTCGCTCCGACCGTCCCAGGAGCGACGGCAGAGGGGCCGGTCCCGGCCCCCGCGGTACCGGCCGGGGCTGACTCCGGTGAATGACGACTACCCGAACCTCTCGTTCGCCCGGTACGGCCAGGACCCCGGATACCCCGCGGGACATCCCGTCGGGACGGAGACCGGCCCGTACGGCGATCCCGTCACCGCCCTGAACGAACAGGGCTGGGACCCCGTCGAGGAACTCACCTACCTCCTGCAGGACGCCGCGGCGGCGGAGCAGGACGTCACCGTGCCGCCCCCGCGCAGCGAGCCGGACTACGGGGACGAGTTCACCGGTGACCCGATGGAGAACCTGGTGCAGATCACCGCCGAGTTGCCGCCCATCCGGCGCTCCTCGACGGGACACCGCAAGGTACGGGCCCGCAACCCCCGCAACTGGCTGCAGACCGCCAGTTTCGTGCTCGCCGCGGTCGCGGCAGCCACCGTGTCGATGGTGAGCGTCTTCAGCGGCATGGTGGCGTACTCGCCGCTGCAGCGCATCGCCTCCAACGCCCAGAGCGGCACCGGCCCTTGGTGGCCCCTGCTGATCTACGGCCCCTGGATGGTCGCCTCGCTCTCCATCCTGCGAGCCGCCCTGCACCAGCGCCGGGCCGTGCACTCGTGGTACGTCGTGCTGCTGTTCTCGTCCGTGGCCATGATGTTCTGCGTGGCCGACGCCCACCAGACGATCACCGGTGTGGCCACCGCCGTCGTACCCGCCCTCGCGTCGCTGACGTGCTTCCAGCAGTTGATCCGTCAGATCACGCTGACCCGGCCGCCCCGCCAGAGCACGCACCGCCACCGGCCGCGGCCCGCCCCGCCCACGCCCCCGGAGCGCGCCGGCGGCAAGAAGGGGTCGTCGTCCGCGAAGAAGGCGCGCGGCTGACCCGTCCCGGGACCGTGTGCGGGCCCCGTCCCGGACTCCGTCGGACCGGGACGGGGCCCGCACGCGGAAGGGGTGCCTCCCCGTGGGAGACACCCCTTGCGTGCGGGACCGGACGATCAGCTGTCGCCCTCTCGGGAACCGAGGGTGACGTCGACCGTGTGGGTCTTGCCGTCGCGCGTGTAGGTGAGCTTGACGGTGTCGCCCGGCTTGTGGGTCCAGATCGCGCCGATCAGGGTCGGGCCGCTGTCGACCACCATGTCGTCGAGCTTGGTGATGACGTCGCCGGGCTTGAGGCCCGCCTTGTCGGCCGGACCGCCGGACTCGACGGCCGCGGAGCCGCTCGCGCCCTGCTCGGTGATCTTCGCGCCGCCGGTGCCCTCCTCCAGGGAGACCGACGCGCCGATCTTCGCGTACACCGGCTTGCCGGTCTGGATGAGCTGCTGGGCCACGTGCTTGGCCTGGTTGATCGGGATCGCGAAGCCCAGGCCGATGGAACCGGACTGGCCGGAGCCGCCGAGACCGCCGCTGCTCGACGACTGGATCGCCGAGTTGATGCCGATCACCGCGCCCGAGGAGTCGAGCAGGGGACCGCCGGAGTTGCCCGGGTTGATCGAGGCGTCCGTCTGCAGCGCGCTCATGTACGAGGACTTGCTGCTGGCGCTGCCGTCGCTGGAGGCGACGGGACGGTTCTTGGCGCTGATGATGCCCGTGGTCACCGTGTTGGACAGACCGAAGGGCGCGCCGATCGCGATCGTGGAGTCGCCGACGGCCACCTTGTCGGAGTCGCCGAGGACGAGCGGCTTCAGGTCCGAGGGCGCGTTCTTCAGCTTGATGACCGCGACGTCGTAGCCCTGCGCGTGGCCGACCACCTCGGCGTCGTACTTCTTGCCGCTCGGGAAGGTGGCGCTGAGCTTGCCGCCGTCGACCGCGTCCGCCACCACGTGGTTGTTGGTGAGGATGTGGCCCTGCTTGTCGAAGACGAAGCCGGTGCCGGTGCCGCCCTCGCCGTTGCTGCTCTGCGCCTCGATGGTGACGGTGCTCGGCAGCGCGTTCGCCGCGACGTTGGCGACCGTGCCGGAGGCGCGCTTGACCTCGCCGCTGCTGCTCGGGGCGGAGACCGTCGTCGAGTCGGTGGAACCGTCGTCGTTCTTGGCCAGCGAGTAGCCGATGCCGCCGCCGACACCGCCGGCGACCAGCGCGGCCACCAGGACGGCGGCGATCAGGCCGCCGCGCCGGTTCTTCGGCTTCGGCGCGGGCTGCTGGTAGGAGGAACCCCAGCCGCCGTCACCCGAGCCGCCGCCGTCGGCGTACGAAGGGGTGGCGGGCGGCGGGGGCGGCCAGCCCGCTTCGGGGGCGGAGCCCTGCGTCGGGGCCTGTCCGTAGGGGTCGGCCCCCTGCCCGGCGCCGTTCGACGCGTACGCCGGCATGCCCGCGGGCGCCGCGTCGTGCTGCGGTGCGCCGGGGGTGCCGGGCACCGGGGGAATCGGAGCGGTCGGCGCGTCCCCCGGGTGCGCGGGGCCCGGGTGCGCGGGGCCCGGCGCGGAGGCAGCGGGAGTTTCCACCGGCACGGGAGGTGCGGACGGGGCCGGGGGTACTGCGTTGCCCTCGTTCTCGGTGCTCACAGCTCTTCTCCTCGATCCACGGCTGTTGTTCTCGGTCGCACTCGGTCACGCCCACTCACACTTGTCGATGGCCCGGCGCGATTCAGCTGTGCATGTGCTTTTGTACGCCGTCAGCTTTTCCCACAGGGCGTCAGGGCACCATAAGCGGTGGCTGTGCGTCCGAGGCCATCCTTTATAACGGACTTTTATTACCAATTGGGATGTCTTGCGACATATCTCACCTCACATGAGCCCCGCGACGGTGGCACCATGACGCGGTGACCCTCGCACGACAGCACCCGATCCAGGTCGTCGCCCACCGCGGAGCCTCCGAAGAGGCACCGGAGCACACGCTGGCCGCGTACAAGAAGGCGATCGAGGACGGTGCGGACGCCCTCGAGTGCGATGTGCGGCTGACCGCCGACGGCCATCTCGTCTGTGTCCACGACCGCCGCGTGAACCGGACGTCCAACGGCCGCGGAGCCGTCTCCGCCCTGGAACTCGCCGAACTCACCGCACTGGACTTCGGCTCGTGGAAGAACCGCGACGAGTCGCCCGACTGGGAACACACCCCCGGGAGCCTGACGGACACCTCCGTCCTCACCCTGGAGAAACTGCTCGAACTCGTCGCCGACGCCGGCCGCCGCGTCGAGCTGGCCATCGAGACCAAGCACCCCACCCGCTGGGCGGGCCAGGTCGAGGAGCGGCTGCTCCAGCTGCTGAAGCGTTTCGGCCTGGACGCCCCCGCCTCCCCGGACGAGTCCGCGGTACGGGTCATGAGCTTCTCGGCGCGCTCGCTGCACCGCGTACGGGCCGCTTCCCCGACCCTGCCGACGGTCTATCTGCTCCAGTTCGTCTCCCCCCGGCTGCGGGACGGAAGGCTGCCCGCCGGTGTCCGGATCGCGGGCCCCTCCATGCGGATCGTCCGCAGTCATCCCGGGTACATCGAACGGCTGAAACGCGCCGGTCACCAGGTGCACGTCTGGACCGTGAACGAGCCCGAGGACGTCGATCTCTGCGTCGAGCTGGGCATCGACGCCATCATCACCAACCGCCCGCGCGCGGTGCTCCGCCAACTGGGCCGCTGACCTGGCCCTGCCCGACGTCGGCACCCCCCCCGGAAAACACCACGATCGCCCACCGGAAACCATCGAGAATCAGCCACCCGGTCACAGGGAGTGCTCCGGCGCGTTCGTTCCGCAGTCGAACGTTACGAGTGCGTCAGCAGACGCCCACTGGCCGGTTTCCGGTCCAGTCCAAAGGGGCATTCACACCGTGGCGTGGGGTGAAGGAGGTCTCGGGGGTGGCGTTGGTGGTGGCACAGGAGGTGCCCACGTCGTCGAGCATGGCCGTACCCCATGGCCCTGCGGGCGTGGGGAAGGCAAGACACCGGATGCGCGATCAACTGCGTTCGGGGGGCGTGGCGGAAACGGTCATCGACGATGCCGTACTGATCCTTTCCGAGTTGCTCAGCAACGCGTGCCGGCATGGCAGGCCCTTGGGCGACGCCCTCGCGGACGACGGCACCGTGCGCGCGGCCTGGCGTGTCGACGCGGCGGGACGGCTGACGGTCGAGGTGACGGACGGCGGCGGTCCGACCCGCCCCGCACCCGCCACGCCGTCGGTCACGGCACGCGGCGGCCGCGGGCTGAACATCATCACGGCACTGGCCAAGGACTGGGGTGTCCGGGACGACGTCCGCGGCGAGGTCACGGTGTGGGTGGTCGTGCAGGACGACGTTCAACTGGCCCGTCGGCACGACGACTTCGCTACGCGCGTCGCGTCACCGAGGGTGTCCGGGATCTCCGGTCTGGACTTCGTGGACGCCTTCGACGACCTCGACTGAACCGGACGGGACGCCCCCGGCCGAGCCCCACCGAGCCCCACCGAGCAGCACCGGCGCGCGGAGGGACCGTCGCGCCACGGGACGACGCGGTGCGTTGTCCACAGGGTCCCGTCGGTCTCCCCGCGAACGGCTAGGCTCGCGCCAGTACGAGACGAGCCGTGATCGGGAGACACCCACGATGGCCAAGAAGCGACCCCAGACGAAGGCCAAGCAGCCGCAGTTGACGGACGGCGGCGAGATCCCGGTCGTCGGAGCCCGCGAGCCCTGCCCCTGCGGCAGCGGCCGCCGGTACAAGGCCTGCCACGGCCGTGCCGCCGCGCACGCCGTGACCGAGCTGGTGCACCGCCCGTTCGAGGGCCTGCGCGGCGAGGGCGACTGGGTCGCGCTGCGCGAACTGGTTCCCGCCGCGACGGTGGAGCTGACGCTCAAGGAGAGCCTGCCCGAGGGCGTCCCCTCGGTCACCCTCGCCACGGTCCTGCCGATGGCGTGGCCCGCGCTGCGCCGCGAGGACGGCTCGGTGCTGCTCGGCCTGCAGAACGACACGGCGTCCGGCGACATCAGCCGCGACCTGGCCGACACCCTCCAGCGCGCGCTCGTCGCGCCTCCCGGCACCCCGGTCGAGGGGCGGCGCGCCCCGGCGGACGGCCCCCGGCTCCAGGACCTGCTCGACCCCGAAGGCGCCTTCGAGCCAGTTGTGCACAGCGGCTTCGAGTTCTGGGTCCCGGACGCGGAGAACGCGACGCCCGAGGTGACCGCCTCGCTGGAGCGGGCCAACGCCGCCGCCATCCCGACGGTGAAGCTCGCCGGGGTCGACGCCGCCTACTGGTGCGAGACGCCCGACAAGAACCACCTGCGCTGGGTCATGCCCCACGCCGAGGAGCGGCTTCTGGACGCTCTCGCGCGCCTGCACGCCGAGGGCCGTTCGAGCCTCGGGGAGGGGACCCGGCTGGTCGGTTCCTTCCGCGCGCACGGGCTCACCGTGCCGGTCTGGGACCTGCCGAGCGGTGTCACGGCGGACGACGTCGAGAAGCCGGCGGCGGAGTTCGCCGAGCGTCTCGCCACCGCTCTGGCCATGGACGCGCCGCTGACGGCGGACGAGCGCCGTGCACGCGGCGGTCTCACCAACCGCCAGGTGACGCTCAGCTAGTCCACAGCGGACCCACAGGACGGGAAACTGACCGACCGGTCAGCTCGTCAGGGCCTCGGAAACGGGTGACTCCTGTCACAACTCCCCGTTGTGACAGGTAAATCCGTGTCCGAATAGCCGAGATCGAATTTGCGAACCGCCGATCTCTTGTTACCGTTCGAGTAGCCCGGTTGCTGGTGCATCCCCCGTCGCCAGCAACCGGGTCTTTCCATGTTCGGAATCCCGAACAATATCAACCGGCTTGCCTGCGGCCCGAGTTGCTTCCCGAACGCAGCAGCAGCGGCCCGTCGTCGCTCCTCGCGAATTCCGCCACCGCCGAGTACGCCCCCGGATCCCCCGCCATGTGCTCCCTCGGCGTCTCGCACGCCCCCGGGTCGTCCGCCGCGTCCACCGCACAGTTCATCTGCACCGCGCGGCCGCCGGGGCCCATCAGCGTCAGGGCCGCGCTCAGCGCGTCGCCGGTCGCGTTGCGGTAGTAGGTGCGCGCCCAGGTCTCCTCACCCTGTGTGAGGACACAGGTCTGCGCCTCGACGCCGTCGGGCGAGGAGAGTTCCGGACCGCACCGGGCGGCGGTCATGAGTCCGAGGCCGAGCCGCAGGGGAGAGCGCCGGGGCGCGGGCGGCCGGTCGTCCGCGGGGGCCGCCGCACGCACGGCCGGGGCGCGGGCCCCGCCCGCCGGGCCGGCCGAGGCCATGGCGAGCGGCAGGGCGAGGACGGCCACCACGACTCCGGCCAGGGCCGCGAGCCGCACTCTTCGGGGGTCGGGCCCGCCGCCGGTCGGCGCCGCGGCCCCGTACCCCCCGGAATGACGCTGCATGGGCGGACGATAACGAGCGGGGGAGGGCGCGCGGCTCGCCGCGCGCCGGACGCCCCTACAACTCGGGCGCGCTCACACCCGTACGAGTGAGTGCCTCGACGACGGCATCCACCACGGCCTCCACGCCGGGCACCCAGGGGGCGGCCGAACCCGGCAGCGGAGCGCGCTCCCAGCGGATCTGGCCCTGGCCCGTCTCGGACGGCGGCAGCGCGATGTAGCCTCCGTCGCCGTGGAAGCGCAGGGAGCCGGGGACGAAGTCCTTGGCGTAGAGCAGTTCGCCGAGCTGTTCCATGGAGTACGGGGCGACGAGGATCGCCCAGCGGGAGGGGGACGCCACGACCGGGCCGAGGCGCATGCCCGTGCGGTCGAGGGCGTCGAGCGCGCGCGCCGCCGCGACGGCGGGCAGGCTCACCGCGCAGGGGGCGCCGCCGCCGGTGGCCAGCACGATGGGGGCCGAGGGCCGGTTGGTCCACCACCAGCGCACCATGCGCTCGTCCGTGGTGGCCGCGAGGAGGCCGGGGTCGAAGGGATGGGCGCCCGGCACCGTGCACTCCGGGTCGGGGCAGCCGCAGCGGGCACGCCCCTGCGGATCGGCCGCCACACCCGGGAGTACGGGCCACCGCCATGCGGCCGCGAACGTCAGGGCCGCGCTGAGCATCTCAGGCCTCCCGCCGTTTCGCCTGGACAGGAGCCTGCGTCGCCTTCCGAGGATCTCGCGCATGAGCGCTCGTTCCTTTCCGTTGCACGCCTGGCAACACCGAGGATCACATCACACCATGTGTCGATCACTTCACTGTGCGTACCTGCTGGCGCATCACACCCCTGCTGGAGACAAGGGGAACCCCTCTGGGCCGAGCATGTGGCTGTGTCCGCGCCCATACCGCGTATATCCAAAGCATGGGCATGGCGTGGGGTGGCGGCGCCTGGCGTTTTACGTCCCGCGTATTCCTAGCCGCCTCCGCCACGGGAGGATGGGGCACGGTCGTCGGTGGTTAAGACGCCCGGGTCCGTCGCCAGGTTCCGGGCGGATCTCAACCACCCCTGGCCTTCACCGAGTACGTACCCATCACGACCGCTGTGACGCTCCGTCGAACGAGGCCAGTCGACCTCAATAAGCCGTTGCCCGAGTCAGTTTTAGGCCAATTTCATTTTCCCGCAAGGGTTACCACCGGTCGCACGGACACCAGGAATCCCGGCAGGACAATGCTGGACATCCCCTCACGAGTACGTGTACATGTGGAGACACCGCTAGCGGCGCAGAACGACATGGGGGTTTGCGATGCTATTGAGCAAAACGCACCGGTCGGAAAGCCGGACGCCATGAACGCCCCTCACCTTCCCAAAGTGGCCGGAATCGATTCAACGGTTCCTTCGCCCGCGCACACTGTCGCGCCGGCGCCCGCGCCCACGGGCGCCTCCCCGGCCGCCCCGCCGGCAGGCCCCGGAGCAGCGCTCCAGGACCGTCTCGCGGGCTGGGTCTCGGATCTCACCACGCTCCACGAACTCACCGAGCGGGTCGCCCGCACCGCGACCCTGGACGACGCGCTGCAGGAACTGCTGCGCGCCGGAGCCGCCCTCGTGGGCGCCCGGCGCGGTCTGGTCGTCCTGGAACCCGGCGACGGACTGGGACCCGACACCACGATCGGCCTCGGCCTCGCCCGGGCGGACCTCGGCCACATCGAGACGGTGCCGCGCAGCTCCATGTCGTACGGGAAGATCCTGGACGGACTGCCGGGCGGCGAGGGCGAGATCACCCAGCCGGACCTCCTCTCGGAGGACGGGCTCGATCCGCGCCACCGCGAGGTCGCCGCCCGTCTCGGCTACGCCGCCAGTTACGCGCTCCCGCTGTCCACCGAGGCCGCCGGCCGCCTCGGCGCCGCCGTGTGGCTCTACGACGAGCCCGCCGAGCCGGTGGAACGCCAGCGCCACCTCATCGGCCTCTACACCCGTTACGCCACCGAGCACCTGGCCCGGCTGCTGGAGCTGGAACGCGCGCGGGCGTGCGTGCGGACGATGTCCGAGGAGCTGCTGCCCCCACGGCTGCCCCGGGTCTCCGGCGTCCAGCTCGCCGCCCGCCACCGCACCGGCCCGCGCGGCGGCGGCGACTGGTACGACGCGCTGCCGCTGCCCGACGCCGCGCTCGGACTCGCGGTCGGCTCCGTCACCGGCTCGGGGCCCAGCGCGGTCGCCGCCATGGGC
This sequence comes from Streptomyces sp. NPDC001914, assembly GCF_042891215.1. Lineage (NCBI taxonomy): Bacteria > Bacillati > Actinomycetota > Actinomycetes > Kitasatosporales > Streptomycetaceae > Streptomyces > Streptomyces sp. NPDC001914. The sequence goes on from NZ_JBIASW010000005.1 coordinate 85,025, forward strand.
CGGCTGCGCGCCTCCCTGCGCGCCTACGCCGTCATGGAGGGCGAGGACCCGGTCGCCGTGCTCTCCGACCTCGAACTGCTGCTGCGGCTGACCGAGCCGGCCCGCTCCGCCACCGCCCTGTTCGCGTACTGCGAGCCCGCCCTGCGCAAGCTCACCCTCGCCGGTGCCGGACACAGCCCGCCCCTGGTGATCGGCCCGCGGCGCACCGAGTTCGTGGAGACCTCCCTGTCCGCGCCGCTGGGCATGCTCGCCTGCTGGGAGGCACCGAGCGTCGAACTGACCGCGGACCCGGGCGAGACCGTGCTCATCTACACGGACGGGCTGCTGCACCGCACCGGCGATCCGATGGACCGCGCCTTCGCCCGGCTGCACGCGGCGGCGGCGAGCGTCCCGAGGGCGCTGCGCGAGGACCCCGGCGCGATCGCGGACCACGTGCTGCGCGGTGTGCTGCCGGACGGCCTGGACGAGGCGGACAGCGACGAGGACGTCGTCCTCCTGGCGGCCCGTTTCGACTGAGACGACTCTCATCCGGTGTAACAGGCCTTCCGGCCCTGGGCCCCCTTCAGTACGACCGTACGATGGGGTGGTCCAAAGTCGTATGAAGGAGGCAGACCGTGTCGGAGGCGCTCACCCCGGAGACCCCGGAAGCCGTACTCGACGAAGCCGCTGACGAAGCGGGCGAGGAAGAGCCCATCAAGCAGCGCAAGAACGGCCTGTACCCGGGCGTGTCCGACGAGCTCGCCGCCAGCATGAAGTCCGGCTGGGCCGACACCGAGCTGCGGGGCCTCACGCCCATCGCGCAGGCCGAGTACACCGCGGCCCGCCGTGCCGCGCTGTCCGCGCGCTTCCCGGGCGAGCGCCTGGTGATCCCCGCGGGCAACCTGAAGACCCGCTCGAACGACACGGAGTACCCCTTCCGTGCCTCGGTCGAGTACGCGTACCTCACCGGCAACCTCACCGAGGACGGCGTCCTCGTGCTGGAGCCGGCCGCCGACGGCCACAAGGCGACGATCTACCTGCTGCCGCGCTCGAACCGTGAGAACGGCGAGTTCTGGCTGTCCGGACAGGGCGAGCTGTGGGTCGGCCGCCGCCACTCCCTGGCCGAGGCCGAGCAGCTCTACGGCATCCCCGCCTCGGACGTCCGCGAGCTGTCCGCCGCGCTGGCCGAGGCCACCGGCCCGGTCCGTGTCGTGCGCGGCTACGACGCCGCGATCGAGGCCGCGCTGACCGACAAGGTCACCCGCGAGCACGACGACGAACTGCGCGTCTTCCTGTCCGAGGCGCGGCTCGTCAAGGACGAGTTCGAGGCCGGCGAGCTGCAGAAGGCCGTCGACTCCACCGTGCGCGGCTTCGAGGACGTGGTGAAGGTCCTGGACAAGGCCGAGGCCACCAGCGAGCGCTTCATCGAGGGCACCTTCTTCCTGCGCGCGCGGGTCGAGGGCAACGACATCGGTTACGGCTCGATCTGCGCCTCCGGTCCGCACGCCTGCACGCTGCACTGGGTGCGCAACGACGGCCCGGTCCGCTCCGGTGACCTGCTGCTGCTGGACGCGGGCGTGGAGACGCACACCCTCTACACCGCCGACGTCACGCGCACGCTCCCGGTCAACGGCACCTTCTCGGAGATCCAGAAGAAGATCTACGACGCCGTGTACGACGCCCAGGAGGCCGGTATCGCGGCCGTCCAGCCGGGTGCCAAGTACCGCGACTTCCACGACGCCGCCCAGCACGTGCTGGCCGAGCGGCTCGTCGAGTGGGGTCTGCTCGAAGGCCCCGTCGAGCGTGTCCTGGAGCTCGGCCTCCAGCGCCGCTGGACCCTGCACGGCACCGGCCACATGCTCGGCATGGACGTCCACGACTGCGCCGCCGCGCGCACCGAGACGTACGTCGAGGGCACGCTGGAGCCGGGCATGTGCCTGACCGTCGAGCCGGGCCTGTACTTCCAGGCGGACGACCTGACCGTGCCCGAGGAGTACCGCGGCATCGGGGTCCGCATCGAGGACGACCTGCTGGTCACCGAGGACGGCAACCGGAACCTGTCGGCCGGCCTGCCGCGCCGCTCCGACGAGGTCGAGGCGTGGATGGCGTCCCTCAAGGGCTGACGCCGTGCCCGCGGGAGCGGGCACGCGACCGATGGCCGGGCGCCTTCCGAGGCTCCCGGCCATCGGCCTGTCCAGGGCTGCCATCGGCCTGCCCAGGGTTGTCGCCGGCCTTGTCCGTGGGCGGCGCCCGGGATGCCCGTGGGCGGCTCCCGAATGCCGGCGGGGCCCTGACGCCGGAGTCGTCCGGGGTGCCGGCGTCAGGCCGGCAGCAGTGCGGGGGCCGTCCTCCACTTGAGGATCTTGTCGAAGCTCACCACGGCGCCGCCGCGCCCGGGCCTGTTGCCGATCTGGACGTGGTCGGCGAGTTCCCGGATCAGACACAGCCCCCGGCCGTGCTCCGCGTCCTCGCCCGCCTGGCGGAATACCGGGCGGGCGTTGCCGGCCGGGAAACCGGGGCCGAAGTCGGCGACTTCGATACGGCACTGGTCGCCGTCGAGATAGGCCGTCACGCGGTACGCCTCGCAGGAGGAGCCCCGGACGTCGTCCCCGCCGTGCTCGACGGCGTTGGCGCAGGCCTCGGTGAGCGCGACGGAGAGGTCGTACGAGATGTCCGGGTCCACGCCCGCGCTCTCCATCGTGCCGAGCAACAGGCGTCGGGCGAGCGGAACACTCGCAGCCTCGCGCCGCAAATGGAGTGACCACCAGATGCTCATGCTCCAGCCTCCCGGCCGCGGCTCGACATACCGTTACGTATTGCCGCAACCACGCGTGCGCAATCGCATACGCGACGTGACGCCGCCCATACGGCCGACGCGCTCACCCGAGCCGGCGGTGCATGCGCGAGTGATCTCCTGCAGGACGGCGGCCTTCCGGGCGTCCGCCACAGGGAGGACGGACCGGTCACAAGCCGTCAATCGGACCTGCCGTACGGGGCGTCGGGGCCCAGTGCGATGATGAGCCCGCCATGACTGCCCCCCACCAGCGTTCGGCGCGTTCCGGAGCAGGTCTCCGGACCCTGAGGGCCGCGGTGTTCGCCGCGGTCTGCGTCGTGCTGGCCGCCGCCGGTCACGGGATCGCCTCCTGCACCACCGTCCCGCTGTGGACGCTGGGCGCCGGCTTCCTCGCGGTCTTCGCGGTCGCCGGGGCGCTGGCGGGCCGTGAACGCACACTGCCGGGCATCGTGGCACTGCTCGCGCTCGGCCAGACGCTGCTGCACACCCTCTTCGGACTGGGCCTGGGCAGCGGCACGACGGCCGGCGGATCGTCCATGGGCGCGATGGCGCCGGGCATGCCGATGTCCGACGCCACGCTGGTCGAGCGGGCCGCCCGCCTGGTGTGCGGGACGGCCGCGGCGGCGATCAGCCCCGCGCAGGCCATGAAGATCCTCACCGACGCGCGGATCGACCCGGGCACGGCCAGGACGACGGGCATGACGTCGTCCATGAGCCATGCCGCGGACGCCCTGCCCGGCGCCGCCGGCACCTCGATGCCGGTGCTGCCCTCCCTGCCGATGCTGCTCGGCCACGTGCTCGCGGCCCTTGCCGCCGGATGGGTGCTGCGCCACGGCGACCTGGCCCTCCTGCGGCTCATGCGCCTGTCGGCCCAGGGAGTCGCGGAAGCGGCGCTCGTACGTTCCCTGCGCGCCGCCCTCACCCTCGTACGCGCCCTGCGTACGGGACTTCCCGGGGCGCCCGAGATCGCGCGCACGCCTCACACCGCGCTGCTCGCACCCCTCGCTCCACGGACGACCGCTCTCCAGCACACCGTCGTCCGGCGCGGGCCGCCCGCCTCCACGTTCACCCTCGTCGCCTGACACGACGCGCCGCCTCACGGAAATCCACGCAATTCCCCCGGGTCCCCGGAGTCATCGACTTCACCGGCCCGGCGGGACTTCACGGACCTTCTCGAAGGGGACGCGGTCGTGCCGCACGCGCGCGTGCCCGCCGGGTCTTCCCCGGGCGCCCTTTCGCCCCTTCCACGGGACACCGAGGCGTACGCGCGTCCCCTTTGTCACCGGACTGAATGTGGAGTGTCTCCTTCCATGAAGGCTTCTCGTCTCGCCGCCGCCGGCACCGTCGCCGCCACGGCCGTTCTCGCCCTGTCCGCCCCCGCGTTCGCGCACGTCAGCGTGCAGCCCGAGGGCGCGGCCGCCAAGGGCGGCTACGCCGTCGTGAACTTCAAGGTGCCCAACGAGCGCGACAACGCCTCGACCACCCAGGTCGAGGTCAACCTCCCGGCCGACCACCCGCTGTCCTCCGTCATGCCCCAGCCCCTCGACGGCTGGACCGTGAAGGTCACCAAGTCCAAGCTGGACAAGCCGGTCACCGCGCACGGCGAGAAGATCAGCGAGGCCGTCACCAAGGTCACCTGGACCGCCGACGGCAAGGGCATCGAGCCGGGCTTCTTCCAGAAGTTCCCGCTCTCCATCGGCGCGCTGCCCGAGGACACCGACGAACTCGTCTTCAAGGCCGTCCAGACGTACTCCGACAAGGAGGTCGTCCGCTGGATCGAGCCGCAGAAGAAGGGCGCCGAGGAGCCCGAGCACCCGGCCCCGGCCCTCGCGCTCACCGCCGCGACCGAGGGCGGACACCACGGGGGCGCCGCCGCCGAGGACGCCTCCCACACGGAGGAGACCGCCGAGCACACCGACGAGGCGGCCGCCGCCGGCGACAGCAGCGACACCACCGCACGCGTGCTCGGCGTCGTGGGCATCCTCGTCGGACTGGCGGGCGTGGCCTACGGCGTTCTGGCCGGCCGGCGGCGTGCCGGCGCCTGAGGTGCCGGCACACATCTGAGGCACTGAGACACACGCTCCTGGTGGGCACCGGAGGGTCGCGGACACGGCTCTCCGGACCCGCGTCCGGCCCGGCCCTTCGGCCCGTCCGGCCCCCCGGTGCCCACCGGAGCGCTCACATCTGGGACATTTTTCTATGCGCAAGAAGACGTACGCGACGGCCGCCCTGTTCGCCGCCGCCGCTCTGACCCTCTCCGCCTGCGGCAGTGACGACGCCGGCAGCCGGCCCGTCGCCGCCGTGTCCGCCGATCCCGGCGCCACCAAGGCCGCGACGGTCCTGGACAACCCGTTCGAGAAGCCGGACCTCGTGCTCACCGACACGACCGGCAAGAAGTACGACCTGCGCGCGGAGACCAAGGGCCGGCCCACGCTGATCTACTTCGGCTACACCCACTGCCCCGACGTCTGCCCCCTGACGATGAACAACCTCGCCGTCGCCAAGAAGCAGCTGCCGAAGGCCGAACAGGACAAGCTGCGCGTCGTGTTCGTGACCACCGACCCGGCGCGCGACACGCCCGCCGCGCTCGGCACCTGGCTCAAGGGCATCGACCCCGACTTCATCGGCCTCACCGGCGACTTCGCCGCCATCCAGGCCGGCGCCCGCCGCCTCGGCATCAGCATCGAGCCGACGAGCAAGGACAAGAACGGCAAGACCGTCTCCGTGCACGGCACCCAGGTCATCGCCTTCTCGCCGAAGACCGACGCCGGCTATGTGCTGTACGGCGAGAACGCCACCGTCGACGACTACACCAAGGACCTGCCCGAGATCGCCGAGGGGAAGACCCCGTGAGCCGCCGTACGGGCCGCCGCGCGGGACTCCTCGCCGTCTGCTCCCTCGTCCTGGCCGCCGGGACACTGGCGGGCTGCGGCTCGGACGGCTCCTCGTCGTCCTCGGCCGAGCCCGAACTCGAGGTCACCGGCGCCTACATGCCCGCACCGACCATGGACACCATGGCGGCGGGCTTCTTCACCGTCACCAACTCCGGCGGCGCCGACACGCTCACCTCGGTCACCAGCGACCTCTCGGACGACGTGACGATGCACGCGACCGTGGACGGCGCGATGGAGGAGAAGAAGTCGTTCGCCATACCCGCCGACGGCACCCTGGACTTCGCCAGCGGCGGCAACCACCTCATGTTCGGAAAGCTCACCCACAAGCCCGGACAGGGCGAGAAGGTGTCCGTGGAACTGCACTTCGCCAAGTCCGGCACGGTGACGATCTCGATGCCGGTGAAGCCCGCGACCTACAACCCGAAGACCGGACGCTGAGGGAGGCATCACCGTGACACCGACCATCGCCCCCCGCTTCAGGACCCTCCTGCTGCTGTTCCTCGCCGTCACCGGAGCGCTCCTGGCGGGCGCCGCACCCGCCTCCGCGCACGCCGCGCTGACCGGGAGCAACCCGACGCAGGGATCGGTGGTCGACGAGGCACCCGCCCAGGTCTCGCTCACCTTCTCCGAACAGGTCTCGCTGAACGACGGCTCGCTCCAGGTGCTCGACCCCAAGGGCCAACGGGTCGACACCGGCGGCGCGAGCGACCTGGGCGGCGACACCTACGGCCTGAAGATCAGGCCGGGGCTGCCCGACGGCACGTACACCGTCACCTACCAGGTCGTCTCGGCGGACAGCCACCCCGTCTCGGGCGCCTTCACCTTCTCCGTCGGCGCCCCCTCCCAGACCTCCGTCTCGCTGGACGGCCAGGCCGCGGGCGGCGGCCTCGTGGGCTTCCTCTACGGAACCGCGCGCTACCTGTCGTACGCCGGTTTCATCCTGCTCGTCGGCGGCGCCGCCTTCGTCCTGGCCTGCTGGCAGCGCGGCTCGGGCATCCGGCCGGTGCAGCGGCTCGTGGTGGGCGGATGGCTCACGCTCACCGCCTCCACCCTCGCCCTGCTGCTCCTGCGCGGCTCCTACGTCGGGTCCGGCAAGGCCGGCGACATCTTCGACCTGAACCTGCTCGGCGAGGTGCTGCAGACCAAATCCGGCGCGGCACTGGTGTCGAGGCTGCTGCTGCTCGCCGCCGCCGCGCTGTTCATCGCGGTGCTCTTCGGCGCGTACGCCCGGCGCGACGAGGACGAGCGCGCGGCCGGCGCGGACGGCGGTGCCGCGGAACCGGCCGAGGCGACGGACGCCCGCGCCACCGACGCCGGGGACCCGGCCGCCGGTGCGGAGGACCCGGCCGCCGAGGCCGGGCACCTGGCCGCGGAGAAGAACGACCTCACCTTCGGGCTCGCCGTCGGCGGCACGGTCGTCGCCGCCGGCCTCGCCGCGACCTGGGCCATGGCCGAGCACGCCTCGACCGGCGTCCAGCCGGGCATCGCGATGCCCGTCGACGTCCTGCACCTGCTGGCCGTCGCCGCCTGGCTCGGCGGTCTGGCGACGCTGGTTGTGGCCCTGTTCCGGGCTCCGGCGCAGGCACCCGTCGAGGCCGCGGCCGTCCGCCGGTTCTCCCGCCTCGCGTTCGGCTCCGTCGTCGTCCTGGTCGCCACCGGGATCTACCAGTCGTGGCGCCAGCTCGGCTCGTGGTCCGCGCTCACCGGCACGTCGTACGGACAACTGCTGCTCGTCAAGGTCGGCCTGGTGGCCGTTCTCGTGGGCATCGCGTGGATCTCCCGGCGCTGGACGGCACAGCTCGCCGAGACGAGCGCCCCCGAGGCCGTCGCCGCCGTCGTCGAGCAGCGCACCGAGCTGAGGACACCCGCCACCGTCCCCGCCGGGACGGACGCGCGGCGCGCGGCCCAGCTCGCCCGGCAGCAGGCCGTCATGGACTCCGCGCGCGACAAGCGGGTCCGCGACGCCGACCCGCAGCGTTCGGGCCTGCGGCGCTCGGTGCTCGCCGAGGCCGGGGTCGCGGTCGTCCTGCTCGCGGTCACGACCGCGCTGACGGCCACCGAGCCCGGGCGCACCGCGGAGGCCGCCCGCCAGGCCACCGCGTCCGCCGCGCAGCGCTCCGGGCCGCTGTCCCTGAAGCTGCCCTTCGACACGGGCGGCGAGGACGGCAAGGGCACGGTGGAGGTCACCCTCGATCCGGCCCGCGTGGGCGGCAACCAGATGCACGTCTTCGTGTACCGGCCGAACGGCAAGGCCTTCGACGTCCCCGAGGTCAAGGTCGCCTTCACGCTCACCGCGAAGAACATCGGCCCGCTGCCGGTGACCCCCGACCGGGTCGCCACCGGGCACTGGGCGGCGAGCTCCGTACAGATCCCCCTGGCGGGCGACTGGAAGATCGCGGTGACCGTGCGCACCTCCGACATCGACCAGGCCACCGTGAACAAGAACGCGCAGATCGGCTGAACCTGACCATGGCTGACCAGTCCACCCCCGGGACCTCCGCCCCCTCCGCCCGAACGGCCCCGTCCCCCGAAGCGTCCTCCGGCACCTCGTCGCCGGGCGACGCCCCGCAGGGGGTCATGTCACGGCGCCGGCTGCTCGGCACCGCCGGCGCCACCGGGCTCACGCTCGGAGCGGCGGGCGCGGCCGTGGGATACGCGGCGGCGCCCTCCCCCGTCAGCACCGTCCCGTTGACCTCCATCGGCGCGGACATGGCAATGTTTCACGGGAAACATCAGCCGGGCATCACCACCGCCCTCCAGGCCCGCGGCCATCTCGTCGCCTTCGACCTGACGGCGGGCGCGGGCCGCAGGGAGGCCGCCGCCCTGCTGCGCCGCTGGTCGGGGACGGCTCGGCGGCTGATGGCGGGTGAGGCCGCGGCCCACGAGGACACGGACATCGCGCGGGACGCCGGACCGTCGTCGCTCACCATCACGTTCGGCTTCGGCCACAGCTTCTTCGCGCGTACGGGGCTGGAGAAGCAGCGCCCGGTCGCCCTGGACCCCCTGCCCGACTTCTCCTCCGACCGTCTCGACAAGGCGCGCAGCGACGGCGACCTGTGGGTGCAGATCGGAGCGAACGACTCCCTCGTCGCCTTCCACGCCCTGCGCGCGGTCCAGAAGGACGCCGGGGCCGCGGCACGGGTGCGCTGGCAGATGAACGGCTTCAACCGCTCCCCCGGCGCCACCGCCGAACCGATGACCGCCCGGAACCTGATGGGCCAGGTCGACGGCACCCGCAACCCGAAGCCCTCCGAGCCCGACTTCGACGGGCGGATCTTCGTCCCCGCCTCCGGCACCCCGGAGTGGATGGCGAACGGCTCCTACGCCGTCGTACGCCGTATCCGGATGCTGCTCGACGACTGGGAGAAGCTGTCGGGCAAGGCCCAGGAGGACGTCATCGGGCGGAGGAAGGCCGACGGTGCGCCGTTGAGCGGCGGCACGGAGACCACCGCGATGGACCTGGACAAAACCGACGCCGACGGCAATCTCGTCGTGCCGGTCAACGCGCACGCCCGCATCACCCGGCCCGACCAGAACGGCGGGGCCGCGATGCTGCGCCGCCCGTTCTCCTTCCACGACGGCATCGGTGCCGACGGGACGCCCGACGCCGGTCTGCTCTTCGTGTGCTGGCAGGCGGATCCGGTACGCGGCTTCGTCCCCGTCCAGCGCAAGCTCGACCGGGGCGACGCGCTCTCGACGTACATCCGCCACGAGTCGAGCGGCCTCTTCGCGGTGCCGGGCGGCGCGGCGGAGGGCGAGTACGTGGGACAGCGACTGCTGGAGGCGTGAAGCGGCCGTCCGCCGGCGGGCCTCGGGAGAACTCCGACGCCCGGGCCTGCGCGGCACCTCACGCGGGGGCTCGGCGCGGGCTCTCCGTACCTCGGTCGGTACCGCGGTACCGGGCCTCGTATCGGACGCGCCGCCGGGCGGGCTCGCGCGTCGGACGCCTCGCGCGGGGCCCATTAGGGTGACGGTATGTCGGCGACGCGCTACACCTATCTCGGCCCCGAGGGTACGTTCACCGAGGCCGCCCTTCGCACGCTTCCCGAGGCCGCGACGCGGGAGCTGGTCCCCATGGTGTCCGTCCCGGCCGCGCTCGACGCGGTTCGCGGCGGCCAGGCGGCGGGCGCGCTCGTGCCGATCGAGAACTCCGTCGAGGGCGGTGTCACCGCCACCCTGGACGAGCTCGCCAAGGGCGACCCGCTGATGATCTACCGCGAGGTCGTGCTGCCGATCGCCTTCGCCCTGCTGGTCAGGCCCGGCACGGCGCTGAAGGACGTCAAGACCGTCACCGGGCACCCGGTCGCCCAGCCCCAGGTGCGCAACTGGCTGGCGGCGCATCTGCCGGACGCCGTGTGGGAGTCGGCGGCCTCGAACGCGGACGGCGCCCGGCTGGTCCAGGAGGGCCGGTTCGACGGGGCCTTCGCGGGCGAGTTCGCCGCGGCCACGTACGGCCTCGAACCGCTGGTGACCGAGATCCACGACGCGGCGAACGCCGAGACCCGCTTCGTGCTGGTCGGCCGCCCGGCCCGGCCCGCCGCGCCGACCGGCGCCGACAAGACGTCCGTGGTCATCTGGCTCGGCGACGACCACCCCGGAGCGCTGCTCGAACTGCTCCAGGAATTCGCCGTGCGGGGCGTCAACCTGATGCGGATCGAATCCCGCCCGACCGGACAGGGCATCGGCAATTACTGCTTCTCGGTCGACGCCGAGGGTCACATCACCGACCGCCGGGTGGGCGAGGCATTGATGGGCCTCAAGCGCATCTGTCCCCAGGTGCGCTTCCTCGGTTCGTATCCGCGTGCCGGCGTCGCCCTGGAGGACGTCCGCCCGCTGCGGCCGGGGACGTCGGACGACGAGTTCTCGGCGGCCTCGGACTGGCTGGCGCGCTGCGCCGACGGCCGGTTCTGAACGGCGGATCCGCACCCGTCTGAACGGCGGATCCGCACCCGCCCGAGCGTTTCCCCAGGTCTCCGCCTGCCGATTTTCTTCATCCACAGAGTTATCCACAGGCACGCTTCTCGACCTGGGGACAAGTCGACAACGAAGCACTACATGGTCGACAAATCGGCTACTCGACCCAAGTCGGTCCACACCCCTGCACCTCCCTCTTCGTCTACCCATTTCCATTGATCAACCCGATGGAGCGAATCATTTACACCCGAAAGTGGCTGTACTGAGGGTTTGGACCGGGAATTCCATGGCCGCCGAAGGTGTATCGGAATGATCAATTCCGACATCCACAGATCATCCACACACCCTGTGGATAACTCTCGCGACAGGTCACTCCCTGTGGACAACCGGCCCCGCAAGTACCGCTCCCCGCAAGGCGATCCGGTCAACCGGCGAACGGCCGCCTGCCCCGTTCCAGGGAGTGGGCCCCTTTCCTTGACACCCTTCGGCGATCAAGGGATTGGGTCCGGCATTTCACTCATACCGTGACAGCCGTCACGCTCTGGAATATCGGGTCGTTGGCCGGAGATCCGCACCGGTAGCCTTGAGGGGTGATTGACCTTCGCCTGCTCCGTGAGGACCCCGACCGTGTTCGCGCCTCCCAGCGCGCCCGTGGAGAGGATGTCGCGCTCGTCGACTCCCTCCTCTCCGCCGACGAGCGGCGCAGGTCGTCCGGCGTCCGCTTCGACGAGCTGCGTTCCGAGCAGAAGTCGCTCGGCAAGCTGATCCCCAAGGCCACCCCGGACGAGCGCGCCGAGCTGCTGAAGAACGCCGAGCAGCTCAAGACCGACGTCAAGGCCGCCGAGGCCGAGCAGAACGACGCGGACGAGGAGACCAAGCGGCTCCTCCTCCAGCTCGGCAACCTGGTGCACCCGGACGTCCCGGTCGGCGGCGAGGAGGACTTCGTCGTCCTGGAGACGCACGGGACCATCCGCGACTTCGCCGCCGAGGGCTTCGAGCCCAAGGACCACCTGGAGCTCGGCGAGGCGCTCGGCGCCATCGACGTCGAGCGCGGCGCCAAGGTGTCCGGCTCGCGCTTCTACTACCTGACCGGTGTCGGCGCGCTCCTGGAGCTCGCCCTCGTCAACGCGGCGATCGCCCAGGCCACCGAGGCCGGCTTCACGCCGATGCTGACCCCGGCCCTGGTCCGCCCGCGCGCCATGGAGGGCACCGGCTTCCTCGGCCAGGCCGCGGAGAACGTGTACCACCTGGAGAAGGACGACTACTACCTGGTCGGCACCTCCGAGGTCCCCCTCGCCGCGTACCACATGGACGAGATCCTCGACGCGGACAAGCTGCCGATGCGCTACGCCGGTTTCTCGCCGTGCTTCCGCCGCGAGGCCGGCACGTACGGCAAGGACACCCGCGGCATCTTCCGCGTGCACCAGTTCGACAAGGTCGAGATGTTCTCGTACGTGGCTCCCGAGGACGCCGAGAACGAGCACCGGCGGCTCCTGGAGTGGGAGAAGCAGTGGCTGACCGGCCTCGAACTGCCCTTCCAGGTGATCGACGTGGCCAGCGGCGACCTGGGGTCCTCTGCCTCCCGCAAGTTCGACTGCGAGGCGTGGATCCCGACCCAGGGCAAGTACCGCGAGCTGACCTCGGCCTCGAACTGCGACGGCTTCCAGGCCCGCCGCCTGTCGGTCCGTATGCGCGACGGCAAGAAGGTCCAGCCGCTCGCCACCCTGAACGGCACGCTGTGCGCCGTTCCGCGCACCATCGTGGCGATCCTGGAGAACCACCAGCTCGCCGACGGTTCGGTGCGGGTCCCGGAGCTGCTGCGCCCCTACCTGGGCGGCCGTGAGGTTCTGGAGCCGATCTCCAAGTGACCAGCACCACCGGTTCGACGGGAGCCTCCGGGTCCACCGGGCCCGGGGCGTTCCCGTACAGGCTCGTCGCGACCGATCTCGACGGGACGCTGCTGCGTTCCGACGAGACGGTCTCGCCGCGCACGCGTGACGCGCTCGTCGCCGCGACCGAGCTGGGCGCGGCCCACATCGTCGTCACCGGGCGCGCGGTGCCCTGGACGCGGCACATCCTCGACGAGCTCGGCTACGAGGGTCTCGCGGTCTGCGGTCAGGGCGCGCAGGTCTACCACGCGGGGGAGCACCGTCTCCTCACGTCGGTGACGCTGGACCGGCAGCTCGCCGGTCTCGCCCTCGCCAAGATCGAGGCGGAGGTCGGACCGCTGCTGCTGGCCGCGAGCCGCGACGGGCTGGACGGCGACGTGCTGGTGGGCCCCGGCTACCGCAGGCTGGAGGGCTCGCTGCCGGTCGTCCCGATCAGGGACGCGGCGGACCTGTGGTCGGCGCCGCTGAACAAGGTGTACATCCAGCATCCGGTGCTCTCCGACGACGAGCTCGCGGCCGTGGCCGTGAAGGTCGCGGGCGGACTCGTCGGTGTCACGATGGCGGGCCCGGGCGTGGTGGAGCTGCTTCCGCTCGGTCTCTCCAAGGCGACGGGGCTGTCCCTGGCGGCACGCCGTCTGGGCGTCAAGGCCGCGGACACCATCGCCTTCGGCGACATGCCGAACGACCTCCCGATGTTCGCCTGGGCGGCCCACTCGGTGGCGATGGCCAACGCCCACGACGATCTCAAGGCGATCGCCGACGAGGTGACGTCCTCGAACGAGGAGGACGGCATCGCGGTCGTGCTGGAGCGGTTGCTGACGGGGAACTAGCGTCGGCCGGACACCGGGGCGTGGGCGCCGACGCGGTCGGGCCCGTGTGTCTCGGTGCTTCCTGGTTGTGCGGAGGATGCGCGGATCGAACGCGCGCGGGGCTTCACCCCCGACCACGGCTTAGCAAGCCGGTGCCTTTCCACTCGGCCAATCCTCCGGGTGGGCGGCCCGCGCGGTGACGCGCGCTCGAAGCGGCCGCCCCGGGCAACTCCCCCTGCGAGCGGGTTCGACGGAGGTAGTGACTACTCCGGAACCCGCCGCGGGCTGCCCTGTCGGGAGCTCGACGAACTGCTCCTGATGAACATCGTCGCGCTCCTCTCCCAGTCGGTGGCGCCGGCTCGACGCGGCGGCGTGGACAGAACCACTGTGCCTGTACGCCGACTTGGGCGCCACTGATTAAAGGGCGCGGGCCCGTGGGCTCACGCGCGGCGCCGTCCGCGCCGACGCTCCCGCCGGGGAACGGAAAGAGGGCTCCCGCGCGCGTGCCCCTTCCGGACACCGCGCGCGGGAGCCCCCGCTCACTCCTCGCCGGCCAGGGTCAGCGAGCGCAGCCGCTGCCCGGCGTACCAGGTGGCGAGGACGGTGACCACGACCAGCAGGACCGTCGCGGTCGGCAGACCGACGTCCGAGGTGACGATGTCGCCGCCGGTCACCTTGTGGCCCACGGCGAGCGCCCACTGCTGGACGCTGAGGGTGCGCGCGCCGGACACCAGGGACCCGAACAGGGCCTCCCAGACGAGGGCGTAGACGAGTCCGAAGACCACGGCGTGCCGGGTCACGGTGCCCAGGAGCAGGAACATCGCGGCGTAGGCGATCGAGGCGACGAGGGCCGCCACGGTGTAGGCGACGGCGATCTGCTGGCCGTTGCCGTTGAGGATCATGCCCGCGACGAAGGTCGGCACCGCCGAGAAGGCCATGGTGACGGCGATCGCGACGATCAGCTTGGTGAAGATGATCGTGGGCCGCTTCAGCGGCTTGGCCAGCAGGTACACCACGGAGCCGTCGTCGATCTCGGGGCCGATCGCCCCCGTGCCGGCGATGACGCCGATGATCGGCACCATGGTGGCGAGGGCGAACCCGCCGAGCAGGTCCGAGGCCACCTGGTCGTCGGCGCCGGAGAAGCTCCGGACGGCCAGCGAGATCACGATGAGCAGGACGGGCAGGACGCCGAGGATGAGGGCCCGCCGGCGGCCGAGCAGGCCCCGGTAGGTGAGCCGGGCGACTGTGGGGTCGTACATCTTCGGCCTCCTACGCCGCGACGAGATACGAGAAGACGGATTCCAGCGACTCGTCGGACGGCGACACCGTCAGCAGCCGGATGCCGTGCTCACGCGCGACCTTCGGCAGCAGGGTGGTGAACCGGCCGAAGTCGACGGCCTGGATGCGCAGAGCGCCCTCGGCGAGGTCGACCTCGATGCCCGAGGTCGACGGGTCGGCGATGAGCGCGGCGGCCAGTGCCCGGTCGTCGCTGGAGCGGATCAGGTAGCGGTGCGGGCGGTCGGTCATCAGCCGGCGGATGCGCCGGAAGTCGCCGCTCGCCGCGTGCCGTCCGGCGACGATCACCTCGATGTGGGCGGCGAGCTGCTCCACCTCTTCGAGGATGTGGGACGAGAACAGCACCGTGCGGCCCTCGTCGCCCATGCGGCGCAGCAGGTCCATGAGCTGCATGCGCTGGCGCGGGTCCATGCCGTTGAACGGTTCGTCGAGGAGCAGCAGCGAGGGGTCGTGGACCAGCGCGGACGCCATCTTCACGCGCTGGCGCATGCCCTTGGAGTACGTGGAGATCTTGCGGTCCTGCGCGTACTCCATCTCGACCGTGGCGAGCGCCCGGTCGGCGGCCTTCGCGCCGAGGCCGTGCAGTTCGGCGTTGGCGAGGACGAACTCGCGTCCGGTGAGGAAGTCGTACATCGCCTCGCGTTCGGGGACGATGCCGATGTGCCGGTAGATGTCCTCGTTGCGCCAGGTCGGCTTGCCGTCGAGGGTGACGGTGCCCGTGGAGGGGGCGAGGAAGCCGCCCATCATGTTGATGAGGGTGGACTTTCCGGCGCCGTTCGGGCCGAGCAGGCCGGTGACGCCGGGGCCGATGGTCATCGTGATGTCGTTGACCGCCACCACGTTGCCGAACCAGCGTGAGACGTGGTCGATGCTGAGCGTGGTCACAGTCCGGCCTTTCGGTAGCGGCGCATCAGGAGGCCGTAGCAGCCGGCGATGAGACCCAGGACGACGACGAGGTAGACGACGCCCTGTCCGGACGAGGGGCCCACCTGGCCGGGGAAGGCGGAGGAGGCGCCGAGGAAGGCCGTCTGGACCCCGTCGATGAGCGTGATCGGCGAGAAGAGCCCGATCCAGGGGACGGATCCGCTGCTGGACCGCTCGAAGGCGATGGCCTGGACGGTGGAGACGGCGCCGTAGGAGATGGTGAGGGCCGCGATGACGGCGGCGATGCCGAAGCCGCGGCGCGGGGTGATGGCCGAGATGACCAGGGCGATGCCGGCGAAGAGCACGGACAGCAGGGCCACGGAGAGCAGTCCCTGTCCGAAGCCCTTGCTCTGGTCGGAGAAGTCGAGCTTGGCCAGCAGCGCGCCCACGTAGAGGACGATCAGCGGGGCGGCCGTGAGGACGAACAGCGCCGAGGCGAGGGCCGCGTACTTGGCGCGTACGTAGTCGGCGGTCTCTATGGGGCGCGAGAAGTACAGCGGGATGGTCTTGAAGCGCAGGTCGCGGGACACGGCCTGGGGGCCCTGCGAGGCGACGTACAGGCCGATGACCGCCTGCATGATCACCGCGTAGCGCGTGTAGTCGACCGGCAGGTCCTTCGCTTTGGTCGCGACGGCGACGGCCACCATGATCAGCGCGGGGACGCACATGACCACGAAGAGCAGCATCGGCAGGACCTTGGACTTGACCGAGCGGCCGAGTCCGTAGGCGCCGCGCAGGGACTGCGAGTAGAGGGAGCGGCGGGCGTACCCGCGGCCGAGGCGCGGGCCGTCGTAGTTGCGGTAGCCGATGTTGTGGATACGGGTCTGCTCGCCCGGCCGGGCGAGGGGGTGCTCAACTGCCATGGCCGACCGCCTCCTTCCGCTGTTCGTCGCTGTCGGTGAAGACCTCGGCGATGTGGTGCCTGCGCTGTTCCATGCGGACCAGCCCGAGACCGAGGTCGGCGACCACGTCACGGACGAGGTCGTAGGTGTCCTCGCTCTCGGCGGTGAGCAGCAGGATGTGTCCGGCGCCCGGCAGTCCGCCGCCGTCGTGGGTCTCGATCCCGCGCGCGTGGAGCACGTCGCGCACGGCGCTCGTGCCGTTCGGGTGTTCGTCGCTGTCGGTGACCTCGATGGCGAGGGTGGTCGTGGTCTTGGTGAAGTCCGTGGTGGAGCTGGAGCGCAGGAGCTTGCCGCCGTCGACGACCACGACGTGGTCGCAGGTGCGTTCCAGTTCGCCCAGGAGGTGCGAGGTGACCAGGACCGAGATGCCGAAGTCCGTGTGGATGCGGCGGATCAGTCCGAGCATGTCGTCGCGGCCGACCGGGTCCAGACCGTTGGTCGGCTCGTCCAGGAAGACGAGCTGGGGGTCGTGGACGAGGGCCTGAGCGAGTTTGACGCGCTGCTTCATGCCCGTGGAGTAGCCGCCGATGGGGCGGTAGCGCTCCTCGTACAGGCCGACGTGGCGCAGGGTGTCCGCGGTGCGCTCGCGGGCCGCGGCCGGCGGCAGTCCGGACATCCGCGCCATGTGGACGACGAACTCGGTGGCCGAGACGTCCGGCGGCAGGCAGTCGTGCTCGGGCATGTACCCGACCCGCTCGCGGATGGCGGCGCCCTCGGTGGCGACGTCGAGACCGAGCACGTGCGCGCGGCCCTCGGTGGCGGGGGACAGACCCAGCAGGATCTTGATCAGTGTGGACTTGCCGGCTCCATTGGCTCCGACGAGTCCGGTCACACCGGGCCCGACGTCCACGGAGAGCCGGTCAAGCGCGGTCACCCGGGGGTACCGCTTGCTCAGGCTTTCGGTCGCGATCACAGTCACGGTTCGACGGTAGTGGCGCACACCACAGGGGTCGTCAACCCACGGAGGTGGATCCGCGTCAGCCTCCAGTCGTACGGGCCCGTAGGGGTCACCCTCAGGTACGGCTTCCGGGCGCCGGGCGGTCCCGTCCGGGCTGCTTGTCCACAGGACGCCCACGCCTATTGACGCAGCCTCTAACAACTGTCACATTCGCCAGTGTCACGTTACGGGCACGTACCGCAGTCGGTGCGGACAAGGTGGGGCGGTGGCATGACGACGGCGATGACGGGCGAACTCTCCGCGGAGCTGAGGGGGTTCAGAGAGGTCCAGCGTCTGGCGTACGCCTGCGCGGAGGCGGTCGCGGCGCAGTTGAAGCCCGGCGTCACCGAGCGGGAGGCGGCCCGCATGCAGCGGGTGTGGCTGCGCGAGCGCGGGGTGCGGGACTGGTTCCATCTGCCGTTCGCCTGGTTCGGCGACCGCACGGCCTTCGCCGGTTTCCGGATCCCGCTGCAGTTCTTCCCCACCGGCCGCCGGCTGGAGCCGGGGATGCCGTTCATCCTCGACATGGCGCCGGTGTACGGGGGCTTCACCGCGGACATCGGCTATTCGGGCTCGCTGGGCCCGAACCCCGTGCAGGACAGGCTGCTGGCCGACCTGGAGGCGCACCGCGAGCTGATCCTGCGCGAGGTGCGCGAGCGGCGGCCGCTGCGGGAGATCTACGAGGACGTGGACCGGCTGATGGTCCGCCAGGGCTACGCGAACCGGCATCGCGCGTATCCGTTCGGCGTGATCGCGCACAAGGTGGACCGGGTGCGGGAGCGGCCCTGGTCGCCGAACGTGTTCGGGTTCGGGGTCCGGTCGCTGAAGGGGCTGGCGGGCGACGCGCTGCACGGGCACCGGGAGGGCTGGTCGCCGCTGTGGTCGCCCTACACGTTTTCCGACCACCCGCCCCGGCCGGGGCTGTGGGCGGTCGAACCGCATCTCGGTTTCCGGGGTACGGGCGCGAAGTTCGAGGAGCTCCTGGTCGTCACGGACTCCCGGGACCCCGGACAGAGCGCGTTCTGGCTCGACGACGATCTGCCGCACGTGCGGCGCTGGGCGGAGGACAAGTGAGTCTCGTGGGCGCGCGCGAACGCCGGGTGAGGACGGGCGGGGTCGAGCTGTGTGTCGCCGAGCTGGGTGACGCGAGCCGGCCGACCGTGGTGCTCGTACACGGCTATCCGGACTCCAAGGAGGTGTGGTCCGAGGTCGCCGCGCGGCTCGCCGACCGCTTCCACGTCGTGCTGTACGACGTGCGGGGGCACGGCCGGTCGACGGCGCCGCTGCCCCTGCGCGGCGGGTTCACGCTGGAGAAGCTGACCGACGACTTCCTGGCGGTGATCGACGCGGTCAGCCCCGGCGAGCCGGTGCATCTCGTGGGCCACGACTGGGGTTCGGTGCAGTCGTGGGAGTTCGTCACGGTCGCCCGCACGGAGGGCCGGATCGCGTCCTTCACCTCGATGTCCGGTCCGTCCCTCGACCACTTCGGCCACTGGATCAAGCGGCGGATGCGGCGGCCCACTCCGCGAAGGATCGGCCAGCTCCTCGGGCAGGGCGCCAAGTCCTGGTACGTGTACATGCTGCACACGCCGGTGCTGCCCGAGCTGGCCTGGCGCGGCCCTCTGGGCAGGCGCTGGCCGAAGATCCTCCAGCGGATCGAGAAGGTGCCCGCGGGCGACTACCCGACCCCGTCGCTGCCCTCCGACGCGGCGCACGGCGCGTGGCTCTACCGCGACAACGTACGGTCCCGGCTCGGCCGCCCCCGCGACGACGCGTACGCGCACACGCCCGTGCAGCTCATCACACCCCTGGGCGACGCCTTCCTCTCCGAGCGGCTCTACGACGAACTGGAGAGGTGGGCCCCCGGCTCGGTGCGCCGTACGCTCCCGGCCAAGCACTGGATTCCGCGGACCAGGCCCGATCAACTGGCCTCCTGGATATCCGAGTTCGTGACGGTCCACGAGGGCCGCGCGTCCGGGGTGCCCGCGCCCGAGCCGGCCGCCTCAGGCAAGTACGCGGACCGGTTCGGCGGGCAGCTCGTGCTGGTCACCGGCGCCGGCAGCGGCATCGGCCGGGCCACCGCGTTCGCGTTCGCCGAGGCGGGCGCCCGGGTGGTGGCCGTCGACCGGGACGCGGAGGCCGCGGCCCGCACGGCGGAGATGTCCCGGCTGATCGGCTCGCCCGCGGCCTGGGCGGAGACGGCCGACGTCAGCGACGAGCAGGCCATGGAGAAGCTCGCCGGCAAGGTCGCCGCCGAGTACGGCGTGGTGGACGTGCTGGTGAACAACGCCGGTATCGGGCTCTCCGGTTCGTTCTTCGACACCACGGCCGAGGACTGGAAGAAGGTCCTCGACGTCAATCTGTGGGGCGTGATCCACGGCTGCCGGCTCTTCGGGAAGCAGATGGCCGAGCGCGGGCAGGGCGGACACATCGTCAACATCGCCTCGGCGGCGGCGTATCAGCCCTCGAAGGCGCTGCCCGCCTACAGCACCTCCAAGGCGGCCGTGCTGATGCTCAGCGAGTGTCTGCGCGCGGAGCTGGCGGGGAAGGACATCGGCGTCTCGGCGGTGTGCCCCGGCTTCGTCAACACGAACATCACCGCGACCGCTCGTTTCGCCGGGGTCGACGCGGCCGAGGAGAAGCGGCGCCAGAAGAAGTCGGCGCGGCTCTACGGCCTGCGCAACTACCCGCCGGAGAAGGTCGCCGACGCGATCCTGCGCGCGGTCGTCCGTGACGAGGCGGTGGTTCCGGTCACCCCGGAGGCGCGCGGCGCCCACCTCCTGCACCGTTTCGCGCCCCGGACGCTGCGCGCGATCGCCCGCATGGAACCACCCTTGTGAGCACGCGGCCCTGCCTCCGGCGGCGGGGCCGACCGGACGGACGGCTGCTTCCTGGAGCAGGGAAGGAGGGCGCGATGAGCGACGAGGCGGGCGGTACCGCGTACCGCATCGAGGACCTGGCGCACCGCAGTGGCGCCACGGTCCGGACGATCCGCGCCTACCAGGACCGCGGACTGCTGCCCCGCCCCGAGCGGCGCGGGCGCGCCAACGTGTACGCGGACGCCCATCTGGCGCGGCTGCGGCAGATCGCGGACCTCCTGGACCGCGGCTACACCCTGGCCTCGATCAAGGAGCTCCTGGAGGCCTGGGACGCGGGCCGGGGGCTCGGCGGGATACTCGGCCTGGTCGCGGAGGTCGACGGGCCGTGGACCGACGAGGAGGCCGCCCGGATCTCCCGGACCGAGCTGGTGGAGCGGTTCGGCGGCCGCCCCGACGACGCGGCGGTCGCGGAGGCCGTGGAGCTGGGCGTGCTGGAGCCCGTTCCGGGCGACGAGGACACCTTCCTCGTCCCGAGCCCCCAAGAACTGTCCGCAGCGGTCGAGTTGTACAACTCGGGCGTCCCGCTGCCCGCGATCACCTGCCATCTGCGGGAGTTGAGAGGTCAGGTCGAGTACATCGCCTCCCGTTTCCTGGAGTTCACGACGGAGCACGTCTTCGCGCGCTATCTGGGGGAGCATCCGCCGAGCGACGCGGAAGCGGCCGAGGCGGCCTCGCTCGTACGACGGCTGCGGCCGCTCGCGCAGCAGACGGTGGACGCCGAACTGGCCCGCGCCATGCGGATGTTCGCCACCCGTCAGCTGAGCAGGCACCTCACGGCGGGACGGTTCCCGGTCGAGCCGGAAGGGACGCGCCGGGTGGAGGTGGCCGCCGCGACAACGCGGGCCGTGGAGCGCCTGGTTGGTGCCGCGCAGGTGGCGGAGTTCGTGACGGCGGCGACGGAACGGGAGCTGCAGACAAGGACGTTGGACCGGCTGACGGCAAACGTCTCTCAATCCACCAATGTTGACGAAACACCTTAAAAGACATCTGCGTTGTCCACAGATTCGTCAATTCACCTGTGGATAACAGCACTTGGCTGTGGATCAAACCTCCGGACCAAAATCAAATGCGTGATCCGTCTCTCGCCAGGCACGCTGAGAGGATGATGGAACACAGCGATGAACAGCCGCACGAGCGGACGCGTGAGCGAACACGAGGCCGGGCGCAGGGCCGAACGAGGGACCAGGCGCATGAGCGGGCGGATGATCGGACGGAAAGACGGGCCGATGAACCGATGGACGAAAAGCGCACCGTGAAGGTGTCCAAGTACCTCTCGAAACATCTGCGCCACCAGCCCGAGCGGATCGGGCTCACCCTCGGCGAGGGCGGCTGGGTCGAGATCGACGTGCTGCTCTCCGCGGCCACCGAGCACGGCTTCCGGATCACCCGTGACGAGCTCGACCATGTGGTCGCCACCAACGACAAGCGGCGCTTCGCCGTGGAGGGGACCCGGATCCGCGCCAGCCAGGGCCACTCCGTCGAGGTCGACCTGGGGCTGCTCCCGGCGACCCCGCCGGCGTACCTCTACCACGGGACCGTGGCCCGCAGCCTGGACGCGATCCGCGCCGAGGGCCTGAAGCCCATGAACCGGCACGACGTGCACCTCTCGCCGGACCGGGAGACGGCCACCCGCGTCGGCGCCCGCCGCGGCCGGCCGGTCGTCCTGTCCGTGGACGCCGCCGCCATGCACCGGGACGGCCATGTCTTCCGGGTCAGCGCGAACGGCGTCTGGCTGGCCGAGGCCGTACCCCCGCGCTATCTGCGGTTTCCCGGCCCGCACTGATCCCGGACGCCGGCCCGTGCCGATCCCGGTCCCCGGTCCTCACCGATCCCGGTCCCCGGTCCTCACCGATCCCGGTCCCCGGTCCTCGCCAATCCCGGTCCCCGGTCTTTGCCGATGCCGGTCCCCGGTCCTCGCCGATCTCGATCAACGGTCCGTGCCGACGCCGGGCGCGGGTCCCTGCCGACGCCGGCGCAGGTCCGTGCCGTCGCCTGGCGCCGGGCTCCCGCCGGGCCGCCCTGAAGCGGGCGTGCCCCGGCTCCGTCTACGCTCGACGCATGAGTCTGCGTCTGAGCACCGTGATCCTGCCGTACGTCCGCTGGCACGAGGGCGGGCGTTCCGCATGGCAGCGTGCGGAGCAGCTCGGCTTCCACACCGCGTTCACCTACGACCACCTCTCCTGGCGGACCTTCCGCGACGGCCCGTGGTTCGGGGCCGTGCCGACACTGACCGCGGCGGCCGCCGTCACCGACCGGCTGCGCCTCGGCACGCTCGTGACCTCGCCGAACTTCCGGCACCCGGTGACCCTCGCCAAGGATCTGATCTCCCTGGACGACATCTCCGACGGCCGGATCACCCTGGGCATCGGAGCCGGCGGCACCGGTTTCGACGCCACCGCGCTCGGACAGGACCCGTGGACCCCGCGTGAGCGCGCCGACCGCTTCGCCGAGTTCGTGCCCCTGCTCGACCGGCTCCTCACCGAGGACTCCGTCTCCTACGGCGGCAACTTCTACTCGGCGCACGAGGCCCGCAACATCCCCGGCTGCGTCCAGCGCCCCCGGCTGCCGTTCGCCGTGGCCGCCACCGGCCCGCGCGGACTCAAGCTCGCCGCCCGCCACGGGCAGGCGTGGGTGACGACCGGCGACCCGAAGCTGTACGAGACGGGGACCCCCGAACAGTCGGTTCAGGCCATTCGCGGACAGATCGGCAGGCTCGCCGACGCCTGCGCCGAGATCGGCCGGGACGTGGCGGAACTCGACAAGATCCTGCTCACCGGCTTCACCCCCGACCGGGGCCGCCCCCTGGAGTCCCTCGACGCGTTCGTCGACTTCGCGGGCCGGCACGCCGAACTGGGCGTCACCGACATCGTGATCCACTGGCCGATCCCCGACTCGGACTTCGCCGCCGACCCGAAGGTCTTCGAGCGGATCGCCATGGAAGCGGTCGCCCAGCTCCGCTGAACCCCTCCGCCGGGCCCCGGTCCGGGCCGGCAGGACGGCAGCAGGACGGCAGCAGGACGGCAGCGCGGAGGGGGCGTGCGCGGGGGTGACGTGAGCCGGAGTGAGGACGGTAACCACTCAAGTGTGCGGACCGCCGCACGACCGTGCGCATATATGCGGGAGAATGAGCGCGTGACCTCAGCGACTCGCCGGCCCGAGACCCCGGCCTCCACCGTCCCGCCCCGGCTGATCGCCACGGACCTCGACGGCACCCTGTTGCGCGACGACAAATCGGTGTCCGCCCGCACGATCGCCGCCCTCGCCGCCGCCGAGCAGGCCGGCATCGAGGTCTTCTTCGTCACCGGCCGCCCGGCCCGCTGGATGGACGTCGTCAGCGACCACGTCCACGGGCACGGCCTGGCCATCGTCGGCAACGGCGCCGCCGTGGTCGACCTGCACGGCGGCCCCGGCGCGCACCGCTTCGTCAAGATCCGCGAGCTGACGCACGACATCGCGCTGGACGTCGTCCGGATCCTGCGCGCGGCCGCGCCCGGCACGGTGTGCGCCGTCGAGCGGACGTACGGCCTCCACCTCGAACCGGGCTACCCCCTGATGCACATGGAGCCCCCGGAGATCGTCCTGCCCGCCGAGAAGCTTCTCGCCGAGGACGCGCTGGACGCCGATCAGCCGGTGCTCAAGGTGCTCGCGTTCCACCCGGAGATGGACCCGGACGAATTCCTCGCCGTCGCCCGCCCGGCCATCGGCGACCGGGCCAACGTGACGCGGTCGAGCCCGAGCGCCCTGCTGGAGATCAGCGGCGCCGGCATCTCCAAGGCCAGCACCCTCGCGCTGTGCTGCGCCGAGCGCGGTATCACGCCCGAGGAGGTCGTCGCCTTCGGCGACATGCCGAACGACGTCGAGATGCTCACCTGGGCCGGCCGGTCGTACGCCATGGGCAACGCCCACCCCGCCGTGATCGCCGCCGCCTCCGGGCGCACGGTCGCGAACAACGAGGACGGCGTGGCGGTAGTGATCGAGCGGATCCTGGCGGACGGCTCCTAGCCCCACCCGGCCGGTGCCGGGGCCCTTCGGCCCGTACGCCCGGCCCTCCACCGGTCGGGCTCGGGTCACCGGCATCCGTACCGAGCCCACCGCCGTCCGGCACGGGTCACCAGCATCCGTGCCGAGCCTCCGCCGGTCGTCGCTCAGGTCACCGGCATCCGTACCGAGCCCACCGCACGTCCGCCTCGATTCCTCCGCCGTCCGGCTCGAATCCTCCGGCATCCGTGCCGAGCCTCCGCCGGTCCGGCTCAGGTCACCGGCATCCGTACCGAGCCCATCGCCCGGCCGCCTCGAATCCTCCGACATCCGTGCCGAGCCCTCCGCCATCCGGCTCGGGTCCTCCGGCATCCGTGCCGAGCCTCCGCCGGTCCGGCTCAGGTGGCCGGCATCCGTGCCGAGCCCACCGCCCGTCCGGCTCGGGTCCTCCGGCATCCGTGCCGGGGGACTCGGCGGGGTCGCGGCGTCCTAGACGACGACCCCGTGTTCCGCGAGCCACGGCACCGGGTCGATCGCCGATCCCGACTCCGGCGTCACCCGCACCTCGAAGTGCAGATGCGGGCCGGTCGAGTTGCCACTCGTGCCGGACTGGCCGATCCACTCCCCGGTCGAGACCCGCTGCCCCTGGTCGACGGCGACGGACGCGAGGTGCGCGTACTGCGTGTAGTAGCCGTCGGGGTGCTCGATCACGACGGCGATGCCGAAGGCGCCGCCGCAGGACACCTTCACCACCCGGCCCGCCCCGGCCGCCCGCACCGGGGTGCCGATGGGCACCGCGAAGTCCTGCCCGGTGTGCCGGTGCGCCCAGTGCTCACCTCCGCTGCCGAATCCCGCGGAGAGTTCGTACGTCTGCACGGGCGCGACCCACGGGCTCGTGAACGCCGCCGGCGGCTGGTCGAGACGGACCGCCCCGCGGCAGGAGCCGGCCGCCACGGAGGCGTCCGCCCGGCTCTGCAGCGCCGACCGGGCCTCGTCGAGCTTGGCCTCGATGGTCCGCTTGACCGCGGCGAGTTCCCCGGTCCGCTTCTCCAGCACCTGCCACTCGGAGCGCGCCTTCGCCTCGTTCGCCGCGAGCCGGACCTCGGCCCGCCGGCTCTTCGCGACGGCACCGGCCACGGCCAGGTCGGCCCGCCGCACGGCATGCTGACCGCGCATCAGCCCGTCGGGGTCCTTCGCGAACAGGATCTGCGCCGTGTACGGCAGTCCACCGCCCTGCCGGTACTGGGCGCGCACGATACGGCCCAGATCCTCGTGCAGGACGGCGATCTCCTTCCGCTCCCGGACGAGAAGGCGCTCGGCCCGCTCCGCCCGGCCGCGCTGCGCGTCGGCGTCGTGCCGCCCGGCCTCGTACTGTCCCGTCGCCACGGAGGCGTCCTCGTACAGCCGCGCCACCTGGGCGCTGATGTCGAGGTCCGCGCCGTCGCCGTCGCCGTCGGCCAGCGCCGGCCGGGCCGCGAGGATCACGAGAGCGGACAACAGGGCCGGTACGAGGAGGGGATGGCGGCGAGATGGGCGCATGACAGCGATCGTGGCCCGCGCCCTCGGGCCCGGCCCGTTCAAGGCGTACACCTGGGGGACAGGACGTCACGAATGGCCCAGCGAAGGGGCCTGACGGACCTTCAGCGGTTCAGGCGATCCGACTGGCGCGGCGGGCGCTGCTCACGAACGGATCACCCCCGCAAGGGGATTCAGTGCGGCGCCTGCCACACCACCGTCGTACCGCCGCCGTCGGCGCCGATCCCCGGCCCGTACCAACTCGCCCCGCCCAGCGACTCGGCACGCCGCTTCAGGTTCTTCAGGCCGCTGCGCCGGCCGCCCTCGGGAATGCCGACCCCGTCGTCCGCGACGGCGAGGCGCACGCCGGGCCGGCCGTCCGGCAGCACGAGGTCCGCGTCGACGGAGACCTCGATCCGGGAGGCCCCCGCGTGCCGGAACGCGTTGGAGAGGGCTTCGCGCAGCGCGGCGATGAGGTTCTTGGCGGTGAGTTCGCCGACCTGTGTGTCGACGGGGCCGGTGAAGCGGTGCCCGGGGTGGAAGCCGAGGGGGACGGCGGCCATGTTGATCTCGCGCAGGACGCGGGTGCGCAGTCCGGAGGGCGTCTCGGCGGAACCCTGGCGGAGCGCGAAGACCGCGGCGCGGATCTCCTGGATGGTGACGTCGAGTTCGTCGACCGCCTTGCCGACGCCCCGCCTCACCTCGGGCACGGCCGACCGGCGCTGGGCGCTCTCCAGCATCATCCCGGTGGCGAACAGCCGTTGGACGACCAGGTCGTGCAGGTCGCGGGCGATCCGGTCGCGGTCCTCGTAGACCGCGAGCCGTTCCCGGTCACGCCGGCTCTCGGCCATCATCAGCGCCAGGGCCGCCTGCGAGGCGAACTGTGTGGCGACGCTCCGCTCGGTCTCGGTGAACTGGCGTCCCTCGCGCGACCTCGGGGTCAGAAGGGCGCCGAGGACCCGGCCGTCGCTCTGCAGGGGGAGCATCATGACGGGCCCGTACGCGCGGGTGAGTTCCGTCCGCATGCGCGGATCGGCGGACGCGTCCGCCAGGAACACCGGCTTCCCGTCGCAGAGTTCGGTGACCAGTTCGCTCTCCGGCGGAACGACCACGCCGAGCACCTTCGACGGATGGTCGGCGGCCACCGCGACGACCTCAAGGCCGCCCTCCTCCGCGGGGAGCAGCACGATCCCGGCCTCGGAGCCGGAGAGGCGGCGGGCCTGTTCGGCGACGATCTGCAACGCGTCCTCGGCGTCTCCGCCGGCCAGCAGCGCGGTGGTGACGGCCACCGAGCCGTCGATCCAGCGCTCGCGCTGCTTGGCCGCCTCGTACAGGCGGGCGTTGCCGATGGCGATGCCCGCTTCCGTGGCGAGCACCCGGACCATGTCGAGATCGTCGTCGTCGAAGGTGCCGCCGCCGCGCTTCTCGGCGAGGTACAGGTTTCCGAAGATCTCCCCCTGGACCCGGATCGGTACGCCGAGGAAGCTGCGCATCGGCGGATGGCCCGCCGGGAACCCGCAGGAGCGCGGGTCGTCGGTCAGGTTCGCGAGCCGCACCGGATCGGGGTCGCGGATGAGAGCGCCGAGCAGCCCCTTGCGGCCGTCGGGCCTCCGGCCGATCCGGCGGACGGTGTCCTCGTCGACGCCGTGCTGGACGAAGTCCGAGAGGCCCTTCCCGTTCGCGTCCACGACTCCGATGGCCGCGTACCGCGCGTCGGCGAGTTCGGCCGCCGTCTCGCAGATCCGGTCGAGCTTGGAGTGCAGCTCCAGCCCCGATCCGACCGACCGCACGGCCTCCAGCAGCCGCGGGACCCGGGCGTCCGGTCCGCCGGGCGGCTCTCCCGGGGCACGGGCCGCCGGTCCCGCCGCGCCGGTGCCGTCACCCGGGTCGGGGAAACCCCTCGCCGCTGACATGCCCCGAGCCTAATGGGGGGCCACAGCGCTCACCAGCCGGTCCGCTGCGCTCTCCCGTTCCGCCATCTCCCTCAGCGGCCCCTCGACGGCCGACAGCTCGGCGAACGAGCCGCGCTGCACCACGTGTCCCCGCGCGAGCACGATCACCTCGTCCACCGCGTCGAGTCCGGCGAGCCGGTGGGTGATCAGAAGAGTCGTACGGCCCTCGGTCGCGGCCAGCAGGTCCGCGGTGAGTGCGTCGGCCGTCGGCAGGTCGAGGTGTTCCGCCGGTTCGTCGAGGACGAGTACGGGGAAGTCGGCGAGCAGTGCCCGTGCCAGGGCGAGCCGCTGGCGCTGGCCGCCGGACAGCCGTGCCCCGTGTTCTCCGATCGGGGTGTCGAGCCCGTCGGGCAGTCCGTCCGCCCAGTCGAGGAGACGGGCCCGCCCGAGCGCGTCGCGCAGCGCGGCCTCGGTCGCGTCCTTGCGGGCGAGCAGCAGGTTCTCGCGGACGGTGCTGTCGAAGAGGTGCGCGTCCTGGGCGCACAGCCCGATCAGCCGGCGTACGGCGTCCCCGTCCATGCCACGGGCGTCGGCGCCGGCGAGGGTGAACGTCCCGGCTTCGGGGTCCAGGAACCGCAGCAGCACCTGCGCGAGCGTCGTCTTGCCGGCCCCGGAGGTGCCGACCACGGCGATCCTGCGGCCCTTTTCGAGGGTCAGGTCGAGTCCTGCCAGCGCGTCCCGGTCCTGTCCCGCGTACCGGGCCCGGAGTCCCGACAGCCGGAGGGGGAAGGGTGACGCGGGCGCCGGCCTCGGCTGTTCGGGCTCGCGTACGGGATCGGGGGCGTCCAGCACCTCGTACACGCGCTCGGCGCTCTTGCGCACGCGCTGGCGGTACTGGAAGGCGAGGGGCAGTCCCATGACCGCCTCGAAGGCGGCGAGCGGGGTGAGGACGACGACGGCCATGAGCACGCCGTGCAGGCGCCCCGCGGCGACCGCCTGGGCGCCGACCAGAGCGGCGGCCGCGACGGTGAGCCCCGAGATCAGTGCCGTGAGCGCGTCGCCGAGGGCGGTCGCGGTGGCGGCCCTGGAGGCGATCCTCGTAAGAACGCCGTCGGCCTGCCGCGCCCGGGCCGTACGGGCGGGCAGCGCGCCCGCGACGGTCAGTTCGGCGGTCCCCGTGAGCAGATCGGCCACCTGGGTGGCCAGCACGCCGCGGGCGGGAGCCAGCCGTCGCTCGGCCCTGCGCGCCACGGCGCCGGTCACCAGGGGGACTCCGGCACCGGCGGCCAGGAGACCGACGGCGAGGACGGCCCCGGCCTCGGGGAGCAGCCAGGCGGTGAACCCGGCGGAGGCGGCGGAGACCAGGACCGCGGCTCCGGCCGGCAGCAGCCAGCGCAGCCAGTAGTCCTGGAGGGCGTCCACGTCGGCGACGAGCCGCGACAGCAGGTCACCGCGCCGGGTGGTCCGCAGTCCGGCGGGCGCGAGCCGTTCCAGACGCCGGTAGACGGCGACCCGCGTGTCGGCCAGCATCCGCAGCACGGCGTCGTGCGAGACGAGCCGTTCGGCGTACCGGAACACCGCCCGTCCGATGCCGAACGTCCGGGTGGCCGTCACTGCCACCATCAGATAGAAGACGGGCGGCTGCTGGGAGGCCCGTGAGATGAGCCAGCCGGAGGTCGCCATGAGGCCGACGGCGCTCCCGAGCGCGAGGCCGGCGAGAAGCAGGGCGAGCGCGAGCGGACCCCGGCGGGGCGCCGCCATCGCCCGGACGCGGGCGAGCACCCCGTCACGGCCCCGGGGCAGCGCGACGAGTCCTTCCGCCGGGGCCGGGCTCTGCGGCGCGGTTCCTCGGGGCGGCTGTGCGTTCGCCCGCGGCGCCGGGTCGAGGACGCCGGCCTCGATCGCCGGCCTCGGCGCGCCGACGGCGGCGGTTTCCAGGCGGACCACCCGGTCCGCGACGCCCAGCAGCGCGGGCCGGTGCACGACCAGCAGCACCGTCCGTCCGACGGCCAGCCGCCGGACCGCCGCCACGACCTCGGCCTCGGTCCCCCCGTCGAGCGAGGCCGTCGGCTCGTCCAGCAGCAGCACGGGCCGGTCCGCGAGGAACGCCCGCGCGAGTGCCAGGCGTTGGCGCTGGCCGGCCGACAGTCCGGCGCCGTCCTCGCCGAGGACCGTGTCGGCCCCGGCGGGCAGGGCGTCGACGAATTCCGCCGCACCGGCGTCGACGAGCGCCGCGCGCACCGCGGTGTCGTCGGCTTCGGGCCGCGCCAGCCGTACGTTCTCGGCGATGGACCCGGCGTACAGGTGCGGCCGTTGCGGCACCCAGGCGATCCGCGAACGCCACTCGCCGAGGTCGGCGTCGGCGAGATCAACTCCCCCGGCACGTACCTGGCCGGCGGTGGGCTCCACGAACCCGAGCAGAACGTTCAGCAGGGTCGACTTGCCCACTCCGCTGGCTCCGACGAGCGCGACCGTCTCACCGGGCTCGACGGTGAACGAGACGTCCGAGACCGCGTCCGTGGAACGCCCCGGGTAGCGCACGGTCACGCCGTCGAAGACGATCTCTCCCGTGGGCACGCGCTGCGCACCGGACCTCGGGGCCGGAGTCTCCAGCACCTCGAAGATCGCCTCGGCGGCCGCGAGCCCTTCGGCGGCCGCGTGGTACTGCGCTCCCACCTGCCTGAGGGGCAGATAGGCCTCGGGCGCCAGCACGAGGACGACGAGTCCCACGTACAGGTCCATCTCGCCATGGACGAGCCGCATTCCGATGGTCACGGCGACCAGGGCGACCGAGATGGTGGCGAGCAGTTCCAGGGCGAAGGACGACAGGAAGGCGATCCGGAGCGTCCGCATGGTCGCCTGCCGGTACTCGCCGGTGATCTTCCGGATCGACTCGGCCTGCGCCTTGGCCCGGCCGAACACCTTGAGTGTGGGCAGCCCGGCGACCACGTCCAGGAAGTGTCCGGACAGCCGGGACAGTGTCCGCCACTGGCGGTCCATGTGGCCGCGCGTGGCCCAGCCGATCAACACCATGAACATGGGGATGAGCGGCAGGGTGGCGACGATGATCGCCGCGGACACCCAGTCCTCGGTGACGATCCGCGCCAGCACGGCGACCGGGACCACCACCGCGAGGCCCAGCTGCGGCAGATAGCGCGAGAAATAGTCGTCGAGCGCGTCCACACCGCGGGTCGCGAGCGTGACCAGGGAGCCCGTCCGCTGGCCGCTGAGCCATCCGGGACCAAGGGTTGCGGCCCGCTCCAGCAGCCGCCCCCTGAGTTCCGACTTGACCGCGGCACTCGCGCGGTGCGCGGCGAGCTCGGTGAGCCAGGCCACCATCGCGCGTCCGAGCGCCACCACGGTCAACAGGATCAGGGGAGTGCGCAGTTCGGCGACGGAGAACCCGTGCTGGAAGGCGCCGACCACCACTTCGGCGATGAGCATCGCCTGGGCGATGACCAGGGCCGCCCCGGCCACGCCCAGCCCCACCACCGCGACAAGGAAGCGGCGGGTGGCCCGGGCGTACCGGAGGAGGCGCGGATCGATTGGTTTCACGTGAAACACACCTTTGGCCCATCAGGCACGTTTCACGTGAAACGTGCCGATACTTCGGATTCAGTGCGACGCGTCCACGGCGATGTGGTGCGTGCCGATGCGCTTGCGGAATACCCAGTAGGTCCAGCTCTGGTAGAGCAGAACGATCGGAGTGGCGATCACGGCACACCAGGTCATGATCGTCAGGGTGTAGTGGCTCGACGAGGCGTTGGTGACCGTGAGGCTCCAGTCCTCGTTGAGCGAGGACGGCATGACGTCCGGGAAGAGCGACAGGAAGAGCATCGCGACGGCGGCCACGATGGTGAGCCCCGAGAGGATGAACGCCCACCCCTCCCGGCCGCCGTTGACCATCACCAGCGCCGCGACCAGGGCGACCACGGCCACGATCAGCGCGGCCAGCGACGCGCCGTCACCGCTGTCGACCTGCGTCCAGATGAGGAAAGCCAGCGCCAGCACCGCCGTCGCAAGACCGACCTTCAGTGCGAGCTTCCGGGACCGTTCCCGGATGTCTCCCACCGTCTTGAGTCCGACGAACACCGCCCCGTGGAAGGTGAACAGAGTGAGCGTCACCAGACCGCCGAGGATCGAGTACACGTTGAGCAGGTCCCAGAAGTTGCCCACGTACTCGAAGTCCCGGTCGATCTTCACTCCGTGCACGATGTTCCCGAAGGCCACACCCCACAGGAACGCCGGGACCAGCGAGGTCCAGAAGATCGCCGTCTCCCAGTTGCGCTGCCAGTGCTCCTCGGGCCGCTTCGCCCGGTACTCGAAGGCGACACCCCGCACGATCAGGCAGACCAGGATGATCAGCAGCGGCAGATAGAAGCCCGAGAAGAGGGTGGCGTACCACTCGGGGAAGGCGGCGAAGGTCGCACCGCCGGCCGTGAGCAGCCACACCTCGTTGCCGTCCCACACGGGGCCGATCGTGTTGATCAGCACCCGCTTCTCGATACGGTCGCGGGCCAGCAGCTTGGTGAGGATGCCGACTCCGAAGTCGAAGCCCTCCAGGAAGAAATAGCCGATCCAGAGGATCGCGATGAGGACGAACCAGACGTCGTGAAGTTCCATGACTCAGCAGCTCCCTGAGCCTAGTAGGAGAAGGCCATCGGCTTGTCGGCGTCCCTGGAGTCGCCGCCGATCCTGGTGGGCGGGTTGAGGTCGGACTCGGTGAGCTCGGGCGGCCCCGCCTTGACGTACTTCGCGAGCAGCTTGACCTCGATGACGGCGAGGATCGCGTAGATCAGCGAGTACACGACCAGCGACGTGATGACCTCGCCCTGCGAGACGGTGGGGGAGACCGCGAACCGCGTCTGCAGGACGCCGTACACGACCCACGGCTGACGGCCCATCTCGGTGAAGATCCAGCCCCAGGAGTTGGCGATCAGCGGGAAGGCCAGGGTCCAGATGGCGATGCGCCAGCCCCACTTGGTGAGCTTCGGGCCGAGTGCCTTGTTCTTGAACAGGACCAGATGCGGTGCCTCGTCCTCACCGACCCTCAGGTGCTGCGGCAGCATGAACTTCTTGCGGGTCAGCCAGAGTCCGACGATGCCGATCGCGAAGGAGGCCATGCCGAAGCCGATCATCCAGCGGAACGCCCAGAAGGTGACCGGGATGATGGGGCGGTAGTCGCCGGGGCCGTACTTCTCCTGCTCGGCCTTGTTGGTGTCGTTGATGCCGGGGACGTAGGAGTCGAAGTTGTCATCGGCGAGGAACGACAGTATCCCCGGGATGGACAGCTCCACGGTGTTGTGGCCCTTGCTGACGTCTCCGTAGGCGAAGATCGAGAAGGGCGCGGAGTCCTGGCCGTCCCACAGGGCCTCGGCGGCGGCCATCTTCATCGGCTGCTGCTTGAACATGATCTTGCCGAGGGTGTCGCCGCTGATCGCCGTGAGGAGACCGGCGATGACGACGGTGACGAGACCGAGGCGCAGCGAGGTCTTCATGACGGCGACGTGCCGCTTGCGGGCCAGGTGGATCGCGGCGATGCCCACCATGAAGGCGCCACCGGTCAGGAAGGCCGCGGTGAGGGTGTGGAACACCTGGGCGAGCGCGGTGTTCTGGGTCAGCACATGCCAGAAGTCGGTGAGTTCCGCGCGCCCCCTCTCCTTGTTGATCCGGTAGCCGACCGGGTGCTGCATCCACGAGTTGGCCGCGAGGATGAAGTACGCGGACAGCATGGTTCCGATGGAGACCATCCAGATGCAGGCGAGGTGGAGCTTCTTCGGCAGCTTGTCCCAGCCGAAGATCCACAGCCCGATGAAGGTCGACTCGAAGAAGAAGGCGAGCAGGGCCTCGAAGGCGAGGGGGGCGCCGAAGATGTCACCGACGAAGCGTGAGTAGGCGGACCAGTTCATGCCGAACTGGAACTCCTGGACGATTCCGGTGACGACGCCCATCGCGATGTTGATCAGGAACAGCTTGCCCCAGAACTTGGTGGCGCTCAGGTACTTCGGCTTCTCCGTACGCACCCAGGCGGTCTGCAGGCCGGCGACGAGCGCGGCGAGCGAGATCGTCAGGGGCACGAAGAAGAAGTGGTAGACGGTGATGATTCCGAACTGCCATCGCGCCATGGTCTCTGGCGCCAAAGCCAATTCCACGTCGTCAGTCTCCTTACATGGCCGTGGTCACAGCGGCAGTTTGCCCGCTTTATTGCAGACATCACGGGAGGAACAGGACACGCTTGTGAACGCGTTCACATTCACAAGCAATTATGACGCATGCCCGTTCGAAGGCCGAGGGGTGGGGGGTCCTTAAGCCGGACCAAAGGTCCCTGAAGCGGAGGGGCCAGGTGTCCGAGGGCCGAAAGCCCAAGCGGCCCCAAGGCCGAGGGGCCCGTACGCGACCGACGCGTACGGGCCCCTCGACGGATGACTACAGCCCCTTGTGGAAGCCCTCGGTGGCCTTCAGGAAGATGTCGTTCGCCTCGGTCTCGCCGATGGTCACCCGGACACCCTCGCCCGCGAAGGGACGCACGACGACCCCGGCCTGCTCGCAGTGCGCGGCGAAGTCCATGGTGCGCTCCCCCAGGCGCAGCCACACGAAGTTGGCCTGCGTCTCGGGCACCGTCCAGCCCTGACCGCGCAGGGTGTCGACCACCCGGGTGCGCTCGGAGACCAGGGAGCCGACCCGGCCGATCAGTTCGTCCTCGGCCCGCAGGCTCGCCACCGCGGCGTCCTGGGCGAGCTGGCTCACACCGAACGGCACCGCGGTCTTGCGCAGCGCGGCCGCCACCGGCTCGTGAGCGATCGCGAAGCCCACCCGCAGACCGGCCAGCCCGTACGCCTTGGAGAACGTGCGCAGCACACAGACGTTGGGCCGGTCCCGGTAGATCTCCACGCCGTCCGGCACCTCGACGTCACGGATGAACTCGCGGTACGCCTCGTCCAGGACGACCAGCACGTCGCTCGGCACCCGGTCCAGGAACCGCTCCAGCTCGGCCCGGCGCACCACCGTGCCGGTCGGGTTGTTCGGGTTGCAGACGAAAATCAGCCGCGTCCGGTCGGTGATGGCGTCGGCCATCGCGTCCAGGTCGTGCACCTCGCCCGGGGTCAGCGACACCCGCACCGAGGTCGCCCCGCTGATCTGCGTGATGATCGGGTACGCCTCGAAGGAGCGCCAGGCGTAGATGACCTCGTCGCCGGGGCCGCTCGTGGACTGCAGGAGCTGCTGCGCGACGCCGACCGAGCCGGTGCCCGTCGCCAGGTGGGAGACGGGGACGCCGAAACGGTCCGCCAGCTCGTT
Organism: Streptomyces sp. NPDC001914; assembly: GCF_042891215.1. Classification (NCBI taxonomy): domain Bacteria; kingdom Bacillati; phylum Actinomycetota; class Actinomycetes; order Kitasatosporales; family Streptomycetaceae; genus Streptomyces; species Streptomyces sp. NPDC001914. The sequence goes on from NZ_JBIASW010000005.1 coordinate 119,923, forward strand.
CATCAGCCCGGTGCACGCCATGTCCGGGTAGCGGTTGAACGAACCGGCCGCCGCGGTCAGGCTCTCGACCACGCCGGGCAGCGGCGGATACGGGTTCTCGTTGGAGGACAGCTTGTACGCCACGGCGCCGCCGGCGGCGGCGGGCTTTCCGGGCTTGTAGGTGGGGATACCCGCCAGCTCGGCACGCAGCTTGGGGTTCGTGTCGCTCACCGCAGTCCTCCTCGTGACCACCAGCGGCTCATGACCACCACCGGCTACCAATACTTCTCACCTTATGAGGATTCCGCGCCGCTGCGAATGGCCTGTGGACAACCCGACACCGTCACGTGCCCCGCCGGGTGATCGTCCGCGGACTTTGGCGGCAGATGCCGGACCGCCGCCGTCGCACGGCCCGGCGGCCGTCCTCGTACCAAGTCGTATGAAAGGGGGCGCGTCGACGACTATCACATGCGCCGGTGGCTCACGCCGTGGCGCGCATCCCTCGTACAGGTGAGTTGAGACCTCTTCGAGACATGGCTCGCTTGGCAGGCTCGCACGCGCCGACAAGTCACGTATTGGGATGAGATCGCTCAACTACCTTCACTTCAAAGGGAGTTAACGCATTTCGATCATGCAGAAACGTGCCTGTCAACGCGTGCATATGCGTCCGCACTACCCCACCGTATGAGCCCTACTATCGGCTCGCCATGACAGCAGCAGGGAAGCACCAGGTGAGCCGGGCGGAGACCTCCCGCCGAGGCGGTCGGCCGGGCCGGGCGGGCATCAGAGACGTGGCCGCGGCAGCAGGGGTCTCCATCACAACCGTCTCCGACGCCCTCAACGGCAAGGGACGGCTCCCGGACGCCACCCGACGCCATGTCCGCGAAGTCGCCGACCGGCTGGGCTATCGCCCGTCGGCCGCGGCCCGAACCCTCCGTACGGGCAAGTCCGGCCTGATCGGCTTGACCGTCACCACGTACGGGGATGAACCTTTCACCTTCACCGAGTTCGCGTACTTCGCCGAGATGGCCAGAGCCGCCACCTCGGCGGCGCTCGCCCGGGGATACGCCCTGGTCATCCTCCCCGCGACCTCCCGCCACGATGTGTGGTCGAACGTCGCCCTGGACGGAACCGTGGTCATCGACCCCTCCGACCAGGATCCGGTCGTCAGCGAGCTGGTCCGCCAGGGGCTGCCCGTCGTCTCCGACGGCCGGCCCGTGGGATCGCTCCCGGTCACCGCCTGGGTGGACAACGACCACGAGGCCGCGGTCCTCGGCATCCTCGACCACCTGGCCGACGCCGGCGCCCGCCGCATCGGCCTCCTCACCGGCACCAGCACGGACACGTACACCCACCTCTCCACCACCGCGTACCTGCGCTGGTGCGAGCGCGTGGGCCAGGATCCGGTGTACGAGGCCTACCCGGCGCACGATCCGTGCGCCGGAGCGGTGGCCGCCGACCGGCTCCTCGCCCGGCCCGACCGCCCGGACGCCGTCTACGGCCTCTTCGACCCGAACGGCACCGACCTGCTGGCGGCCGCCCGCCGCTACGGTCTGCGCGTACCCGACGACCTGCTCCTGGTGTGCTGCAGCGAGTCGAACGTCTACGCCAGCACCGAACCGCCCGTCACGACCCTGTCCCTCAAACCGCGCAGGATCGGCACGGCGGTCGTCCAGTTACTGATCGACGCCATCGAAGGGGTCGAATCGGACCAACCGGTCGAGCAGGTGATACCCACGGAGCTGATCGTGCGGACCTCGTCGCAGCGGCGCCCGCCCCGGACGACCGTCAGTCCGCCCCGATCACCCGAACAGGGCTGAGGACCGATCCGGCCAGGGCGGGGTGAGCCCCGCCCAATTCGGGCGAAAACCGCGGTGAACTGGGCTCCTGTTCCGATTCACCACCCCTGGGTCATCACATGGCGCGATCCGCATTCCTATGATGGGCGGACGACACCGCGGGCCGCTGCGACCAGGCAGTCCGAACCGGTGCAGATGCGGCGCGATGGTGGTGGAGGGGTCGATGACTCAGGGGGCCGGTCAGGGACCCGAGGTGGTGCGGACGGCGACGTTGCGCGACTTCCGGGTGCCCGGGTACGTCCACGAGACCGGTCCGTATGCGCAGGACACGCCTCACGGCGAGGGCGCCGGACCCATGACCGCGCGGTACGCGCCGGGAGGGCCCTCCCCGTACGCGTCCGCGGAGGCTCCGCCGGAGTTCCCGGGGGAGTTCTCCGAGGGGTACACGCCCACGCAGCGCGATCTTCCGGTCATCAACCGCGGCGACACCCAGCAGGTCGTCGTCGACCCCTCCGGCGCACCCGCCCCGGCCCCCGGCGCCGGGCCCGGCCCGCTGTACGTCGTCGGAGACGTGCACGGCTACCTCGACCAGCTCCTCGCCGCGCTGCAGGCCAAGGGCCTCGTGGACGCCTCCGGCAGCTGGTCGGCCGGCACCTCGCGCCTGTGGTTCCTCGGAGACTTCACCGACCGCGGCCCGGACGGCATCGGCGTGATCGATCTCGTGATGCGGCTCTCCGCCGAGGCGGCCGCGGCCGGCGGCTACTGCAAGGCACTCATGGGCAACCACGAGCTGCTGCTGCTCGGCGCCAAACGGTTCGGCGACACCCCGGTCAGCTCGGGCGCCGGCACCGCCACCTTCCAGGCCGCCTGGCTCCTCAACGGCGGCCAGAAGACGGACATGGACCGCCTCCAGGACCACCACCTTCAGTGGATGGCCCGCCTCGACGCCATGGAGCTGGTCGACGGCCACCTGCTGGTGCACTCCGACACCACCGCCTACCTCGACTACGGCGACTCCATCGAAGCGGTCAACGACACCGTCCGCGAAACCCTCACCCGCAACGACGCCGAGGACTGCTGGGACCTCTTCCGCAAGTTCACCCGGCGCTTCGCCTTCCGCGACGAGGGTGCCGAGGCCGTCCACGAACTGCTCGGCGCCTACGGCGGCACCCGCGTCGTCCACGGTCACAGCCCCATTCCCTACCTCCTGGGCGAGGTGGGCCCGGAGGACGGCGAGGCCGGAGCGGGTCCCGTCATCGAAGGACCCCACGTCTACGCCGACGGCCTGGCCATCGCCATGGACGGCGGAGTGACCATGGCCGGAAAGCTGCTGGTCCAACAACTTCCGCTGGATATCTGAGCGTTCACCGGACAGGCGTCCGGCCGGCGGACCGCTCCGGACAGGGGCCAATTTCTGGAAACCCCCTGTCACGGCGTGCCGTCGCCGCTCTACCATCGGCTTATCCGTAGCAGGCTCCCCTCCGTTTCTGCCCAACGGCTCGTCAGCGTGCGAGCCATCAGCCCTACGGAGCATCGGGGGATGCAGATGAACAGCGTTCCGCAGCACCTGCTGAGCGAGGACCGCCAGGAATACGAGCGGATCCTCGATGAGGCGCTGCGCTCCGCACCACACCGCCCGGAACTCGCCGCTGTCGGCCAGCGGCTCAACCTCGAACAACTGCGCACCATGGCGCTCAACGCCACGGCCCTCATCACGACCGCCGCGTCGGACGAGTACGCGCACTACGTGAAGATCCGCAGCGAACTGCGCCGCCCGGTGCGGTCCGCCCCCGTCGCGAGCGAGGACGCCGGCTCCACCGAGCCGGGCACGACCGCGATGGGGCTCGCCGCCACCGTGGGAGAGGTCACCGAGACCGCCGGGGCCGGAGCGGTCGCCGTCGTCGCGGTGCTCGCCCCCGTCCTCGCCGGGACGGCCGCGGCGATATTCCTCCTCGTCGGATACGTCCTGAGGATGCTCGACCCCGAGCCGACCATCGCCAGAACCCTTCTGACCACCGGATGGGTCTTCGGCGCGGTCACGGCGGCAGCCATCCTGGTCGCCGCGGCCGGACTGCTGCTGACCGCCCTGCGCAACAGTTCGTCCTCCCTCCTGGCGGACGCGGGCGACGAACTGAACGGACAGGTCGCCCGGGCCAAGGAGGCCTGGCGCGACGCCCTGCTGGAGCGCGGCATCATGCCGTTCCTCCGGGAAGCCCTCGCGGACCCGGGCTCGGCGGCACTGGGCCGCCCCGCACCGGCCCCCAGCCGCATACCCCACCTCGGGTACGACCGGCCGGGGTTCAGCAGCCCCGAGGGCGGACCCGCGGCGGGCCCGCGCCCGAGCTTCTCCAGCCCGGACTTCACCAGCCCGGACTTCGGAGGACCTGAACACCAGCCCGAGTGACCCGGCCGGCCGACGGCCGGGTCCGAGGCAGGAGAGGGCCCGCGCGGGTGCGCGGGCCCGCACACCGGTGCCGGTGCGGCCTTTTCCGGCCGCCGGACGGGCGGTCCCTCACGGCTGCCCGGAACGGGTCGGCGGCGTCCGGCGGGCGTCCTCCGCCGCGTCGGACCGTCTCAGACGATGCCCAGCCGCCGCGCCTCCTTCATCCATGACGGGAACTCGGACAGCAGCCGGTCGTAGAGCTCCGGATCGGGTACGTGGCCGATGTCGTCGACGGCGAAGAAGCCCACGTTGTCGACGCGCCGGCCCGGCAGGGTGTCGAACCGTTCCAGAACGCCGTAGTTGGAGCGACCCAGTCCGACGAACTGCCAGAAGACCGGCTCGTCCACCGCCTCCATCAGCTCCTTCTCGATCTCCTTGTTGCGGTAGACACCGCCGTCGGAGAAGAAGAGCACCAGCGTGGGATCGGCGGCCGGGTGCTCACGGACGAACGCCCGGACCTCGGCGATCACCTTCTGCTCCTCGTTCTGGATGCCGACCGCCCGCATGTCCACCTGCCCCGGCAGGAGGCCCTTCTTCGGCTTCTTTCGCCGGAACAAGGTCAGTTCACCGACCCGGACATGGCGCTCCAGCCACTCCGGCAGATCACCCAGGGCGAGGTCCGGCAGCCGCGCCGGGTTCGACGCGAAGGTCCACGCCTGCATCTCCCCGTCGTCGTCCAGCTGGGCCGCGACCGCGGCCATCCGCTCCACGACGTCGGCCACGACGCCCTTGGAGTACAGGAACGACATCGAGCCGGAGGCGTCCAGGACCAGGATGACGCGGGCGCGGACACCCACGGCCCCGTGCTTGCGAAGACTGACCGCCACCTGCTCCTTGCGCAGGGAGAGCCGCTTGCGCATGTCCACGGGCAGCCGCTCCTCTCCCTTGACGAGGCGAGGAGCCGGTCCGGCACCCGGGGCCGGGGGTGCCTGGGGCCCCGGGGGTGCCGGCGAGGCGGGAGCGGCCGGGGGCGCGGGGGCGCGCGGGGGTGCCGGAGCCGACGGAGGCGGCGGGGGGACGGGAGCGGTCATCGGTGCCGGGACCGGCGGGAGAGCCGATGGCGGCGGGGGTGCGGGTGAGGCGGTCGCGCTCGTCGCGTCCGGGGTCCCGGAAGTGCCCGGCTCCTCGTCCACGCTGATCCCGAAGTCGGTGGCCAGGCCCGCGAGCCCGGAGGCGTATCCCTGGCCCACCGCGCGGAACTTCCACGCACCGCCCCGCAGATACAGCTCGCCTCCGATGAACGCCGTCTCCGTCGTCGCCTCCATGTCGAAGAACGCCAGCTCGTCGCCGGTCCTGGCGTCGAACAGTCTCAGTCGCAGACCCGACAGTCCGCCGAACGTGCCGCCGTCGGCCGAGGCGCCCAGGACCACCCGCTCGACCTCCGGCTCCAGGGCGCGCAGATCCACCTCGACGGTGTCCGTCGTCCCGTCGCCCTCACGGCGCTTGCCCGCGTGACGCACGGCGCCGGAGGCATGTCTGGGCTGGTTGTAGAAGACGAAGTCACCGTCGTCGCGGACCCGCCCGTCCGCGCGCAGCAGCAGGGCCGAGGCATCGGCGTCCGGCGCGCCGGGGCCTCCGGACCAGCCGAGCACGACCCGCACCTCCTGCGCGGCAACGGGAAGGTTGGCGCCCTTGCTCATCGATGTCGGTGTCATGCGCCCAGTCTCCCCGGAGAAGCCGTCGATGGATCCGATCCATACGCCTGCGCGTGGGACGGGGTGGCCGCGTCCGTCGCGGCCCGGACGAACTCCCGCAGGCGCTCGCTGGTGTTGCCCTCCCTCCAGACCAGTCCCCGTTCGATCGGGCGGGCGTCGTGAAGGGGTACGTAGGCGATGTCGGGCCGGGGGTAGTACTGCCGCGAGTGCTCCCCGACCGGGAGGACGCCCCGGCCCATCGCGACCAGGGTCAGCATCTCGGAGAAGGACTCGCCGACCGGGCCCTTCGGAACGGGCCTGCCCGAGGGGGTGTGGTCCGGTGTGCGGTCCCGCTTGAACGCCGCCGAGGTCACCTGGGGGTACTGAACCACGGGGTGTTCCGCGAGCACTTCGAGGGACAGCCGTTCCTCGCCGGCCAGCGGATGACCGGCCGCGACGGCGAGGACCCGTCCTTCCCGCAGCAGGGCCGGTCCGCAGGCCATTCCGTCGAAGGGGAACGAGGCGAGCAGCACGTCGACCGAACCGTCCACCAGGCTCGCCCGGGAGTTGGAGAGCTGTACCTCGCGCACGTCGACGCGGCAGTCCGGGTGACGCTCACCGAACAGGGCGACGGCTCTGAGAAGCGCCGGCGCCGTCCACTCGCCGAGGAAGGCGGCCCGCAGCTCTCCGGTGACGCCCCGGCCGGCGTCGGCCGCCCTCCGCAGCGCGGCCTCGATCCCGGCGACCAGAGGTGCCAGGTCGTCCGCGAGCTGCCGGCCGATCGGGGTGAGCCGGACGGAACGGCTGGTGCGCTCGAACAGCAGGCCGCCGATTCTGCGCTCCAGCGCCTTGATCACCTGGCTGACCCGGCCGGTCGTGACCCGCAGCCGCTCGGCGGTCCGGCCGAAGTGCAGTTCCTCGGCCAGCGTCAGGAAGGTCTCGATCTCCAGTCGCTCCAGCATGCAACCCCCGGCGTTAAATCTGGCTCAACAGTCGTACAGCGATCATGCCTTGATGGCGTACCGCCCCGCGGTGGATCGTGGAAGGCGTCCACCCGGCCGAGGGAAGAAGCCGAACGCCCCGGCCGCCCGAGCACCCAACGACGACTCCGAGCCCGGCTCGGACGACCCCATCCACCACACCCATCACATCCTTCCGAACGGGGACCCATGCCTTCCGCGGACATCACCGCCTACCTGAACGGACTCGACGGCCCGCTGCGCGACATCGGCGAGAGACTGAGGCACGTCATCGACGCGGCCCTCCCCGAGGACTCCGGGGCCATGTGGCACGGCCATCCCACCTGGAGCCTCGGGGACAAGCCGGGCCGGGCCCCGGTCTGCCTGCTCAAGGCCCACACGTCCTCTGTCACCTTCGGCCTGTGGCGCGGCCAGGACGTGAGCGATCCATCGGGCCGGCTCGTCGCGGGAGCCCGCCGGATGGCCTCCGTAAAGCTCGGGCGTGCCGACGAGATCGACCCCGTCCTGTTCAGCGCGTGGCTCCGCCACGCCGTAGCCCTGGAGACGACATGACCACGCTGCGCGTGAAGGCCTTCGACCACCTTGTTCTCAAGGTCGAGGACATCGAACGGTCCCTGGACTTCTACACCGGACTTCTCGGCCTGGAACCCGTGCGCGTCGCCGAATGGCGTCTCGGCCAGGCTCCGTTCCCGTCGGTGCGGGTGACCGCGGAAACCATCATCGACCTGATCGCCCATGCCCCCGAGGGGTCCAACGTCGACCACATCTGTCTCACCGTGGAACCGCTGGACTGGGACCAGGTCATCGCGTCGGGAGCCTTCACCGTGCTCGAAGGACCCGTGGAACGCTTCGGCGCACGCGGCACCGCGACCTCGGTCTACGTCCGGGACCCGGACGGCAACACCCTCGAACTGCGCTGGTACCCGCAGGACGTCACGCCGTGACCGGGCCGGGGACCGCGGTCCGGGGGTGCTCCCCGGACCGCGCCCCCGTGGGGTGGCTCAGTCGGCCAGCGGCAGGTACACGCGGTTGCCGGCCTCCGCGAACTCCCGGGACTTCTGGAGCATGCCCTCGGAGATCTCCGCGGCGGAGGCACCGTCGGCCACCTCACCGCCGAACCGCTCGTTGATGTCCTGACTGATCTTCATCGAGCAGAACTTCGGCCCACACATGGAGCAGAAGTGGGCCGTCTTGGCGGGCTCGGCCGGCAGCGTCTGGTCGTGGAACTCCCGTGCCGTGTCCGGATCGAGAGCCAGGTTGAACTGGTCCTCCCACCGGAACTCGAAGCGGGCGTCGGAGAGCGCGTCGTCCCATTCCTGCGCACCCGGGTGCCCCTTGGCGAGGTCGGCCGCGTGGGCGGCGATCTTGTAGGTGATGACGCCGGTCTTGACGTCGTCACGATCGGGCAGCCCCAGGTGTTCCTTGGGAGTGACGTAGCAGAGCATGGCCGTGCCCCACCAGGCGATCATCGCGGCACCGATGCCGGACGTGATGTGGTCGTACGCGGGCGCGACGTCCGTCGTCAGCGGGCCGAGCGTATAGAACGGAGCTTCATCACAGATCTCCTGCTGAAGGTCGATGTTCTCCTTGATCTTGTGCATCGGGACATGCCCCGGGCCTTCGATCATCGTCTGTACCTGAAAACGCTTCGCGACCGCGTTGAGTTCCCCGAGCGTCCTCAACTCGGCGAACTGCGCCGCGTCGTTGGCGTCCGCGATGGAACCCGGCCGCAGCCCGTCACCGAGCGAGTAGGTGACGTCGTACGCGGCGAGGATCTCGCAGAGCTCCTCGAAGTTCTCGTACAGGAACGACTCCTTGTGGTGCGCGAGGCACCAGGCGGCCATGATCGAGCCGCCGCGCGAGACGATGCCGGTCTTGCGGTTCGCGGTGAGCGGCACGTAGGCCAGGCGCACGCCCGCGTGGACCGTCATGTAGTCCACGCCCTGCTCGGCCTGTTCGACGACGGTGTCCTTGTAGATCTCCCAGGTCAGCTCCTCGGCACGGCCGTCGACCTTCTCCAGCGCCTGATAGAGCGGCACGGTGCCGATGGGGACGGGGGAGTTGCGCAGCACCCACTCACGCGTGGTGTGGATGTTGCGGCCGGTGGACAGGTCCATGACCGTGTCGGCGCCCCAGCGGGTCGCCCAGGTCATCTTCTCCACCTCCTCCTCGATGGAGGACGTCACCGCGGAATTGCCGATGTTGGCGTTGACCTTCACCAGGAACCGCTTGCCGATGATCATCGGCTCGATCTCGGGATGGTTGACGTTCACGGGCAGCACCGCCCGGCCCGCTGCGATCTCCTCCCGTACGACCTCGGGGTCGACGTTCTCGCGGAGCGCCACGAACTCCATCTCGGGCGTGATCTCTCCGCGCCGCGCGTAGGCGAGCTGGGTGACCGCCTGCCCGGCCCGGCCCCGGCGCGGCTGGCGCGGCCGGCCCGGGAAGACCGCGTCGAGGTTGCGCAGCCCTCCGCGCGGGGACGTGTGCTTGATCCCGTCGTCCTCGGGACGGACGGGACGGCCCGCGTACTCCTCCGTGTCCCCGCGGGCGATGATCCAGCTCTCGCGCAGCGGCGTCAGCCCCCTGCGCACATCGGTGTCGACGGTCGGATCGGTGTACGGGCCGGAGGTGTCGTACAACGTCACGGACTGCCCGTTGGTGAGGTGCACCTGGCGGACCGGCACCCGCAGATCGGGGCGTGTGCCCCCGACGTACGCCTTGTGCCAGCCGATGGACCGCCTGTCCTGGCCGTCCGGGGACGACGGGGAAGCCCCGTCCGTCCGTCCGAAGGCAGGCGTGCGTACATCCTTGTCGGTCATCTGACCTACTCCCTACGCCGGCATTACCCGGTAACAGGTTCAGCGGTCGACGCAGCGGCTTCCGATCGCCGATGTTTCATGTGAAACATCGCGAAGACGGAGGTCAGCGTCCTCTCAGCCCGGTGCTCCGAGCTCCCGCGTGTGCAAAGGTGCCTCCACGCTAGCGTCATATTTGGCGCGGTGAACAGAGGGCCCTTGACGTTCTTGCGATGATCGGGCGGTGACGACGACCCGGCAGCACCCGTTCCCCCCGTCCGAGCCACCACGGCGTCCCGGCTCCGACGGCGGCCGCGGGCATGGCTCCGGCACCGGCCACGAGCACGGGCACGGACAGGGGCACGGACCGGACGGCGATCATCACGGTCCGGGCGACGGGCACGAGCCGGGTCCCCGCCGCGGGCACGGCGAGCCGGCGGGCTCCGGGCACGGGCATTCCCACAGCCACGGTCCCGCCGCGCCGGTCTCCCGGCATCTGCGCAAGGTCATCGCCGCGGTACTGATCCCCTTCGCGGCCGCGGTCGTGGCGGGTCTCGTGCTCCTGTGGCCCGGCGGCGCGCCGGCCCACGAGCGCACCGGCGTCGGCTTCGACCGGCAGACCCAGCAGGCGACGGTCACGAAGATCGACCAGGTGGACTGCAAGTCCGTGAACGCCTCCTCGGGGAGCTCGGTGGGAGCCGCCTCCACCACCGGGGGTTCCTCCGACCAGGGCCGGACCGCGGGGGAATGCAAGAAGGCGACCGTCCGGATCGACACCGGGAAGGACAAGGGCCGCACGTTCACGGAGATCGTGCAGCCGGACCAGTCACGGCAGTTGCACCAGGGCGAGAAGGTCGTCGTCGCCTACGAGCCGTCCGCCCCCAAGGACCTCCAGTACTCGGTCACGGACGCGAACCGGAAGCTGCCGCTGACACTGCTCGCCGTGATCTTCGCGGTGGTCGTCGTGGTGATCGGCAGGATGCGCGGCGTCATGGCGCTGGTCGCGCTGGCCATCAGCTTCGTGATCCTGAACTTCTTCATCCTGCCCGCGATCCTCCAGGGTTCGAACCCGCTGCTCGTGGCCGTCGTCGGGTCCAGCGCGATCATGCTGATCGCGCTCTACATGTGTCACGGCCTGTCGGCCCGGACCTCCGTCGCGGTGGTCGGCACCCTGCTCTCCCTGGTGCTGATCGGTTTCCTCGGCTCGTTCTTCATCGACTGGGCCGTGCTGACCGGCAACACCGACGACAGCACCGGCCTGATCCACGGCCTGTTCCCGTCCATCGACATGAGCGGTCTGCTGCTGGCGGGCGTCATCATCGGTTCGCTCGGTGTCCTGGACGACGTGACGGTGACGCAGACGTCCGCGGTGTGGGAACTGCACGAGGCGAACCCCACGATGGGCTGGCGCGGCCTGTACCGCGCGGGTATCCGCATCGGCCGGGACCACATCGCCTCGGTCGTCAACACGCTCGTCCTCGCCTACGCGGGCGCCGCGCTGCCCCTGCTGCTGCTCTTCTCGATCGCTCAGAGCAGCGTGGGCACCGTCGCCAACAGCGAACTGGTCGCCGAGGAGATCGTGCGCACGCTGGTCGGATCGATCGGTCTGGTCGCCGCGGTGCCGGTGACGACCGCTCTGGCCGCCCTGGTGGTCGCCGCGGACCGCGAGGGCGGCGCACCCGTCCCCGCGCAGCCCCAGGCCGACAGGACCCCGGCACGGGGCGGGAAGGGACGTCGTCGCAAGCACTGACGCGTACCGAGGCAGCGCTGAAACCATCCTGCATCGGCGGCCCTTGTGAGGAAGCGTTCCTCCGCTGTGGGCCGGCCGCGGCGTCAGCCCGCGCTCTGCTCCTCCGTGAGGATGCGGTCGAGCACCGCGTCGAGCGAGGTGTCGAAACCCTCGAGGGAGCGTTCCTGCCCGAGCGGCACGAGCCGGTCCGTCCGGTCGAGGAACGCGACGAGTGGCGCGGTCCCGGACCGGAACAGCGCGTGGTCGCCGCCGACCTGAAGCCGGATCAGCACCTCGCCGAGCGCCTCCGGGTCGGCCGGAGCGATGTGCACATCACCGTCCCCGCAGGGCCTGCCCACCCCGTCGATGAGCAGTTCCCGACCGAACGCCCAGGTCACCGGCGCGTCGCCGGGCAAGTGGAAGGTCAACCGCACCGCGTACGGATCACAGGTCTCGTATCGCAGCTCGACAGGAATGCGGAACGACAGCTCCTCGGACACGAGGAAGCTCATCATGACCTCTGCCTGCACCGACTCGCGCATCGCCTACCCCGTCGTTTGCCCTCGACTGGCCAGGAGTGGTCCCACCTGACACTGCTGGAAATCTTGCTCAACGTGCATGCCTAATTACAAGGAGTGAGTTTTCAGATACTGATAGAGAGGGCGAGTGTTCCTAGCCGGCGGCCGACCTCGCTCTGCAGCCTGCGTGCTGTGGGGATCAGCCGGTCGCCCTGGTGGGACGGGAGGGAGAAGGCCACGGTGGCTGCGGAACTGCCCGCCGTGACCGGGATCGCGGCACAGACCGTGCCCAGCGCGTACTCCTGCCGCTCGATCACCGGTTCCATCCGGCCCGTCCGTTCCAGCCGGCGCAGCAGACGGTCCTCGTCACGCACCGTGTACGCGGTGAGTGCCCGCACCGGATAGCGGTCGAGGTGGTCACGCCGGGATCTGTCGTCCAGCTGGGCCAGCAGACACTGGCCGACCGCGTGGGCGTGCCCGGTCTCGCGGAAATCGGCCCACTCCGCGACGGCGGGGTTCGCCGGGGTGTCGGCGACACACATGACCTCGATCTCGCCCTCGCGGTAGGCCGCGTAGTACACGGGTGCGCCGATCGCGTCGCGCCACTGCTCGAGCGTGTCCCGCATCGTGCTGCGACGTTTCTGCCGGGCTCCGTTGCTGCCGAGGCGCTCGGCGGCCTCGCCAAGGAAGAACAGCCCTCTGTCGCGGCGCAGATAGCCCTCGTGGACCAGGGTGCGCAGCAGGTGGTAGGCGGTCGGCAGCGCCAGTCCCGCCTCCCGGGCGAGCTGTTTGGCGGGGGCGCCCTGCTCACGTGCGGCGACGGCCTCCAGCAGACGCATCGCGCGCTGGACCGAGCCGATCAGCGTGGTGGTGTGCGAGTCCAGGGGAGCGGCTTCGGGCTCCGCCGAGGGGGTGCGGGGCCGCCGGGCGGGTTCCCCGGTCGCCGGAGTCCGGCACTCCGCCCGCTCCCCGGGCGGGGTGTGCGAGGGCGGCGCCTCCCCCGGCGACGAACGCGGCTGGACCGGCGGAACGCGTGCCGCAGCGGGCGTACCCGGTCGCCGGAAGGGTGGAGCGACGGATGGTGCGGGTGCGGTGTCAACCGTGGCCAAGGGGCACTCCGAAGAGCGAGGAGGACCGCCCGTGCGGGGAGTCACGGGAGGGGGCTGTGCGCTGCCCGCGGGGTCGGCCCCGCGTCGAGTTCCGGACTCTAACGGCCCGTCACCGCCCATATGCGGCCTCACCGGAAAACTTCCCCCGGCCGAGGGAACCTTGGGTTCCCTTTCCCCTTTCTCCGTTACCTGTCGCTCACCCCCGCGCGCACCTCACCAGTCGCTGCGCGAGGAGGAACCCGACATGAACTTCCGCACGATGAAGATCAGCCCGCCGACCAGCGCGACGAAGACGAGCAGCTTGAAGAGCAGGCCGATGACGAACCCGACGACGCTCGCTATCAGACCGCCGAACACCACGAGGGCGATGACCGGCACCGCGACCCACTTCACCCACCACGGCATACCGCTGAAGATCTCCTGCATCGCCCTGTCCTTGCCTCTCCTGCCCGTGGCCCCGAGTCCGGGACGCCGATTCCGGGTTCTGTCGTGTCTCGCATCCGATGCTAGGACGGAGGGACGCCGTGCGGTGGCCTCGCATCCCTTGTCCTCCCCTGACCGTTCCCCTAGGGAACCCTGAGACGCGGGGTCAGCTCTCGGGTGGAGAGAACACCACCAGGACCCGCAGGTCCTCCGTAATGTGGTGGAACTTGTGGGCGACCCCGGCGGGCACGTACACGACGCTGCCCCGGGCCACCTGAGTGGTCTCCAGGCCGACCGTGACCGACGCCCGCCCGCTGACGACGAAGTACACCTCGTCCTGGGCGTGCGGCTTCTGCGGATCGAGGGCGCCCGCGTCGAGCGCGTACAGCCCGACCGACATGTTCCGCTCACGCAGGAACTGCAGATAGGCGCCATCGTTGGCGGCGCGTTCCGCCTCCAGTTCATCCAGCCGGAATGCCTTCATCGCCCTCGTCCGCTCTTGTGCACCACAGGCTGTTTCCACAGCCTCTTCTGGCCAGTCGATCTCTCTGCCACGATCAGACACATGAAGAATTTCGTAGTCAAGACGCTCGCCAACGCGGGGGCCCTGGCCGTCGCCGTCTGGCTGCTCGACAAGATCACCCTGACGGGCGACAGCACGGGCAAGAAGATAGCCACGCTCCTCTTCGTGGCGCTGGTCTTCGGACTGGTGAACTCCCTGGTCAAGCCGATCGTGAAGGTACTGACCTTCCCCCTCTTCATCCTCACCCTCGGCCTGATCACCCTTGTGGTGAACGCCTTGATGCTGCTGCTCACCTCGTGGCTCGCCGACAAACTCGACCTCAGCTTCCACGTGGAGGGCTTCTGGACCGCCGTCCTGGGCGGCCTGATCATCTCCGTCGTCTCCTGGGCGCTCAACGTCGTGCTGCCCGACGGCGACTGAAACGACCGGGAGAGTCCGATGACCTACCGCGTCTGCTTCGTCTGCACCGGCAACATCTGCCGCTCGCCGATGGCCGAATCCGTCTTCCGTGCCCATGTGGCGCGAGCCGGACTCGGCGAACTCGTCGAGGTCGACAGCGCGGGCACGGGTGGCTGGCACGAGGGCGACGGAGCCGACGAGCGCACCGTCGCCGTGCTGGAAGCGGCGGGCTACGAGAGCGATCACACGGCCCGGCAGTTCCAGGCCTCGTGGCTCTCCCGTCTCGATCTCGTCATCGCCCTCGACACCGGCCACCTCAAGGCCCTGCGCCGCCTCGCGAACAGTGCGGAGGACGCCGGCAAGGTCCGGCTGCTGCGCTCGTACGACCCCGCCGCGGGCGACGACCTGGACGTCCCTGATCCGTACTACGGACAGATGGACGGCTTCGAGGAATGTCTTGAGATGGTGGAGGCGGCGAGCCCCGGGCTGCTCGCCGCGGTACGCGAGCATATGGAGGGACGACAGGCATGACGTCAGGGGATTTCGTCACGGCGGACGACAAGGGCGCGGGCCCCGCGGAAGAGCGCGTGGCCACCCCCGCGCCAGTGCCGGGCGACGGCACACGGGCGGTACGCGCCGGGCTGCCCGAGCCCGTCAAGTACGAGCCGACCCTTCCCGGCCCGGTCTTCGCCGCGCACTTCCACCTGCCCGGCGAGCCCACCGGCCCCTACACCTACGGCCGCGACGAGAACCCGACCTGGACGCTGCTGGAGCGCGCCATCGGCGAGCTGGAGGCACCCGGGCAGGAGTCCGCCGAGACGCTCTCCTTCCCCTCCGGCATGGCCGCCATCTCCGCGGTGCTCTTCTCGCATCTGCGCTCCGGCGACATCGTCGTCCTGCCCGACGACGGCTATCAGGTGCTGCCGCTGGTCCGCGAGCAGCTGACCGCGTTCGGCGTCGAGGTGCGCACCGCCCCCACCGCCGGAGACGCCCAGCTCGAGGTGCTGGACGGCGCGAAGCTGCTGTGGATCGAGACACCGTCCAACCCGGGCCTCGACGTCTGCGACCTGCGCCGCCTCGTCGACGCCGCGCACGCGCAGGGCACGCTCGTCGCCGTGGACAACACGCTGGCCACCCCGCTCGGACAGCGCCCGCTGGAGCTGGGCGCCGACTTCTCCGTGGCCAGCGGCACCAAGATGCTCACCGGGCACGGCGACATCCTCCTCGGGTACGTCACCGGCCAAGACGCCGAACTGATGGCTCCCGTACGACGCTGGCGCAAGATCGTCGGAGCCATCCCGGGGCCCATGGAGGCCTGGCTCGCCCACCGCTCGCTGGCCACGCTCCAGCTCAGGGCCGACCGGCAGACCGCCACCGCGAGGACGATCGCCGAAGTCCTGCGGGACCGCCCCGAAGTGACGGGGCTGCGCTACCCGGGACTGCCCGACGACCCCTCGTACAAGATCGCCTCGCAGCAGATGCGCCGCTTCGGATGCGTGGTCTCCTTCACGCTGCCCTCGCGCGAGCGCGCGGAGCGCTTCCTCGACGCGCTGCGCCTGGTGGACGACGCCACCAGCTTCGGCGGGGTGCGGTCCACGGCCGAGCGGCGCGGCCGGTGGGGCGGCGACGCCGTCCCGGAAGGCTTCATCCGCTTCTCCGCCGGCGCCGAGGATCCCGAGGACCTGGTGGCGGACATCCTGCGGGCCCTCGACGCCTCCGCCGCGTAGGGCGTCCCTCACCGCGGAATCAGTACCCCCGCTACGTACAACGGACGGTCCGAGCCTCCCCCCTCGTGGCTCGGACCGTCCCGGTTCCGCGCGCGAAGAACCGCGCGAACAAGGCTAGTTGACTCTGTGTCAGTGTCCAATCACAGTAGCGACAGAAACCTATCGACTTATTTATAGTTGTGGCTCGCGCGGGGTGCTGAAAGGGGAGAGGCACCATGGACCTGGCCTTGTTGCGCACGTTCGTGACCGTGCACCGGGCCGGTTCCTTCACTCGTGCCGCCGCCCTGCTCGGCCTGTCCCAGCCGGCCGTCACCTCGCAGATCCGCACGCTGGAACGCCAGTTGGGGCGCCCCCTGTTCCTGCGCCAGGCACGAGGGGTGACGCCCACGACCATCGGCGACGAACTCGCCCACAAGGCCGCTCCGCATCTCGACGCCCTGGTGGAGATCACCGAGACCGGTCTCGACGAGGACTCGTCCCTTCGGACCCTGCACCTCGCCGGTCCGCCCGAGTTCACCGCGGAACGCGCTTTGCCCTCCCTCATGGAACTGACCGGCGGCGACGGCCAGGGCTTCGCACTGCGCGCCTCCTTCGGCAACGCGGAGGAGACGATGAAGGGGCTCGCCGCCGGACATCATGATCTGGCCATGGCGACGGCCCGGCCGCGGGGCGCGCTGCTCACCGCGACTCCGCTCTGCGACGAAGAGCACGTCCTGGTCGCCGCTCCGCGCTGGGCCGCCGAGATCGGTCCGGGCAAACTCCGCCGCAAGGGCGCACGCGCTCTCGAGGACTTCCCCGTCGTCGAGGTCCACGAGTCACTACCGCTCGTCGCCCGCTACTGGGCCTCGGTCTTCGACTGCCGGCCCGCCGCCTCCGGCACGGTGATCGTCCCGGACCTCCGAGCCGTCCTCGCCTGCGCCTCCGCCGGCGCGGGCCTCGCCGTCCTGCCCAAATACCTCTGCTCCGACGCCATCGAGCGCGGAGACGTCGTGGCGCTCCTCGACCCCGCGGTGCCCCCGCTGCGTACGTACTTCCTGGTCGTGCGGACGGGAACGCTGGCGATGCCGCACATAGCCCGCGCACACGAATGGCTGCTGCGGGCGGCCGCCGACTGGAGCTGAAGCGGTTTTCACGCGGAATCGCGGCCGCACGATGTTTCACGTGGAACCAGCCGGGCCACATTTCTCCCATGACCGTCCGACCCGTGGTCAAGCGCACCGCACGAGCCGTCCTGCTCGACGGCGACGACCTGATCTTGATCAAACGCACCAAGCCCGGCGTCGATCCCTACTGGCTCACACCAGGCGGCGGGGTCGAGCCGGAGGACACGACTGTCGTCGAGGCACTGCATCGCGAGGTGCACGAGGAACTCGGCGCCAAGATCGTCGATGTGGTTCCCTGCTTCGTCGACACGGTCGAGCACATCGGCGACGACGGCGGCGCGACCGGCGTGAAGGTCCAGCACTTCTTCGTCTGCCGGCTGGAGTCCATGGACCCGTCCCTGCGGCACGGTCCCGAGGTGGACGAGCCCTGCGGCGAATACGAGATCGTCCGTATCCCGTTCACCCGCGTCGGCATCGCCTCCGTCCACCTCGTACCCCTGTCGCTGAGGCACTACCTCGACGGGAACATCGAGGGCGTACGCGCCATGCACGCACCCGACCTGGGCTGATCCGATCCGGTGTGATTCCGGCGCGGGTCGGCCGCCCGGCTGGGTCACGCGGTGCGGTCCACCAGCCGATAGGCGGCGCCCAGGTCCCGTCCCACGTAGGAATGCGTGGCGAGGCTGCTCAGATGCCGGTCCGCGTTGACCGCGACGGACACCGGTACGACGCCGAAGAGATCCTTGTCCGAGCCCGAGTCGCCATAGGCGACGCAGTCGGCCCGGCTCACCCCGAACTCCGCACAGAGCAGATCCGCGATCCGCACCTTCGCCGCAGCGTTGAGAACGCCTGCCAGGTCCAGCGGCTCCACGAACGGCACCGCGGGAAAGCGCGAGCCGTGAGCCGCGTGCGCTCCCCACGTCAGCAGGCGCTCCACGAAGAAGGAGGGCGACAGCGAGACGACAGCGCAGTAGTCGCCGTTCCGCCGGATCTCACTCCAGACGTCCTCGATCCCCGACATCCAGGGCGCACCGTCGAAAGCCGCCGTCACATGCGCCTCGGTGAGGTCCCTCCACAGGGCGTGCACCCGGGTCGCGTACTCCGGCGGGCCTATGCGCCCCTCGGAGATGTCCTTCTCGAGCGCGATGGTCTCGGCCTCCAGGCCGAGTTGCCGGGAGATCTCCAAGGGCGCGGTGCTTCCGTGGAGCAGCGTCCCGTCGAGGTCGAAGAGATGAAGTCTGGCCATGTCCGTCGAGGCTACTGGGGCCAATCGGCTTTCGGGGCCGGGGGTTTCACGTGAAACCCCCGGCCGGGCGCCACCACCGGCGTGGACTGTGCCCAAAAGCCGGTGGGAGTCGCGGGAAAGCGGTGGACGGCAGGCGCTGATCTCGTACAGCCTGACCTGCGTGTCGATTCCTTCCCTCACCGCTCTGCCCATTCGCCGTCTGACGCCCCGCGACCTCGTCGCCTGCGCCGACTTGTCCGAGGACCGGGGGTGGCCCCGCGAAGAACACAAGTGGGGTCTGCTCCTCGCCGGGGGAACCGGATACGGCATCGACGACCCCGCCGGCGGTCTCGTCACCGCGTGCGTGGTGACGGAGTACGGACCGGGCGAGCGCCCCGAACTGGCCGCGATCGGCATGGTCCTCGTCGCCGAGCGGCACGCGCGCCAGGGTGTCGGACGCCGTCTGATGCGGCACGTGATCGAGGAGGCTGGCACGACCCCGCTGACCCTGCACGCCACCGCGTACGGGCGCCCGCTCTACGAGGAGCTGGGATTCAAGGCCACCGGCCGGGCGGAGATGGTCCGCGGGGTCTTCAGCCCCGACGGCACGGAGACCAGGGTCTTCACCCGCCCGGCCACGGCGGAGGATCTCGCCCCCGTCCTGCGGCTCGACGAAGAGGTCTTCGGAGCCGACCGCACCCACATGATCACGCGCCTGCCCGCCTTCGGCGACCAGCTGCGCGTGGCCGAGGAGAACGGCCGGATCATCGGCTACGCGGCCGCCTGGCCCAACATGACCACACAGGTCGTGGGCCCCCTGATCGCCCGGGACACGCGGACGGCGAAGGCCCTCGTCTCCTCGCTCGCCGCACACACCGACCGTCCGCTGCGCACCGACGTCGACACACGCCACGAGGAGCTGCTGAGCTGGCTCAAGGAACGCGGGCTGGCCTCGGTCGGCTTCAACGCGGTGATGACGCACCGGATCCCGGAACTGCCCGGCGACTGGACCCGCCGCTTCGCACCGCTGACCGTGGCCGCCGGCTAGGAATCCGTCGGCTCCTCCGGACACACGGATGTGCCGGTCCCCCGGATACAAGGGGGGCCGGCACATGCGGTCCGTCGTTCGTCGGCTGCCGGTCGTCGTTCGTCGTTCGTCGTTCGTCGGCAGGTGCCTCGGCCGACGAGTGTCAGACGAGCGATTCGACCGCCGCGACGGCGAAGCCGTGGTCCTGCTCGGGCATTCCGCCACCGACGCCGATCGCGCCGATCAGGCGGCCGTCGCGGCGGACCGGTACGCCGCCCGCGATGAACAGCAGGGGCCGGTCGAGCGCGGTGGGCAGGGTGTGGAAGAGACCGCCGGGCTGCACCGCGTCGACGAGGTCGGCGGTGGCCGAGTCGAGCTGGAGTGCCGTGTAGGCCTTGCGTGTGCTGGTCTCTCCCGAGATCAGCACGGCCTGGTCGTCGCGCCGGAAGGCGAGCAGGTGGCCGCCCGCGTCGAGGACGGTGACGCTGACCCGGACACCGGCGGCTTCGGCGGCGCGTCGGGCGGCGGTCACGAGGACCTCGGCGTCCTCGATGGTCAGGGGGGCGACGGCGGTGGTGGTGCTCATCAGAGTGTTCTCCTTGTGGGGGTGTTCTGTGTCGCGTCGGGAACGCGCCGGATCGAGGCGCCGTGGGAACGGCCCCGGCCCCGCGTCGGGCTCGTTCCCGGTCAGTGGTGGACGGCGGTCCGGGACTCGGCGGGGAGGCCTCCGGCGACCACGACAGCGGGCCGGGACGTGCGGCGCTCCAGAGCGGCCGAGACGACGGCCAGGACGAGCGCGCCTGCGGCGAGGACGGCGCCGACCCAGTTGGGTGCGGTGTAGCCGAGGCCCGCGGCGATGACGACGCCGCCGAGCCAGGCCGAGAGGGCGTTGCCCAGGTTGAAGGCGCCGATGTTCACGGCCGAGGCCAGGGTGGGAGCGCCGTGAGCCTGGTCGAGAACGCGCTTCTGCAGGGGCGGCACGGTCGCGAAGCCCAGAGCGCCGATGAGGGCGATCGTGACGGCCGCCAGGAACTTGTTGTGGGCGGTGAGGGTGAAGAGTGCGAGCACGACGGCGAGGCCGCCCAGCGAGGCGTACAGCATCGGCATCAGCGCGCGGTCGGCGAACCGGCCGCCGATCAGGTTCCCGCCCACCATGCCGAGGCCGAAGAGGACCAGCAGCCAGGTGACCGATCCGTCGGCGAAACCGGCGACGTGCGTCATCATCGGCGCGATGTAGGTGATGGCGGCGAAGACCCCGCCGAATCCGAGCACGGTCATCGCCATCGCGAGCAGGACCTGGACGTTCTTGAAGGCGGCCAGCTCATGGCGCAGACGCACTCCCTCGGGCTTGGGCATCTCCGGGACCAGCCTGGCGATGCCCAGCAGGCCGATGACACCGAGCGCGGCGACGCCGGCGAACGTGACGCGCCAGCCGGCGGACTGTCCGATCAGCGTTCCCAGGGGAACGCCGACGACATTGGCGATCGTGAGCCCGCTGAACATCATCGCGATCGCGCCGGCCTTCTTCTCGGGCGCGACCAGTTCGGCGGCGGCCACGGAGCCGATGCCGAAGAAGGCACCGTGCGCGAGGGAGGCGACCACCCGGCCCGCGAACATCAGCCAGAACGCCGGAGCCACGGCGGAGATCAGATTGCCGAGGACGAACAGCCCCATCAGCACCATGAGCATCCGCTTGCGGGACACCTTCGTGCCGAGCGCGGTCATGATCGGCGCGCCGATGACGACGCCCAGGGCATAGCCCGTGACCAGCAGTCCGGCCGTGGGGATGGAGACTCCGAAGTCTCCGGCGACCTCGGGCAGGACGCCCATGATCACGAACTCGGTCGTTCCGATTCCGAAGGCCCCGATCGCGAGGGCCAGAAGCGCGAGAGGCATGGTGGAGACACCTTCCAGAAGATTGCACGAGCGCTTTGCCTTCGTTCACAATAGTTGCAGACGCGGGCTATATGCAACCGCGGGCTATTGCGTCTGTGCTCTATCCTGGACACAGCCGCTCCGGGACGAGGAGGAAACGCCATGACAGCCACGGACCCCGCGCTCACCGCCCTCGCCCAGGGATGGTGCGCACTCTCCCTGCTGCACGGGAGGATCGAGGCCCACATCGAGCGGGCCCTGCAGGCCGAGCACGGACTCAGCGCACGCGAGTACTCCCTGCTCGACGTGCTCAGCCGTCAGCACGACGGCGAGGGCGGTCATCTCCAGATGAAGCAGGTCGCGGACGCGGTCGTACTCAGCCAGAGCGCCACCACGCGCCTGGTCACCCGTCTCGAGGACCGCGGACTGCTCGCCCGCTATCTCTGCCCCACCGACCGCCGCGGCATCTACACGAACGTCAGCGAGGCGGGACTGAAGCTCCTCGCCGAGGCGCGGCCCACGAACGACGCCGCCCTGCGCGAAGCGCTCGACGACGCGGCCGAGAATCCCGACCTCGCCCCCCTGGTCCGGGTCGTGGAGTCGGCGAGCGCGCCCGTCCACCCCGTGCCGTCGGTGAGCGTGCCCTCATAGGGTGCGCTCATGGCAGATCTTGAGATACGACCCGCGGCCGCCGACGACGTGCCCGCCATCGTCGCGATGCTGGCGGACGACCCGCTGGGTGCCCAGCGCGAATCGCCGGATGACCTGAGCCCCTATCTGGCCGCCCTGGAGCGCCTGAGCCGCGACCCCAACCAGCATCTCGTCGTCGCCGTCCGCGACGGCCGCGTCGTCGGCACCCTGCAGCTCACAGTGATTCCCGGGCTGTCCCGCAGGGGGGCCACGCGCTCCGTCATCGAGGCCGTGCGCATTCACGCCGACGAGCGCGGCAGCGGTCTCGGGACGGAACTCATCGAATGGGCGGTCGAGGAATCCCGCCGCCAGAACTGCCAGTTGGTCCAGCTCACCTCCGACGTCACCCGTACCGACGCCCACCGCTTCTACGAGCGGCTCGGCTTCGAGGCCTCGCACGTCGGCTTCAAACTCCCGCTCTGAGACAGACCGGAGCCCGCTCACGGGCGAGGCGGCCTGTTTCACGTG
Organism: Streptomyces sp. NPDC001914; assembly: GCF_042891215.1. Classification (NCBI taxonomy): domain Bacteria; kingdom Bacillati; phylum Actinomycetota; class Actinomycetes; order Kitasatosporales; family Streptomycetaceae; genus Streptomyces; species Streptomyces sp. NPDC001914. The sequence goes on from NZ_JBIASW010000005.1 coordinate 142,372, forward strand.
AAACAGGCCGCCTCGCGTCCGGCGGTGCCTACCGCACTCCTCGCCAGCCTTCGGGGTCAACTCCGCCGGGCACCGGGGCGTCCTCGTCGTACGGCTGCCGCGTGAACACGAAGGACCCGAGGTCCAGGTGGCTCACGGAGCCGTCGGGCCGCCGTACGGGCCGCAGAAGCTCGCCGGCGTAGTAGCCGTCGAGCCCCGTCCACGTCCCGTCGCCGTTCGTCCGGAAGCGCGCCCCGCGGCCGACTCCCGAGAGCGGGCCCAGCACCAGCCCTCCGTCGGCGGGCAGCCGCAGTCCGAATGCCTGAGTCCCCCAGTACCACTGGCCCGCCAACTCCAAGGCGCTCTGGTCCACTTCGGCCATCGGCTGCCAGGGCTCGGGGATCCGTGGCTCCGCCTCGGCGACGATCCGCACCAGATCGGCGGCGACGGTGAACACGGGCGGGCCCGAGGTGCAGTTGGACAGCACCACCGCGGCCACGTCGTCCTCCGTGCTGATGACCAGTCCGGCGAGGAAACCCGGCAGGGACCCGGAATGCCCGACGAGGGTCCGGCCGTCACGATGCACGATCTGCAGGGCGAGCCCGTACGAAGTCCCCGCCGCCAGTTCCGCGGCCTCCGGCGGAGCGGCCGGCGCGTGCATCTCCGTGACGGACTCCGCGCTCAGCACGCGGTCGTCACCACGCGCGAGGAAGACCGCGAAGCGGGCCAAGTCCCCCGTGGTGGACCACAATTGTCCGGCCGGAGCCATCCGCCCCAGGTCCTCGGCGGGCTCCGGCATCATCGCGTCCGCCCAGGGGTGGACCGCCCATCCCCCCGCGTGCGGCGCCTGCGGGTGGGCGCTCGTACGGTGCAGGCCCAGCGGTTCGAGAATCTCGCGGCGCAGCACCTCTTCCCAGGGTGCGCCGCGCAACTCCTCGACCAGGGCGCCGAGCAACGTGTAACCGGTGTTCGAGTAGTGGTGCCGCCGTCCGACCGGATGACGGAAGGGCTGCTCGCCCAGTACGTCGGCCAGTTCGGGTCGCAGGGAACCGGATGTGCGCTCCCACCAGGGCGACGGCGACTCCGCGGCCAGCCCTCCGGTGTGGGCGAGCAGTTGGGAGATGGTGACCTCCCCCGCGCCGGTGCCCGGCACATGCTTCTCCAGCGGGTCACCGAGGTCCAGGACACCCTCGTCGCGCAGCCTGAGCACCAGAACGGCGGTGAAGGTCTTGGTGATGGAGCCGATCCGGTACTGCACGTTCTCGTCCGGGCCGTGACCGGGCACAGACGTCCGCGCCCCGTTCCATACCGCCTTCCCGCCCCGCACCACCGAAGCGACCATGGACGGCGCCCGTCCCTCGGTCTGGGCGACGGCGATGCGGTGCAGCAGGGCCCGGCGCGTGCCGGGAAGCAGATCATCGTGGGATGTCGTCATGACACCAGTCCACCCGCCCGGACGCCGGACGTCGAGCGGATTGATCCGGAGCCGGCCCCGTCGGGTCGCGAGGTCTCTCCCCCAGTGGCATGTCGCCCTCTCGTCGGGATCGGGCGGCTTGCCCGGGTCGGCCGGGTACACCACGCTGAGCCCCGGGCACGAGGACCACCGGCGAGCCCGGATCGCGCACCGATGAGTTTCCCGCGCCACGCTGGTCTGTACGCCGGACACCCACGGACGGAAGGCTGGGCCATGCGGAAACTGATCTACGGCATGAACCTGACCCTGGACGGCTACATCGCCGCGACCGGCGACACCATCGACTGGAGCGGACCGCCGAGCGACGAGCTGTTCCAGTGGTGGCTCGAACACGAGCAGGCGAGTGGCCTGTCGCTGTACGGGCGCAAGCTCTGGACGGCGATGAGTTCCTACTGGCCGACCGGCGACCAGCGGCCCGACGCCACTGAGGCGCAGATCGAGTTCGCGCGGAACTGGCGGGACACGCCGAAGGTGGTGTTCTCCTCGACGATCGACAAGGTCGACTGGAACACCCGCCTGGTCACCGGCGACGCGATCGCCGAGATCACCCGGCTCAAAGCCGAGGACGGCGGCCCGATGACCATCGGCGGCGCAACGCTCGCCGGGGCGGCCATGCGGGCCGGGCTGATCGACGAGTACGTGATCGCCACCCATCCGGTCCTGGTGGGCGGCGGCACCCCGTTCTTCACCGCGCTGGACAGCTGGGTGAACCTGAACCTGGTGGAGACGCGGACGTTTCCCGGGGGCGTGGCTCTGACCAGGTACGAGACGAGGCGCTGAGCAGCCGCACCCACACGCCCCGGACCCCGGCAGGGTGCCGGATCAGGTCTGGGCCATGTCCACGAAGCGCGAGTAGTGACCCTGGAAGGCCACGGTGATCGTCGCCGTCGGGCCGTTACGGTGCTTGCCGACGATGATGTCCGCCTCGCCGGCGCGCGGGGACTCCTTCTCGTAGGCGTCCTCGCGGTGGAGCAGGATGACCATGTCCGCGTCCTGCTCGATCGACCCGGACTCACGCAGGTCGGAGACCATCGGCTTCTTGTCCGTACGCTGCTCGGGACCACGGTTGAGCTGCGACAGCGCGATCACCGGCAGTTCCAGCTCCTTGGCCAGCAGCTTCAGGTTTCGCGACATGTCGGAGACCTCCTGCTGACGGCTCTCGGAACGCTTGCCTCCTGACTGCATGAGCTGGAGGTAGTCGATGACCACGAGCTTGAGGTCGGCGCGCTGCTTGAGCCGTCGGCACTTGGCGCGGATCTCCATCATCGACAGGTTCGGGGAGTCGTCGATGTAGAGGGGAGCGGCCGAGACGTCCGGCATACGGCGGGCGAGCCGGGTCCAGTCCTCGTCCGTCATGGTGCCGGACCTCATGTGGTGCAGTGCGACGCGCGCCTCGGCGGACAGCAGGCGCATCGCGATCTCGTTGCGGCCCATTTCGAGCGAGAAGATCACGCTGGGCATGTTGTGCTTGATCGAGCAGGCACGGGCGAAGTCCAGGGCCAGCGTCGACTTACCCATGGCGGGACGGGCCGCGATGATGATCATCTGACCCGGATGCAGACCGTTGGTGAGCGAGTCGAGGTCGGTGAAGCCGGTCGGTACGCCGGTCATCTCCCCCGAGCGCGATCCGATCGCCTCGATCTCGTCGAGCGCACCCTCCATGATGTCGCCGAGCGGCAGATAGTCCTCGGTGGTGCGCTGCTCGGTGACCGCGTAGATCTCGGCCTGCGCGCTGTTGACGATCTCGTCGACGTCGCCGTCGGCCGCGTATCCCATCTGCGTGATGCGCGTGCCGGCCTCGACCAGGCGGCGCAGGACCGCGCGCTCGTGCACGATCTCCGCGTAGTACTCGGCGTTGGCGGCGGTCGGGACCGTCTGCACCAGCGTGTGCAGATACGGTGCGCCTCCGACCTTGGTGATCTCGCCGCGCTTGGTGAGTTCGGCCGCGACCGTGATGGGGTCGGCCGGCTCGCCCTTGGCGTACAGGTCGAGGATCGCCCCGTAGATCGTCTCGTGCGCCGGACGGTAGAAGTCGTGGCCCTTGAGCACCTCGACGACGTCGGCGATGGCGTCCTTCGACAGGAGCATGCCGCCGAGGACGGACTGTTCGGCGTCCAGGTCCTGCGGAGGCACCCGTTCGAAGGACGAACCGCCGCTCTCCCAGGACCCGTTGTCCCGGTCGTGCTGTTCGTCGCGGCCTCGGCCGCCGCTGCCGCGCCGACGGGACGAGGGCAGACGATCACTGGGTCCGCTGTCCGCCCAGGGGTCGTCCAAGGGCTCGGAAATAGTCACCGAGCCACCTCCTCCCGTCCGCAGAGCGGACCTAGCAGTGCCTTCAATTTCTACGGCACGGCACTGACAAGTGAGCGGCCCGACTCCGGTTCTCGCGCGTCGGTTTTGCGTGCTTTCCGAGGACGGAGCGGAGAACGGGCGCCGCACCACGTTAGGCCCGCGGGCACCGTCAGCCAATCTGGTTATCCACAGGCCATGTGGACGACGGCCCCGATGCTGTGGAGAACTCCGCGAAACCTGTGTACGACCCGGTGGACAGCCCTGTGAACAAGCACTCAGGCCTCCGAAAGAACGGCATCTGACCTGGCGTTTTCCCATCCACCGGCTGTGCAGAAGAAAAACTTCCCCAGCAGGATCAAGATCCCTTCGAACAGTGCGCCACACCACACCCCGCACGCCGCAAAGTAAGGGGCTTTCGCCTTTTGCATCTCTTACCTGTGGAAGATTAGATTGATGCCCATGACACAGGCTTCCACGGCGCCCAGGGCCACCCGACGCCGGCACGACCGGGAGATCGTCGCACTGGCCGTTCCGGCGTTCGGCGCACTCGTGGCCGAGCCTCTCTTCGTGCTGGCCGACAGTGCCATCGTCGGCCATCTCGGCACCGCGCAACTGGCCGGACTCGGCATCGCCTCGGCTCTTCTCATGACGGCCGTCGGAGTCTTCGTCTTCCTCGCCTACGCCACGACCGCCGCGGTCGCCCGCCGGGTCGGAGCCGGTGATCTGCGGGCTGCGATCCGCCAGGGCATGGACGGCATCTGGCTCGCCCTGCTCATCGGCGTGGCCGTGATCGCCGTCGCCCTGCCCACCGCGCCCTTCCTCATGGAGTTGTTCGGCGCGTCCGGCTCCGTCGCCCCGTACGCGACGACCTATCTGCGGATCTCGGTGCTCGGCATCCCCGCGATGCTGGTCGTGCTGGCCGCCACCGGCATCCTGCGCGGACTCCAGGACACGAGGACCCCTCTGTATGTCGCCGTCGGAGGGTTCGTGGCCAACGCGGCCCTCAACACCGTCCTCGTCTACGGCGCCGGTCTGGGCATCGCCGGCTCCGCCTGGGGCACGGTCATCGCCCAGTGCGGCATGGCCGCCGTCTATCTCCATGTCGTCCTGCGCGGTGCACGCAAGCACGGCGCCTCCCTGCGGCCGGACGCGGCCGGCATTCGGGCCTGTGCCCAGGCCGGCACCCCCCTGCTCGTCCGAACGCTGTCGCTCCGGGCGATCCTCCTGATCGCCACGGCGGTCGCCGCCCGGCTCGGGGACGCCGACATGGCGGCCCACCAGATCATCCTGTCGCTGTGGAGTCTGCTCGCCTTCGCCCTCGACGCCATCGCCATCGCGGGGCAGGCGATCATCGGACGCTACCTCGGTGCGAACGACGTCCCCGGTGCCCGTGAGGCCTGCCGTCGCATGGTGCGGTGGGGACTCGTCACCGGGCTCGTGCTCGGTCTGCTGGTCATCGCCGCCCGCCCCCTGTTCCTTCCGCTGTTCAGCGGCGACCCGGGCGTACAGGACGCGGCGCTGCCGGCCCTGGTGATGGTGGCCGTCTCCCAGCCGGTCTGCGGGATCGTCTTCGTGCTGGACGGCGTGCTGATGGGCGCCGGGGACGGCCCGTACCTGGCTTGGGCCATGCTGCTCACCCTGGCGGTGTTCGCCCCCGTCGCCCTGCTCGTTCCCGTCCTCGGCGGCGGGCTGACCGCGCTCTGGGGCGCGATGGCCCTGATGATGACGATGCGGATGCTGACGCTGTGGCTGCGCTCCCGCTCGGGCCGCTGGATCGTCACGGGCGCGACCCGCTGACGTACGCCGGCCGTCTCAGGGCGCGTCCAGTGACGTACGCCGGACGTTTCACGGGAAACACGGGTCGCCGTTTCACGTGAAACGGCGATCGCCGCCTTCCAGGAACGCGCACGCGCAGGTTCAGGAGAACGCACGCGCGTGCTCAGGAGAACGCGTCCAGGACAAGCAGAAGGGCCGCACCCCGAGGGGTGCGGCCCTTCCTCTCAGCTAGGCCGAGTGCTGCACTCAGGCAGCGACAACCTCGATGCTGACCTTGGCGGCAACCTCGGGGTGCAGACGCACGGACGTCTCGTGGGCGCCCAGGGTCTTGATGGGCGAGCCCAGCTCGATGCGGCGCTTGTCGACCTCGGGGCCACCGGAAGCCTTGATCGCCGAAGCGACGTCGGCCGGGGTGACGGAGCCGAAGAGACGACCGGCGTCGCCGGAGCGGACGGCCAGACGGACCTTGACACCCTCGAGGCGGGCCTTGATCTCGTTGGCCTGCTCGATGGTCGCGATCTCGTGGATCTTGCGAGCACGACGGATCTGCTCGACGTCCTTCTCGCCACCCTTGGTCCAGCGGATCGCGAAGTTCCGCGGGATCAGGTAGTTGCGAGCGTAGCCGTCCTTGACGTCGACGACTTCGCCGGCGGCACCGAGGCCGGAGACCTCGTGGGTAAGGATGATCTTCATGTGTCGGTCACCCTTCCTTTATCGCGCGGTGGACGTGTAGGGCAGCAGCGCCATCTCACGGCTGTTCTTCACAGCCGTGGCGACGTCACGCTGGTGCTGCGTGCAGTTGCCGGTCACGCGGCGGGCACGGATCTTGCCGCGGTCGGAAATGAACTTCCGCAGCATGTTCGTGTCCTTGTAGTCCACGTACGTGACCTTGTCCTTGCAGAACGCGCAGACCTTCTTCTTCGGCTTGCGCACAGGCGGCTTCGCCATGGTGTATCTCCTGTGTGATCAAGAAGTGGGGGTACGGCCCACCCTCGGCCCTGAGGCCTAGAAGGGGGGCTCGTCCGAGTAGCCGCCGCCGGAGCCGCCGGAGCTTCCGCCCCAGCCGCCGCCACCGCCGCCGCCCTGGTTGCCACCGGCGGGAGCGCCGGTCGCCCAGGGGTCGTCGGCCGGAGCGCCGCCGCCCTGCTGGCCGCCGCCGGAGCTTCCGCCCCAGCCGCCGCCCTGCTGGCCGCCGCCACCGCCGCCGCCGTAACCGCCCTGACCGCCCCGGCCCGTGGTCTTGGTGACCTTGGCCGTGGCGCTCTTCAGGCTGGCGCCGACTTCCTCTACGTCCAGTTCGTAGACCGTGCGCTTGACGCCCTCACGGTCCTCGTAGGACCGCTGCTTCAGCCGGCCCTGCACGATGACGCGCATGCCTCGCTGGAGCGACTCGGCGACGTTCTCCGCCGCCTGACGCCAGACCGAGCAGGTCAGGAACAGGCTCTCGCCGTCCTTCCACTCATTGGTCTGACGGTCGAAGGTGCGGGGAGTGGACGCGACACGGAACTTCGCGACCGCCGCACCGGAAGGGGTGAAGCGCAGCTCGGGGTCGTCGACAAGATTGCCGACGACCGTGATGACGGTCTCGCCTGCCATGGGGGAACCTCTCGGCGGGTTTGCTGCTGGCTGCTGGTGCTACTCGATGCCCGAGATCAGCTGAGCTGGAGAGCTCAGTGGGTCTCGGGACGGAGGACCTTGGTCCGGAGGACCGACTCGTTCAGGTTCATCTGGCGGTCGAGCTCCTTGACGACCGCAGGCTCGGCCTGCAGGTCGATGACCGAGTAGATGCCCTCGGGCTTCTTCTTGATCTCGTACGAGAGACGACGACGGCCCCAGGTGTCGACCTTCTCGACCTTTCCGGCGCCCTCACGGACGACGGAGAGGAAGTTCTCGATCAGGGGGGCGACAGCGCGCTCCTCCAGATCGGGGTCGAGGATGACCATCACTTCGTAGTGACGCATGTGGAACCCACCTCCTTTGGACTCAGCGGCCACGGTCGTTCCGTGGCAGGAGGGTTGTGATGCGTACGCAACGGTATCGGCCGCCACTGACAATCGGGCCTCCGATCGGTGAACCGAGCGGTGATCCCTGTCGTGACCTGGCCTTGAGCCTGGGCAGACACCGGTGCAGAGGGTACAGACTACCTGCACACCCGCTTCCGGTTGAAATCCGACCGGGTTGGCGGTCAATCTGTACACATCGGGTGTGTATGGCGCTACGATGCGCCGCCTTCCGCAGGAGGTGCCCTATGGCACAGGTAATGCGTCCCGGCACGACCGGCTCACTCTTCGCCACGGACGGCAAGTCCCATCCGCTCCAGGACACCCTGCTCGCGGTGACCCTGGTGTGCGGAGTCCTGGCGTTCGTCACGTCGATGTTCCACAGCCTCCATCTGCTCAGCTCGTGGGCCGGTCTCGTCGGGATCCTCACCGGCGCCTACGGCCAGTTCATCTCCGAGACGACCCGGGAACGCTTCGGACTGATCGTCGGACTCGGTCTCTCCGGGGTCGGTTTCTACCTCGGCCTGGCCCACGGCGGCCTCTTCGGCGGTGTGATCTGAGTCGAACGTCCGTTTTCCCCTGACCTCGGGAGGCTTCGCACGGCACCCCCGGGGCCCAGGTTCCATACGGCCATTCGGGGCGCTCGCAGGGCGCAGTAGGCTTCGGCGCGAGAGCCGGAGCCCTTGTACCCATGGGGACACACCAGCCCGAGGAGCGCCCCGAATGAGCCTGACCCTGAGGACCATCAGCCGAGAGCAGCATCTGGCATACATCCAGAGCCTGCCCGCGGCCAGCCACATGCAGGTCCCCGCGTGGGTGGACGTGAAGGCCGAGTGGCGCTCCGAGAGCCTCGGATGGTTCGACGACAAGACCGGCCAGATGGTCGGCGCGGGCCTGGTGCTGTACCGCCAGCTGCCCAAGATCAAGCGCTACCTCGCCTATCTGCCCGAGGGCCCGGTCATCAACTGGTTCGCGCCGAACCTCGACGACTGGCTGCAGCCGATGCTCGCGCACCTCAAGCACCAGGGCGCCTTCTCCGTGAAGATGGGCCCGCCGGTGATCATCCGGCGCTGGGAGGCCACGTCCATCAAGGGCGGCATCCAGAACCCGGACGTGAAGCGCCTGCGCGACATCGAGGCCGACTTCATCGAGCCGCGCGCCTTCGAGGTCGCCGACAAGCTGCGCCGCATGGGCTGGCAGCAGGGCGAGGACGGCGGCGCCGGCTTCGGCGACGTCCAGCCCCGCTACGTCTTCCAGGTGCCGCTGGCCAATCGTTCCCTCGAAGAGGTCCACAGGAACTTCAACCAGCTCTGGCGCCGCAACATCAAGAAGGCCGAGAAGGCCGGCGTCGAGGTCGTCCAGGGCGGCTACCAGGACCTGGAGGAGTGGCAGCGGCTCTACGAGATCACCGCGATCCGCGACCACTTCCGGCCGCGCCCCCTCTCGTACTTCCAGCGCATGTGGACGGCCCTCAACACCGAGGACCCGAACCGCATGCGGCTGTACTTCGCGCGTCACAACGGCGTGAACCTGTCCGCCGCGACGATGCTCGTCGTGGGCGGCCACGTCTGGTACTCCTACGGCGCCTCGGACAACATCGGCCGTGAGGTCCGCCCCTCGAACGCGATGCAGTGGCGGATGCTGCGCGACGCGTACGCGCTGGGCGCCACGGTCTACGACCTGCGGGGCATCTCCGACTCGCTGGACGAGACCGACCACCTCTTCGGTCTGATCCAGTTCAAGGTGGGCACGGGCGGCGAGGCGGCCGAGTACCTCGGCGAGTGGGACTTCCCGCTCAACAAGCTGCTCCACAAGGCCCTCGACATGTACATGTCCCGCCGCTGAGCCTCCCGGAACCGCTTCCCGGGCCGCCGGTCCGCCCCGAATCGCATCCCGGGCCGCCGAACCGGCCCGGGACCGCCCCATCGGCCCGGCGAATCAGCGACAATTCGTTTTCATACCTCTGATACACCGCAGCCACGAGAAAGGTTCCGGGACCGGCCATGGCGCTCACGCTCTACGTCGACACCGCGCGCTGGCGGGCACACCACAAGCAGGTGTCCGAGCAGTTTCCGGGGCTCGTCCCCGTCTGCAAGGGCAACGGCTACGGCTTCGGCCACGAACGGCTCGCGGACGAGGCCACCCGTCTGGGCTCGGACATCCTCGCCGTCGGCACCACGTACGAGGCCGCCCGGATCAAGGACTGGTTCGGCGGCGATCTGCTGGTCCTGACGCCGTTCAGGCGCGGCGAGGAGCCCGTACCGCTGCCCGACCGCGTCATCCGCTCCGTGTCGTCCATCGACGGCGTGTACGGCCTCGTGGGCGCCCGTGTCGTCATCGAGGTCATGTCCTCGATGAAGCGGCACGGCGTGAGCGAGGACGATCTGCCGCACCTGCACGCCGCCATCGAGAACGTCCGGCTGGAGGGTTTCGCGATCCACCTGCCGCTGGACCGCACCGACGGCTCGGACGCCGTCGAGGAGGTCATCGGCTGGATGGACCGCCTGCGCGCGGCCCGGCTGCCCCTGCACACGATGTTCGTCAGCCACCTCAAGGCCGAGGAACTGGCGCGGCTCCAGCGGCAGTTCCCGCAGACCCACTTCCGCGCCCGCATCGGCACGCGGCTGTGGCTGGGGGACCACGAGGCCACGGAGTACCGCGGGGCCGTCCTGGACGTCACGCGCGTCTCCAAGGGCGACCGCTTCGGCTACCGGCAGCAGAAGGCCGCCTCGGACGGCTGGCTCGTGGTCGTGGCGGGCGGTACGTCGCACGGCGTGGGCCTGGAGGCTCCCAAGGCCCTGCACGGCGTCATGCCGCGCGCCAAGGGCGTCGCGCGCGCCGGCCTCGCGACGGTCAACCGGAACCTTTCTCCGTTCGTCTGGGCGGGCAAGCAGCGCTGGTTCGCCGAGCCGCCGCACATGCAGGTCTCGATCCTCTTCGTGCCGCACGACGCCACGGAGCCGAAGGTCGGCGACGAACTGGTGGCCCATCTGCGGCACACCACCACGCAGTTCGACCGCGTCGTCGAGCGCTGACCCCGCGGCCGACGCGCTCAGGAACGACGAAAAGGCCGTACACGGACACCGTGTACGGCCTTTCGCGTGAGCCCTCCGGAGGCTGTTCGCTCAGAGCGAACGGTCTCCCGGCACCTGGTCCTCACGCCATTCGCCATGGGGGACCGCGTCGAACTGCGCCGCGTGGCGGGGGGTGTGCGCGGCCGGGCCGAGGACGAAGACGTCCTCCGCACCGTCGAGGATCCCGCCCGACGGGTCGTCGTCGCCCGCACGGCGCACCACGTCGTGCTCCGGCCTGAAGATGTCCCGTACGACCAGCGCGCACAGGTACAGCGTGCCCAGCAGGTGGACGGCGATGGCGACCTGGTAGCCGTCGGTCGGCAGACCCTTGTGGGCGTCGCCGCTGGTCGTGTACGCGAGGTACGTCCAGATGCCGAGGAAGTACGCGACCTCGCACGCCTGCCAGATCAGGAAGTCCCGCCAGCGCGGCCGGGCCAGCACCGCGAGCGGGACCAGCCAGAGCACGTACTGCGGCGAGTAGACCTTGTTCGTGAGGATGAAGGCCGCGACGATCAGGAAGGCGAGCTGGGCGAAGCGGGGGCGCCGGGGGGCGGCGAGCGTGACGGCGCTCAGCCCCGCGCAGATGACCACCATCATGACCAGCGCCCAGGCGTTGGCCGTGTCGGGCGTGATCGCGATCTTCATCCACTGCGAGACGAACAGGAAGACCGAACCGAAGTCGACGCCGCGGTCGTGGCTGAAGCTGTAGAACTTCGCCCACCCCTCGGGGGCGAGGTACATGACGGGAAGGTTAACGACCAGCCAGGCGCCGACGGCGCCGAGGAGCGCCGTACCGAACTCACGCCACCGGCCGGTGCGCCAGCACAGCAGGAAGAGCGGCCCGAGGAGCAGGAACGGGTAGAACTTGGCGGCCGTGGCGAGCCCGATCAGGACGCCGAAGGCCAGGACGCGTCCGCGGGACCACATGAGCATCGCGGCGGCCAGCAGGGCCACGGCGAGGAGGTCCCAGTTGATCGTGGCCGTGAGCGCGAAGGCGGGCGCCAGGGCGACCATGAGGCCGTCCCAGGGGCGACGGCGCTGGGTGCGGGCGGTGCACACGGCGATGACGGCCGCGCACACCATCAGCATCCCCGCGTTGACCATCCAGTAGATCCGCTCCTGGTGCTGGATGCTCCCGCCGCCCGGGGTGAGCCAGGCCGCGACCTCCATGAACACACCGGTCAGCACCGGGTATTCGAGGTACTCCATGTCGCCGGGGATCTTGTCGAAGTACGGCACGAGTCCGTCGGCGAAACCCCGCCCCTGGTAGAGGTGCGGGATGTCCGAGTAGCACGCGTGCGTGTACTGCGAGCTGGCGCCGAAGAACCAGCCGCCGTCGTAGCACGGCAGCTTCTGGACCATGCCGAGGGCGAACATGCCGATCATCACCAGCGCGACGACCCGCACGGGTGTCCACCAGGACGTCCCGAGCAGCGCCCGCCGCCCGATGGGACCGCCGATCAGCTCACTGCCGCCGGCGGCGACCTCGTCGTCCCTGGTCGGCCGCACCGGCTCCGGATCGTGAACGCTCGCTCGCGTCGTCTCTGCACTGGGCATGCCGCACATCCTGCCGTACGTGTCTGAGAAGGGAAGCAGGGACGACTCAGGTCGACGTCCCTCGTGGTCACCCGGCGCCGGGGGCCACAGGCCGGGAACCAGGCGAGGGCCCGGGGAGCGGGCCCGGAAACGCCTTCGCGCGTGCGCCCCGAGGGTGCGCACGCGCGAAGGATGGTCGGCGACCGTCAGCCGGAGCCTCCGAAGAGGCCTCCGTTGCCGTTGCCGTTGCCTCTGGTGGTACCGGTGGCGGTGGCCGTCGGTGAGGTGGTCACACCGCCGTCCGTGCCGCCGGTATCGGTGCCGCCGGTGTCGGTGCCACCGGTGTCGGTGCCACCGGTGTCCGTCCCGCCGTTGTTGTTGCAGTTGAAGTCGAACTTCCGGCAGGTCTCGGTCGCCGTGGGCGTCGGAGACGTCAGCGTCGCGCTCGGGGTCGGGCTCGGGCTCTCCGTCGCGCTCTCGGTGGCCGAGGGCGTCGGCGTCGGGCTCGGGAAGTCGTCGATGATCTCACCGATGTCCTCAGGCACCGGGAAGGACTCCGCCTTCTCGCCCTTGAGTGCCACCTCCATGTAGTCCCGCCAGATCTGGGACGGGAACGAGGCACCGTGGATGGTCTTCTCGCCGCCCGTGCCGTACATCTGCAGGAACTCGCGGTTCTTCTTGGTCTCGTCGTCGTCCAGGCGGTACATGCCGATCGCCGTCGACAGCTGCGGGGTGTAGCCGACGAACCAGGCGGACTTGTTGCCGTCGGTGGTACCGGTCTTGCCGGCCACCTCGCGGCCCTGGAGCTGGGCGTTGGTGCCGGTGCCCTTCTCGACCACGGTCTTCAGCACGTCGGTGACGTTGTCGGCGACCGCCGGGGTGAAGGCCTCAACCGCCTTCGCGATCTTGTCGTGCTGGAAGACGGTGCCGTCCTTGTCGGTCACCTTCTCGACCGAGTACGGGTCCCGCTGCTGGCCGCTGGCCGCGAAGGTCGCGTACGCCCCGGCCATGCGGATCGCACTCGGGGAGGAGGTGCCCAAGGAGAACGAGGGGAACCTGGAGCTGGCGAGGCTCGACTCCTTGATGCCGGCGTTCAGCACGGCTTCCTTCACCTTGTCCAGACCCACGTCCATGCCGAGCTGGACATAGGCGGAGTTGACGGACTCGCGCATCGCCTCACGCAGGTCGATCTTGTACGTGGGCGGGTTGTAGGACCGCTGGCCGTCGTTCGCCTGCAGCCACTCCTTGCCCTTGTCGTCCGTCCAGTCGGTTCCGTTGTAGTCCTTGATCTTGAGCTTGTTCTTGCCGCTGTAGAAGCTCTTCGGAGAGACCTTCGTCCGCTCGTCCTGCGGCTGGGACTCGGGCCCGTCGGGGTCCCGGACGCCCCAGGACATGGCGGCGGCCAGCACGAAGGGCTTGAACGTCGAGCCCACCTGGGCACCGGTCTGGTCGGCGTTGTTGGTGAAGTGCTTGGTCGCGTCCACACCGCCGTAGATGGCCTCGATCGCGCCGGTCTTCGGGTTGACGGACGCCCCGCCGAACTGGACGTACTTGTCGTTCTTCGGGCGCAGCTTGGGCTTGATGTTGGCCTTCTGCACCTTCTTCACCGCGGCCTCGAGCGCGTCGACCTTCTTCTTCTCGAAGGTCGTGTGGATCTGGTAGCCGCCCTGACGGAGCTTGGTCTCGGTGATCCCGGTCTTGTCACTGTTGTTGACCAGGTACGAGTTGACCAGGTCGATCAGATAGCCGACCTGTCCGCCCAGCGCGGCGTTCGACCGCGGCGGCTGGGTCGTGGGGAACTTCGTGTACTTGGCCCGCGTGGCCGCGTCCAGACGGCCGTCCTTGACCTCTTCGTTGAGGATCCACTGCCAGCGTTCCTCGGCACGGGCGCGGTTCTTCTCCGGCGTGGCGTTGTTCGGGTCGATCGACGCGGCGCCCGCGGGGTCGTAGTACGTGGCGCCCTTGAGCACCGCCGCCAGCAGCGCGCACTCGCTCGGGTTCAGGTCGGTGGCGTCCTTGTCGAAGTACGCGTGGGCCGCGGCCTGGATGCCGTAGGCGTTACGCCCGTAGTACGCCGAGTTCAGGTAGCCGGCCATGATCTGTTCCTTGGGAACCTTGGCGCCGACCTTGATCGAGACGAACAGCTCCTTGAGCTTGCGGGAGACCGTCTGGGACTGGTCCTCCAGCATCGCGTTCTTCACGTACTGCTGGGTGATGGTGGAGCCACCCTGGGTCTGGCCGCCCTTGGCCATGTTCACGAAGGCGCGGGCGATACCCGTCGGGTCGACGCCGCTGTCGGTCTCGAACGTCTTGTTCTCGGCCGACATCACCGCCCAGCGCATCTCCTTGGGGATCTCCGCGTAGCCGATGATCTGACGGTTGGCCTCGCCACCCGTGGCGACCATCTCGCTGCCGTCGGCCCAGTAGTAGACGTTGTTCTGCGCCTTGGCCGTCTTGCCGATGTCCGGGATGCCCACGAGGGCGTACCCGACGCCGGCGGCCGCGACCATGCTGCCGCAGAAGCCGATGAACAGACCCGTCACGAGCTTCCAGGACGGCACCCAGCGCTTCGCGCCGTACCGGCCCGCGCGCGGGTAGTCGATGATGCGCTTCTTGGCGGGCTCGGGAGCGCGGCCTCGGCCGCGCCCGGGACCGCCGGGGCCCTGGGGACCACCGCGCCGGCCGCCCCCTCCACCGGGGCCGCCGCCGTGACCCGCGCCGTCGGCGGCTCTGCGCCGGCTCCCACCGCCGCCGCCGCCGCGCTGCATGGCACGCCGCGCCTCGGCACGGCTGCCGTACGGGCTCTCTTCACCCCCCGAACCGTATGGATCGGAAGGAGACCCGGTGGCGTCTCGCGGTGCATCGCGGCGGCCTGCGGACGGGCCTGCCTGCGGCTGGCCGCGCCGGGCCGCGGCACGTCCGCCGCCCTGCGGCTGCGGCGGTTTGCGACGGTGCTCGCTCATCGAACGATTACTCCTCGGGCAGGCGCACCTTTGCGCGCCTGGAAACGGCGGCTGGTTTCCGGTCCCCCCGAAGTACGGATGCGGTCGATTGCGCATTCACCCGTACTGCACCAAAGACGTTGACGTTCTCAGACGTCACTCGGTTCCCGGTGGTGTCCATCCCGCACAGAGTACGCACCGCCAAAACCCACCTAGCGTCGAAGTTCACCCCAAATCAGGCAACTTGCTTCGTATGAATCGGTGATGTGACGCCGTTCACTCTGCTCCCTCTTGTCGCACCCACAAGGTCGTTCTATCGTGCTGATGTATCGAGTCGATACATCAGCACGGCATAAAGACCGTGCGGACGAGGCAGCGACAGGGAGGAGGCGACGATGAGCCGGCGTGCCGGGATCCTCGAGTTCGCCGTACTCGGCCTGCTCCGCGAGTCTCCGATGCACGGCTATGAGCTGCGCAAACGACTCAATACGTCACTGGGTGTGTTCCGTGCCTTCAGTTACGGAACGCTCTACCCCTGCCTCAAGACGCTGGTCGCCAACGGCTGGTTGATCGAGGAAGAGGGATCCACACCTGAAGACGCCCTGTCGGCAACACTCGCGGGGCGCCGCGCCAAGATCGTCTACCGATTGACGGCGGAAGGTAAGGATCACTTCGAGGAGCTTCTCGCGCAGACGGGTCCCGACGCGTACGAGGACGAGCACTTCGCGGCTCGCTTCGCGTTCTTCGGGCAGACGTCGCGCGATGTACGCATGCGCGTACTGGAAGGTCGCCGTAGCCGTCTGGAGGAGCGCCTCGAGAAGATGCGCGCCTCGCTGGCGCGCACCCGGGAGCGCCTCGACGACTACACGCTTGAGCTCCAGCGCCACGGAATGGAGTCCGTGGAGCGCGAAGTGCGCTGGCTGAACGAGCTCATCGAGAGTGAGCGGGCCGGCCGGGACGTCAAACGCCCCGGCCTCGAAGGCTCCGCTCAGCAGGACAACACATCTGGAGAGACGGGCGGCCTGCCCCGGCACCGGGACAGCCCCCGGCCGGATCCGTCCGACGACACCGCCACGTGAGACCCCGCTCGGGGTTTCACCGATAGACACAGGGAGCAACCGGAATGGGTTCGGTTCGCGTAGCCATCGTCGGCGTGGGCAACTGCGCCGCCTCGCTGGTTCAGGGCGTCGAGTACTACAAGGACGCCGACCCGGCGACCAAGGTGCCCGGCCTGATGCACGTCCAGTTCGGCGACTACCACGTCGGTGACGTCGACTTCGTCGCCGCGTTCGACGTCGACGCGAAGAAGGTCGGCCTCGACCTCTCCGACGCCATCGGTGCCAGCGAGAACAACACCATCAAGATCTGCGACGTCCCGAACAAGGGCGTCACGGTCCAGCGTGGTCACACCCTGGACGGTCTCGGTAAGTACTACCGCATGACCATCGAGGAGTCCGCCGAGGCGCCGGTCGACGTCGTCCAGGTCCTCAAGGACAAGCAGGTCGACGTCCTCGTCTGCTACCTGCCCGTCGGTTCCGAGGACGCGGCGAAGTTCTACGCCCAGTGCGCCATCGACGCCAAGGTCGCCTTCGTCAACGCCCTCCCGGTCTTCATCGCCGGCACCAAGGAGTGGGCGGACAAGTTCACCGAGGCGGGCGTCCCGATCGTCGGCGACGACATCAAGTCGCAGGTCGGCGCGACCATCACGCACCGCGTGATGGCGAAGCTGTTCGAGGACCGCGGTGTCCGTCTTGAGCGCACCATGCAGCTCAACGTCGGCGGCAACATGGACTTCAAGAACATGCTGGAGCGCGACCGCCTCGAGTCCAAGAAGATCTCGAAGACGCAGGCCGTCACCTCGCAGATCCCCGACCGTGAGCTGGGCGAGAAGAACGTCCACATCGGTCCCTCGGACTACGTGGCCTGGCTCGACGACCGCAAGTGGGCGTACGTCCGCCTCGAGGGCCGTGCCTTCGGCGACGTCCCGCTGAACCTGGAGTACAAGCTCGAGGTCTGGGACTCCCCGAACTCGGCCGGTGTCATCATCGACGCCGTGCGCGCCGCGAAGATCGCCAAGGACCGCGGTATCGGCGGCCCGATCCTCTCCGCGTCGAGCTACTTCATGAAGTCCCCGCCGGTCCAGTACTTCGACGACGAGGCCTTCGCCAACGTCGAGAAGTTCATCAAGGGCGAGGTCGAGCGCTAAGCACGATTCCGTGCTCGCTGCTGAGGAGGGTCCCCGGGCTTACTGCCCGGGGACCCTCCTCGTATGTGAGGGTGTGACCCATGGCCGTCGTGCGTGACCTGCGCGTCCTCCTGCGCTTCCAGGGATTCAGACGCCTGCTCGGTGTACGGCTGCTGTCCCAGGGCGCCGACGGCGTCTATCAGGTCGCGCTGGCCACCTACGTGGTCTTCTCGCCGGAGAAGCAGACCTCGGCGGCCTCGATCGCCTCCGCGATGGCGGTGCTCCTCCTCCCGTACTCCCTCGTCGGTCCCTTCGCGGGCGTCCTGCTGGACCGATGGCGGCGGCGGCAGGTCTTCCTGTACGGCAACCTGCTGCGCGCGGCACTCGCGTCCGTGACGGCCCTCCTGATGCTGAGCCCGGTGCCCGACTGGCTCTTCTACACCTCCGCGCTCTGTGTCACCGCCGTCAACCGCTTCGTCCTGGCCGGGCTGTCGGCCGCGCTGCCCCGTGTCGTCGACAGGGAGCGGCTGGTGGTGGCCAACTCGCTCTCGCCGACCGCCGGAACGCTCGCCGCCACCGTGGGCGCGGGCCTCGCGTTCTCCGTACGGCTGGTCGTCGCGGACTCCGACGCGGCGGTGGTCCTCGTGGGGGCGGTCCTCTATCTGTGCGCGGCCCTCGCCTCGCTGCGTATCGCCCCGGAGGTCCTGGGGCCCGACCAGGAGCGGGTCCGCCCGTACGTGGGCACGGCCCTCGCCGGCACCGCGCGGGGTCTTGTCCTCGGTGTACGCCATCTCGCGGAGCTTCCGCGGCGGGAGGCGGCCTGGGCGCTGATGACGATGACCCTGATGCGCTTCTGCTACGGCGCCCTGACGGTCATGGTGCTGATGCTCTGCCGCTACGCATGGGCGTCCGGCTCGGACGACGGGCTCGCGCTCCTGGGACTGGCCGTGGGCGTCTCGGGAGCCGGGTTCTTCGTCGCCGCCGTGGTGACGCCCGGGGCGGCCGGACGGCTGGGACCGGGCCGCTGGATCGCCTGCTGCGCCGGCGCCGCCGCGGTCCTGGTTCCGGGGCTCTGCCTCCCCTTCGCCCCGGCCCCCACGCTGGGAGCCGCCTTCATGCTGGGCGTGACCACACAGGGCGCGAAGATCGCCACGGACACCATCGTGCAGTCCTCCGTGGACGACGGATTCCGCGGCCGGATCTTCTCCGTCTACGACGTCCTGTTCAACATCGCCTTCGTCGGGGCGGCAGCAGTGGCCGCGCTGATGCTGCCTTCTGACGGACGGTCGGTTCCCCTCGTCCTCACCGTGGCAGCGGTCTACGCATCAATTGCGGTTGCTATGGCCCGCTTTGAACGTCGGCAAGTGTCACATCAGTGACACAGACCCCCTTCTGACGACCGTGATGTCACAGGGGCCCGATAGCTTACGTGAGTCTTACGTTCGGCTCACGCATCTACGTTCCAGGGGGGACCCCATGACAACTCCGCCGCCGCCTCAGGGTCAGAATCCTTACGCGCAGGGCCAGCCACCCCAGGGGGGCAACCCGTTCGCCCAGGGCCAGCCGCCGCAGGGATTCCCGCAGCAGCCGACCGCCGGCTACGCCCCGGTCCCGCCGCAGCGCCCGAAGCGCAGCATCAAGCAGTACCTGCGCGGCGCGGTCGTGGTTGTTGCCGTGATAGCCGCCGGCATCGGCTACCTGGCGAGCCGGCACGACCCGGACACCGCCAAGGTCGGCGACTGCATGAGCATCAGCAACCCGGACAGCTCCACGGACCCGGGCCTGAAGGTCGTGGGCTGCGGCGACGCCAAGGCCAAGTACAAGGTCGCGGAGAAGAAGACCGACAACTCCGGCTGCGACCGCACCAAGTACGCCGAGTACACCGAGACGGGCAAGAACGACTTCACCCTCTGCCTGGAGGAGCTCGCCTCCAAGTAAGACCCGTACAGACGCGAAGGGGCGGTGTTTCACGTGAAACACTGCCCCTTCGCGTGGCCCGACGGCAATGTTTCACGTGAAACATGACGGGCCGCCCACCCCTCAGCCCTGCTCGGCCCACCACTCCTTGAGCGCCGTCACCGCGGCGTCATGCTCCATCGGTCCGTTCTCCAGGCGCAGCTCCAGCAGGAACTTGTAGGCCTGACCGATCGCGGGGCCGGGGCCGATGCCCAGGATTCCCATGATCTCGTTGCCGTCGAGGTCGGGACGGATCGAGTCGAGCTCTTCCTGTTCCTTGAGCTGGGCGATGCGCTCCTCCAGCCCGTCGTAGGCACGGGAGAGAGCGGTCGCCTTGCGCTTGTTCCGGGTGGTGCAGTCGGAACGGGTCAGCTTGTGGAGACGGTCGAGGAGCGGGCCCGCGTCACGTACATAGCGGCGGACGGCGGAGTCCGTCCACTCCCCGGTGCCGTAGCCGTGGAAGCGCAGATGCAGTTCGACCAGACGTGAGACGTCCTTGACGAGGTCGTTCGAGTATTTGAGCGCCGTCATCCGCTTCTTGGTCATCTTGGCGCCCACCATCTCGTGGTGGTGGAACGAAACCCGTCCGTCCTGCTCGAAGCGACGCGTCCGCGGCTTGCCGATGTCGTGGAGCAGTGCGGCGAGCCTGAGTGTCAGATCGGGCCCGTTCTCCTCCAGCGCCATCGCCTGTTCCAGAACGATCAGCGTGTGTTCGTAGACGTCCTTGTGCCGGTGGTGCTCGTCCCGCTCCAGGCGCAGGGCGGGAAGCTCGGGGAGCACGTGCTCGCCGAGCCCCGTGTCCACGAGCAGCGTCAGCCCCTTGCGCGGATGGGCGGACAGGATGAGCTTGTTCAGCTCGTCCCGCACCCGCTCCGCGGAGACGATCTCGATGCGCCCGGCCATGTCCGTCATGGCGGCGACGACCTCGGGTGCCACCTCGAAGTCGAGCTGCGCGGCGAACCGTGCGGCACGCATCATCCGCAGCGGGTCGTCGGAGAAGGACGCCTCCGGAGTGCCCGGGGTACGCAGAACGCGGGCCGCGAGGTCCTCCAGACCGCCGTAGGGGTCGATGAACTCCTTCTCCGGCAGCGCGACGGCCATCGCGTTCACCGTGAAGTCGCGACGCACGAGGTCTTCCCCGATGGAGTCGCCGTAGGAGACCTCGGGCTTGCGCGAGGTCCGGTCGTACGCCTCGGAGCGGTACGTCGTGATCTCGATCTGGAACGACTGATCCACATCGCCCACGCGGGCTTCCTTCTGCGCACCGACCGTGCCGAAGGCGATCCCGACCTCCCACAGCGCGTCCGCCCAGGGCCGGACGATCTTCAGTACGTCCTCGGGCCGGGCGTCCGTCGTGAAGTCCAGGTCATTGCCGAGCCGGCCGAGGAGCGCGTCCCGGACCGAGCCGCCGACCAGGGCGAGCGAGAACCCTGCCTCCTGGAAACGGCGGGCGAGCTCGTCGGCGACAGGAGACACCCGCAGCAGTTCACTCACCGCGCGGCGCTGCACCTGGCTCAGGGCACTGGAATTGTCTTCGTTGGCGTTCGGCACAACAGAAAAGGGTACGTGGCCGAGGCGGCGGGGAGCGCCTGGATAAATCCCACACCCGCGCCCCACAATCTTTTCCCGGGCAGAATGGGCGCACATACAGGACAGTCCGCGTTGATCCCTGATCTTGTGGACCACTCCGCGGCACTTACTCTCAGCGCACCTCGTTACCATGCGTGGACGCACATTCCGACGACCACTGACGACGACGAGGGACGGGCGAGCGCGTGGCCGAGGCGGCAGACTTCCAAGGGACGAGTCCCTCACCTGCCCGCCGGTGGCTCCGGCGCAGCGGTGCACTGCTGGCCGGGGCGCCGCTGCTGGCCGGGCTGCTCCAGCTGCCCCTCAGTACGCCCTCACAGGCCGCCGAGAAGGCCTCCGTGTCCACCGCGGCCGGGTCCGCGGCCACCGCCGCGGGGTCGTCCGGCCCCGTGGACGTCAGTCTCGACTCGCTGACTCCCAGTGCCCCCACCGACGGCGACACGGTCACGGTCTCGGGCTCGGTCACCAACACCGGCAAGCAGACGGTCACCGACGCCCACGTGGGCATCCGGGTGGGGCCGTCCCTGAACACCCGCACCGCCATCGACACGGTCGCGAAGCGCACCAGCTTCCAGCCGGGCGTCGACACGCTGGAACTCGGCGGCAAGTACGTCGCGAAGGTCACCAAGCTCGCCGCCGGCAGCTCGCAGCACTTCTCCATCTCGGTCCCGGTCAAGGACCTCGACCTCGGCGACGACGGGGTCTACCAGCTCGGTGTGTCGCTCACGGGCCGGACCACCGCGCAGCCGTGGGACCAGGTCCTCGGCATCGAGCGGACGTTCCTGCCCTGGCAGCCCGACGCGGCGGACACGAAGACGAAGACGACGTACCTCTGGCCGCTCATCTCCACGGTCCACCTCACGGCGGAGACGGGGTCGGACGCCCAGCAGACGCCCGTCTTCAAGAACGACGACCTGGCCAAGGAGATCTCCCCGGGCGGGCGCCTGGACCAGCTCCTGTCGCTGGGCAGCCAGCTCGACGTCACCTGGGTCCTCGACCCGGACCTGCTGGCCTCCGTGGACGCGATGCGGGGCGGCTACCGGATCCAGCAGAAGAACGGCACCACCGTCGCCGGGAAGAACCAGGCGGTGGCCAATGCCTGGCTCGACAAGCTGGAGAAGACGGTCCAGGGCCAGAGCCTCGTGGCCCTTCCGTTCGCCGACCCCGATCTCGCGTCCCTGGCCCACCACGGCAAGGACGTCACCGGTTCCCTGAGCCACCTCAAGGACGCCACCGATGTGGCGGCCGACACGGTGGAGACGATCGTCCACGTGAAGCCGAGCACGGAGTTCGCCTGGCCCGCGGACGGTGCGGTGGACCCCTCGATCATCAAGGTGGCCACCTCCGCCGGCGCGGACAAGGTGATCGCCCGCAGCGACAGCCTCCGTGAGACGGGCGGCCTGTCCTACACGCCCAGCGCAGCCCGCCCCATCGGCGGCGGCACCACGGCTGTGGTCGCGGACGAGCGGATGTCGACCGCGTTCCAGGGCGACATGATGAAGGCGGACGCCTCGACCCTCGCCGTCCAGAAGTTCCTCGCGCAGAGCCTGATGATCAACCTTCAGGAGCCGAAGAAGGAACGCAGCATCGTCGTGGCTCCGCAGCGCATGCCCACGGCGAGCCAGGCGCAGTCCATGGCCGAGGCGGTGCGGACGCTCCAGCAGGGGAACTGGTCGCAGTCCCAGGGACTGACCGAGGCCGCCAAGGCCAAGCCGGACCCCGGCGCCACCACGAGGGTTCCCTCCGCGTCCTCGTACCCGTCGGCGCTGCGCCACCGGGAACTGCCGCGCTCGGCGTTCGAGCGGATCCAGGCGACCCAGGCCAAGCTCGACAAGTTCCGGGTGATCCTGACCGACGAGTCCCGTGTGGTCACGCCGTTCGGACGGGCCATAGAGCGCGGCATGTCCTCGTCCTGGCGCGGCCGCACGGCGGAGGCGGCGGACTTCCGGCAGGGCGTGGAGACCTATCTCGACGGGCTCATGGGCCTGGTGCATCTCATCCAGAAGTCGGACGCGAAGCTGTCCGGGCGCAGCGCCACGATCCCCGTGACGGTGCAGAACAACCTCGTGCAGGGCGTGGGCCATCTGATGCTGCGGCTCACCTCGCAGCAGCCCACCCGCCTGAAGATCGGTGACGGCCCGTACGACGAGCAGCCGATCCAGGTCGCGGGCGAGCACAGCCAGTCGGTCAAGTTCACGACGTCCACCAAGGCCAACGGTCCGGTTCAGGTCGTCGCCCAGCTCTACACGGAGGACGGCCAGCCGTACGGCGACCCGGTCGCCTTCGAGGTGAAGGTCACCGAGATCACCTCCACCGTGATGCTCGTCATCGGCGGCGGCGTCCTGCTCCTCGTTCTCGCCGGTTTCCGGATGTACACGCAGCGCAAGCGCGCCGCGGCCCGGCAGGCGGCGGAGGACGCGCAGGACGGTCCCGAGGCGGGGGGCGACAGCGAGGACGCCGACGCCACCGTGGACACTGACTCCACCGAGGATTCCGATGCCGGTCCCGAACGGGCTTCCGCCTCGGAGTCCGGGGCAGACGCCCCGGAGCAGCCGAGTGACCCGACACCGGACACCGCACCGGAAAGCGCCGACCCGTCCGGCACGGGTGAGAGAGTGGACCGTTGAGCGATGTCGTGGCCGGTGGGCCCGGGGACGATGAGGTGGGGTAACCATGAACGCGCCGTACGACGGTGACCGCGGCCAGGGCGCGGGATCCTCGGGCTACCCCGAGGACTACCCGGACCAGGCCGCGGGCCGCTCCGGCCACCCCGAGGGCTCGCCGGAGAACGCTCACATGCCGCAGGGCTCGCCCGCGGACATGTACCTCCAGGACGCCTACGACCAGGATCCGTACCGGGCTCAGGACCTCTCGGCCCAGGACCCGGTCGCGGAGGCGCTCTACGACCGTGCCGCGCACCCTCCGCCGCCGCCCGGGACGTACGCGCCCCAGCAGTCCCTCTACGCCCAGCCGCCCGCGTCGCAGTACGCGCCCGACCCGCGGCTGTGGGCCCAGACGCCGCCTCCCGAGCCGGCCGGGCCGACGCGTCACCTGCCGTACGGCGACGACGCCCGCACCACCCAGTACGTGGGCGTGGACGATCTGGTCACCCAGGCCGGCGAGGACCAGCATGAGCCCGACGCCTTCGCTCATCTCTTCCGCGACCAGCAGCAGGGCGGCGTCCGCCACGGCTACGCGCCCTCCGCTTCCCCCGCGGTCCCGGCACCCGCTCCCGAGCCGGCTCCGGCCGCCGCTCAGCCTCCCGCGGCCGCTCCGGCGAAGTCCGGCGGCCGTGCCTCCGGTTTGCTGAAGTCGAGCGCCGTGATGGCGGCGGGCACCCTGGTGTCCCGCCTCACCGGCTTCGTACGGACGATGATCATCACCGCGGCGCTGGGAGCGGCGACCCTCGGTGACGCCTGGACCGTCGCGTACACCCTGCCGACGATGATCTACATCCTCACCGTCGGCGGCGGCCTCAACTCGGTCTTCGTGCCCCAGCTCGTGCGGTCGATGAAGGAGGACGACGACGGGGGCGAGGCGTACGCCAACCGCCTGCTGACGCTCGTCATGGTCGCCCTCGGTGTGATCGTCACGGCCGCGGTCTTCATCGCGCCCCTGCTGATCCAGCTGATGTCGAACTCCATCGCGAGCGACCCGGCGTCCAACAACGTGGCCGTCACCTTCGCCCGGTACTGCCTGCCCACGATCTTCTTCATGGGCGTCCACGTGGTGATGGGCCAGATCCTCAACGCCCGCGGGAAGTTCGGCGCGATGATGTGGACCCCGGTCCTGAACAACATCGTCATGATCTTCACCTTCGGCATGTTCCTGTGGGTCTACGGCACCGCCCGTCACTCCGGCATGGACGTGACCAACATTCCGCCGGACGGCGTCCGCCTGCTGGGCATCGGCACCCTGCTCGGCCTGGTCGTCCAGGCCACGGCGATGATTCCGTACCTGCGCGAGGCCGGCTTCCGGTTCCGTCCGCGCTTCGACTGGCGGGGCCACGGCCTCGGCAAGGCCATCAGGCTCGCCAAGTGGACCGTGCTCTTCGTCCTCGCCAACCAGGCCGGCGTCCTCGTCGTCACCCAGCTGGCCACGGCCGCGGGCAAGGCCTCGGACAAGGACGGAGCGGGCATCCTGGCCTACGCCAACGCCCAGCTGATCTGGGGCATGCCGCAGGCGATCATCACGGTCTCCGTCATGGCGGCCATGCTCCCGCGGATCTCGCGAGCGGCCCACGACGGAGACCCGGGAGCCGTCCGGGACGACATCTCGCAGGGTCTGCGGACCTCGGCCGTCGCGATCGTCCCGGTGGCCTTCATGTTCGTCGCCCTGGGCATCCCCATGTGCACCCTGCTCTTCGGCTCCAGCGGCATCGCCGCCGCCCAGTCCCAGGGCTACGTCCTCATGGCCTTCGCGCTCGGCCTGATCCCGTTCTCGGTGCAGTACGTGGTCCTGCGCGGCTTCTACGCCTACGAAGACACCCGCACCCCCTTCTACAACACGGTCATCGTGGCCGGCGTCAACGCCGCCGCCTCGGCCGTCTGTTACGTGATCCTGCCCGCGCAGTGGGCGGTCGTCGGCATGGCCGGCGCCTACGGACTGGCGTACGCCGTCGGCGTCGGAGTGGCCTGGAAGCGGCTGCGCAAGCGGCTCGGCGGCGACCTGGACGGAGACCGCGTGCTGCGCACGTACGCCCGTCTGTGCCTGGCCTCCGTCCCTGGCGCCGTGGTGGGCGGGGCCGTAGGCTTCGCGATCACCCGAGTCCTCGGGTACGGCGTGATCGGCTCGATCGCGGCGCTCGTCCTCGGATCGATCGCCCTGCTCGGTGTCTTCTACGTCGCGGCGCGCAAGATGCGCATCGAAGAACTCAACTCAATGGTCGGGATGGTCCGCGGGCGCCTGGGGCGCTGAAGCGGGGGTACGCGCACAACCATCGTCCGTCGCCGTGTGTCGTGCATAGCGCCGGACTGTGGGCACAATTGGTTTCTGCGTCGGACAGCGCGCAATGGATGGGGAGGCAGGGACGACGGTGGCGGAACGGAGCACAGCTGCCGTCGACGTGGCAGACAACAGCGGTGACGAGCCGCTGACCGCCAAGGCGGACCAAACCACGTCCGACGGGGTGGCCCTCAACCGGGAGCGGGAAACGGACAGCGAAGAGGCACAGGGGAGCGGCGGGACCGAGGGTCCCGGAAAAACCTCACCGCCCGAACTGCACAGTGGTCACAAACTCGCCAGGCGCTACCGCCTCGAAGAGTGCGTCACCCGACTGGACGGTTTCAGCAGTTGGCGCGCGATGGACGAGAAGCTCCGCCGCGCCGTCGGAGTGCACCTGCTGCCCGCCGATCACCCGCGAGCCCGCTCGGTGCTGGCGGCGGCCCGGTCCTCCGCCCTGCTGGGCGACCCCCGGTTCGTCCAGGTCCTGGACGCGGTCGAGGAGAACGACCTCGTCTACGTGGTGCACGAGTGGCTTCCGGACGCCACGGAGCTCACCGCCCTCCTCGCCTCGGGCCCCCTCGAGGTGCACGAGGCCTACCAGATGGTCAGTCAGGTCTCGGGGGCCATGGCCGCCGCGCACCGCGAGGGCCTCGCCCATCTCAAGCTGACCCCCGGTGCGGTGCTGCGCACGTCCACCGGCCAGTGGCGCATCCGCGGCCTCGCCGTGAACGCGGCGCTGCGCGGCATCAGTTCGGACACCCCGCAGCGCACCGACACGGAGGCGATCGGCGCACTCCTCTACGCCGCCCTCACCCAGCGCTGGCCGTACGAGAGCGACGCCTACGGCCTGTCAGGGCTGCCCAAGGGCGTCGGCCTCATCGCACCCGACCAGGTGCGCGCCGGTGTCCACCGGGGCCTGTCGGAGCTCGCCATGCGCGCGCTCGCCAACGACGGAGCGACCGCCTCCCGCCACGAGTCCCCGTGCACCACGCTGGAGGAGCTCGTGAAGGCGATCGGCGAGATGCCCCGCATCCGTCCGCCGGAGCCGGCGTTCACCGCGCCGCCCGAGTACCAGCGCACGACGTACCAGCAGGGCACGTACGGCCGGCAGTCGCCGCGTCCGGGCGCCACCCAGACCCTGCCGACTCCGCCGCCCCCGCTGCAGAGCCGTACCGGCACAGCCCTGAAGTGGGCCGTGTCGGCTCTCCTCATCGCCGCCCTGGGCCTGGGCAGCTGGCAGCTCGCGGACGCGCTGATGGACCACGACAAGCCCGAGGACACCAAGCAGACCCAGACGACGGACGGCAACGAGAAGGGCGGCAACAAGACCGCCCCGACCAAGCCGATCGCCATCAAACAGGCTCAGGAGTACCTGGTCGACGGCTCCGCCCAGGCGGCCGACGACGTGGACAAGACCTTCGACGGCAACAGCACCACGTTCTGGCGCACGAAGAAGTACCTCGCAGGGCCCAAGCTGGCGCCGTACAAGCCCGGTGTGGGCATCGTCTACGACCTGGGCTCGGCCCAGGCGGTGAAGAACGCCTCGATAGGGCTCCGGTACACCGGAGACCACACCACGATCCACCTGTACGCCGCCGACGCACTGTCTCCCTCGACGTCGGTCGACGGCATGAAGGAGATCGGTTCCTCCACCACGACCGGCACCACCCTGGACGTGAAGGCGTCCAAGTCGGTGAAGACGCAGTACGTGCTGCTTTGGATCACCGACGTGCCGAATGCTCCCAGCGACGGCTACAGCGGCGCCGGCTGGAAGCAGGCGATCACGGACGTGAAGTTCACCGGCTGACGTCCATCGACGGAGGGGAGGGGGTCCGATGGCCGATGAAGCCACACACGGCGAAGCAAGCGATCAGGACCTCCTGGCCCGCCATGTCGAAGGTGATCCAGACGCCTTCGGTGAGCTTGTACGGCGTCATCGGGACCGGCTGTGGGCGGTGGCCCTGCGAACGCTGGGAGACCGCGAGGAGGCCGCTGACGCGGTCCAGGACGCGCTCGTCTCGGCCTACCGGGCCGCCCACACCTTCCGGGGCCAGTCGGCCGTCACGACCTGGCTGCACCGCATCACGGTGAACGCCTGCCTGGACCGGGCCCGCAAGGCGGCCTCCAGGAAGACGTCCCCCGTGGACGACACCCAGCGCCTGGAGCAGCTCCTCGAACCGCACGAGTCCGCCGCCGCCCCGGCCGAGCGCAACGACCTCCACCGCGAGCTCATAGGCGCCCTGGGCACGCTTCCCGCAGACCAGCGCGCCGCCCTCGTCCTGGTGGACATGCAGGGCTACCCCGTGGCGGAGGCGGCCCGCATCCTCGATGTGCCGACCGGCACGGTGAAGAGCCGCTGCGCACGCGGCAGAGCCAGACTCCTTCCTCTGCTCACCCACCTCCGCGCGGACAACCCGGGTGACGAGGAGACGAAGAAGTCGGGCGGCGGACGGAACCGGACGCAGGGGACATCCGTCCCACCCGCAGCGGGACCTCGTGCGGCGGGCCCCCGCGACGCAGGTCCAAGCGATTCAGCGGCTGTGAAGGGCGGAGGTGGTCGGGCATGACGTCCACGACGGACAAGGCCGGGCACCCGGACGTCGCGGAGATCTCCGACCTCACCGAAGGTCTGCTCTCACCTTCCCGCACCGAGGACGTACGGCAGCACCTCGACGGGTGCGCGCTCTGCGCCGACGTCTACGACTCCCTGGAGGAGATCCGGGGCCTTCTCGGCACCCTGCCGGGTCCCCCGCGCATGCCGGACGACGTCGCCGAACGCATCGACGCCGCCCTGGCCGCGGAAGCTCTGCTGAGCTCCACAGCCCCCGACGAACCGGCCGACGCCCTCGCCCACGCCGAGCGCCCTCATGTTTCACGTGAAACGTCGACCGCGACCGTCGCCAGTCCTTCAGGACATCCTCGGGGAGCCACCGGCCCGGGTCGCCCTCATCGGGCCCGTCGTGGCCGCCGCAGGACGATCCTCCTCACCACCGCGTTCGCCGCGGCGGCTCTGGGGCTCGGCGCGATCCTCGTGCAGTCCCTGGGCGGCGACAGCTCCGGCACTGCCCACCAGACAGCGACCCGGCAAGAGTCGGGATCACGGACGACCTTCTCGGAGCAGACGCTGAAGGGCGAGGTCTCGGGTCTCCTGACGAAGGACAAGAAGCCGAGCGACGGCCCCGCCAGCGCCAAACCCTGGGGTGCCCAGTCACAGGACACCGGAACCGACTCCGGCGGAGTGCAGACCCTGATCACCCCCGTCCCCGCGGTTCCCCCGTGCGTGGAGCAGGGGACCGGAGATCCCGGGGTACTCCTCGCCGCCAAGGAGGGCTCGTTCCAGGGGAAGAGCGTCTATCTCCTCGTGGTGTCGGACTCCTCCGACAAGGCCAAGGTCACGGCCTACCTCGTCGACGCCTCCTGCGCCAAGCAGAAGCAGTCCTCTCCGCCTCCCGGCAAGCTGCTGCTGACTCGCTCGTACCCGCGTTCCTGAACGGTCTCCGTGTGCCCTGACACAGCGGGAATTGAAGCCCCTTAGGATCCGTTGGGTGGGGTGAGAGTACTGAGAGATGCTCCCACCGGAACGCAGCAGTCTCCAGAGACGAGGAATCAAGCCGTGAGCGACGTCCGTAACGTGATCATCATCGGGTCTGGGCCCGCCGGCTACACGGCGGCGCTCTACACCGCGCGCGCGTCGCTGAAGCCGCTGGTCTTCGAAGGCGCCGTCACCGCGGGCGGCGCGCTGATGAACACCACCGAGGTCGAGAACTTCCCCGGCTTCCAGGACGGCGTCATGGGCCCGGAGCTCATGGACAACATGCGCGCCCAGGCCGAGCGCTTCGGTGCGGAGCTGATCCCGGACGATGTCGTCGCCGTCGACCTCACGGGCGAGATCAAGACCGTCACGGACACCGCCGGCACGGTGCACCGCGCCAAGGCCGTCATCGTCACGACGGGCTCGCAGCACCGAAAGCTCGGCCTCCCGAACGAGGACACGCTCTCCGGGCGTGGCGTCTCCTGGTGCGCTACCTGTGACGGGTTCTTCTTCAAGGACCACGACATCGCCGTCATCGGTGGTGGCGACACCGCGATGGAGGAGGCAACCTTCCTCTCGCGCTTCGCCAAGTCCGTCACCATCGTGCACCGCCGGGACAGCCTTCGCGCCTCCAAGGCGATGCAGGAGCGTGCCTTCGCGGACCCGAAGATCAAGTTCGTCTGGGACAGCGAGGTCGCCGAGATCAAGGGCGACCCGAAGCTGGCCGGTCTGACGCTGCGCAACCTGAAGACCGGTGAGACCTCCGAGCTGCCGGTGACCGGGCTGTTCATCGCGATCGGTCACGACCCGCGCACCGAGCTCTTCAAGGGCCAGCTCGACCTGGACGGCGAGGGTTACCTGAAGGTCGCCGCGCCTTCGACCCGCACCAACCTGACGGGTGTCTTCGGCGCCGGCGACGTCGTCGACCACACGTACCGCCAGGCGATCACCGCGGCCGGTACCGGCTGCTCCGCCGCCCTCGACGCCGAGCGCTACCTCGCCGCCCTCGCGGACAGCGAGACCGCGGCCGCAACCGTCTGATCACCTCCCTCCTCCCCACCGCACAAACAAGTTAAGGAGCCCGCCGTGGCCGGCACCCTCAAGAACGTGACCGACGACTCCTTCGAGCAGGACGTCCTCAAGAACGACAAGCCCGTCCTGGTGGACTTCTGGGCCGCCTGGTGCGGTCCGTGCCGTCAGATCGCCCCCTCGCTCGAGGCCATCGCCGCCGAGCACGGCGACAAGATCGAGATCGTCAAGCTCAACATCGACGAGAACCCGGCGACGGCCGCCAAGTACGGCGTCATGTCGATCCCGACCCTGAACGTCTACCAGGGTGGCGAGGTCGCCAAGACGATCGTCGGCGCGAAGCCCAAGGCCGCGATCGTGCGCGACCTTGAGGACTTCATCGCCGAGTAGTCGTCGGCGGCCGCACACGCGGCGTCTGTTTCACGTGAAACAGAGAATGGGCCAGCCCGCTCGGGCTGGCCCATTCTTTTTGTGAGCGTCACAGAGGACGAAGCGCGGGCTCCTTCTGCACGGCTCCCAGGAGCCGGTCCAGGGCCAGCTCCACGTCTTCCTTCCAGGAGAGCGTCGTCCGCAGTTCCAGCCGCAAGCGGGGATACCTGGCGTGGGAGCGCACGGTCTTGAAGCCCACCGCGACAAGATGGTCGGCGGGGAGGACACAGGCGGGCTCCTTCCACCGGGCGTCCCCGAAAGCCTCGATCGCCTTGAATCCCCGACGAAGCAGATCCTTGGCCACCGTCTGGACCAGTACCCGGCCCAGTCCCTGTCCCTGATAGCCCGGCATGATGAACGAGGTCATGAGCTGAACCGCGTCCGGTGCCACAGGGCTCGTGGGGAACGCCGTGGAGCGGGGGACGTAGGCCGGCGGCGCGTAGAGCACATAGCCCACCGGCACCTCGTCCACGTACGCGACCCGGCCGCAGGATCCCCAGTCCAGCAGCACCGAGGAGATCCACGCCTCCTTCTCCACGGCACTCGTGCCCGCACCTACCGCGGCTTCACCGCTGACTGGATCCAGTTCCCAGAAGACGCACGTACGACAGCGGTTGGGAAGGTCCGGAAGGTTGTCCAGCGTGAGCGGTACGAGCCGACGCCCCATGAAGGCTGTTCCTCGCTTCCTTCGCCCGCGGCGTCACGGGCGGCTGTCAGATGGCTCCGCTCTCTGAGCAGGCTGCCGACGAAACCGCCGACCGCTCCCAGACCCAGACCCACGGTCACCAGTCCGGTACGGCTCACGGTCTGCATACCCCCGCCTCCCCGATGAAGGTGCTGCCAGGTGGATGCGCCATACCCATCGCATCGTATCCACGAAGGGATTACATCGATACCGCCAGAAAGCAAAGAGCGGGCCGTAATCCGGCACACGCCGGACACGGCCCGCTCTCACGGTGAACCCGATCGGACATCGGTGCACCAGGAAGCCGGATCAGGCTTCCGCGTCGTCCGAGTCGTCGTCCAGAAGGCTCTTCTGAAGGACCGGTCCTTCTCCCGGAGCGAGGGAGCCGAGGATGCGCTCAAGGTCTTCCATCGAAGCGAACTCGACAGTGATCTTGCCCTTCTTCTGCCCCAGGTCGACCTTCACCCGGGTCTCGAAGCGATCGGAGAGACGCGTCGCCAGATCACTCAGCGCCGGAGAGACCCGGCTGCCGGCCCGCGGACCCTTGGCGCGCTGAGCCCTCTGCGGACGCGACCCCATGAGGGTCACGATCTCTTCCACGGCTCGCACCGAAAGGCCCTCGGCGACGATCCGGTGAGCCAGGCGGTCCTGCTCCTCCGAGTCGTCGACCGCGAGGAGTGCCCGGGCATGGCCGGCCGAGAGAACTCCGGCAGCCACACGGCGCTGAACCGACGGGGAGAGCTTCAGCAGCCGCAGGGTGTTGGAGACCTGGGGACGTGACCGTCCGATCCGGTCCGCCAGCTGGTCATGCGTGCAGTTGAAGTCCTTGAGGAGCTGGTCGTAGGCCGCCGCCTCCTCCAGCGGGTTCAGCTGAGCCCGGTGGAGGTTCTCCAGGAGGGCGTCCAGGAGAAGCTTCTCGTCCTCCGTGGCCCGCACGATGGCGGGAATGGCCTCGAGCCCCGCCTCACGGCAGGCCCGGAAGCGGCGCTCTCCCATGATGAGCTCGTAGCGCCCGGAGCCCACCTGGCGTACGACGACCGGCTGGAGGAGTCCGACCTCCTTGATGGAGGTGACGAGCTCGGCCAGCGCGTCCTCGTCGAAGATCTCACGCGGCTGGCGAGGATTCGGCGTGATGGCGTCGAGAGGCAGCTCGGCGAAGTGGGCCCCGACGGGAGCCTGAAACGCCTCCAGCGCCGCGATCGACGCCGCGTCCTCCGTTTCATGTGAAACAGAGGGCAGCGTGGTCACCTTCGCCGCCGCCACCCCGCGCTCCGTGGTGAGTACCGGGCCGGTGGCCGGCGAGGAGGGTGCCCCACTCGCCGAAACGCCCGGCCGCTCACCGGTCGGAGCCGCAGGGATCAGCGCGCCCAGGCCCCGCCCCAGACCCCGTCGTCGGTCGCTCACTGGATCCCCTCCACCATGTTCTGATCGTTCTGTCCGCCCAGCTGGGCATGTTGCGCGTCGTACGCCACTCCGACTCCTCGCAGGGCGATCTCGCGCGCGGCCTCAAGATACGAGAGAGCACCGCTCGAACCCGGATCGTAGGTCAGAACCGTCTGACCGTAACTCGGGGCCTCCGAAATACGGACCGAGCGCGGAATGCTCGTCCGCAGCACCTCCTTGCCGAAGTGGCTGCGCACCTCCTCCGCGACCTGGGACGCGAGGCGGGTCCTGCCGTCGTACATGGTGAGCAGAATCGTCGAGACGTGCAGGTCGGGGTTCAGGTGCCCGCGCACCAGGTCGACGTTGCGCAGGAGCTGCCCCAGGCCTTCGAGTGCGTAGTACTCGCACTGGATGGGGATGAGGACTTCCGCACCGGCGACCAAGGCGTTGACCGTCAGCAGACCGAGCGACGGCGGGCAGTCGATGAGGATGTAGTCCAGCGGCTGCTCGTACGCCAGGATCGCTCGTTCCAGCCGGCTCTCACGGGCCACCAGCGACACCAGTTCGATCTCCGCACCGGCGAGATCGATGGTGGCCGGGGCGCAGAAGAGACCTTCGACATCCGGGACCGGCTGAACGACCTCGGAGAGCGGCTTGCTGTCGATCAGCACGTCATAGATCGATGGAACCTCGGCGTGGTGGTCGATACCCAGCGCCGTAGAGGCATTGCCCTGAGGGTCGAGGTCGATCACCAGGACCCGGCCGCCGTGCAGCGCCAGCGAGGCTGCAAGGTTGACCGTGGTCGTGGTCTTGCCCACCCCACCCTTCTGGTTGGCGACCACGATGACTCGGGTCTGCTCGGGCCGTGGCAGACCCTCGCCGGCGCGACCTAGCGCCTCCACAGCCAGTTGGGCAGCACGACCGATGGGAGTGTCGTCCATCGGGGGTGGTGTTTCACGTGAAACATCCTCCCCCATCGATTCGGTACGGGGACCGGGGACCGGATCGGTCATCGGTCCCGCGATGTTGGCGTCGGACCGCAAGGATTCACTCTCCTCGACTTCAGGCTCGCAATGAACAGAGCCTCCCATGCGATTGGGGTCGCGAACCAGCGAGGCCCGTTGTTCTGTGGAGAAATCCACCTCTGTGGACAACTCCGAACCCCCTCCGAGCGACCCGAGAGGTCTCCGATCGCGGGGTTCGGCCGCAGCTCGGCCGCGACTGATGATGCCGTGCAACAGTGAGCGACGTTTCACGTGAAACACGATGCCGAGCCGCTTGGATCATCGCGGCGCGACACTCCGATATGCGCAGGTTTGGAAGCTTTTGCGCAATAGGTCGCATCATCGGGATCGGTCCACGGGGAGTGAGAAACAACTCCTGGATCCGAACACCGAAACTCCCGGCCCCTTCACGTAGGAACCGGGAGTGCAAGGCTCACATCGACCGGATCAGCGCCGGCGGCGCGTCCGGCCCGTCCTGGCGGCCTTGGCCCGCTTCGCGGCGAAGCGCACACCGCCGGGGCTCTCGCCCACCTCCACCCGCACCACGGTGGACAGGGGATCCACGACGCCCTCACCGACCTGGAGGATGGACGTCTCCACGGCACCGAGCTTGCTCAGCGCCGTGGCTGAGGCCTTCAGCTCCTCCTCGGCGGTGTCGCCCTTGAGGGCCAGCATCTCGCCGTACGGGCGTAGCAGCGGAATGCCCCAGGTAGCCAGCCGGTCGAGCGGAGCGACCGCCCTCGCCGTCACCACGTGAACCGGCTGCAGCTTGCCCATGACCTCCTCCGCACGCCCGCGGACGACGGTCACATGGTCGAGACCGAGCAGTTCCACGACCTCGGTGAGGAAGTTGGTCCGCCGCAGCAGGGGCTCAAGCAGTGTGATCTTGAGGTCCTCCCTGACGAGCGCCAGGGGAATGCCGGGCAGCCCCGCACCGGAACCGACGTCGCACACGGTCACGCCCTCGGGCACGACCTCGGAGAGCACCGCGCAGTTCAGCAGGTGCCGCTCCCACAGCCGGGGCACTTCCCGCGGGCCGATCAGCCCACGCTGCACCCCCGCCTCGGCCAGCAGTTCCGCGTACCGGACCGCATCCGCGAAGCGATCACCGAATACCTCGCGCGCCTGCTCGGGCGCGGGGGGAAGCTCCGCTGCCTCCGTCACGGGGGACCGTCCTTCCGTACCGCTTGAGCGCACTGAGCGCTGATCACCAGGACTATCAGGCTGACAAAATTCGGCCCCGTCTGCGCAACAGACGGGGCCGAAGGAACGTACGTACCGATCAGGCAGGGAGCACGACGACGAAGCGCTGCGGCTCCTCGCCCTCGGACTCACTGCGCAGCCCGGCGGCCTTGACCGCGTCGTGCACGACCTTGCGCTCGAAGGGCGTCATCGGGTCCATCTTCACCGGCTCACCGGAGCTCTTGACCTCGGCCGCGGCCTTGGCACCCAGCTCGGAGAGCTCCTCGCGCTTCTTGGCCCGGAATCCCGCGATGTCCAGCATCAGCCGGCTGCGGTCCCCGGTCTCCCGGTGCACGGCCAGACGCGTGAGCTCCTGGAGCGCCTCCAGCACCTCGCCGTCGCGGCCGACCAGCTTCTGCAGGTCTCGGCCGCCGGAGTCGCTGATGATCGAGACAGCGGCGCGGTCGGCCTCGACGTCCATGTCGATGTCGCCGTCGAGATCGGCGATGTCGAGCAGACCCTCGAGGTAGTCCGCCGCGATCTCGCCCTCCTGCTCCAGGCGGGTCAGGGTGTCGCCCTCAGCGGCGGCGGAGGTGGTGCCTTCCGTCACGGGATGGACTCCTTCTTACTTCTTGGACGGGGACTTGGGCCGCTGCGGGCCCTTGCGCTGTCCGGACTGGGCCTTGCTGCGGGTGCCGGTGCCGGGCTTGTTGCCGCCCCCGGGGGAGGGCTTGGCCGCGGTGGCGGGCTTGGCGTCCTGCGGCTCGTCGGACTTGCTGAGCGAGGTCTTCGGCTCCGCGTCGTCCGCCGGCGCGCTGCCGGAGGAGGCCCCGCCCGACTGACGCTGTGCCTTGGACTGGCGCTTCGGCTGCTGACGCTTGGGAGCGGCGGCCGTGGTGGTCGTGGTGCCGTCCTCGGACTCGACGACGGTCGTGTTCTCACCGGCCACCACGAGCCCGTCGGCCTGGGCCACGAGGCCCGCCTTGGTCAGGCTGTTGATGAACTTGCGCTCGGACTCGTTGCGCTCACGGCCCTTGATGACGATGGCCTTGACGATGGCCTTCTCGCCGCGGCCGCGGGTCTTGCCGTGCTGGGTGACCCGCTTCTCCAGGCGCTCCAGGTACGCGGCCTGAGCCTTCGAGCCCGGCGTCGGGTTGTTGCGGATGACGTACATCTGCTGGCCCATGGTCCACACGTTGGTGGTCAGCCAGTAGACGAGGACACCGACCGGGAAGTTGATGCCGAAGACGGCGAACATGACCGGGAAGACGTACATCAGCATCTTCTGCTGCTGCATGAAGGGCGTCTTCACCGTGGTGTCGACGTTCTTCGTCATCAGCTGACGCTGGGTGTAGAACTGCGAGGCCGACATCAGGACGATCATGATGGCGGTGACGACGCGGACGTCCGTCAGCGTGGCACCGAGCTTTTCGACCGTCTCGGCGCTGTCGGTGAACTTCGCCGCGAGCGGGGCACCGAAGATGTGGGCCTTACGGGCGCTGGCGAGCAGCTCCTCGTTGATGACGCCGATCGTCGTGCCCGTCGCGATGCCGTTGAGCACGTGGTACAGGGCGAAGAAGAACGGGGACTGCGCCAGGATGGGAAGGCACGAGGACAGCGGGTTGGTACCCGCCTCCTTATACAGCTTCATCATCTCTTCGGACTGGCGCTGCTTGTCGTTCTTGTAGCGCTCCTGGATCTTCTTCATCTCGGGCTGCAGCGTCTGCATGGCCCGGGTCGCCTTGATCTGCTTCACGAAGAGCGGGATCAGGCAGATGCGGATCAGAATCACCAGGGACACGATGGACAAGCCCCAGGCCCACCCGGTGTCGGGGCCGAAGATGGCGCCGTACACCGTGTGGAACTGGACGATGACCCAGGAAACGGGTGTCGTGATGAAGCTGAAAAGACTGGCAATCGTGTCCACTAATCAAGCTCCTTGAGCATGGGACGGGGTCTCGGCGGCCGGGCTCGGGGCAGTGGGCTCCCCGGTGGCCGGTTCGGCGGCGGAGGTCCCGCCCCTGCGTGCACGCCAGGCGTTACGCAGCAATTCGTGCCACCGCGGACGCTTGCGCGGCGGGACATGGTCCACGCCGCCCAGCGACCACGGATTGCACCGGAGGATGCGCCAGGCGGTCAGTGCCGTTCCCTTGATCGCACCGTGCCGGTCGATGGCTGTGTAGCCGTATCGGGAGCACGACGGGTAGTACTTGCAGACCGGCCCGAGCAACGGGCTGATCGTCCACTGGTACAGCTTGATGAGTGCAAGCAGTGGGTACTTCATCGCGCGCCCCCTCCCAGCAGCCGCTGCAGGGCGGCATCCAGGTCTCGGGCCAGCTGTTCATGGTCGGCGTCACCCGCACCGGGCAGCGCTCGTACGACTACCAGGCTACCGGGGGGCAACAGGGCGACTCGGTCGCGCATCAGATGGCGAAGTCTGCGCTTCACCTTGTTGCGCACGACCGCTCCGCCCACGGCTTTGCTCACGACGAAACCCGCACGCGTCGAGGGAGCGCTCTCCCCAGGCGCGTGCGGGTCCGGTGCACCGCTGCGTAGATGGACGACGAGAAGCGGGCGTCCGGCCCGGCGTCCTCGGCGTACCGCGGTCGCGAAGTCTTCGCGCCGCCTCAGCCGATGCTCGGTAGGCAGCACGAGATCATGACCTGTGAGTAATCAGGCGGACAGGCTGGCGCGACCCTTGCCACGGCGGTTCGCGAGAATCGCGCGGCCGGCACGGGTGCGCATCCGCAGGCGGAAGCCGTGGGTCTTGGCGCGACGACGGTTGTTCGGCTGGAAGGTGCGCTTGCTCACTCGGGGGCTCCAGAAAGAATCGGTGGTGGCGGGGTGCCGTCCTGGCTGTCACCGTGCGCCCACGAGGAAACTCGCATTACGCCCGAGTGCACCGCTTCCCGATCGCTCTTCGCGATCTGTGCCCATCGGAGGCAGGCGGCAGCAGCCATCGACAACTCGACCTGGTTAC
Organism: Streptomyces sp. NPDC001914; assembly: GCF_042891215.1. Classification (NCBI taxonomy): domain Bacteria; kingdom Bacillati; phylum Actinomycetota; class Actinomycetes; order Kitasatosporales; family Streptomycetaceae; genus Streptomyces; species Streptomyces sp. NPDC001914. The sequence continues at coordinate 180,344 of NZ_JBIASW010000005.1, forward strand.
GGTACGCGCGGCTACGCCATCCGGTCAAACCAACCTCCGGCGGGGGACACTATCCACAGGCTGGGGACAACAACTTGAACCGCACCCGTCGCCCTGACTACCGTGGCTGAACTCCGATTCGTTCCCTTCCCGCCGCCCCAGCGGTTTTGTTCCCCCCGCCCCAAGCGACTGACTTCCCAACCTGTTCCCAGAACCACACGTTCGTGGGACCCGTGAGAGAGCGTGCCCCGTGGCTGACGTACCTGCCGATCTTGCCGCAGTGTGGCCACGCGTACTGGAACAACTGCTGGGCGAGGGCCGCGGACAGGGTGTCGAGGGGAAGGACGAGCACTGGATCAAGCGCTGCCAGCCCCTGGCCCTGGTCGCCGACACCGCGCTGCTCGCCGTTCCCAACGAGTTCGCCAAGAACGTACTGGAAGGCCGTCTCGCCCCGATCGTCAGCGAGACGCTGAGCCGCGAGTGCGGGCGCCCCATCCGGATCGCCATCACCGTCGACGACTCCGCGGGCGAGCCCTCCATGCCCGCCCCGCCCCGCTACGAGGAGCCCGAGCTCCCCGCCGGACCCTCCCAGGGCCGTGACCCCTACGAGAGCCAGGGCCGCGACGACCGCGGCGGCTACGACGGCGGCGGATACGACGGATCACCGGCACGGGAGGACCGCGGCGCGTACGAGGGACAGGGACGGGACGAGCGCGGCGGCTACGACGCCGGGCAGGGACGGGACGACCGCGGCGGGTACGAGCCGCAGGGACGCGACGACCGCGCTCCCTACGACTCCCGTCGCGACGGGTACGAGGGCTACGGCCGCCACCGCGCGGACGACCACCGCGGCGGCCGCGCCGAACCGCTGCCCGGTGCCCCCGGCGACCAGCTCCCCACCGCCCGCCCCGCGTACCCCGACTACCAGCGCCCGGAGCCGGGCGCCTGGCCGCGCCACTCCCAGGACGACTACGGCTGGCAGCAGCAGCGCCTCGGCTTCCCCGAGCGGGACCCCTACGCCTCGCCGCCGCAGGACTACCGGCCCCAGTCGGTGGAGCGCCCGCCCTACGAGCAGCAGCGCACCGACTACGACCAGCGCCCCGACCGCCGCGATCTGCAGGACTCCTCCGACGGCGGCCAGGGACGCCGGGGTGTCCCCTCCCTGCCGTCCGCCGGCGGTGCGCCGGGGTCGAAGTCCGCGCAGCCCGCGTCGGCCCCGGGTCCGGGCGAGCCCACCGCGCGGCTGAACCCGAAGTACCTCTTCGACACGTTCGTGATCGGCGCGTCGAACCGTTTCGCGCACGCCGCGGCCGTGGCCGTCGCCGAGGCGCCGGCGAAGGCCTACAACCCCCTCTTCATCTACGGGGAGTCGGGACTCGGCAAGACGCACCTGCTGCACGCGATCGGGCACTACGCGCGCAGCCTCTACCCGGGCACCCGGGTGCGGTACGTGAGTTCGGAGGAGTTCACCAACGAGTTCATCAACTCCATCCGCGACGGCAAGGGCGACAGCTTCCGCAAGCGGTACCGGGAGATGGACATCCTGCTCGTCGACGACATCCAGTTCCTCGCGGACAAGGAGTCGACGCAGGAGGAGTTCTTCCACACCTTCAACACCCTGCACAACGCGAACAAGCAGATCGTGCTCTCCAGCGACCGGCCGCCCAAGCAGCTCGTCACGCTGGAGGACCGGCTGCGCAACCGCTTCGAGTGGGGTCTGATCACCGACGTCCAGCCTCCCGAGCTGGAGACCCGTATCGCCATCCTCCGCAAGAAGGCGGTCCAGGAGCAGCTCAACGCCCCGCCGGAGGTGCTGGAGTTCATCGCGTCCCGGATCTCGCGCAACATCCGCGAGCTGGAGGGCGCGCTGATCCGGGTGACGGCGTTCGCGTCGCTCAACCGGCAGCCGGTGGACCTCGGGCTGACGGAGATCGTCCTCAAGGACCTGATCCCCGGTGGTGAGGACTCGGCCCCCGAGATCACCGCGACCGCGATCATGGCGTCCACCGCCGACTACTTCGGGCTCACGGTGGACGATCTGTGCGGGTCCTCGCGCAGCCGCGTCCTGGTGACGGCACGGCAGATCGCCATGTATCTGTGCCGTGAGCTCACCGATCTGTCGCTGCCGAAGATCGGCGCGCAGTTCGGCGGCCGCGACCACACGACCGTGATGCACGCGGACCGCAAGATCCGCGCGCTGATGGCCGAGCGCCGTTCCATCTACAACCAGGTCACCGAGCTCACGAACCGCATCAAGAACGGCTGACGGAGGCCGGCACAGGCCGGCGGCGACCGCTCCGGGGCGTCCAGGGACATCGTCCCGGGGCGCCCTTCGCCGTTCCCGCCCTCCGTCGCGGCCCTCGCCGCGGGCTCCCGTTCCCGCCCCGTGCCGTCCCTCGGTGCCGCCTCTAGATGCCGAGCCCGTCACCGCCCCGTCGCCGCTCCCGCTCCCGTGCCGCCGTCCGTGGCGCCTCCGTACGCGGCTCTTTCCGCGCCCGCGCGCAGGCTTCCGAGGGCTTCAGGGACGCGTTCCGGGGGTTCCCGGCCCTCCGCGGGCGCTACCGGCCCGACATCTGCTGTTCGAATCCGAGCCGGGTTACGGCCTCTCTCCACAGATGTGGCGACTTTTTTCCGTCCACATCCTGGGGACTGGGAAGTTGTCCAGATCGTTTCCACAGGTAGCACTGTTGAAAGGTCATCAGACCAGGTCAGGCGCCTGTGGATTCGTGGATGAAGACTCTCCACAGGCTGTGGACGATGAGAAGATCCACAGCCTGTGCACCAAGTTGTCCACCGGCGGCCCACAGGCTGGAGCCGGTTGTCCCCAGCGATCCCCAGCTTCTCCACATCCCTGTCCACTGTTCGGCAACCAGCCGCGCCATCTCACCGCGTCGAGTGAAAGGCGTCACACCGAGGTGCCGGATTGGCCTGTGGGGAACGGGGGTAAAGCTGGGGACGACGCTGGGGAGAAGTCGCCCCCGGCTGTGGACCGAGTGTGCAGAACTTTTTGTTCTCCACAGAGACCCCGAGTTGTCCACCGCCTCCACCCACAGGCGCGGTGGATAAAAAATCGCCTCTGAGCTGCGAAAACGGGGTTATCCACGGTATCCACAGGCCCTACTACTAAGACCAACTAGAGAGAGCCTGAGAACCGTTTCGAAGAGGGGGCTGTGCACAACTCGCTCCCGGCGGCTCGACTGCCGCTCGGCACGACTTGACCCCGAGGGGCAACGACTGTCAGCGCGGTGCGTCAGACTGGTCCCCGGTGTCCTTCCCCGAAGCAGTCGGGACGACACCGAGTCAGACGACGAAGGCCAGCAGGGCGAGAGCGCCGGCAACAGACGGAGGCGGCAACGGTGAAGATCCGGGTGGAACGCGACGTACTCGCGGAGGCAGTGGCCTGGGCGGCACGCAGCCTCCCGGCCCGTCCGCCGGCTCCTGTGCTCGCCGGCCTCCTTCTGAAGGCCGAAGAGGGCGCACTGAGCCTGTCCAGCTTCGACTACGAGGTCTCGGCACGGGTCTCCGTGGACGCGGAGATCGACGAGGAGGGCACGGTCCTCGTGTCCGGCCGTCTCCTCGCGGACATCTGCCGCGCGCTCCCCAACCGGCCGGTGGAGATTTCCACAGACGGTGTACGGGCGACCGTGGTCTGCGGCTCCTCGCGGTTCACACTCCACACCCTGCCTGTGGAGGAGTACCCGGCACTGCCCCAGATGCCGTCGGCGACCGGCACCGTCCCCGGTGAGGTCTTCGCCTCCGCCGCCGCCCAGGTGGCCATCGCCGCCGGGCGCGACGACACGCTTCCCGTGCTCACCGGTGTGCGCATCGAGATCGAGGGCGACAAGGTCACCCTGGCGTCCACCGACCGGTACCGCTTCGCGGTCCGCGAGTTCCTGTGGAAGCCGGAGAACCCCGAGGCGTCCGCGGTCGCCCTGGTGCCCGCCAAGACGCTCCTGGACACCGCCAAGGCCCTCACGGGCGGCGACAGCGTGATCCTGGCGCTGTCCGGCTCCGGCGCGGGCGAGGGCCTGATCGGTTTCGAGGGCGCCGGGCGGCGTACGACCACCCGTCTGCTCGAAGGCGACCTCCCGAAGTACCGCTCGCTGTTCCCGACGGAGTTCAACTCCATCGCCGTCATCGAGACCGCCCCCTTCGTGGAGGCCGTCAAGCGCGTGGCCCTGGTCGCCGAGCGCAACACCCCGGTGCGGCTGAGCTTCGAGCAGGGCGTGCTGATCCTGGAGGCCGGCTCCAGCGACGACGCACAGGCTGTGGAAAGGGTCGACGCCCAGCTCGAGGGCGACGACGTGTCGATCGCCTTCAACCCGACGTTCCTGCTCGACGGCCTGAGCGCCATCGACTCGCCGGTGGCCCAGCTCTCCTTCACGACCTCCACGAAGCCGGCGCTGCTCAGCGGCAAGCCCGCCCTGGACGCCGAGGCGGACGAGGCCTACAAGTACCTGATCATGCCGGTGCGCCTGTCCGGCTGACCCCGGAGCCCGCCGGTCCCCGGGGCCGGCGGGCGCACCGCGGGCGGGCATACGTCTGAGCGGGTATGCCCACAGATGTGCGTGAGTTCCACCGGTGCCCGAAAGGCGTGGGTGGTACCCCCCGGTTTAGGCTCGGACCCAGGTACGAGAGTGCCCTCACGCCACGTCGCAACCCCTAAGGAACAACTGATGGAGCTCGGTCTCGTCGGCCTCGGCAAGATGGGCGGCAACATGCGCGAGCGGATCCGCCGCGCAGGTCACACCGTCATCGGATACGACCGCAACCCGGACCTCGCCGATGTCCACAGCCTGGAAGAACTCGTGGGCAAGCTCAAGGGCCCGCGCGTGGTGTGGGTCATGGTCCCCGCGGGCGCCGCGACCCAGTCCACCATCGACGAGCTGGCCGCCCTCCTGGAGCCGGGCGACGTCGTCGTGGACGGCGGGAACTCGCGCTGGACGGACGACGAGAAGCACGCCGTCGAGCTGGGCATCAAGGGCATCGGCTTCGTCGACTGCGGTGTCTCCGGCGGCGTCTGGGGCCTGGAGAACGGCTACGCGCTGATGTACGGCGGCCACGCCGAGCACGTCGCCGCGGTGCAGCCGGTCTTCGACGCCCTCAAGCCCGAGGGCGACTTCGGAGCGGTGCACGCCGGCAAGGTCGGCGCGGGCCACTTCGCGAAGATGGTCCACAACGGCATCGAGTACGCGATGATGCAGGCCTACGCCGAGGGCTGGGAGCTGCTGGAGAAGGCCGACTCCGTCACCGACGTGCGCGAGGTCTTCCGCTCCTGGCAGGAGGGCACGGTCATCCGCTCCTGGCTGCTCGACCTCGCCGTCAACGCGCTGGACGAGGACGAGCACCTGGAGAAGCTCAAGGGCTTCGCGCAGGATTCCGGCGAGGGCCGGTGGACGGTCGAGGCCGCCATCGACCACGCGGTGCCGCTGCCCGCGATCACCGCGTCGCTCTTCGCCCGCTTCGCCTCGCGGCAGGACGACTCGCCGCAGATGAAGATGATCGCGGCGCTGCGCAACCAGTTCGGCGGCCACGCCGTCGAGAAGGCCTGATGAAGGCCCCGGGTTCTCCGCACCCGGGGTGACCCGGTTGTCCACAGCCGGGGGAAGAACCTGAGGACCGGGGTCCGCACGGACCCCGGGGAGAACCCGCAACACCCGAAACACCACGCTGGGGGAGGTCGGCGAACGACCATGCACGTCACGCATCTGTCGCTGGCCGACTACCGCTCGTACGCCCGGGTCGAGGTCCCGCTCGACCCGGGCGTCACCGCGTTCGTGGGACCCAACGGACAGGGCAAGACGAACCTGGTCGAGGCCGTCGGCTATCTCGCCACCCTCGGCAGCCACCGCGTCTCCTCGGACGCGCCGCTGGTGCGCATGGGCGCCGACCGGGCGATCATCCGGGCCAATGTCCGCCAGGGCGAGCGCCAGCAGCTCATCGAGCTGGAGCTGAACCCGGGCAGGGCGAACCGCGCCCGCATCAACAGGTCCTCCCAGGTCAGACCCCGTGACGTCCTCGGCATCGTACGGACCGTCCTGTTCGCGCCCGAGGACCTGGCGCTGATCAAGGGCGATCCCGGGGAGCGACGCCGGTTCCTCGACGAGCTGATCACCGCCCGTTCCCCGCGCATGGCGGGCGTCCGGTCCGACTACGACCGGGTCCTCAAACAGCGCAACACCCTCCTGAAGTCAGCCGCGCTCGCCCGCCGGCACGGCGGCCGCACGATGGACCTGTCCACGCTCGACGTGTGGGACCAGCACCTCGCGCGCGTGGGAGCCGAGCTGATGGCCCAGCGGCTCGACCTGGTCGCCGCGCTCCAGCCGCTGGCCGACAAGGCGTACGAGCAGCTCGCGCCCGGCGGCGGGCCCCTCGCCCTGGAGTACAGGGCGTCCTCGCCCGGCGTCGTGGGCCACGCCCGCGAGGAACTGTACGGACAGCTCATGGCCGCCATGGAGGAGGCCCGCAAGGCGGAGATCGAGCGCGGGGTGACCCTCGTGGGTCCCCACCGGGACGATCTGGTCCTCAAGCTGGGCCAGCTGCCGGCCAAGGGATACGCCTCGCACGGCGAGTCCTGGTCGTACGCGCTCGCGCTGCGCCTGGCCTCGTACGACCTGCTCAAGGCCGAGGGCAATGAGCCGGTCCTCGTCCTCGACGACGTCTTCGCGGAGCTGGACAGCCGCAGGCGTGAGCGTCTGGCGGAGCTGGTCGCCCCTGGCGAGCAGGTGCTCGTGACGGCCGCCGTCGACGACGACGTACCGGATGTTCTGGCCGGGACGCGGTACGCCGTGTCCGAGGGAACGGTGGAACGCGTATGACCGAGAACACACCGGGAAAGGGTGCCGAGGGCGCGTCCGGCGCCGCGCCCCGCGGGAAGGCCCCGGAGCCGTCCGGCGTCGACCTCGCGCGCGTGGCGCTGCGCGCCGCGAAGGAGCAGGCACGCGCGCGTGGGGACGCGGCCCAGCAGAAGAAGCAGGCGCGCCGCGGCGGCGGCCTGCGCTCCGGCTCGGGTGCCGACGGACGCGACCCCATGGCGCTCGGCTCCGCCATCAACCGGCTGCTGACCGAGCGCGGCTGGGAGACCCCGGCCGCGGTGGGCGGCGTGATGGGCCGCTGGCCGCAGATCGTCGGCGAGGACCTGGCCAAGCACTGTGTTCCGCTGCGCTACGACGACGACCCGGCCGAGCGGGTGCTCACGGTGCAGTGCGACTCGACCGCCTGGGCGACCCAGCTGCGCCTGCTGGCACCGCAGCTCGTCGCGCGGCTGAACCAGGACCTCGGGCACGGCACCGTGCGTCTGATCAAGGTCCAGGGGCCGACGGGCCCCCCGCGCCGGTACGGGCCGCTGCGCGCTCCGGGCAGCACGGGTCCCGGCGACACCTACGGGTGACCCGTCCCCTCGGGTGACCGTGTCCGGGCGGTGACCGTGTCCGGGCCGGGGGCCGCAGGCGATTTCCGGCCATCGTCCGCGAAGGGGCCGAGCCGTGCCGTGGCCCCCTTCGGGGTGTGCGCGGCCGTCGAACGGCGCCGGCGGGGACCGATCGTCCCGCGCCCCGACCCGTCGTCGGTCCCGCCCCTGGACGACCCCTGGTCCCCCCGCGTGTCCGGTGCCTGTCACCCGCAGGGTGAGCCGCCCTCCGCCACCCCCTGCCCGGTGATCCTGAAGACCCTTCATAAGCGCAGGTCACAGGCGTGTCAGTAGCTGCCCGAAGGGCTTCTCGGCCACCCCGTGGGACGCCGGCGACGGGCTCTCGCCGACCGTTGCGGGTGCCCGCGCGCGGTGGTGGACGGCGACCTGACCCGTGAGTAGCCGGGGGTTGACACTCGGAAGGGCTGAGTGCCGCTGTGAGCCTCTTTGGGCCCGGGTCCGCATATGGGGAGTCGGGCGAGACCGGTTCAGGGCGGCACATGCGGACTCAGGTACCGGCAAACCCCCATCACTGTCGGCGCTACCGGTAGACTGGAAGCTAATCCCGCCCCACTAGTGGGACGCACCGAGCAACGCTGACTAAGGCTTACCACCGCAACACGCCGCAGCCGCTCCGGCCACCCGCCGGGAGTTCGGCTTGTGCTGTGCCAGAAAGGGCGCTTCGTGGCCGATTCCGGCAACCCCAACGAGAACATCCCGTCCACCGACGCCGGCGCGAACGGCGAGGTCACATCCTCGTACGACGCCAGTGCCATCACCGTCCTCGAGGGTCTGGACGCGGTCCGCAAGCGACCTGGCATGTACATCGGTTCCACCGGTGAGCGTGGACTCCACCACCTCGTGTACGAGGTGGTGGACAACTCGGTCGACGAGGCGCTGGCAGGCCACGCGGACACGATCGAGGTCACGATCCTCCCGGACGGCGGCGTGCGCGTCGTCGACAACGGCCGTGGCATCCCCGTGGGCATCGTCGCCTCCGAGGGCAAGCCGGCCCTCGAGGTCGTGCTGACCGTGCTGCACGCGGGCGGCAAGTTCGGCGGCGGCGGATACGCGGTGTCCGGCGGTCTGCACGGCGTCGGCGTCTCCGTCGTCAACGCCCTGTCGAGCAAGGTCTCCGTCGAGGTCAGGACGGACGGCCACCGCTGGACGCAGGACTACAAGATGGGCGTCCCGACGGCTCCGCTGGCCCAGCACGAGGCGATCGCCGAGACCGGCACGTCGGTCACCTTCTGGGCCGACGCCGACATCTTCGAGACCACGGAGTACTCCTTCGAGACGCTCTCGCGGCGCTTCCAGGAGATGGCGTTCCTCAACAAGGGCCTGACGATCAAGCTCACGGACGAGCGTGAGTCGGCGAAGGCCACCTCCGGCGCGGACGAGGCGGGCGCCGACGAGAAGGCCGAGGTCAAGACCGTCACGTACCACTACGAAGGCGGCATCGTCGACTTCGTGAAGTACCTCAACTCCCGCAAGGGAGAGCCGGTGCACCCCACCGTCATCGACCTGGAGGCGGAGGACAAGGACAAGAGCCTGTCCCTCGAGGTCGCGATGCAGTGGAACAGCGGCTACAGCGAGGGCGTGTACTCCTTCGCCAACATCATCCACACCCACGAGGGCGGTACGCACGAGGAGGGCTTCCGTGCGGCGCTGACCTCGCTCATCAACAAGTACGCGCGCGACAAGAAGCTGCTCCGCGAGAAGGACGACAACCTCACGGGCGACGACATCCGCGAGGGTCTGACCGCGATCATCTCGGTCAAGCTGAGCGAGCCCCAGTTCGAGGGCCAGACCAAGACCAAGCTGGGCAACACGGAGGCCAAGACCTTCGTCCAGAAGGCGGTCTACGAACACCTCAACGACTGGCTCGACCGCAACCCGAACGAGGCCGCGGACATCATCCGCAAGTCCATCCAGGCGGCCACCGCGCGCGTGGCGGCCCGCAAGGCGCGTGACCTCACCCGCCGCAAGGGCCTCCTGGAGTCGGCGTCCCTGCCGGGCAAGCTCTCGGACTGCCAGTCGAACGACCCCACCAAGTGCGAGATCTTCATCGTCGAGGGTGACTCCGCCGGCGGCTCGGCCAAGTCCGGCCGCAACCCGCAGTACCAGGCGATCCTCCCGATCCGCGGCAAGATCCTCAACGTCGAGAAGGCGCGGATCGACAAGATCCTGCAGAACCAGGAGATCCAGGCGCTGATCTCCGCCTTCGGCACCGGAGTCCACGAGGACTTCGACATCGAGAAGCTCCGCTATCACAAGATCATTCTGATGGCGGACGCCGACGTCGACGGCCAGCACATCAACACCCTGCTGCTGACCTTCCTGTTCCGCTTCATGCGGCCGCTGGTCGAGGCCGGGCACGTGTTCCTGTCCCGTCCGCCGCTGTACAAGATCAAGTGGGGCCGGGACGACTTCGAGTACGCGTACTCGGACCGCGAGCGCGACGCCCTCATCGAGCTCGGCCGCCAGGCGGGCAAGCGGGTCCGCGAGGACTCGATCCAGCGCTTCAAGGGTCTCGGTGAGATGAACGCCGAGGAACTGCGCGTGACCACGATGGACATCGAGCACCGGGTCCTCGGCCAGGTCACGCTCGACGACGCCGCCCAGGCCGACGACCTGTTCTCGGTCCTCATGGGTGAGGACGTCGAGGCGCGCCGCGCGTTCATCCAGCGCAATGCCAAGGACGTCCGCTTCCTCGACATCTGAGTCGGTCTCAGCTGACCGCGTCAGAAAGGATCTTCACCAGCAATGACCGACGAGAACGCTCCGATCACTCCTGAAGAGGACGAGTCGACCCTGCGCATCGAGCCCGTCGGGCTCGAGACCGAGATGCAGCGCTCGTACCTCGACTACGCGATGTCCGTCATCGTGTCGCGTGCCCTGCCCGACGTACGGGACGGCCTCAAGCCCGTCCACCGCCGCGTCCTGTACGCGATGTACGACGGCGGCTACCGGCCCGAGAAGGGCTTCTACAAGTGCGCCCGCGTCGTCGGCGACGTCATGGGCAACTACCACCCGCACGGCGACTCCTCGATCTACGACGCGCTGGTCCGCCTCGCGCAGCCGTGGTCGATGCGCATGCCGCTGGTGGACTCCAACGGCAACTTCGGATCTCCCGGCAACGACCCGGCGGCCGCGATGCGGTACACCGAGTGCAAGATGATGCCGCTGTCCATGGAGATGGTCCGCGACATCGACGAGGAGACCGTCGACTTCACGGACAACTACGACGGCCGCTCCCAGGAGCCGACCGTCCTGCCGGCCCGGTTCCCGAACCTGCTGATCAACGGCTCCGCCGGTATCGCGGTCGGCATGGCGACCAACATCCCGCCGCACAACCTGCGCGAGGTCGCGGCCGGTGCCCAGTGGTACCTGGAGAACCCCGAGGCCTCGCACGAGGAGCTCCTGGACGCGCTGATCGAGCGCATCAAGGGCCCCGACTTCCCGAGCGGCGCCCTGGTGGTCGGCCGCAAGGGCATCGAGGAGGCGTACCGCACGGGCCGCGGCTCCATCACGATGCGCGCGGTCGTCGAGGTCGAGGAGATCCAGAACCGCCAGTGCCTGGTGGTCACCGAACTCCCGTACCAGGTCAACCCCGACAACCTCGCCCAGAAGATCGCCGACCTGGTCAAGGACGGCAAGGTCGGCGGCATCGCGGACGTCCGGGACGAGACCAGCTCCCGTACCGGCCAGCGGCTCGTGATCGTCCTCAAGCGGGACGCCGTCGCCAAGGTCGTCCTGAACAACCTGTACAAGCACACCGACCTGCAGACGAACTTCGGCGCGAACATGCTGGCGCTCGTCGACGGCGTGCCGCGCACCCTCTCCCTGGACGCGTTCATCCGCCACTGGGTGGCGCACCAGATCGAGGTCATCGTCCGCCGGACGAAGTTCCGGCTGCGCAAGGCCGAGGAGCGCGCGCACATCCTGCGCGGCCTGCTGAAGGCCCTGGACGCCATCGACGAGGTCATCGCGCTCATCCGGCGCAGCGACACCGTGGAGATCGCGCGCGAGGGCCTGATGGGCCTCCTGGAGATCGACGAGATCCAGGCCAACGCGATCCTCGAGATGCAGCTCCGCCGGCTGGCCGCCCTGGAGCGTCAGAAGATCATCCAGGAGCACGACGAGCTCCAGGCCAGGATCCGCGAGTACAACGAGATCCTCGCCTCGCCGGTGCGCCAGCGCGGCATCATCAGCGAGGAGCTCGCCGCGATCGTCGAGAAGTTCGGCGACGACCGCCGCTCCAAGCTGGTGCCCTTCGACGGTGACATGTCCATCGAGGACCTGATCGCCGAAGAGGACATCGTCGTCACCATCACGCGCGGCGGCTACATCAAGCGCACCAAGACGGAGGACTACCGCTCGCAGAAGCGGGGCGGCAAGGGTGTCCGCGGCACGAAGCTGAAGCAGGACGACATCGTCGACCACTTCTTCGTGTCGACGACGCACCACTGGCTGCTGTTCTTCACGAACAAGGGCCGGGTCTACCGCGCCAAGGCCTACGAGCTCCCGGACGCCGGCCGTGACGCGCGTGGACAGCACGTCGCCAACCTGCTGGCCTTCCAGCCGGACGAGGCGATCGCCGAGATCCTCGCGATCCGCGACTACGAGGCCGCGCCCTACCTGGTGCTCGCCACCAAGGGCGGACTGGTCAAGAAGACGCCGCTCAAGGATTACGATTCGCCCCGTTCCGGGGGTGTCATCGCGATCAACCTGCGTGAGACCGAGGACGGATCCGACGACGAACTGATCGGAGCCGAACTCGTCTCCGCAGAGGACGATCTGCTTCTGATCAGCAAGAAGGCCCAGTCGATCAGGTTCACGGCGACGGATGACGCCTTGCGACCGATGGGCCGTGCGACCTCGGGCGTCAAGGGTATGAGCTTCCGCGAGAGCGACGAACTCCTCTCGATGAATGTTGTTCGACCCGGTACGTTCGTGTTCACTGCCACAGACGGTGGGTACGCGAAGCGGACCGCCGTCGACGAGTACCGCGTCCAGGGTCGCGGCGGCCTCGGAATCAAGGCCGCCAAGATCGTCGAGGACCGTGGTTCGCTCGTCGGCGCGCTGGTGGTCGAGGAGACCGACGAGATCCTCGCCATCACACTGTCCGGTGGTGTGATTCGTACGCGAGTCAACGAGGTCAGGGAGACGGGCCGTGACACCATGGGCGTCCAACTGATCAACCTGGGCAAGCGCGATGCCGTGGTCGGCATCGCTCGTAACGCCGAGGCCGGCCGGGAGGCGGAGGAGGTCGACGGCGACGAAGCCGTGGACGAGACCGCCGAAGGCGTCGAGGCCGTCGGTACGGAAGAGGGCGAGCCGTCCTCGGCCGAGTAGCGCGAGGAGTGAGTCGTCGTGAGTGGAGCCACGGGCGCCGGATCGACCGGTACGGATACGGACGGCGGCCGTGGCACCGCCATGGACGGGACCGACTCCCATGACTCTCATGGATCCCAGGGGGGAACTGTGACGGACACCCGGGGCCAGCAGGCCCAGCAGCACGCGGGCGGGCAGGCGGCCCCGGTCGCTCCGGGCGTGCCGCCGGTGGCGCCGGCCGCGGCGGCATCACCGCTGCCCGGCGAGCGGCACGGGCAGCAGGCCGCCCAGCCGTATCACCCGCCGCAGGCGTACCCGGCGCAGGCGCCGTCCGGCGCGGTCCGCCGGCCGCGCACCGGCGCGCGCACGACGCCGCGCGTGCGCAAGGCCCGGCTGCGGGTGGCCAAGGCCGACCCGTGGTCGGTGATGAAGGTCAGCTTCCTGCTCTCCATCGCGCTCGGCATCTGCACGATCGTGGCGGCGGCGGTGCTGTGGATGGTCATGGACGCGATGGGCGTCTTCTCGACCGTCGGCGGCACGATCTCCGAGGCGACCGGGTCGAACGAGTCCAACGGCTTCGACCTCCAGTCGTTCCTCTCGCTCCCGCACGTCCTGCTGTTCACGTCGATCATCGCGGTCATCGACGTGGTCCTCGCGACCGCTCTGGCGACCCTCGGAGCGTTCATCTACAACCTCTCCGCCGGCTTCGTCGGCGGTGTGGAGCTGACCCTCGCAGAGGACGAGTGAGGGCGCGTTCAAACGCCCTCCGACTATCGATTTTGGGACTGGCCGCGTCGTGCGCTAATCTTCAGAGGTCAGCGCGCGGGACACACACCGCAAAGCGCGGCGGGGCTATAGCTCAGTTGGTTAGAGCGCATCCCTGATAAGGATGAGGCCACAGGTTCAAATCCTGTTAGCCCCACAGCACGAAGACCCCCGGTCCACTTGGGCCGGGGGTCTTCTGCGTCCATGGCTGACATCGACCCGAGAGGCGCGATGACCGATCCTGACAGAGCTGGTGGTCGCGACCCCCTCTACGACGATCCGTATGAACGAGGAAAGCTGGATCAGGCGTCCTGCGGCTGGATCCTCCTGGCTGCATTCATCCTCGTGGCGCTCGTCGTGCTCCTTCTGTACGTCTTGCTCCTGCTGGAGCCGTCGACGCCGTACCCGCCCGAGCACCGCTGACGGCTTCCTGGGGTCGCGCTGACCGATTCAGTGGATCTTCCAGCGGCGCGAGGGTGTCGCAATGCCGAAGGCCCGGCGACTCGTCCGAGTCGCCGGGCCTTTGCCCTGGGTGCTTTGTACGCAAGTTCGCCGCTACTTCAGGGTTCGGTGAGGGGGTACGGGCCGCACGCCACGGAGTGTGCGAGGGGCCGCGTGGAGGGTCCGTGGAACAGAGGGAGGGGCCGAGCATCGTTGGTCCGCGGATCGGCGCTGGTGCCTGTGCCGGTTCCGGTGTCTGCCTGTGCCTGCCTCTGTGCCTGTCCTGCCTCTGTGCCTGTCCTGCGTCTGTGCCTGTGCTGCGTTTACGTCAGGTGCTGCGCCCGGATCGGCGCCGGGTCAGCGCTGGAGCTGTGTCACCGGCGTGAGAGCCCCCAGGGGCTCCGTGTCGGTCGCTGCGACGGCTTCCGGCCCGGAACAGGTGCCGGGTTCCGCGAGCCCTTCCAGGCCGCCGGGAGCGGCGGAGTCCGCCGTGCCCTCGTCGGCGGGTGCGCGGTGGCGGCAGTTCGGCGAGGAGCCGTGCGCCTCGGCGCGGATGCGTTGCTTCATCGTGGGGGGCAGGGCCCGGCTGTAGGACCAGGCCCAGGAGGCGAGGGCCGGGGCGATCGCCGGAGTCGCCACCGAGGTCTCGGCGTTGCGGGCCGGGCCGGCCTGCGGTACCGCGGCGGCCGCGGTGGTGGTGACGAGTCCGAGCGTCGTGCACAGCGCCAGGAAGGCGGTGACGATCGCGCTCCACAGCTTCATGACCTTGTTCTGGGTCACGGCCCCTCACTTTCGGGTCGGGCGATTTGCGTACTTTCCTCATGATGTGTATGCGGGCCGCGAAGTGGTGGACCTGAGTCCGTGGCGCGTTGATGTTCAGATGAACACCACCCGGATGGCCGCAAGTGATCGGTAAAGTCCGCGAATGACCGTGAAAGTCGCAATCTGTGACGTGTGATCACCGTGAGATCGGATCGGTCGACTCCCGGTCTACCGCTGGGCGCGGGGCCCCAGTTGAGGGCGGATCCAGGTCACCGATCGGTATCGGTCGGTGTGTATAGTCGGGCGCCAGAAGTCCCCTACGTCAACGAAAGACGAGGTCGCGCGGTGAAGAAGCTTCTCCTGGTCGCACTGGCCGCCATCGGCGGGCTCCTCGTGTACCGCCAGATCCAGGCGGATCGCGCCGAGCAGGATCTGTGGACGGAGGCGACCGACTCCGTGCCCACGGGTTCGTGAGGATCGACAACAGTCTCGGAGCAGACCCCGGCCGCCTCGCGGTCGGGGTTTTGTGTTTCCCGGAGCCCGGACCGGTCTTGTGCTCCCCCGGACCCGGTCCGGTTCACGAAAGCAAGCCGACCGGAGTGAATCGGCTGCGGGGATGAGACGGGTGGCGGTTCGGCCGCCTCCTTTCGGCCGCTCCCGCCGATAGCCCGGTGCGGCGGTGGCCGACGGGGCAGGATGGTGCGCGCCAAGGGGCTGCGACGAGGGGTGGCGCGTGATGGGGCGGCGCACGAAGGGCCGGCGGGCCGGAGACGGGTGCGCGAGGTCGTGGCACGGCCGGACCCTCGCGGCCGCGGCAGCGGCGGCCGCGCTGTGCGTGCCCCTCGCACCCGCGGGCCGGGCGGTCGCCGCCCCCGGTACCGCCGAAGCCCGGACCGCCGATGTCAGGACCGCCGATGTGAGGACCGGCGCGGAGGGCGCGAGCACGGCCGCCGACGATCCGTCCGGGCCGTACGCCTTCGCCGAGGATGCCTCCCCCGTCGAGGGCGCGTCCGGTACCACCGACTCCGAACTCCTGCGGCCCGGCCGGACGTACAGGAGTTCCGTCGGAGTTGCGGGACGGGACGGCCGGCTGTACTACCGCCTCGAACTCGACGCCGTCTCCGACGCGTACGTGTCCGTCACGGCCGTCCCCCGCCCCGGTGCGACCGTCTCCTACTCGGACGGCCTCAAGGTCTCCCTGCAGGACGCCAACGGCCGCAACTGCTCCTTCAGCGGCACGGTCCACTTCGGCGCCACGCAGAGCCCGCACCCCGTCGCCGCCTGGGCGTCCCGCGAGACGAGCGGTGAGCAGTACGCGTGCCAGGCGGCGGGAACGTACTACGTGGTCGTCGAACGCACCGGAGCGGGCGGATCGAGGAGCCGTACGACGGTCCCCTCCGGTACGGGTTCGGCCGCGGCTCTGCCCTGGGACCTGGAACTCGGCTATGTGTCGGAGCCCGGTCTGAAGTCGTCCGGCTCCACGAGCGCTCCGGAGGTCTGGGACTCCGCTTCACCCGCACCACTCGTCGGGGCGGCGAAGAGCCGCCGCGGCGGCGCGGGATTCAGCGGGGCCGCCCCGCTCGGGCAGGGTGTCTGGAAGGACGGCATCAGCCCGGGACAGACGCTGTTCTACAAGGTGCCCGTCGACTGGGGACAGCAGGTCCACGCGACCGTCGACCTGGGCAGCGCGAGCGGCGGGCAGGGCTCCGTCGGCACGGCCCTGGTCATGTCCCTCTACAACCCGGTCCGCGGCCTCGTCGACGACGTGGGCTCGGGGTACGACGGCGGTCAGCGGTCCGCCGCGCTCGACCCCCTGCCGCCCGTCGCCTACGAGAACCGGTACGCCCTCGCCGACCGCGTGAGCGGCATGCGGTTCGCCGGCTCCTACTACCTCGTGGTCCATCTCGCCGCCCAGGTCGCCGACCGTTTCGGCGAGGGGCCGTTCGGGCTGACGCTGCGGGTGCGCGTGGACGGGAAGGCGCGGAAGGGGCCGGCCTACGACGGGAGCCCGACACCCCGGGACGCGTTCACCGCCCCGGAAGGCGGCTCCGACGGGACCGGCGGCGAAACGGCCGCGGACGGCGCGGTGGGCACCGGGAACGGCGGGGGCGACGCCGGACGCGGCGGGATCATGAAATTGATCGCCGCGGGGGGTATCGGCGCCGGAACCCTGCTGACGCTCACGCTCGGACTGTGGACCGTGATCGCGCGCCGCCGGGCGGCGCGGACCGTCCGTCCCGTACCCGAGGACGCGGACACGGCCTCCGCCTCGCTCCCGACGCGGGCACCGGCCCCTTGGGAGCACGGGGCGACACGGGGCAGGTAGCGCCCGGCGCCGCTTCCTCGCCCACCGGAGCCCTCCCGGACTCAGACCTGGGTCAGTGCCCAGAACCCGACCGCGAAGCAGGCCAGGGCGAGCAGCAGCATCGGCACGGCGACCTTGGCGGGTGGCCCCGGGCGCGGCCGTGTGTGCCTCCTGCGGTGGTCCGGACGCGCCGCGGTCCCTGGCGGGACCTGGACGGACCGAGCGGTGTACGAAGCCGTGGGGGCGTACGTGTGCTGCGGCATCGCGGCGGGCGGAACCGGGGACCGGTGCGGGGCGGACGCGTACACGGGGAGTGGCGAGGTCGGGGGAGTCGGCGTCGGGGTCGGGTCGAAGGGCGGCGGGGTGAACGGCGCGGACGTCGGCGGGGGGAGCGGGACCGGGGCGGGGGGAGTGGGCGCCTGACGGTCCGGCCGGGACTCCTGGGCGAGCGGTGACCGGATCGCCGAGGACTCGGTGTGCGGTTGCCGCCGGGGGTCGGTGGCGGTGGTCGCGGGCCGCGGCGGGGGCAGGTGAAAACTTCCGGTGTCCGACATCGACGGCGGCCGGGAGGAGATCCCGGGGGCGGGGTCCAGGGGCGTGCCGTCCGGCGCGGCAGGGGACAGGCCGTCCCGGGCCCCGGGCCGCGGCCGTGCGCCGTCGGACGCCGGCCGAGTACCTGCGCCGCCGGGCGCGGACCGAGGCTGTACGCCGTTGGCGGCGGGGCGGGCCTGTGCGCCGGTGGACGCGGGCTGTTCGTGTGCGCCGGTGGGGGCGGGTCGAGCCTGTGTGCCGTCGGGCGCGGACCGAGGCTGTACGCCGTCGCCGACGGGGTGGGTCTCTGCGCCGCCGGACGCCCACCGAGGCTGTGCACCGCTGGACCTGGGCTCAGCCCCGACAGCACCGGATGTGGGCCGAGCCCCCACGCCATCGAGGGCGGCAGGACGTCGTACGTGCTCTTCGTCGGGCCCGACTCCCGCCTCCGCGGGGCCCGCCGGAGCGGATGGGCCGTCCTCGGCACCGGGCCCGGACAGGGCACTCGCGGGAACGTCGGGCCCCGGCGCGGGCAACTCTCCTGGCCCCTCAGGGTCGTTGGGGCGCGGGCCGTGCCCGGTGCCGTACACCTGTTCCGGGCCGGACGCGGACGGCGGGGCCGGAGGAACGCCGGAGTGGCCGGAGTCGTCGGTGTCGTCCAGGTCCTGTCTCCAGCCGGCGGCCTCGGTGGTGTCCGCAAGGCCGCGGGAGGCCGGCGTCCGGGGACCTCCAGGTGAGGCGGCCCCCCGTCCCAGGGGACCTCGGGGACCGAACCCCTCGGGCAGCGGCCCGAGTTGGTCGAAGACCTCGATCAGCTCGTCGTCGGGTCCGGGCTCGGGCAGCAGCTCGACAGCGGCCGCGAGGGCTTTACGGGCCCCTGTGGCGGTCCGGAACCGGGCGTGCGGATCGGGCTGGAGGAGCATCGCCAGAACCTGCCACAGGGGCTCGGGTATGCCCCGCGGAGCGGAGGGCGTGCCGTGCTCGGCGAAGTACTCGATCAGCGCCTTGGCGTCGGGCTTGCTGCCCTCCAGGAGGTACAGGGCGACCAGGCCGACGGCGAACAGATCGGCGGGGAAATCGGGCTCGGAGCCCAGCATCTGCTCGGGCGCGAAGTAACCCGGCGTCCCCACCACGTAGTTGGTCTCGGTGAGCCGGGGTTCACCCAGCCGCATGGCGATGCCGAAGTCGGACAGACGCAGCCGCGGCCGGCCCGTCCCGGTTGCTTCGAGGAGCACGTTGGCGGGCTTGATGTCCCGGTGCACCACCCCCTCCGCGTGCACGGCGGCGAGACCCGCGAGGAGCTGGTCGGTCAGGGTGCAGACGAAGGCGGGAGGCAAGGGGCCGTAGTCGTTGACCAGATGGACCAGCGAGCCACCGGCGACCAGATCCATCGTGAACAGGACCTTGTCGTCGTCGGCGGCCCAGCTCGCGGGAGCCAGCACATGAGGATGGTCGATCCGCAGTGCCTGTTCCCGCACGAACCGCAGCAGGGCGTGGGCGTCGCTCTGCTGGAGCACCTTGGCGGCCACGTAGCGGCGGCGCCGGTGGTCCCAGGCGCGCCACACCGCACCGACTCCCCCGCGCCCGATCGGGTCGACCAGTTCGTACCGGCCTGCGAAGACCTCACCCATGGTCGTACGTCGCTCCCCTTCGGCGGTCGGTCCGGAGACCTCTTCCGAGGTGCCCGGCTGCATGACGTGCGGCGGCTGGAAGGTGTCACTGCCTCCAGCCCCGGGCGGTCGGCGGCCGGGCTCGGCTCAGCTCTGGTGGGACTGGTAGTGCGCGACCGCGTCGGACGTACGGCCGGCACCGTAGACCCGGAGGAACTCTGCCAGTTCCGGGTGGGTCGGGGCGAGGGTGTCCGCCGCGTCGATGATGTCTCCGGCGGCGGCCACCGACCGCAGCAGCGACTGGATCTCGCGGACCACCCGCTTGACCGTCGGGGCTCCCGAACTGGTCGTGGACTGCGTGGTGTTGCTGAGCACCGATCCCCCCTGGGACTTCTTGATCTCGTCCATCCGCTCGGTCGCCTCGGCGGCGCTGACGCTCCCGTCGGCGACCTGCCCCGCCAGGTCCTGGAGGAGTTGGACGCGCTGGACCACCGCCGGGTTGCCGATCTTGGCCCGCTGACCGCTCATCAGCTGCGACAACATGGGTGCGGACAGCCCCAGCACTCCGGCGAGACGGGCCTGGTTCAGGCCCAGGTCCTCTATGAGCCTACGGAAGAGCGCCCCCAGCGGCTCCCCGTACCAGTTCCGCTGCAGCTCCCGGGCTCTCGCGGTTGCTTCCTGCTGTGCGGCGTCCATTGCGTCTCCCCATCGCTTCCCCAAGTACCGCGGTTCGCGACAGCGAACCACGTCGAGCATCTTACGGAGAGTGGTCGTCCACGGGGACCCCCAATATTTTGCGAGATCCCCTGGGGGACCCGGTACTCTGGTCTGCGGCGCCCGTCGACGGATGGTTCCTGTGGTCGGACGCTCCTCTTACGGGGCCTTAGCTCAGTTGGTAGAGCGCTGTCTTTGCATGGCAGATGTCAGGGGTTCGACTCCCCTAGGCTCCACACACCGGACCGGTCAGACGCCCACAGCGGCGGCTGGCCGGTTTTCGTATGCCCCCCTGGAGCCGTTGCGCTCCGCTGGTGGGGCGGCTCCTGGGCCGGACGGGCCGCCGTGAGTGACCCGTGACGTGACCCCGGTGACGTGAGTCACAGGAGTGACTTTGCAGGCGTTGCAGTTCTTTGCGCAAAGAGCGCACGTGGCGCGCGTCCTGTGGGCTCGCTGTGCGTACGGCCGGCGGGGTGCGGTGGAGGTGTTGGGGCCGGCGGGACCCTTGTGTGAGCTGCCACGCGGGCTGCCGAGTGATCGGTTCGACGCATTCCGTCAACAACATCTCCATGGATGCTGCACACGATGACCGTTGCAAACGTCATCGCGGGCGGTACGGGTAAATCCCGCACCGGGCGTTCACGTCCGCCCGTACCGATGTTCCACGTGAAACATCGAGGCGGGGCAGGAGACCCTCAAGTCTCCTGCCCCGCCTCGATGTTGAACCGGTCAGCGGCGCTCGTCGCGCTCCGCCGCCTTCTCCTCGGCCTCCTTGGCCTGGACCTCGGGGTCCAGGTCGGACTGGCCGGTGCCGTCGACCGCCGACAGGTGTCCTCCCTCGGGCACCTCGGTCGCGGCCGGAGGTTCGACGAGCCAGTCCGGGTTGGCCTGCTTGTCCCACCACTTCCAGGCGGCGAAAGCGCCGCCCGCCAGAAGACCCAGCACGACCAGCCCCTTCACGAGACGACCGGCCCTCGCCCGGCGGTCGTGCTTGCGGACGAGCTTCTGGATCTCCTGCGGTGTGACCTGGCCGCGCAGAGCGGCGATGGCCGCCACACCGCGTGCCGCGGCCTCGTCCCGAACGGGCTGTGTCGCGGCCACCGCCTGCTCGATCTTCGGCTTGGAGTACTCGGCGGCCTGGCGAGCCGCCTTGCGGGTGCGGATGGCCGCCTCCTGGGCGACCTCTTCGACCTTCGGCGGCACATGGGTACGGGCCTGCTCAAGGCGCGGCGCGAGGTGGGCGTCGTACTGCACGCGGGCCTGTTCGGCGGCCTGCGACACCTTCGGCGCCAGCCGTACACGTGCTTCGGTCGCGTAGTACGAGGCCCTGTCCTTGGCCGTGTCGGCGTAAGGCGCCACCACTTCCGCGGCGTGCAGCACGCTGTCCTTCGCCGAGCCGGTCGCGGCGCGCACGCTGTCGATGCGGGTCACGGGTTTCCTCCTCCTCGGTGGCGTACGTCGGGGGTATCAGGTACCCCCAAAGACACACAGTTCACCTTTCCACCCCTGGGGGGATCATGCCCGCCCAAGAGGTCCGGGGCATGTGAGGGCGGGCATCCGTGTCACGGGTGCCGACTCCCGGAGACTCCCGGGGACGGAGCCGGTCAGGTGTCGATCAAGTGAGATAGCGGATCAATACGGGCAACGGGAGCTTGTCGTCGACAATGCCACGGATCGCCCCGGCCCGCTCCCGTCCGGCGCGACTCGACGGGATTTCCGTACGTACGACTTTCCGTGCGCACGGAGTTCCGTCGGTACGACGTTCTTCCGGGAGCCGGTATCCGCACGTGCGTCCGGGGGTGGCGGTCGGGGGCCGAGCGGCCCGGTCCGTGCGAGGATCGGGCCGTCAAGAGAAGGCAACGGAAGGCAGATCGTGGCCGAGCAGCTTTACGCCACCCTGAAGACCAGCCAGGGCGACATCGACATCCGGCTCCTGCCGAACCACGCGCCGAAGACGGTCCGGAACTTCGTCGAACTCGCCACGGGTGAGCGCGAGTGGGTCAACCCGGAGACGGGTGTGACATCCATGGACAAGCTGTACGACGGCACGGTCTTCCACCGGGTGATCAGCGGCTTCATGATCCAGGGCGGCGATCCGCTGGGCAACGGCACCGGCGGTCCCGGCTACCAGTTCGAGGACGAGTTCCACCCGGACCTCCGCTTCGACCGGCCCTACCTGCTGGCCATGGCCAACGCCGGCCCCGCCACCAACGGCTCGCAGTTCTTCATCACCGTCGCCCCGACGGCCTGGCTGACCCGCAAGCACACCATCTTCGGCGAGATCACGGACGCGGCCAGCCAGAAGGTCGTGGACACCATCGCCGGCGCACCGACCAACCCGCGCACGGAGCGCCCGGTCGAGGACGTCGTGATCGAATCGGTCGTCGTCGAGACCCGCTAGCGCCGAGCCCGCGCCGGGTTCTCGCACGTGAGCCCGAAGCGTCCCGCAGGGAACCAAACGCCCCGTTCATCCGTAAGGATGGACGGGGCGGTGCGTTGCACCCGGACCCGCCGAGACCGCGTGCGAGCCGTACGGAGATTGAGGGGACCCCATGGACCAGCAGCCGCCCGGCAGCCCGCAGGGCCCGCCGGACCAGGGACCGCAGGACGCCCAGAGCCTCCCCGGCTGCTACCGGCACCCGGACCGCGAGGCCGGGGTGCGCTGTACGCGCTGCGAGCGCCCGATCTGTCCCGAGTGCATGGTCAGCGCCTCCGTCGGCTTCCAGTGCCCCGACTGCGTCCGCGGCGGCTCCGGCACCGGCCACGCCCCGGCGGCCAACCAGCCCCGTACCCTCGCGGGCGGTGCCGTCGCGTCCGATCCCCGGCTCGTCACCAAGGTGCTGATCGGCCTCAACCTGGCCCTCTACCTCGTCCAGGTCGCGGTGGGCTCCGCCTTCACCAACAGCTTCGACCTCTTCGGCCGTGCCTGGCTCTCCGGCGAGGTGCAGGGCGTTGCCGAGGGCCAGTGGTACCGCATGGTGACGTCGATGTTCCTGCACGGCGGCGTCATGCACATCCTGTTCAACATGGTCAGCCTGTGGTGGATCGGCGGTCCCCTGGAAGCGGCGCTCGGCCGCGCCCGGTACATCACCCTCTACTTCGTCTCCGGCCTCGCGGGCAGCGCGCTCAGCTACCTGCTCGCCGACCCGGGCCAGCCGTCGCTCGGCGCATCCGGCGCGATCTTCGGGCTGTTCGGCGCCACGGCGGTGCTGATGCGCCGGCTCAACTACGACATGCGCCCGGTCATCGGCCTGCTGGTGGTCAACCTGATCATCAGCTTCTCGCCCGGCTTCAACATCGCCTGGCAGGCGCACGTCGGCGGTCTGATCGGCGGTGTGGTGGTCGGCTACGCCATGGTCCACGCCCCGCGCGAGCGGAGGAACCTCGTCCAGTACGGGGTGGCCGGGCTGATGCTGGCCGCGGTGGTCGTCACGACGCTGCTCAGGACGACGCAGCTCACCTGAGAGAACGTCCGGCTCACCTGAGACGTGATGTTGTCCACAGATCGTGGCCGATCTTGTGCACGTGCTGCGGGAACAGCTGTGCCCCCTGTCGCTGACCCGAGTTTTCCCAGGTCGGACAGGGGGCGAACAGGTTTGCGGGGGGCGGTGGACCAGTCACACCGGCGTCAACCGCCCATTAGTTATCCACAGATCGTCTTTCTTTTCCACCTGTGGACAACTCTTGTGGATAACTCAGTGGAGAGCTGTGGGCAGAGCTCGTGCCCGCGGCGCTTCCAGGTGAGCGAGGACGGTCACTTCCACTGGGTGGAGACGCCGAACCCTGCCGCGATGAAGCCGAAGCCGACCACGATGTTCCAGTTGTCCAGCGCGTCGATCGGCAGGGTGCCGTCCGTCACGTAGAAGACGACGATCCAGGCGAGGCCGATGAGGAACATGGCCAGCATGGCCGGTGCGACCCAGGCGTTGCTGGTCATCTTGATGTTGGTCGCCTGCTTCGCCGGGGGCGGCGTGTAGTCGGCCTTCTTGCGGATACGTGACTTCGGCACGAGGGTCTCTCCTGTCGATGCGCTGCGTGGCCGCGCAGGGAACTGGGGCGGGCTCCGGGGCAGCGTACAAGGGGACACTGAGCGCTCCCCCGGGCGTCCGTTAGCGTAGTGCTTCCGCGGCGCCGAAGGAGATAAGGGTACGTTGAGTAATTCTGCCGACTCCCCCGGGACAAATTCCAGTCCTGGCGGTACTCACCGTTTCCGTCCCGTCCGTGTGCTCACGGTGGGCGTCTTCGCCCTCGCGGGTCTCATCTTCTTCACGAGCTTCGACACGGCCAAGGGCACGAACATCCGTACGGACTCGTCGCTGCTGAAGCTCTCCGACCTGATCCAGGAACGCAGCCACAAGAACGCGACGCTCGACGAGTCCAACGGCACCCTGCGCCGGGACGTGGACGCCCTCGCCGGCAGCGAGGACGGCAGCAGCGCGGACAGCGACGCCGAGCTCGCCGCACTGGAGAAGAGCGCGGGCACCCAGAAGCTCAAGGGCGAGGCCGTCACGGTCACGCTCAACGACGCCCCGCCGAACGCGACGGCGAAGCTGCCCGGCTACCCCGAGCCGCAGCCCGACTACCTCGTCATCCACCAGCAGGACCTTCAGGCGGTGGTGAACGCCCTGTGGCAGGGCGGCGCCAAGGGCATCAAGGTGATGGACCAGCGGTTGATCTCCACCAGCGCCGTGCGCTGCGTCGGCAACACCCTGATCCTCCAGGGCCGCGTCTACTCGCCCCCCTACAAGATCACCGCCGTCGGGGACCCGGCGAAGCTCCAGAAGTCGCTCGCCGCCTCCCCGGCGATCCAGAACTACATGGTGTACGTCAACGTCTACGGGCTCGGCTGGAAAGTCGAGGAGGACGGCCCGGTGACTCTTCCCGGCTACTCGGGCACAGTGGATCTCCACTACGCGAAGCCCGTGGAGCAGTGAGCCCGGACCTCGCGGAGCAGTGGGCGAAGCCTGTGGAGCGAACTGCCGCCGGGGGGCCTTGTGTCGGTGCGAGTGGTCGTCAGGACGATCAGTGAGCTGTGCCTGACCCTCGGCACCCTGGTCGTGCTCTTCGTGGTCTACGTGCTGTTCTGGACGGGGGTCAAGGCCGACAGCGCGATGGACCACCAGATCGAAGTGCTCCAGAAGCAGTGGTCGAAGGGTGCGGTGACCGAGCCGCCGGAGACCCGTCCGGACTCATCGGGAGGCACGGGCGGCGGCGGGACGGCCACCGGGAGCGGCGGGACGGCCACCGGGAGCCCGAAGGCGCCGGGACCCTACAAGTACGGCGGCCCGTTCGCGGTCATGTACATCCCGCGTCTTGGTTTCACGTGGAACAAGCCCGTGCTCGAAGGCACGGCCACGCAGGTGCTGAAGAAGGGGCTCGGCCACTACCGGGGGACCGCTCAGCTCGGCCAGGAGGGCAACTTCTCGGTCGCGGGCCACCGGCGTACGTACGGTGATCCGTTCAAGGACTTTCCCGAGCTCCGGCGGGGTGACGCCGTGGTGCTGACGGACGGGACGACCTGGTTCACGTATCGGATCGACAAAGGCCCTTACAAAACAGTGCCCTCCGACGTTGAGGTGATCGACCCTGTGCCACGTAAGTCCGGGTATACGCGTCCGGGACGCTATCTCACGCTGACCACGTGCGATCCGGAGTGGGGGCACAGCCATCGGTTGATCGTCTGGGCACATCTTGACTCCACACAGCCTGTGGAGGCAGGGAGACCGGCGGCTCTGCGCCGTTAGTCTGTTGGCGTACGGCGACGGAAGGGACGGCATGTACGGCTGGATCTGGCGGCATCTGCCGGGGAGCGTATGGGTGAGGGCGCTGATCTCGCTCGTCCTCGTCCTGGCGGTGGTCTACGTGCTCTTCCAGTACATCTTCCCCTGGGCCGAACCACTGCTGCCCTTCAACGATGTGACGGTGGACAACCAGTGAGCACGCGCATCCTCGTCGTGGACAACTACGACAGCTTCGTCTTCAACCTGGTCCAGTACCTGTACCAGTTGGGCGCGGAGTGCGAGGTGCTGCGCAACGACGAGGTGTCGACGGCGCACGCCCAGGACGGCTTCGACGGGGTGCTCCTGTCCCCGGGGCCCGGCGCTCCCGAACAGGCCGGTGTCTGCATCGACATGGTCCGGCACTGCGCCGCGACCGGGGTCCCCGTTTTCGGCGTCTGCCTGGGGATGCAGTCGATGCAGGTGGCGTACGGGGGCGTGGTCGATCGGGCGCCCGAGCTGCTGCACGGCAAGACCTCGCTCGTGGAGCACCAGGGCAAGGGCGTCTTCGCCGGACTGCCGTCGCCCTTCACGGCGACCCGCTACCACTCGCTGGCGGCCGAGCCGGAGACGGTTCCGGACGAGCTGGAGGTCACGGCCCGTACCCACGACGGGATCGTCATGGGGCTCCGGCACCGTGAACTGCCGGTGGAGGGTGTGCAGTTCCACCCGGAGTCGGTGCTGACCGAGCACGGCCACCGGATGCTCGCCAACTGGCTGCTCGAGTGCGGTGACAAGGTGGCCGTGGCGAGGTCGGCGGGGCTCGCCCCGGTGGTGGGCAGGGCCACGGCGTGACCGCGCTGCGCCCCGAGCGCGAGAGCTCCCCCTACGGCGGCGAGGCCGCGTACGGGGGCGCCGGCGCGTTCGAGGCGGCGGTCGGAGGGCTCGCGGACCCGCTGACGGATCCGTTGCCCGGCCAGGGACAGGGCGTGCCGCAGCAGGACTACGGCCAGGCCGGGTACGGACCCGACTGGTATGCCGCCCAGCAGCAGGAACAGGCCGCACGGATGCAGGCGGCGCAGACGTATGCCGCGCAGGCTCACGCCCAAGCCCAAGCCCAAGCCCAAGCCCAAGCGCAGGCCCAAGCGCAGGCCCAAGCGCAGGCTCACGCACAGGCCCAAGCGCAGGCTCAGGCTCGCGCGCAGGCGCAGGCGCAGGCGCAGGCCCAGGCGGTCCGGGCGCAGGCCCCGACGCAGGCGATGCCCGTCACCCCGGCGGCGGCGCCGTCGTACGCGGACGAGTACGAGCGGGCGTACGCCCCGCCGTACCAGGAGCCCGGGGTTCCCCACTACCGCGGACCGGCGGCCGCTCCCGCCGCCGAACCGGTCGGGGCCGCGGTCACGGAACCGGTCGCGCCGGGTCTGCCGTTCGACGACGAGACGGTCGCGCTGCGTCTCCCCGGCTCGCCCGCGAGGACGGAGCGCCGCGCACGTACGGCCGACGCCGGCACCGGTCCCGCCGTCGGAGGGCGTGCGGCCCGCCGTAAGGCCGCCAGACGCCACGGACGGCCCGGAGAGCCACAGGACCCCCTGGAGCCCCAGGAAGCGGCTCAGGGGGCCGCTGGAGCCCCGCGGAGCCGGATGGACGCCCGGCGTGCCGCACGGGCGTCGAAACCGGGCGCGGCGGTCCTGGTGAGCCGGATGGTCGGCGAGGTGTTCATCACCACCGGTGTGCTCATGCTGCTGTTCGTGACCTACCAGCTCTGGTGGTCGAACGTGCGGGCGCACCAGCAGGCCGGCAGCGAGGCGAGCAGCCTTCAGCAGGACTGGGCGAACGGCAAGCGCAATCCGGGCACGTTCTCCCCGGGGCAGGGCTTCGCCATCCTGCACATCCCGAAGCTGGACGTGGTCGCGCCGATCGCGGAGGGCATCGACAAGACGAAGGTCCTGGACCGCGGCATGGTCGGCCACTACGGCGAGGCGCCCCTCAAGACGGCGATGCCCGACGCCAAGACCGGGAACTTCGCGCTCGCCGGGCACCGCAACACCCACGGCGAACCGTTCCGCTACATCAACCGCCTCAAGCCGGGCGACGAGATCGTGGTCGAGACCCAGGACGACTACTACGTCTACAAGATGGCGTCGATCCTGCCGGTGACGAGTCCGGGCAACACGAGCGTGCTGGATCCGATCCCCAAGGGGTCGGGATTCACCGGGCCGGGTCGCTACATCACGCTGACCACCTGCACACCGGAGTTCACCAGTAAGTACCGGATGATCGTCTGGGGCAAGATGGTCGAGGACCGGCCGCGCAGCAAGGGCAAACCCGACGCGCTGATGGGCTGAGGACGGACTCCGGCGCCCGTACGTACGTAGTGACGGACGCGCGCGGCGGGACGTGCACGAGAGACAACCTTGAGACAGACCAGACGGGGCAGATGAACAGTGGCAGCGAGGACCGACCACGACGAACGCGCCGGATCGGACGCCGGATACGCGGTCTCCGGTGACGTGCGCGGCGGGCGCCGGCCCATGGGGTGGTTCGCGACGACGGTCAGCGTCTTCGGAGAACTGCTCATCACGGTGGGGCTGGTGCTCGGCCTGTTCGTCGTCTACTCGCTGTGGTGGACGAACGTCATGGCCGACCGCGAGGCGCACAAGCAGGGCGACAAGGTGCGTGACCACTGGGCGCAGTCGCCGAACGGTCCGGGTGCCCTGGACACCAAGGACGGCATCGGCTTCCTGCACGTCCCTGCGATGAAGAACGGCGAGGTCCTGGTCGAGAAGGGCACGGCGACGAAGATCCTCAACGACGGTGTCGCCGGCTACTACACGGAACCCGTCAAGTCGTCCCTGCCGATGACCGGCAAGAACGGCAACTTCACCCTCGCCGCCCACCGGGACGGCCACGGGGCCAAGTTCCACAACATCGACAAGATCGGCAAGGGCGACGCGATCGTCTTCGAGACCCGGGACAAGTGGTACGTCTACAAGGTCTTCGACATCCTTCCGGAGACCTCGAAGTACAACGTCCAGGTGCTCCAGACGGTCCCGAAGCAGTCCGGCAAGACGAAGCCCGGCCACTACATCACCCTGACGACCTGCACCCCCGTGTACACCTCGCGCTACCGCTACGTGGTGTGGGGCGAACTGGAGCGCGTGGAGAAGGTCGACAACGCCCGCACCCCTCCGAAGGAACTGCGCTAGCCCGCAGGCGCCGCCCCGCCGCCCCGCCGCCCCGCCGCCCCGCAGCGCCGGATTGACGGAGTGACGGCGGAAGGACGGAAGCACCCCGTCACCAACGACGGAAGAACTCCGGCAGCAACGACGGAAAGGGCCCCCGCACTCTTCGGTGCGGGGGCCCTTTCCGTTCGGTCGCCCGAGGGCGGACCTTGGTGCGGCCTAGCCGTTGTTGCCGCCGAAGAGGCCGCCGCCTCCGTTGTTGCCTCCGTTGTTGCCGCCGACCTTGATCGTCGTCAGCGTGACCGTCGTGTTGTCCGGGCTGTCGACCGGCTGGTTGGCACCCGGGTCCTGGTTGATCACCTTGGCGTCGTCGCTTCCGTCACTGCCCGGGGCGAACTGGATGTTGTTGAAGCCCGCCTGCTGCAGGATCTGCCGGGCCTCGGCCACGGTCTTGCCGAAGACGCTCGGCACCGTCGACTGCTTGGCCTTGCCGATCTGGATCTGCACCTTGGAGCCCGGGTCGGCCTGCGTGCCGGCCGTCGGGGTCGTCTGGACGACCTTGCCGACCAGGTTCTGGTCCGCGGTGTCCACCTCGACGCATTCGCCGACGAGGTTGTTGGCCGTCATCTGCGCCTTGGCCTGGTCGCAGTCCTTGCCGGAGACGTCCGGGACGACGGACTGCTTCTTCTCCTTGGAGACGGTCAGGGTGATGGTCGAACCCTTCTGCACCTCTTCACCGAGGCTCGGGTTCTGCTCCAGGACCTTGTTCGGGGTCTCCTCGGACTCCTCGTACTTCGTCTTGACCGTGAACCCGTACTTCTCGTCCTCGAGGATCTGCTTGGCCTCGTCCAGGGTCTTGCCCGTGACGCTCGGCACCGCCACCTTCGGGGCACCGGTGGACACGACCACGTTGATCGTGTCGCCCTTCTTCACCGTCGAGCCGAAGGTCGGGTCCTGCGAGCAGACGTTGCCCTTGGGCTCGTTCTCGCACGGCTTGCGCGTGGGCGAGAGCTTCAGCTCACGGTTGTCCGCCATGTTCTGGGCGTCTTTGTACGTCTGGCTGACGAAATTGGGCACCTTGAACGAATCGCTGTTCGTTCCCTTGCCCGAGAAGGCGTACTTCCCGATCAGGATCGCGCCGATGAGCACCAGGACACCCGCGACGACCAGAAGGATCGTCGAGGTGTTGTTCTTCTTCTGGCGGCGCCGGTCGGGGCGGTCGTCGTAGCCGTAACCGCCGTCGTCCGGGTTCATGGGCGGCAGCATCGACGTGGCCTGGGAGTCCGCGGAGCGCAGGGCCGTGGTCGGCTGGTCGTCGCCGTAGCCGCCGTAACCGACCGAGCCCATGGCGGCGCTGGCCGCGACGGGCTGGCCGTCGAGGCAGGCCTCGATGTCGGCGCGCATCTCGTCGGCGGACTGGTAGCGGTAGTCCGGGTCCTTCACGAGGGCCCGCAGCACGATCGCGTCCATCTCGGGCGTGATCTCGGGGTCGAAGACCGACGGGGGCTGGGGCTCCTCGCGGACGTGCTGGTACGCGACGGCGACCGGGGAGTCGCCCACGAAGGGCGGACGCACGGTCAGCAGCTCGTAGAGCAGGCAGCCGGTGGAGTAGAGGTCCGAGCGGGCGTCGACCTGTTCGCCCTTGGCCTGCTCGGGAGAGAGGTACTGGGCGGTGCCGATGACCGCGGCGGTCTGCGTCATCGTCATGCCGGCGTCGCCCATGGCGCGGGCGATGCCGAAGTCCATGACCTTGACCTGGCCGTTGCGCGTGAGCATGACGTTGGCGGGCTTGATGTCGCGGTGGACGATGCCGGCGCGGTGCGAGTACTCCAGGGCCTGGAGGATGCCGATCGTCATCTCCATGGACCGCTCGGGCAGCAGTCTGCGTCCCGAGTGCAGCAGCTCGCGCAGCGTGGATCCGTCGACGTACTCCATCACGATGTACGGGATGGAGGTGTTGTCGATGTAGTCCTCACCCGTGTCGTAGACGGCGACGATCGCGGGATGGTTGAGCGAGGCGGCCGACTGGGCCTCCCGGCGGAACCGGGCCTGGAACGACGGGTCGCGTGCGAGGTCGGCCCGCAGCGTCTTCACCGCCACCGTACGGCCGAGCCGGGTGTCATGCGCGAGGTAGACCTCGGCCATGCCACCACGGCCGAGCACGTGGCCCAGCTCGTACCGGCCGCCGAGGCGACGCGGCTCTTCCATAGCTACCTACCAGCCCTCTCCGTCGGTCCCGACCGCACCTTTGTGTGGTCCGGCGGTGTGCTGTCCGGGCATACCGTACCCGGATCGGCTTGTGTGACCTGGCCTAGACCGTCACCCGTGACAGGACCGGTATCGCAACGTGCACCGATGTGATGGGGACGTGAGCGGGGTCACTTCTTGCTGTCGATGACTGCCTTCATCACGTCCCTTGCGATGGGGGCGGCCAGACCGCCACCGGAGATGTCGTCGCGGCTGGCGTTGCTGTCCTCGACGACGACCGCAACGGCGACCGGGGAGCTGCCGTCGGGGAGCTTCGCGTAGGAGATGAACCACGCGTAAGGATTCTCACTGTTGGCGACACCGTGCTGGGCGGTACCGGTCTTGCCGCCGACGGTGACACCGGGGATCTGCGCCCGCTGACCCGTGCCGTCCTTGACGACCGTCTCCATCATCGACTGCAGGATCTGGGCGTTGCCCTCCGAGAGCGGCTGGCTCAGCTTCTCGGGCTCGGTCTGCGAGATGACGTCCAGGTTGGGGGCCTGCAGCTTGTCGACCATGTAGGGCTTCATGAGCGTGCCCTGGTTGGCCACGGCGGAGGCCACCATGGCCATCTGGAGCGGGGTCGCGGCGGTCTCGAACTGGCCGATGGAGCTGAGCGCGGTCTGGGCGTCGTCCATCTTCTTGGGGAAGACGGAGGCGTTGGAGCGCACCGGGGTGAGCTGCTCGGAGTTGAAGCCGAACTTCTCGGCCTCCTCCTGCATCTTGTCCTTGCCGAGGTCGGCGCCGATCTTGCCGAAGACCGTGTTGCAGGACACCTTGAGCGCGACGCGCATGGTGGCGTCCTTGCAGGGGATGTTCCCCTCGTTCTTCAGCTCGGTCCGGGTGCCCTTCAGGATGTACGGCAGCGGGGTGTCGGTGTGTTCCTCCGCCGACTTGTACAGGCCGTTCTCCAGGGCCGCGGCCGCGGTGACCACCTTGAAGGTGGAGCCCGGCGGGTAGGTCTCGCGCAGCGCCCGGTTGAGCATCGGGTCGTCGGGGTTGTTCTTCTTCTGGAGCTTGTTCCAGGCCTTCGCGTCGTCGTTCGTGTTCCCGGCGAAGGAGGAGGGGTCGTACGACGGGGTGGAGGCCAGCGCCAGGATCGCGCCGGTCTGCGGGTTGATCGCGGCGACGGCGCCCTTGCCCCGGCTCAGCAGGCCCTTGTAGGCCGCCTTCTGCGCGGCGGCGTTGAGGGTGGTGACGACGTTGCCGCCCTGCTTCGCCTTGCCCGTGACCATGTCGAGGGTGTTGCGGAAGAAGAGCCGGTCGTCGTTGCCGGTGAGGATGCCGTCGTCCAGCTTCTCCAGCTGGGAGGCGTCGAAGGCCTGCGAGGCGTACCCGGTGACCGGCGCCCACATGGCGCCGTCCTTGTAGGTGCGCTTGTAGACGAAGTCGTTGATGCCGTTCTTCTTCGTCTCGGTGGCCCCGGTGATGGGGTTGCCGTCGACGATGATGTTGCCGCGCGGGGTGGCGTACCGCTCGATGGCGACACGGCGGTTGTGCGAGTCCGTCCGCAGGCTGTCCGCCTGGACGTACTGGATGTAGTTGTCGCGCAGCAACAGGGCGAGGACGAGGAGCCCGCAGAAGATCGCGATCCGGCGCAGGGGCTTGTTCACGGGCGGACCACCTGGGTCATCTCGGCGTCGGGGCTGGGGGCGGGCGCGGGCGCCGGGCGCCGGGCGGTGTCGCTGATGCGGATCAGTACGCCGACGAGCGCCCAGTTGGCGATGACGGAGGAACCGCCGGAGGCCAGGAAGGGCATGGTCATACCGGTCAGCGGGATCAGGCCCATGACGCCGCCGGCGACCACGAAGACCTGGAGGGCGAAGGCGCCGGAGAGGCCGACGGCGAGGAGCTTGCCGAAGGGGTCGCGGGCCGCCAGTGCCGTGCGGATGCCGCGCTCGACGATCAGGCCGTAGAGCACCAGGATCGCCATGACTCCGGCGAGCCCCAGCTCCTCGCCGAACGTGGCGAGGATGAAGTCGGAGTTGGCCGCGAAGCGGATGAGCTCGGAGTGGCCCTGGCCGAGGCCGGTGCCGAGGGTGCCGCCGGAGCCGAACGCCCACAGCGCCTGCATGGCCTGCTCGGAGTGGATGATGCCGTCCTGGACCCCGGACTGGCTGAGCAGGTACTCGTGCATCGGGTCGAGCCAGGCCTGGACACGGGTCTGGATGTGCGGTTCGAAGGTCGCCACACCGACCGCGCCGCCCGCGGACATCAGCAGACCGAAGACGATCCAGCTGGTCCGCTCGGTGGCGACGTACAGCATGATGACGAACATTCCGAAGAACAGCAGCGACGTACCGAGGTCGGTCTCGAAGACCAGGATCAGGATCGAGATGAACCAGACCACGAGGATCGGGCCGAGGTCGCGGCCGCGGGGAAGGTAGAGGCCCATGAAGCGGCGGCTGGCCAGGGCGAGCGCGTCGCGCTTCACCATCAGGTAGCCGGCGAAGAAGATCGCGAGGACGATCTTCGCGAACTCACCGGGCTGGATGGAGAACCCGGCGACCGAGATCCAGATCTTGGCGCCGTAGATGTTGGCACCGAGGCCCGGGACCAGCGGGAGCAGCAGCAGGACCAGCGCGCCGACCATGGAGATGTACGTGTAGCGCTGCAGGACGCGGTGGTCCTTCAGGAAGAACAGCACGGCGACGAACAGGGCGATGGCCAGCGCGGTGTACAGCAGCTGGCGCGGTGCCGCGTTGCCCGCCTGGTTGATCGACTGGAGCAGCTTCGACTGGTCGAGCCGCCAGATGATCACCAGGCCGAGCCCGTTGAGGAGCGTGGCCAGCGGCAGCAGCAGCGGGTCCGCGTACGGGGCGAACTTGCGTACCGCGAGGTGGGCGACGCCGGCCAGCAGGCCGAGGCCGAGGCCGTAGCTCAGCAGGCCCGTGGGCACCTTGTCGTCGATGGCGAGGCCCACGTTGGCGTAGGCGAACACCGGGATGACGACGGCGAACACCAGCAAGGCCAGTTCGGTGTTGCGTCGGCTCGGTGTGCCGATCGATCCGATCGTGGACGTGTGGTGTGTCGGCGTGTTCGTACTACTGCTCATCGTGTGACAGGGCCCCTCACGGCTTCTTACTGCTTACCGCACAGCGAGACCAGCTTCTGCTCCTCGTCGGAGAGGCTGGGGCCGGGTGTGGGAGTGGGTGCGGTCGTGGACTTGGAGGACGAAGGTTCCGAGCTCGACGGGGTCGGGCTCGGGCTGGACGTGGCCTTGGACGTCAGAGAGGTCTTTGTGGTTCCCGTGGTCCCGTCGGCCTTGGCGGAACTGGGTTTCGCGCTGTTCTGGCTCTCGGCGGCGCGGCGCTGGGCGTCCTTGCGGCAGGCGGAGGCCTGCACGGCGAGTTCGTCGATCTTGCGCTGCGCGTCGGCGAGGCCGCCCTCGGTGATGGTCGCCTTGACCTGCTGCTGCTGGTACGGCGGCAGGTACTTGAGTTCGATCTCGGGGTGGTTCTTCTCCACCTTCGAGAGCGAGACCCAGGCCAGGTCCTGGCTGATGCCGCGGTAGAGGGCGACGTGGTCGTCCTGGGCGCCGACGTAGTACTGCGTCTGCGTCCAGCGGTAGCCGCCGTACAGGCCGCCGCCGATGACGGCGAGCGTCAGGACGACGTAGAAGGATCTCTTGAGCCACCTGCGTCCGGAGCGCGGCTTCACGAAGTCCTCGTCCGTGTAGTCGCTGAAGCCGTTCGTGGAGACGTAGCCGGTGGTGTCGCCGCTGCCGGGCGGGCCGAACTCGCCGCCGCCCTGTCCGGGCACGGGCCGGCCGAGGCCGGAGGCACGGCCGGCGGGGGTCTGCATGGCGCCGTTGTCGTGCAGCTGGTGCTGGTTCTCGGCGACCGCGCCGACGACGACCGGGGTGTCGGAGAGCTGGGCCGCGAGGGTGTCGCCGGAGTCGATGTCGAGGACGTCGGCCACGATGACGGTGATGTTGTCCGGGCCGCCGCCGCGCAGCGCGAGCTGGATGAGCTCCTGCACGGTCTCCTGCGGGCCCTGGTAGCTGGCGAGGGTGTCTTCCATCGTCTGGTGGGAGACGACGCCGCTGAGGCCGTCGGAGCAGATCAGGTACCGGTCGCCGGCGCGGACCTCGCGGATCGAGAGGTCGGGTTCGACGTGGTCGCCACTGCCCAGCGCGCGCATCAGCAGGGAGCGCTGCGGGTGGGTGGTGGCCTCCTCCTCGGTGATGCGGCCCTCGTCGACGAGGCGCTGCACCCAGGTGTGGTCCTGCGTGATCTGCGTGAGGACGCCGTCCCGCAGCAGGTACGCGCGGGAGTCGCCGACGTGCACGAGACCGAGCCGCTGGCCGGTCCACAGCAGGGCGGTGAGCGTGGTGCCCATGCCCTCGAGCTGCGGGTCCTCCTCGACCATCAGCCGGAGCTGGTCGTTGGCACGCTGCACGGCGGTGCCGAGCGAGGTGAGGATGTCGGATCCGGGCACGTCGTCGTCGAGCGCGACGATGGTGGAGATCACCTCGGAGCTGGCGACCTCACCGGCGGCCTGGCCGCCCATCCCGTCGGCGATCGCGAGCAGACGGGGACCGGCGTAGCCCGAGTCCTCGTTGCCCTCGCGGATCATGCCTTTGTGCGATCCGGCGGCGAAGCGCAGTGACAGACTCATGCGCACCTCGCCCGTCGGCTCCGGGTACATCCGCACGGTGCCCACCCTCCGGTCGGGAGCGCGCCGGGGTCCCTTGTGTGGACCGCCGCTGCGTGCTCGCTCCGCTCGCTCATTGTCGTACTACTTCCGCAGCTCGATGACGGTCTTGCCGATGCGGATCGGCGCGCCCAGCGGAACGGGCGTCGGGGTCGTCAGCCGGCTCCGGTCGAGATACGTGCCGTTGGTGGAGCCGAGGTCCTCGACGATCCACTGGCCGTCCCGGTCGGGGTAGATCCTGGCATGCCGGCTGGACGCGTAGTCGTCGTCCAGCACGATGGTGCTGTCGTGCGCCCGTCCCAGGGTGATGGTCTGGCCCTGGAGCGCCACGGTGGTGCCCGTGAGGGTGCCCTCCGAGACGACCAGCTTGGACGGTGCGCCACGGCGCTGCCGACCGCCGCCGGCGGGCGCCTGCTGCTGGCGCTGCTGCGGAGGCGCGGCCTGTCGCGCGGCCTGCTGGGGCCTCGCGGCTTCCCTGCGCGAGCCGCGCTGTGTGACGCGCGTTCCGAACAGGTCGCTGCGGATGACCTGCACGGCCACGATCACGAACAGCCACAGTACGGCCAGGAAACCCAGCCGCATGACCGTGAGGGTCAGCTCTGACATTGCCCCCGCTTCACCCTTCGGCTTGCCGGTAAATGATGGTGGTGCTGCCCACGACGATCCGCGAGCCGTCGCGGAGCGTAGCGCGGGTGGTGTGCTGCCCGTCCACCACGATGCCGTTGGTGGACCCGAGATCCTGGATCGTCGAGGGCGTTCCGGTCCGGATCTCACAGTGCCGGCGCGATACGCCGGGGTCGTCGATCCGCACGTCGGCTTCGGTGCTGCGGCCCAGCACCAGCGTCGGGCGGGAGATCTGATGGCGTGAGCCATTGATCTCGACCCAGTGCCGCATACGGCCGCCCGCGGCCGGGCCGGCCGGGGGCCGGGCACCCATGGGTGCCGCGCCCGGACGGCCGCCGGGCGGCGGTGCGGAAGGCATGGGGGGAGCGGCCGAGGGCGGGTAGCCGTAGCCACCCTGGGCTCCGCGGGGGCCCGCCGGGGCGGGGCCCGCGGGGGCGCGCTCGGGAGACTGCTGGTTGGCGGAGGAGGCGAGCGTACGGCTGCGGACCCGGTACAGGCCGGTGTCGAGGTCGTCCGCCTTCTCCAGGTGGACCTTGATGGGGCCCATGAAGGTGTAGCGCTGCTGCTTGGCGTAGTCGCGGACCATTCCGGCGAGCTCGTCGCCGAGCTGTCCGGAGTAGGGGCTGAGGCGCTCGAAGTCGGGCGTGCTCAGCTCGACGATGAAGTCGTTCGGGACGACGGTCCGGTCGCGGTTCCAGATCGTGGCGTTGTTGTCGCACTCGCGCTGCAGCGCTCCGGCGATCTCCACGGGCTGGACCTCGGACTTGAACACCTTGGCGAAGGTGCCGTTGACCAGACCTTCGAGACGCTGCTCGAACTTCTTCAGGACTCCCATGGGGCACCTCCTCCGTCGTTGCCGTCCTGGTACAGCTTGCTGTCGTCTTTCCGGCCCTGCTGGACCAGCCGGCCTACCCGGCCTTGCTGGTACTGCTTACTGATCGTATCCACGCGTCGGGAAATCGGCTGGTTCCCCCTGTCGGCACGGTCGACGGGTTGTCGACACCTTCCGAAGTCCCCTCCCGAAGTTCCCTGAGAGGCCCCTCTTCGAACTCTTCCCGGCACTGCTTCTGCCATGGATCGTAGAGGCGCCCCAGGACCAGTGTCCCGCACCTGACTGTGCGGCCCGTCCGACTCCTGGGGAGATGCGCTGGACCGGTACGAGGTTGATACGTGAACCGGTTCTCTCTGAAACGTGTGACGGGTGCCGGGGTGCAGGTGAGGAGCCGGCCGGCGCCTGACGCGGAGCCGTCCGTGGCCGGGAGGCCGGGCGGGGCAAGGGCGCCGGGCCCGCGCGGGCCGTGGCCGGCCGGGCCTGCGGTGCGGCCGGTGCGCGGGAGGGAGGGGCGGGGGAAAGGGATGTGATTCCACCCCTGGCAGCGTGCTAATCTTCTGCATGTCGGAAGGCGCTCGCGGCAAAGCGGGAGACGGAAGACACACCCAATGCGCGGGTGGCGGAATAGGCAGACGCGCTGGATTCAGGTTCCAGTGCCCGCAAGGGCGTGGGGGTTCAACTCCCCCCTCGCGCACCAGCCGAAAGCCCCTCAGGTCATCGACCTGAGGGGCTTTCGCGTTGTCTGGGACGCTTGCGCCGCGCTCCTCCCGGGAGAGGGCCTCCGCGGGCCTTCTCGGGTCCTCGCGCCATGTCGCGTGCCGGGTGGTGCCGGTCGTCGTGGGTCGCGCGGACGGCCGGGGGCGCTGTGAAGTGTGACGATGCTCTCACGCACGTGCCGGGGAATCGGCGGGGAGCCGGCGGGGCGGCGGCCGGTGGACGCCCGTGCGTGACCCCCGGCCCGTGAACGGGCGTTCATGAACCCGGACGCCCGTGGGACACGGAACAGCCCCGCAGGGGCCGGAAACCGGGCCCTGCGGGGCTGTGCGACGCCGTACCGCCGTGCCGCGCTGTGCCGTTCTGTGCCGTGCCGTTCTGCGCGGTGCCGTTCCGCGCTGTGTTGTGTCGGGTGGGCGCGGCAGCGGCCGCGTCGACCGGGTGCCGGGATCAGTGGGATCAGGCGGCGGCGCCGGGTTCCGGTGTCAGGCGGCGTGCGCCGCGGCCTTCTTGGCCCGGGCCGCCGCCTCGTCGAGGGCCTTGCTCCGGGACGCCTCGAAGAGCGGGACCAGGTCGGCCATCGCCGGGTTGTGCGGGGCCATGGTGAGCTCCGGGACGATGAACTCGACGTCCAGGGCGAGCATGTCGCCCAGCACGGCCTGCAGGTAGTTCTGCACGTACTCGAAGCCTTCGCGCGGGGTGCCCGGCGCGTACGAGCCGCCGCGGCTGGCGACGACGGTGACCGGGGTGCCCTTGATCGCCGACTCCTCCGTCATGGCGGTGCGCCCGATGAGGATGACGTTGTCCAGCCACGCCTTGAGGGTCGAGGGGATGGAGAAGTTGTACATGGGGGCGCCGATCAGGATCGCGTCCGCGTTCTCCACCTCCTCGATCAGCTTCAGGCGTGCGGCGAAGGCCTCGGCCTGCCCGGGGGTGTGGGTGTCCGGGGCGGCGAAACCGGCGGAGTGGGCGTCGGCGGTGATGTGCGGCACGGGGTGGGCGGCGAGGTCGCGGTGGACGACCGTGCCGTCGGGGTGCTGCTCCTGCCAGGCCGCGCGGAAGGCGTCCGTCACGTTGCGCGAGACGGAGACGCCGGACGGGGAGGCGGACGAGTCGATGTGGAGCAGGGTGGCCATGATGATCTCCAGGCAAAAGAGGTGTATGTGGGCTTATAGATGTGTATGTGGTGTCGGCGCCGGGGTGGCCGGATGGGTCGGTTCCGGGTGCGGCGCCGGATTCCCGGGCCGGGTCGGGCCCGAGCGGGCTCCGAGGTTCCGCTTCGGGCCGGGTCCTGGTGGGGGTGTGAACCGGATCGGGGCAGAGCTGTCGCAGGGAGCCGAGTCGCCCTGGCGGGCTTCTCTTTCGTCGCTAACTAGAGATAACACAGCTACTTACTTTTTTTCATCCCCTTGTGGAGGCGCAGTACCCTGGAGGCATGCCACTACCGGGAAGCCACGACGCGGGGCCGTGCCAGAAGGTCGACGACGGCATGACCCGTGTCTTCACGCTGCTCGGAAAACGATGGACGGGTCTCGTCGTCGCGGTCCTGATGCAGCACCCCGTCCACTTCGCCGACCTGCGCAGAGCGATCCCCGGCATCAGCGAGCGGATGCTCTCGGACCGGCTCACCGAACTCGGCGCGGCCGGTCTGGTCGTCCGCAACGTCGACGAGGGCCCGCCGCTGCGCGTCTCCTACGCCCTGACGGACGCGGGCGCGGCGCTGGAACCGGCCCTCAAGGAGCTGGGCTCCTGGGCGGAGCGGTACCTGCCG
This sequence comes from Streptomyces sp. NPDC001914, assembly GCF_042891215.1. NCBI lineage: Bacteria > Bacillati > Actinomycetota > Actinomycetes > Kitasatosporales > Streptomycetaceae > Streptomyces > Streptomyces sp. NPDC001914. The sequence continues at coordinate 219,939 of NZ_JBIASW010000005.1, forward strand.
GAGAGCGGGCCCTGCCGGGTGCCGTAGTGGCCCGGCCTTGCCCTCGTGCGATGACGGCGACGCTTCTGCCGGGCTCCGGAACGCGCTCCCGGGGCGGGTTCGCCGGCCCGTCGCGTGCGGTGCCGGCGGAGTTGTCCACAGGGTCTGACGCGTTCTCGCGACCGGCTGTACGGTCAGCACGAGTTGATGTTCGTGCGCGGGGGAGGCGGTCGTGATGGCCGAGGTCGGTACAGCGGGGGCGGAACGGCGGACGGCGCCGGCGGGAGGGGCCGGGCGGACCGAGCCGTCGCGGCGGGACGGCGATGCCGGCCAGGCCGCGGGCGTGGTGGTGCCGGAGTCCGGGCAGAGCCTTTCGCCCGAGGACGGGCCGGTGGCCGGGGGCAGCCCCGCGGTGGCCGGAGGCGGACCGGTGGCCGAGGCGTTCGGGGCCCGCGGGTTCGCGGTTCCGGGGTTCGCCGCCTGGCCGGTGAAGGGCTCACCCAAGGAAGAGGGGAAGGCCCTGCGCGGGCGGGTCCCGCGCGCGGCGCACGCGGAGTTCCTGGTGGACGCCGACCGGCCGGACGCCGTGACCGCGGTCGAGGAGTCCAACCGGGGCCGGATCCCCGGTCTCACCCCGATAAGGGTCGGCAGGATGGCGGCCACACCCTTCGCGTTCCTGCGCGGCAGCGCCGGCCTCATGGCCCACGACCTCGCCCGCACCCCGATGACCGGCGTGAGCGCCCAGATCTGCGGCGACGCGCACGCGGCGAACTTCGGCCTGTACGGGGACGCGCGCGGCGGCCTGGTCATCGACCTGAACGACTTCGACGAGACGGTGTACGGCCCCTGGGAATGGGACCTCAAGCGGCTCGCCACCTCGCTCGTGCTCGCGGGCCGGGAGGCCGGAGCCGACGAGGACACCTGCCGCTCGGCCGCGCACGACTGTGTGGGCGCGTACCGCCGGACCATGCGCCTGCTGGCCAAGCTGCCGGTGCTGGACGCCTGGAACGCCATCGCCGACGAGGAACTCGTCTCGCACACCGACTCCCACGACCTCCTCGGCACCCTGGAGCGGGTCTCCGAGAAGGCGCGGGCCAACACCAGCGGACGCTTCGCCGCCAAGTCGACGGAGGCCGTGGAGGGCGGCGGCCGCCGCTTCGTCGACGCGGCGCCCGTGCTGCGCCGCGTTCCCGACCAGGAGGCGGCCGCGGTCGCGGCGTCCCTGGAGCACTATCTGACGACGCTCTCCGAGGACCGCCTCCCCCTGCTCGCCCGCTACGCGGTGCACGACGTCGCCTTCCGCGTCGTCGGCACCGGCAGCGTCGGCACCCGCTCGTACGTCGTGCTGCTCCTGGACCACCGCGGGGAACCCCTGGTCCTCCAGGTCAAGGAGGCCCGCGCCTCGGCACTGCTCCCGCACCTGGCGACCATCGGCCATCCGGTGCCCGAGCCGTCCCACGAGGGCCGCAGAGTCGTCCTCGGCCAGAAGCGCATGCAGGTCGTCAGCGACAACCTTCTCGGCTGGACCTCGGTCGACGGTCTGCCCTACCAGGTGCGCCAGTTCCGCAACCGCAAGGGCAGTGTCGACCCAGCCGCGCTGCCCGCCGACCACATCGACGACTACGGACGCATGACCGGAGCTCTGCTGGCACGCGCCCACAGCCACAGCGTCGACCCGCGTCTGATCGCCGGCTACTGCGGCAAGGGCGAGGAGCTGGACGAGGCCGTCGCCACCTTCGCCGTCGCCTACGCGGACCGCACGGAGGCGGACCACGGGGCCCTGACGGCAGCGGTCCGCGGCGGACGGATCGCTTCCGAACCGGGAGTGTGACCGAGGAGGCCGGCGGCCGGTGCGGGTTTCCGGGGTCGGGATGATCGGGGTGGTTGGGGTCAATGGGGTCGTTGCGGCCGGTCAGGTGGCTGTAGGGGCGGGGAAGGCAGTGAGCCCCGGGGGAGTGTGGCCTACGCTGGTCGGGTGACGACCCCGGAAGCCGATCAGAGCCAGTCCGAGCCCGCCTCCGAGGGGGGCCGGGAACACTCGGGCGCCCCGCAGGGCACGACGCCCCATGCCGCCCCCGGCGACGACGGCCGCGGCACGGACGCGGAGGGCACGGCCGCCGCTTCCGGCGCTCCGTCCGGCTCCCGGTCCGGCTCCGCGACGGCGGAACAGGGCGAGGGCCGGCCCGAGGAGCAGGCCGGGGCCCGGGACGGCGAGGGCGTGAGCCCGGCTCCGGACGCTGAGGACCGGCCCGAGGCGCGCCTCGAGCGGGCCGTGCGGGCGGCCGAGCAGGCGTTGATCGAGTTCGAGATCGCCGTGGAGACCTTCCGCGTCGAGGTCGACAACTTCTCCCGGCTGCACCACCAGAAGCTCGGTCCCATGTACTCCCGGCTCGACGAACTGGAGGCCCAGATCGCCGAGGCGCGCGCGTCGCTCACCGGCGACCCGGAGGACATATTCAAGGCGCACGAGGCGCGGGCGCGGGTCATGCCCATGCCCGGTGTCGAGGAGCTGTTCCACGGCTGGATGGACTCGGACGGCCTGTTCCCCGAGGCCGTGGCCATGCTCACCGACCAGCCCGTCCGGCCGCCGCAGCGCGTGCGTCCCAGCGAGGAGGCCCGCAAGCTCTTCCGCGAGCTGGTCCGCAAGGCCCACCCGGATCTCGCGCAGGACGACACCGAGCGCAAGCGGCGTGACGAGTTCATCGCCCGGGTGAACACCGCGTACGCCAGGGGCGACGAGGCGTTGCTCCGGGAGCTGGCCGCGGAGTGGGCCGCCGGTCCCACGCCCGAGGAGTGGAAGCCGAGCCGCAGCGAGGAGCTCTACGCCCGTCTCGAATGGCTTTCCCAGCGCAAGGAGATGCTCACGCTGGTCGCCCGCGAGCTGGAGGAGAGCGCCATCGGCGCCATGCTCAAGCTGGCCCCGGAAGACCCGGACCGTCTCCTGGAGGAGATCGCCGAGCAACTGATCACGCAGGTCGGCGAGCGCGAGCACGAGCTGGCGGCGCTGATCGCCCAGGCTCCCTGAGCTTCACCGGCGCGGTCGGGTAGCGTCGGAGGCATGAGTTTCGGAGCTGGTGTGCCCACGGTCGGGGTCGACAATCTCGCGGTCGACGACTTCCTGCTGGACGTCCGGGAGGACGACGAGTGGGAGGCAGGTCACGCCCAGGGGGCCCTGCACATCCCCATGAGCGACTTCGTGGCCCGTTTCGGCGAGCTGACCGAGGCGGCGCCGCAGGACGGCCGGGTCAACGTGATCTGCCGCTCCGGCGGGCGTTCCGCCCAGGTCACCATGTACCTGGTCCAGCAGGGCATCGACGCCGCGAACGTCGAGGGCGGCATGCAGACCTGGGAGGCCGTCGGCCGCCCGGTCGTGAACGCCAAGGGCGAGCCCGGCTCCGTCCTGTAGCCAGAGCCCGCTCACTCGGGGGAGCCGGAACGCCCGGAGTACCGGCGGCCGACTCTCTTCCCTTACCCGGGAGGGCTCACCTCGGGCTCCGTTCACCCCGGGGGCGGGGGCGGGGGCGGGAGCGGGAGCCGGAGCGGCCGGAGGGCCGGGTGCCGTCACCCCAGGGCGTGTGCGGCCAGCAGGTCGCCCAGCGCTTCCTCGTGCGCCGCGGCCGGGCCGAGCGACAGCTCCAGGTACTTGGCCCAGGCGTGGTACCGGTGCAGCGCGTACTCGGTGTCGGCGCCGAACCCTCCGTGCAGATGCTGGGCGGTCTGCACGACCCGGCGGACTCCTTCGGACGCCCAGATCTTGGCGACCGCCACATCACCCGCGGCCGGGAGCGCGCCGCCCGCTCCCGTGCTGATCCGCCACGCGGCCTGCCAGAGCGTCGCCTCCATCGCGCGCAGGTCGATGTAGCGGTCGGCGGCCTGGACGGCGACCGCCTGGAACGTGGCGACGGGGAACCCGAACTGCTCCCGCTTGCTCGTGTACGCGCTCGTCATCCGGAGCACTTCCTCCCCGAGCCCGAGTGCCAGCGCGCAGGTGCCGGTCGTCAGCAGGTCGCGCAGCCACTCCCAGGCCCCCGGCGCGGCGACGACATACCGGTCGGCGATCCGGGCGGACTCCAGGCGCAGTTCGCCGAGCCGCTCGCCGGTGGTGGAGAACTGCTCGGCGAGCACGGCCCCTTCGTGGTCGCGGGGGATCAGGGCGAGGACGGTCAGGTCGGCGTCCGTGTGCGCGGGCACGACGACGAAGTCGGCGTCCAGGGCCCAGGGGATCGCCGTCTGCACGCCGTCGAGGACCCACCCGGTGCCGTCCCGCCGCGCGGTCACGGCGCGTTCGGCCGGGTCGTGTCCGGTCCTGCCGTTGGCGGCGACCGTCAGCACGAGTTCGCCCCGGCCGGCCCGCGCCGGCAGCTCCGCCCTCAACTCCTCGCCGCTGTAGCGCCGTACGGCCGCCGTCGCCGCGCTGTTCTCCAGCAGCGGCACCCGTGCCAGCACCTTCGCCGACTCCCGCAGCACCAGACACAGCGCGATCGCGTCCAGGCCCGCCCCGCCGGCCTCCTCGTCGAGCAGCAGGCTCAGCAGGTCCGCCTCGGCGAGCCTCGCCCACAGGGGCCGGTCGAAGTCCTCGGCCACGGCGCCCGCGGTGAGCGCGGGGCTGGGCACCCCGTCGGGGGAGACTCCGGCGAACACCCCCCGTGCCGCCTCGGCCGCCGCCTGCTGCTCCTCGGTGAAGGTGAAGTCCACGATCCCGTCCTCCCGCGCACACCGGACCAACGATCAGACGGACAGCCTGATCTGACGGTGCGTCAAGATAGAACAGGTTCTACGAGAAGGGAACGGCCGACGATCGGTCACTCCCCTCCCGGCGGCCCGGCCCGCGTATCGGCGGCCGGGTCTTCGTGCCGGCGGCCGGGGCCTTCCCGGCGTTCGGCGTCCGACGCGGCGGCGTTCGATTCGGTGGCGGGGAGTCCGGCTCAGCGGTCGAAGTCCAACTCGACCTTCTCCGTGGCGGGATGGGACTGGCAGGCCAGTACGTACCCGGCCTCCGTCTCCTCGGGTTCCAGCGCGAAGTTGCGGTCCATCCGCACCTCGCCCGAGACCAGGAACGCCCGGCAGGTGCCGCACACGCCGCCCTTGCAGGCGTAGGGGGCGTCCGGGCGGTTGCGCAGGACCGCGTCCAGCAGCGACTCGCCGTCCTGGACGGGCCAGGTGCCGCCGCGTCCGTCGAGCCGAGCGGTGACCGTGCTGTGCGCGGGAGCCGGTACGGCGGAAGCGGTGGTCGTGCCGGCGTCCACGTGGAAGATCTCCTCGTGGATCCGCGTCCGGGACACCCCGAGCCCGCGCAGCGCCCGCTCGGCGCCCTGGACGAGCCCCATCGGCCCGCACAGGAACCATCCCGCCACCCGGTCAACGGGCAGCAGCGCCGGAAGCAGCGAGGCGAGCCGCTCCTGGTCGAGCCGGCCCGACGGCAGCCCGGCCTGCTGCTCCTCCCGGGAGAGGACCGTCACGAGCTGGAACCGCTGCGGATAGCGGTCCTTGAGGTCGGCGACCTCCTCCAGGAACATCGTCGAGGCCGACGTGCGGTCGCTGCGGATCAGGCAGAAGCTCGCGTCCGGCTCCCGCGCCAGCAGGGTCGAGACGATCGACAGCACGGGGGTGATCCCGCTGCCGCCCACCACCGCCGCGTACAGGCCGGGTGAGGGCTCCAGCGTGAAGCGTCCCGCCGGAATCATCACCTCCACCGTGTCGCCGACGGCGATCTCCTTGAGCGCGTACGTCGAGAACGCGCCGCCGTCGACCAGGCGCACGCCGACCTTCAGGGTGACCGGCGCCTCGCCGGCGGGGGAGGGCGCCGGCGAGCAGATGGAGTACGTGCGGCGGATCTCTGTGCCGTCGACCGTGCGGCGCAGGGCCAGATGCTGGCCGGCGGCGTGCCGGTAGTCCTCGCGCAGCTCCGCGGGCACCGCGAAGGTCAGGGCCACGGCGTCGTCGGTGATCCGGTCGACCGCGGCCACCGTGAGCGGGTGGAAGCGGGCCATCACAGCTCCTTGAAGTGGTCGAACGGTTCGCGGCAGGACAGACAGCGGCGCAGCGCCTTGCACGCGGTGGAGGAGAAGCGGCTGAGCAGTTCGGTGTCGGCCGATCCGCAGGCCGGGCAGCGGACGGGGTCGAGCTCGTCCGTGCGTGTCCGGGTCGGACCCAGGTCGAGGGCCACCGGTCCGGCGGGGCGTCCGCCGCGAGGCGGCGCTATGCCGAACTCCCGCAGTTTGCGGCGGCCTTCGTCCGAGATGTCGTCGGTCGACCAGGCGGGGCTGAGCACCGTCCGCACGGACACCTCGCGGATGCCGTGTTCGTGGAGCACCCGCTCGATGTCCATGGACATGGCCTCGACGGCCGGGCAGCCGGTGTAGGTCGGGGTCAGCTCGACCTCGACGCTGTCCGTGCCGCGGAGGTGGACGGCGCGCAGGACGCCGAGGTCGTCCAGGGTGAGAACGGGCAGCTCGGGGTCGAGAACGGAGCCGGCCAGCCTGCGCAGCTCCTCCTCCACGGCCGTGGTCGTCACCATGACGCCCCCGGGTGGCTGCGGTGCAGGTGCTGCATCTCGGCGAGCATCCGCCCGAAGGACTCGGTGTGCAGGCCCTGGCGTCCGGCGCCGGCCGCCCAGGCCCCGGTCTGCGGGCCCTCGGGGACGGTCAGCGTCGCCCGGCGCAGCGTGGCCTCCACGGACTCCGTCCACGCGGCGCGGAGTCCGTCCCAGTCGACGCCGACGCCGTCCAGCGGCTGGAACATCTCGCCGGTGAAGCGCCACAGCGCGCGGCACGCCCGGTCCATCCGCTCGTGGCTCTCGTCCGTGCCGTCGCCGAGGCGCAGGGTCCACTGCTCGGCGTGGTCCTGGTGGTAGGCGACCTCCTTGACTGCCTTGGCCGCGAGCGGGGCGAACTCGCTGTCCCCGGAGGCCAGGTGCGCGTAAAGGAGTCGCTGGTAGGTGGAGAAGTAGAGCTGCCGGGCGATGGTGTGCGCGAAGTCGCCGTTCGGCTGCTCGACGAGCTGGAGGTTGCGGAAGGCGCGCTCCTCGCGGAGGTAGGCCAGCTCGTCCTCGTCGCCGGCCATGGACAGCAGCACGCGGGCCTGGCCGAGCAGGTCCAGCGCGATGTTGGCCAGGGCGACTTCCTCTTCGAGGACGGGCGCGTGGCCGGCCCACTCCCCCAGGCGGTGCGAGAGCACCAGGGCGTCGTCGGCGAGGGCCAGGGCGGCCGCGGTGTTCACGGTGAGAGTCACAGGTGCTTCACCCCTTCCGGGATCTCGTAGAACGTCGGGTGGCGGTAGGGCTTGTCCGCGGACGGCTCGAAGAACGGGTCCTTCTCGTCGGGCGAGGAGGCCGTGACGGCGGCGGACGGGACGACCCAGATCGACACGCCCTCGCCGCGGCGGGTGTACAGATCGCGGGCGTTGCGCAGGGCCAGTTCGGCGTCCGGCGCGTGCAGGCTGCCGGCGTGGGTGTGCGACAGTCCCCGGCGCGAGCGCACGAAGACCTCCCACAGCGGCCAGTCGGTGTTCGTCATGCTCGGGTCGCTCCTGTCTCACCGGTCGTGCTCGTCGAGCCGACGGCCTGGCTCGTGTGCTTGTCCGCGTACGCCGCGGCCGCCTCCCGCACCCAGGCGCCCTCCTCGTGGGCGCGCCGGCGCTGGGTGATCCGCTGGTCGTTGCACGGGCCGTTGCCCTTGAGGACGTCCCAGAACTCCGTCCAGTCGATGGCGCCGAAGTCGTGGTGTCCGCGCTCCTCGTTCCACACGAGGTCGGGGTCGGGCAGGGTCAGGCCGAGCGATTCGGCCTGGGGGACGGCGATGTCGACGAAGCGCTGGCGCAGCTCGTCGTTCGAGTGGCGCTTGATCTTCCACGCCATCGACTGGGCCGAGTGCGAGGACTCGTCGTCGGGCGGGCCGAACATCATCAGGGAGGGCCACCACCAGCGGTCGACCGCGTCCTGCGCCATCGCGTGCTGCTCGGGGGTGCCCTGGCTCAGGGCCAGCAGCAGCTCGTACCCCTGGCGCTGGTGGAAGGACTCCTCCTTGCACACGCGGATCATGGCGCGCGCATATGGGCCGTACGAGCAGCGGCACAGGGGGACCTGGTTGGTGATCGCCGCGCCGTCCACGAGCCAACCGATGGCGCCGACGTCCGCCCATGTCAGCGTCGGGTAGTTGAAGATCGACGAGTACTTCTGGCGGCCGGAGTGCAGCTTGTCCAGCAGCTCGTCACGGCCGACGCCGAGCGTCTCGGCCGCGCTGTACAGATACAGCCCGTGTCCCGCCTCGTCCTGGACCTTCGCCATCAGGATCGCCTTGCGGCGCAGCGAGGGCGCGCGCGTGATCCAGTTGGCCTCGGGCTGCATGCCGATGATCTCGGAGTGGGCGTGCTGCGCGATCTGGCGGACCAGGGTGGAGCGGTAGGCGTCGGGCATCCAGTCGCGGGGCTCGATGCGTTCGTCGGCCGCCACCGCGGCGTCGAAGACGACCTCGTACGCCGCTGTGCGCGCGGCTTCGTCGGCGGCTTCGTCCGCTTGTGTGCGGGCCGTGTGGTGCGCTGATGCTGTCGCCATGCGGTCCCCCTCGACCTCTCGCTCCCGACCGACCGATCGTTCGGTCCATTCGCAACAATGGTCGGTCGAGCGCCGTACGGTGTCAACCGCTGTGGATGACTCGTGGGTGCCGGCGTGCGGGTTGTGACACACGGGGCTGTGCCGGAGGGCGGGCTCTGAGTACGGTTCGCTTGCGCACGTCGTGGCGCGGTACGACGTGGCGGTACGGTGCCCGCAGTCCGGCGGCAGGCAGTCGGATCCGGGATCGTGAATCGGGGCGGGATGGACGCGAGGCACGAGGGCTCTGAGCGGGAGCGGGGTTCGGCCGCGCCCGAGGAGGGCGCGCCCGGCGCTGTCACCGGCGATACGCCGTTGCCCGGCCCCCGGCCGGCCGGCGAGGCGGTGCCTCTTCCGGAACCCGGGACGGCCGGACCCGAGACCGGCGCGCCCGAGAACACCGGTGGACCCGAGAAGAACGCGGTCAGCGCATCCGACGAGCCCGAGGTGACCGGACCCGACATCGGTGCGCCTGACGACACCGCTGCGCCTGAGAAGAACGTGGTCAGTGCCTCCGAGGAGCCCGAGAGCCCTGAAGCCGGGGCTGTCGCCTCCGCCCCCTCTCAGGAGCCCACGGTCGCGACCGTCGACCCCGCGCTCCCCCAGGAGCCCGCGTCCGCACCCGCGGGTCTCGACGGTGCCGAGCCCGGTGGGGTGGTCTTTCCGGAGTACCCCGAGGAAGCCGGCTGTCCGGGGGGAGGGGCGCCCGTGGGACTCGCGGCCCTGTCCTTGCCCTCGCAGATCGCCGCCGCCCTCGCCCTGGCCGTCGTCGCCGTCGTCGCCTGTGTGCACCTCGGCATGGTGTTCCTGCACGTCGCGCCGTCGAACACGGTGACCAAGCAGCACGGCAGCGCGATCGACGACTGGATCTACCCCGAGTTCGAGCAGAACTGGAAGCTCTTCGCCCCCAACCCGCTGCAGCAGGACATCGCGGTCCAGGTCCGCGCCCTGGTGCGCACCGAGGCCGGCATCAGCCGCGAGACGGGCTGGTACGACCTGTCCGCGCTCGACGCCCTGGACATCGACGGCAACCTGCTGCCGAGCCACACGCAGCAGAACGAACTGCGCCGCGCCTGGGACCTGTACCTGGGTACGCACGACGGCGAGAACCGTGCCGTGGGCCTGCGCGGCGACCTTTCGGAGCAGTACCTGCGCCGTATCGGTGTCCTGCGTCTCGACCGCGAGCACGCGGGCGGTGAGGGCGCCGTCGTCGAACGCCTCCAGTTCCGCTCCCTCACCACCGACGTGCCGCCGCCCCGGTGGAGCGACGAGAAGGTGTCCGACCGGCCCGTCGTCCGCGAACTGCCCTGGTGGACCGTTCCGGGGAGCGACCGCGCGGACGGGCGGACGGAGGCGAGCGCCCGGTGAACCGATTCGCTTCGACGATCGCGCGCGGCATCGCCCGGGTCACCGAGTCCGCCCTCGGCCCGTACCAGAGCGCCGTGGTCCGGATCGGCCTCGCCGCCACCTGGCTGCTGTTCCTGCTGCGCGAGTACCCCCACCGCCTGGAGATGTACGGGCCCGACGCGCCCTGGAGCTGGGACCTCGCCCGGCAGCTCGTCGCGAACAACCACGCCTTCACGGTCCTGCTGTGGTCCGACGGCCGGGTGTGGTTCGAGACCGTCTACGCCGTCGCCGTCCTCTCCGCCGCCCTGCTGCTCGTGGGATGGCGGACCCGCGCGATGTCCGTCGTCTTCATGATCGGCGTGCTGTCCCTGCAGAACCGCAGTGTCTTCATCGGGGACGGCGGGGACAACGTCCTCCATCTGATGGCGATCTATCTGGTGTTCACGCGCTGCGCCCAGGTGTGGTCCCTCGACGCGCGGCGGGAGCGCCTCGTCCGCGAGGCGTACGCGCGCGGCGAGTGGGCCGGATCCGACCGGGCGGGGCCGCTGCTGTGGTCGGGGCTCGGGACGGTCCTGGCGGTGGCGACGGGCGCCGGACGGATCGACGGAGGGTTCCTGGGCGGCTGGCTCACGGTCTTCTGGGTGCTGTGGGCGGTGCAGGGGCTGTGGTGGGCCGCCGGCCGCCTCGCCCGCACCCAGGAGCCGCGCGTCCTGCTGGACGTCGTCGGCAATCTCGTGCACAACGCCACTCTGATGATCATCATGGCCGAGGCGTGCCTGATCTACGCGACTGCGGGCTGGTACAAGATCCAGGGCTCGCGCTGGCAGGACGGCACCGCCGTCTACTACCCGCTCCACCTGCAGTCCTTCTCTCCGTGGCCCGCGCTGTCCGACCTGATGTCCGCGCACGGCACGATCGTGATGCTGATGACGTACGGGACGGTCGCCGCCCAGGTCGCCTTCCCCTTCACCCTGTTCAACCGGCGGGTCAAGAACGTCCTGCTGGCGGTCATGATGACCGAGCACGCGGTGATCGCGGTGGTCCTCGGGCTGCCGTTCTTCTCGCTCGCGATGATCGCCGCGGACTCCGTGTTCCTGCCCACGTCCTTCCTGCGGTACCTGGGCGGACGGGCGGCACGCGTGCGGGACAGGCTGTTTCCCGGCGGCGGCCGCAGCGTTCCGGGGCCCCGGGAGCCCGGACCGGACGCTTCGGAGGAGGCGGCGCAGCCGCACGTAGGCTTCACCGCATGAACGACCCGGTACGTGTCTGGCGCCAGCTCTGCGACGACTCCGTCCTGCTCGACGGCTTCCACGCCCTCAAGCACGCGGTGCGCTTCGGGGCGCGGGTCCCGGTCGCCGTCACGACCGACAGGGCGGCGGTCCTCGAACTGGCCGCGGAACTCGCCCCCGACGTGCGCGCCGCTCTCGGCGAGCTGCTGACCGAGGTACCCCAGGCGGCGTTCACGGCACTCGTGCCGCGACCGCATCCCACCTCGGTGGCGGCTCTCGCCGTACGTCCCTCACGCGCCGCCAACCTGGAGACGCTGGCCCGCGCGCCGCGGACCGCGCCCGTGGTCGTCCTCGACAATCCGCGCAACCTCGGCAACGCGGGGGCGGTGATCCGGCTCGCGGCGGGCTTCGGCGCGACGGGCGTGGTCACGACGGGCACGCTCGACCCCTGGCACCCCACGGTCGTACGCGGCGGGGCCGGCCTGCACTTCGCGACCGCCGTGGAGCGCCTGAGCGTGGAGGAACTGCCCGCGGGCCCGGTGTTCGCGCTCGACCCCGAGGGCGAGGACATCCGGGGGACGAAGCTTCCCGACGACGCCCTGCTCGCCTTCGGCTCGGAGCGCAGCGGGCTGTCCGCCGAACTGCGCTCCCGGGCCGACCATCTGGTCTCGCTGCCGATGCGCCCCCAGGTCTCCAGCTACAACCTCGCGACCAGTGTGGCCATGACGCTGTTCCACTGGAGCACCGCGGAGGGCGCACCGGCGTAGGGCGCCCGACGGGCGCCGGGACTCACGCCTCCCGGCGCACCTCGATCACCCGGAAGCGGTTCGCCACGAACGCCCCGTCGCACAGCGCCGCGTTGGCCGCGGCGTTGCCGCCCGAGCCGTGAAAGTCCGAGAACGCGGCCGTCTGGTTGACGTACACCCCGCCCGTGAGGTTCAGGGAGAGCTGGGCGCACTCCTCCAGGCAGGCCTCCTGCACCTCGCGCTCGAACGCCTCGTCGGTCGTGTACGCGCCGACGGTCATCGCGCCCTTGTCCCGAGTGGTGCGGCGCAGCAGCTCCACGGCCTCGGCGGCCGAGTCGACCGCGACGGCGAAGGACACCGGGCCGAAGCACTCGCTCAGGTAGGCGGCCTCGTCGTCGCCGTTTCCGGCGTTCTCCCAGTACTTGCGGGCGCCGTCGAGCTTCACGATCAGCGGCGAGCGCACGACGGCACCCGGGAACTCCGGGTTGTCGATCTGCCGCGAGGGCAGGGCCACCTCGCCGAGACCGGCGGCGGCCTCGAGACGGGCCTTGACGTCCGGGTTCACGATGGCGCCGAGCAGGGCGTTCGCGCGGGCGTCGTCGCCGAGGAGCCCGCCGACCGACTTCGCGAGATCGGCCACCACCTCGTCGTAGGACTTGTGGCCCTCGTCCGTGGAGACGCCCTCGCGCGGGATCAGGAGGTTCTGCGGGGTGGTGCACATCTGGCCGCTGTAGAGCGACAGGGAGAACGCCAGGTTGGACAGCATCCCCTTGTAGTCGGCGGTCGACTCCACGATCACCGTGTTGACGCCGGCCTTCTCCGTGTAGACCTGCGCCTGGCGGGCGTTGGCCTCCAGCCAGTCGCCGAAGGCGGTGGAGCCGGTGTAGTCGACGATGCGGATCTCGGGGCGGGTGGCCAGCGTCTTCGCGATGCCCTCGCCGGGACGCTCGGCGGCGAGCGCCACCAGGTTCGGGTCGAAGCCCGCCTCGGCGAGCACCTCGCGCGCGACCTGCACGGTGAGCGCGAGCGGGAGCACCGCGCGCGGGTGGGGCTTCACCAGGACCGCGTTGCCCGTGGCCAGCGAGGCGAACAGGCCCGGGTAGCCGTTCCACGTCGGGAAGGTGTTGCAGCCGATCATCAGCGCGATGCCGCGCGGGACGGGCGTGAACTGCTTGGTGAGCGCGAGCGGGTCGCGCTTGCCCTGGGGCTTGCTCCACTCCGCGGTGTCGGGGGTGCGGACCTGCTCCACGTAGGCGTAGGCCACCGCCTCCAGGCCGCGGTCCTGCGCGTGCGGGCCGCCCGCCTGGAACGCCATCATGAAGGCCTGGCCGCTGGTGTGCATGACCGCGTGAGCGAATTCGTGCGTGCGGTCGCTGATCCGCTTGAGGATCTCCAGACAGACCACCGCGCGGATCTCGGCGCCCGCGTCGCGCCAGGCGCGCTGCCCCGCGCGCATGGCGGGCAGCAGCGTGTCGATGTCCGCGTGCGGGTACGTGACGCCGAGCTCGATGCCGTACGGCGACACCTCGCCCCCGACCCAGTCGTCCGTGCCGGGCTGGTCCAGGTCGAGGCGGGTGCCCAGGAGGGCGTCGAAGGCGGCCTTGCCCTCGGCCATGCCCAGGCTGCCGTGCTCGCCGTACGCCTTGGGGTGCTCGGGATGCGGGGACCAGTACGCGCGCGTGCGGATCGCTTCCAGCGCCTGATCCAGGGTCGGCCGGTGCTTGGCGATCAACTGGTGCGCGGTGAGTTCGGCGGCCATCAAGGACCAACTCCTTGTCTCAAGAGCTCCTCGTCGAGCTCGCGAGCTGGGCAGGAATGGACAGTCAGGGTTAGAGTAACCGAACGATCGGTCGGGACAAGGGGGTCCGCCGCATCTGTGGAAAACGGCGTGCGGGAGGATCGCGCACATGACAGCACTCGACCTCGGCAGCCCCGTGGCAGTCGTCGGAACCGGCACCATGGGCCAGGGCATCGCCCAGGTCGCGCTGGTGGCGGGCCATCCCGTGCGGCTCTACGACGCGGCTCCCGGGCGTGCCGCGGCGGCGGCCGAAGCGATCGGCGCCCGTCTGGACCGGCTCGTCGCGAAGGACCGGCTCACCGGCGCCGACCGGGACGCGGCGCGCGCCCGTCTCCAGCCGGCCGCGAACCTCGCCGACCTCGCGGACTGCGCGCTCGTGATCGAGGCGGTGCTCGAAGAACTCGACGTCAAGCAGCGGCTGTTCGGCGACCTCGAGGACATCGTCGGGGACGACTGCCTGCTGGCCACCAACACCTCCTCGCTGTCCGTCACGGCCATCGGCGGCCCGCTGCGCAATCCGGGCCGTCTCGTCGGGCTGCACTTCTTCAACCCGGCGCCACTGCTGCCGCTCGTGGAGGTCGTCTCCGGATTCGCGACCGACGTCACCTCGGCCACGCGCGCGTACGAGACGGCCCGCGCCTGGGGCAAGACGCCCGTCGCCTGCGCGGACACGCCCGGTTTCATCGTCAACCGCATCGCGCGCCCCTTCTACGCCGAGGCCTTCGCGGTCCACGAGTCCCAGGCGGCGGACCCCGCCACCATCGACGCCGTCCTGCGCGAGTCCGGCGGTTTCCGGATGGGCGCCTTCGAACTCACCGACCTGATCGGCCAGGACGTCAACGAGTCCGTGACCCACTCCGTGTGGCGATCCTTCTTCCAGGACGTGCGCTTCACGCCCTCGCTCGCCCAGCGCCGGCTCGTGGAGTCGGGCCGGCTCGGCCGCAAGACGGGACACGGCTGGTACGACCACGGGGACGGCGCCGAACCCGCCGAGCCGCACACCGCGGAGAAGGCGCAGCCGCCCGCGTACGTCGTAGCCGAGGGCGACCTGGGTCCCGCCGCCGACGTCCTCGCCCTGATCCGCGAGGCGGGCATCCAGGTCCGCGAGGACGAGGAGGACCACGGCACCCGCCTGGTGCTGCCGAGCGGCGGCCAGCTGGTCCTCGCCGACGGTCAGACCTCGGTCGAGTTCCGTGACGTCGTCTACTTCGACCTCGCGCTCGACTACCGCAAGGCCACCCGGATCGCCCTGTCGGCGTCCCAGGACACCGCTCCCCAGACGCTCTCCGAGGCCATCGGCCTCTTCCAGGCGCTGGGCAAGGACGTCAGCGTGATCGGCGACTGCCCCGGCATGATCGTCGCCCGCACGGTCGCCCGGATCGTCGACCTCGCCTACGACGCGGTCGCCAAGGGCGTGGCCACCGAGGAGGACATCGACACCGCGATGCGTCTCGGCGTCAACTACCCCCTCGGCCCCTTCGAGTGGAGCCGCAGGCTCGGCGTGAACTGGTCGTACGACCTCCTGGACGAACTGCACGTGCGCGACCCCTCCGGGCGCTACGCCCCGTCCCTGGCGCTCTACCGCCACGCGTACGCCAACGAGAAGCGGGAGGGCGACCGGTGACCACCGCCAAACGGGACACGTACACCCCCGAGACGCTGCTCTCCGTCGCCGTCCAGGTCTTCAACGAACGCGGCTACGACGGCACCTCCATGGAGCACCTCTCCAAGGCGGCGGGCATCTCCAAGTCGTCGATCTACCACCACGTCTCGGGCAAGGAGGAGCTGCTGCGGCGCGCGGTGAGCCGGGCGCTGGACGGCCTCTTCGAGATCCTCGACGAGGAACCCGCGCGCGTGGGACGTGCCGTGGAGCGCCTGGAGTACGTCGTGCGGCGCATGGTCGAGGTGCTCACCTCCGAGCTGCCGTACGTGACGCTGCTCCTGCGGGTGCGCGGCAACACGGACACCGAGCGGTGGGCCCTGGAGCGGCGCCGCGACTTCGACCACAGGGTCGCCGAGCTCCTGAAGGCCGCGGCCGCCGACGGGGACGTGCGCGGCGACGTGGAGGTCCGGCTCGCGACCCGGCTGGTCTTCGGAATGATCAACTCGCTCGTGGAGTGGTACCGCCCCGACGCGCGGGGCATGGGCGCGCGCGAAGTGGCCGACGCCGTGGTGGTGCTGGTCTTCGGAGGGCTCCGGCGGGAGCCGTGATTCCACCGGCGGGACCGGTGGGTGCGGGCTGGGCCAGCGGTGCGGGCGGGCCTGTGGCGTGGACTGGGCCGTTGGCGCGGGGGCCGGTGGCCGGGCCGGGCGCGCCTCTTCAGCCCGGCGCACGGCGGTGCCGGCCCCGGCGACCGCTCGTCGCCCGATGCCCGGCCGCGCCGGGTCCACGGGCGCTGCTGTACGGCCGGGAGACCCGGCGGCTCAGGCCTCCGGTTCCAGGTCCTCCTCCTCGAAGACCAGCAGCGTCCTGCTGCTGAGCACCTCCGGGATGGCCTGGAGCCGGGTGAGGACCAGTTCGCGCAGGGCCCGGTTGTCCGGCGTGTGCACCAGCAGAAGGACGTCGAAGTCGCCGCCCACCAGGGCGATGTGCGAGGCCCCGGGCAGCACCCTCAGCCGTTCCCGCACCGTGCGCCAGGAGTTCTGCACGATCTTGAGGGTGATGTACGCCGAGGTGCCCTGACCCGCGCGTTCGTGGTCGACGCGCGCCCCGAAACCGCGGATCACCCCGTCCTCGATGAGCCGGTTGATCCGCGCGTAGGCGTTCGCCCGCGAGACATGGACCCGCTCGGCCACGGAACGTATGGAGGCACGGCCGTCCGCCTGCAGCATGTGCAGGATGTCCTGGTCGATCGCGTCGAGCGGACGGGCGGGCGGCACGGAGGGTCCCGCCTCCGGCGGCTCGGCCATTTGTTCAGGTGCCATGTCCCCCCGCCTCCCTACCATGGACGTACTGCATCCATCTCAGGCTGCGCAGAACCGTTTGTCCACAGCCTGGCGGCGCCTGTAGCCAAAATGTGCCGGCGACCGAACAATCGGTAGGTGAGGCGCATCACACCCGTGACGCGTCCGAAGCCGCTCCCACGAGGAGGTGCCGTCATGACGGTCATGGAGCAGCGAGGGGCCTACCGGCCCACGCCGCCGCCCGCCTGGCAGCCCCGCACCGACCCTGCGCCGCTGCTGCCCGACGCGCTGCCCCACCGCGTCCTCGGCACCGACGCGGCCGCCAAGGCCGACCCGGCCCTGCTGCGCCGCCTGCACACCGAACTGGTCCGCGGCCGCCGGTACAACGTCCAGGCCACCGCGCTCACCAAGCAGGGCCGTCTCGCCGTGTACCCGTCCAGCACCGGACAGGAGGCCTGCGAGGTCGCCGCCGCGCTCGTGCTGGAGGAGCGCGACTGGCTCTTCCCCAGCTACCGCGACACCCTCGCCGCCGTCGCCCGCGGCCTCGACCCCGTCCAGGCCCTCACCCTCCTGCGCGGTGACTGGCACACCGGCTACGACCCGCACGAGCACCGCATCGCGCCCCTGTGCACCCCGCTCGCGACCCAGCTCCCGCACGCCGTGGGCCTCGCGCACGCCGCGCGCCTCAAGGGCGACGACGTGGTCGCGCTCGCCCTGGTCGGCGACGGCGGCACCAGCGAGGGCGACTTCCACGAAGCGCTGAACTTCGCCGCCGTGTGGCAGGCACCCGTCGTCTTCCTCGTGCAGAACAACGGCTTCGCCATCTCCGTCCCGCTCGCCAAGCAGACCGCCGCCCCGTCGCTGGCCCACAAGGCCGTCGGCTACGGGATGCCGGGCCGCCTGGTCGACGGCAACGACGCGCTGGCCGTGCACCAGGTCCTGAGCGAGGCCATCGCCCACGCGCGCGCGGGCGGCGGTCCCACCCTCGTCGAGGCCGTGACCTACCGCATCGACGCCCACACCAACGCGGACGACGCCACCCGCTACCGAGGCGACGCCGAGGTCGAGACCTGGCGCGCCCACGACCCCGTCGCGCTGGTGGAGCGGGAGCTGACCGAGCGCGGCCTGCTCGACGAGGCAGCCCTGCAGGCGGTGCGCGACGAGGCCGAGGCGATGGCCGCGGACCTGCGCGAGCGCATGAACCAGGACCCGGTGCTCGACCCCATGGATCTGTTCGCCCATGTGTATGCCCACCCCACTCCTCAACTGCTTGAGCAGGAGAGCCAGCTGAGAGCGGAGCTGGACGCCGAGGCGGACGGCACGCTCGGAGCGGGCCCGCACGGCCCGGAAGGAGCCGGGCGATGACCACGGTTGCCCTCAAACCGGCCACCATGGCGCAGGCGCTCGGGCGCGCCCTGCGCGACGCCATGGCCGCCGACCCCTCCGTCCACGTCCTGGGCGAGGACGTCGGCACCCTCGGCGGCGTCTTCCGGGTCACCGACGGACTCGCCAAGGAGTTCGGCGACGACCGCTGCACGGACACGCCCCTCGCCGAGGCGGGCATCCTCGGCGCGGCGGTCGGCATGGCCATGTACGGCCTGCGGCCGGTCGTCGAGATGCAGTTCGACGCGTTCGCCTACCCGGCGTTCGAGCAGCTGATCTCGCACGTGGCGAAGATGCGCAACCGCACGCGCGGCGCGATGCCCCTGCCCATCACGATCCGCGTCCCCTACGGCGGTGGCATCGGCGGCGTCGAGCACCACAGCGACTCCTCCGAGGCCTACTACATGGCGACCCCGGGTCTTCATGTCGTCATGCCCGCGACCGTCTCCGACGCCTACGGACTGCTGCGCGAGGCCATCGCCTCGGACGACCCGGTGGTCTTCCTGGAGCCCAAGAGGCTGTACTGGTCGAAGGATTCCTGGAACCCGGACGAGCCGCCGGCCGTTGAGCCGATAGGCCGCGCCGTGGTGCGGCGCCCCGGCCGGAGCGCCACGCTGATCACGTACGGGCCGTCCGTGCCCGTCTGCCTCGAAGCCGCCGAGGCGGCGCGGGCCGAGGGCTGGGACCTCGAAGTCGTCGACCTGCGCTCGCTGGTGCCGTTCGACGACGAGACGGTCGCGGCGTCGGTGCGGCGGACCGGACGAGCGGTCGTGGTGCACGAGTCGGGCGGGTTCGGAGGACCGGGCGGGGAGATCGCGGCCCGCGTCACGGAGCGCTGCTTCCACCACCTGGAGGCGCCGGTGCTCCGCGTCGCCGGGTTCGACATCCCGTATCCGCCCCCGATGCTGGAGCGGCACCACCTGCCCGGCGTCGACCGGATCCTGGACGCCGTGGGACGTCTGCAATGGGAGGCGCAGAGCTGATGGCACAGGTGCTGGAGTTCAAGCTCCCCGACCTCGGGGAGGGGCTCACCGAGGCGGAGATCGTCCGCTGGCTGGTGGAGGTCGGTGACGTCGTCGCCGTCGACCAGCTCGTCGTCGAGGTCGAGACGGCCAAGGCGATGGTCGAGGTCCCCTGCCCCTACGGCGGCGTGGTCACCGCCCGCTTCGGCGAGGAGGGCACCGAACTGCCCGTCGGGGCACCGCTGCTGACCGTCGCCGTGGGCGCCCCGGCCGCGGCCGACGACAGCGGGACCGGCACGGACGAGCGGAGCGACGAGGGCTCCGGGAACGTGCTCGTGGGATACGGCACGGGAGCGCCTCCGGCGCGCCGCCGACGGGTGCGCCCCGCCGGCGGAGCCACCCCGGGGGCGCGCCCCTCGGGCGGGACCGCCGCACCGGCCGGGTCGCCCTCCCCGGCGCCCTCGGCCACCCCCTCACCCGCCCGGTCCGGGCAGGACCGCCCCGTACCCGCCGGTGCCGCGCCGTCGGCCGCGGCGGGCACGCCGGACGCGCCGCGCAGCGCCCGCAACGGCGCCGCTCCATCGCGGGGCGACGGCCCCGTGCCGGTCATCTCGCCGCTCGTGCGCCGGCTCGCCCGGGAGAACGGCGTGGACCTGCGGGAGCTGGAGGGCTCCGGCCCCGAAGGACTCATCCTGCGAGCGGACGTCGAGTACGCGCTGCGCGCGGCGGCGACCGGTCGACTGCGGTCCACCCCCGCCCCGGCGCCGCAGCGCACCGCACCGGTCGCGCCCGCCGCGGTGCCCGCCTTCGGCGGCACGGACGACCAGGTGACCTCGTACGCGGACATCGCGTCGGTGGTGCCCGGCACGTCCGGCGTCTCCCGGGGCACGACCCCGGCGGGTGTCCGCGTCCCCCTCAAGGGAGTGCGTGGCGCCGTCGCCGACAAGCTCTCGCGCAGCCGACGCGAGATCCCGGACGCGACCTGCTGGGTGGACGCCGACGCGACTGAGCTCATGCAGGCACGCAGGGTGATGAACGCGGCCGGCGGCCCGAAGATCTCCCTGCTGGCACTGCTGGCCCGCATCTGCACCGCGGCGCTGGCCCGCTTCCCGGAACTGAACTCCACGGTCGACATGGACGCCCGCGAGATCGTCCGGCTCGACCAGGTGCACCTGGGCTTCGCGGCCCAGACCGAGCGCGGGCTCGTCGTCCCCGTCGTGCGGGACGCGCACGCACGGGACGCGGAGGGCCTGAGCGCGGAGTTCGCCCGGCTGACCGAGTCGGCCCGGACCGGGACGCTGACACCGGCGGACCTGACGGGCGGCACGTTCACGCTGAACAACTACGGCGTGTTCGGCGTCGACGGCTCCACGCCGATCATCAACCACCCCGAGGCGGCCATGCTCGGCGTCGGCCGCATCATCCCCAAGCCCTGGGTCCACCAGGGCGAGTTGGCGGTTCGTCAGGTCGTCCAGCTCTCGCTCTCCTTCGACCACCGCGTCTGCGACGGCGGTACGGCGGGCGGCTTCCTGCGGTACGTGGCGGACTGCGTGGAGCAGCCGGCCGTGCTGCTGCGGACTCTGTAGGACACGGGTCCGGCCACCCCCGGTCACCGCGGCCGTGCCCCGGGGGTGGCACCCGACTCCCGGGCGCCCATACTCGGGGCATGACCGCGTACGAGCACGAGGGCGCGACCGGGCGGCCGGGCGGCCGTGACCGGCGGGGCGACCCCGGCGCCGACGCCGGGTACGACGCCGTCGTGCTCGCGGGCGGTGCCGCCCGCCGGCTCGGCGGCCAGGACAAGCCCGGTGTGCGGGTGGGCGGCCGCACCCTGCTCGACCGGGTGCTGGCCGCCTGCGCCGATGCCACCCGCACGGTGGTCGTGGCCGGGCCCAGACCCACCGCGCGGCCCGTGGAGTGGGCCCGCGAGGACCCACCGGGCGGGGGACCGGTCGCCGCCCTGGACGCCGGGCTGCGGCACACCACGGCGCCGTACGTCCTCGTGCTCTCGGCGGATCTGCCGTTCCTGGAGGAGAAGACGGTCCGGCGCCTGCTGGACACCCTCCGCTCCGCCGGTCCACCCGAGCCCGCGCTCCTTTCGGGCGCATCCCACCCGACCCCCACCGGACCCGGCGTCCGTGCCGAAGACCCCGGCGTTCGGATCGACGGTGTTCTCCTCGTCGACCCCGAGGGGCGGGACCAGCCCCTGGTGGCCGTCTACCGTGCCGACGCGCTGCGCCGCGAGCTGGGCGTGCTCGCCGCCGCGCACGGGAGCCTCACCGGGCTGCCGCTGCGGCGGCTCGTCGCCGCCCTCGACCTCGCTCGCATCGCCGAACCCGTCGCGTCCTTCGACTGCGACACCTGGGGCGACATCGCCGCCGCTCGAGCACGCATCAGGGAGCATGGGCACGTGCTGGATGAATGGATTTCCGCAGTCAAGGACGAACTGGGCATCGACCTGGACGTCGACACCGGTGCGCTGCTCGACCTGGCACGCGACGCCGCGCACGGCGTCGCCAGGCCGGCCGCGCCGCTGACCACGTTCCTCGTGGGATACGCGGCCGCCCGGGCCGGCGGAGGCCCGGAAGCGGTCGCCGAAGCCGCCCGCAAGGCCGCCGCGCTCGCGCTCCGCTGGGCCGACGAGGACACGACCGAAGCCGCGCCGGACACCGCCTCGCCCGGCGGCCCGGCCACGTCCGCCACCGGGCCGGACGCCGGATGACCGCCGCCCGCTCCACCCGGGACAGCCGGAACGGCCAGGACAGCCGGGACGGTCAGGACGACGACTTCGACGTCGAGGAGGCGCTCGCCCTGGTCAAGGGCACGGGCGCCCGCCCGCTCGGCGAGCCCGGCCGGGCGGAGCGTGCCGTCCCCGGCCCCCAGGGGAGCGACCCGGCGGCGGTCCCGCCGCCCGGAGGTCAGGACAGCGGCCAGGACAGCGGTCAGGGCAAGCACGGCCGGCACCGGGCCACGCCGTGGCCGCAGGCCCGGACCGTCGCCGAGCGGGCCGCCCGCTCGCTGCCCCGCCGTACCCCCGTCCCGGTGCCCCTCGACGCCTCCCTCGGCCTCGTTCTCGCCGCTCCCCTGACCGCGCTCACCGACCTCCCCCCTTTCGACACCTCGGCCATGGACGGCTGGGCGGTCGCCGGACCCGGTCCCTGGGAGGTGCGGGAGGACGGTGTGCTGGCCGGGCACGCGGAACCGGAGCGGCTCAGCGACGGCGAGGCGGTCCGGATCGCCACCGGGGCACGGGTCCCGCGCGACGCGACCGCCGTCCTGCGCAGTGAACACGGCCACCTCGACGACAAGGGACGCCTGCACGCGAGCGCCGCGCCGGAGTCGTCCCCCGTCCGTTCCCGGGGCGTCCTGGCCCTCGCGCACGGGCAGGACATCCGCCCGCGCGGCCAGGAGTGCCGCAGCGGCGACCAACTGCTGCCGCTCGGAGCCCTGGTCACCCCCGCCGTGCTGGGTCTAGCGGCGGCCGCCGGCTACGACACGCTCGCCGTCGTCCCCCGCCCGCGTGCCGAAGTCCTCGTCCTCGGAGACGAGTTGCTCACCGAGGGGCTGCCCCGGGAAGGGCTCATCCGGGACGCGCTCGGTCCCATGCTGCCGCCGTGGCTGCGGGCGTTGGGCGCCGAGGTCGTCGCGGTGCGTCGGCTCGGCGACGACGCCGAGGCGCTGCACAAGGCGATCACCGGCTCCATGGCCGATCTGATCGTCACCACCGGCGGCACCGCGGGCGGCCCCGTCGACCACGTCCACCCCACCCTGCGCCGGATCGGCGCCGAACTGCTCGTGGACGGCGTCAAGGTGCGGCCGGGACACCCGATGCTGCTGGCCCGCACCCAGGAGAACCAGCACCTCGTCGGCCTGCCCGGCAACCCCCTCGCCGCCGTCTCCGGGCTGCTCACGCTCGCCGAGCCGCTGCTGCGCACGCTGGCGGGACGCGCGGCCCCGGAGCCGTACACGCTGCCGCTCGGAGAGGCCGTGCAGGGGCACCCGTACGACACCCGGCTCATCCCCGTCTCGCTGCGCGGCGAACGGGCCGCGCCGCTGCACTACAACGGTCCGGCGATGCTGCGCGGGATCGCCGCCGCCGACGCACTCGCGGTCGTACCGCCGGGCGGCGCCCGTGCCGGGCAGGAGCTGGACCTCATCGATCTGCCGTGGGCCGTCACGGGGATCGACGCGTGCTTCGCCTGAGCCGGCGGGCCGGGTGGGGCCCGGCCGAGCCGGTCGCGGGCCTGAGCGGCATGAATCCGAGCGGGGAGTGTTTCACGTGAAACTTCCGGGCGACGACACGATCGCCCGCCAGGCGGACGAACACCTCGTGACCTACCAGGTGAAGCTGCCGCAGAAGGTCGTGCAGCGGCCGATCCGGCAGGTGGCGAAGCGGCTGTCGATGGCGCTGCTGCTGCTCGTGCTCACCGCGCTCATCGTCTGGGTCGACCGCGGTGGCTACACCGACAACTCCGACGGCAGCGTCGACATGCTCGACGCCTTCTACTACGCGACGGTCACCCTCTCCACCACCGGATACGGCGACATCACCCCGACCAGTGACATCGCCCGGCTCGTCAACATCCTGGTCATCACGCCCCTGCGGGTGCTGTTCCTGATCATCCTGGTCGGCACCACGCTGGAGGTCCTCACGGAACGCACCCGTGAGGAGTGGCGACTGAACCGCTGGAGGGCGGCTTTGCGCGATCACACCGTCGTTGTCGGGTTCGGGACCAAGGGGCGGTCGGCCATCGAGACCGTCTGCGCGAGCGGACTCAAGAAGGAGCAGGTCGTCGTCGTCGACCCGAGCTCCAGGGTGGTCGACGCGGCCACGGCCGAGGGGTACGCGGGGGTGATCGGGGACGCCACGCGCAGCGATGTCCTGATGCGCGCCGAGCTCCACCGGGCACGGCAGATCATCATCGCCACCCAGCGGGACGACACGGCGGTCCTGGTCACTCTGACGGCACGGCAGCTCAACCGCGGGGCGAAGATCGTCGCCGCCGTCCGCGAGGAGGAGAACGCGCCGCTGCTGCGGCAGTCCGGTGCCGACGCGGTCATCACCAGTGCCAGCGCCGCGGGCCGGCTGCTCGGTCTCTCCGTGCTCAGCCCCGCCGCGGGCATGGTGATGGAGGACCTGATCCATCAGGGCAGCGGGCTCGACATCGTGGAGCGGCCCGTCACCAAGGCGGAGGTGGGCATGAGCGCCCGCGACACCACCGACCTGGTGGTCAGCGTCGTACGGGGGCACCGCGTCCTCGGATACGACGATCCGGACGCCGCAGCGCTGGAGCTGACGGACCGGCTGATCACGATCGTCCGGGTCTCGTACAGCCCGCGGCAGGCGACGGACATTCGGCCCCTGCCGCGGGAGTAGGCGGCACCTTCCAGGAGTAGCGTCCTTCTCATGTACGCGATCACGATTCCTGAACCTGGTGGGCCCGAGGCGCTGGTCTGGGACGAGGTGCCCGATCCGGTGCCGGCCGAGGGCGAAGTGCTGGTCGAGGTGGTGGCGAGCGCCGTCAACCGTGCCGATCTGCTGCAACGGCAGGGTCTGTACAACCCGCCGCCCGGCGCCTCCCCCTACCCCGGACTCGAATGCTCGGGGCGCGTCGCCGCGGTCGGCCCGGGTGTTCTCGGCTGGTCGGTGGGCGACGAGGTGTGCGCGCTGCTCTCGGGCGGCGGATACGCCCAGAAGGTCGCCGTCCCGGCCGGACAGTTGCTGCCCGTGCCCGCGGGGCTGGAGCTCCGTCAGGCGGCGGCACTGCCCGAGGTGACCTGCACCGTCTGGTCGAACGTCTTCATGGTCGCCCACCTGCGTCCCGGCGAGACCCTGCTCGTGCACGGCGGTTCCAGTGGCATCGGCACCATGGCGATCCAGCTCGCGAAGGCCGTGGGCGCGAAGGTCGCGGTCACGGCGGGCACCAAGGAGAAGCTCGACTTCTGCGCGGAGCTGGGCGCGGACATCCTGATCAACTACCGGGAGCAGGACTTCGTCGAGGAGATCAGGCAGGCCACCGGCGGGGCGGGCGCGGACGTCATCCTCGACAACATGGGGGCCAAGTACCTCGACCGGAACGTGCGTGCCCTCGCCGTCAACGGACGGCTCGCCATCATCGGCATGCAGGGCGGCGTCACGGCGGAGCTGAACATCGCCGCTCTCCTGACCAAGCGTGCCGCGATCAGCGCGACCTCGCTGCGGGCCCGGCCGCTCGGCGAGAAGGCGGCGATCGTGGCGGCCGTGCGTGAGCACGTGTGGCCGTTGCTCGACTCCGGCCATGTGCGTCCGGTCGTCGACCGCGAGCTGCCCATGAGCGACGCGGCGGACGCGCACCGGGTGCTGGAGGAGAGCAGCCACATCGGAAAGGTGCTGCTCATCGCCCCCTAGGGGGCGAGCTCGCCCGCGGCGGGCGGTGCCGCTGAGGCGGGGCGGGGCGCGGTCCGGCGATCGCGCCCCGCCCCGTATGCGCGTACAGGCGGGTTTCCGGGCCCAGGCTCGGCCGGGCGCGCACCCGCAGGCTCCGCAGGGCGGCTCAGGGGCCAGGTACCGCCGGGTTTCCGGGGGCTGGTTCAGCGGTCGCGGGTAGGGCCCGGTTGCCGGAGGCCGGCTCAGGGGTCGGGTACCGCCCGGTTTCCGGAGGCCGGCTCAGCCGTCGGGTACCGCCCCGCTTCCGGAGGCCGGCTCAGCGGCCGGGTACCGCCCGGTTCCCAGGGGCCGGTTCAGCGGTCGGGTACGGCCCGGTTTCCGGAGGGTGGCTCAGGGGTTGCGGGCTCGTAGGCCCAGGAAGGCCAGGCCGAGGCCCAGGCCGATGAGGATCAGGCCGCTGCCGAGCGGCAGGATCGCCAGGTCTCCGTCGGGCGTGGAGCCGGGGCCCACGACGCTCTGCTGGACGGGGGCCGCGTTGTCGCCCGAGGGGTCCGAGGTCTCGCTCGGCTCCGTGATCGAGGTGTCCGCGGCGGGGGCCGTGTCCTGGAGGTCAGGACTGTCCGGGTCCTGGCTGTCCTGTCCGTCCGGAGTGACCGGCTCGGCGCGGCCGGGCCGGTCGCGTCCCTGGCCCGCGTAGCTGCCCGCGCGGGAGGGGTCCGCCGTAGGGGTGGGACGGACCGGATCGGAGGCCGTGGGACCGGCCGCGTCCGAGGCGGTGGGCCCCTGGCCGGAGGGAACGGGCGGGGTGGTCCGTCCAGGTGACGGATGCGGTGATCCGGACCCCGGAGTGGGTGTGGTGGACGGGGCGGGTGTGGTGGTCACCCCTGTGGAGGGAGAGGCCGAGCCGTCGCCGCCGGCGGGCGGAACCGGTGAGGTGCCGACGGGATCCGAGGGGTCCCGTGAGACGGCGGCCGAGCCGCCCCTGCGGCCGGCCCCGGCGGTGGGCCCGAGGTCCCCGGAGCGGGCCAGGGCAGTGGAGGCGTGCCCCGCGGTGGAGGCGTGCCCCGCGGTGGAGGCGTGCCCCGCGGTGGATGCGTGAGCCGGGGCGGAGGTGAGGCCTCCGGACCCGGCCGCGGCCGCGAACGAGAAGCTCCCGGAGACCACCGGAGCGGCGTGGGTGACGGGGGCGGCGCCGGTCAGCAGGGCGGCCGTGAGGAGTCCGGCCGTGGGCAGGGTGCTCAGCCATGGAGTCACGTCGGTGACCCCCTCCCGGAACGGTTCGCCAAGACGGGTGCCGTGATCGACGGAACCAGCCTCACATGACGTCGTGATCCCGGCATCTCGACAGAAAGTGACGTCATTCGCGCACTTCAGAGGCCGTTCCGCCCCCTCACTTCGCCAACTGGTGCGACGTAGGTGGTGGATCACCGTGTACGGGGGGCACCACCGTGATGGAGTACGTGGGTGCGAGAGAATGGCGGCATGGAGATGCCGAGGAACGAACGGTCGCCCGAGAACCCTCAGATCCTGGTCGTCGGACAGGACGGGATGGCGCTCGGCGGCACCGGGGACGAGGACTCCCGAGAGATCCCGGTGACGGAGATGGTGGAACAGCCCGCCAAGGTGATGCGCATCGGCAGCATGATCAAGCAGCTGCTGGAGGAAGTGCGCGCGGCACCTCTGGACGAGGCCAGCCGGGTCCGCCTCAAGGAGATCCACGCGAGTTCCGTCAAGGAGCTGGAGGACGGTCTCGCTCCGGAGCTCGTGGAGGAACTGGAGCGGCTCTCCTTGCCCTTCACGGACGAGGGGACTCCCAGCGACGCCGAACTGAGGATCGCGCAGGCTCAGTTGGTGGGCTGGCTGGAAGGGCTCTTCCACGGGATCCAGACGACCCTGTTCGCCCAGCAGATGGCGGCCAGGGCGCAGTTGGAGCAGATGCGCCGTGCGCTGCCGCCGGGTGTCGGCGGTCTGGAGGGCGACGAGGACCCCCGTACGGGAGGCCGTTCGGGCGGGCCGTACCTGTAACCGCGCGGGTCGCCGCGTCGTCACGCGGTCATCGAGCCACCGCCCCGTCACCCCGGCGGCGTGCGGTCACCACCGACAGGAAACGGGCCCGGCACTCAAGTGCCGGGCCCGTCCTCGATTCCACGTCCTGTCTCCGCGTCCCGCTTCGCATCCCGCTTTCGCGTCCGGATTCCGCGTCCCGTAGGTGCCCGGGGTCGCTAGGACGGATCACCCGAGGACACCTTGAGCTCGATCTCGGGCATTTTCTTGGGGTCGACGTCGTCACCGGCGGAGGGGAACTGGTCCATGATCGTGTCCTCGCCGTACGTGTTCTCGTCCACCCGCGTGATCTTCATCCGCCAACCGGCGGCCTGGAAACAGGACTTCACCGAGCTGAGGTTCTTGAAGTGGAAGTCCGGGACCTCGATCTTCTTCGGGTCGTTGTAGGACTCCGTCGGGTCCGTGCACTTCTCGGTGTCGATCGTCTTCGACGTGTCCGGGCCCTTGTGCCCCTCGGCCGCGGTGGCCGACGAGCTGGCGGTGCTGTGGCCGCCTCCACCCTTGTCGTCGTCGCTCCCGCCGTTCAGCGTGAGCGCCGTGATCAGACCGCCGATGGCGATGAGCGAGACCAGGACCGAGCCGACCACGACCGGCTTGTTGCTCTTGGCGCCGCCCTGGCCGCCCGCGGCCTGGGGCGAGAGGTTGTACGGGGGAGGCGTGGAGACGCCGTGCTGCCCGGAGTACGCGGCGGTCTGCGGCGGCGTCGGGTAGCCGCCCTGCTGCGGGTAGCCGTAGGCCGGGGAGGGAGCCGGCGTGCCGTACGGGTGCGGCTGGTACGGCGTCTGCACGGGGCCGGGGGCCGGAGTGCCCTGGTCGACCGGCGGGAACACGGCGGAGCCGACGCCCGAACCGCTCGGCGTCTGGGCGCCCGGCACGATGTTCGGCGCGGCGGCCTGGAACGACTGGGCGACCCGCAGGCACTCGTCGCGCATGATCTCGGCGCTCGGGAAGCGCTCGTTCGGGTTCTTCTTCAGCGCGCGGGCGATCAGCGCGTCGACGGCCGGGGGCAGCGAACGGTTGACCGAGGAGGGCGCGACCGGCTCCTCCTGGACGTGCGCGTAGGCGATGGCCAGCGGGGAGTCCGCCTCGAACGGCAGCCGCCCGGTGACGAGCTGGAACAGCATGATGCCGACCGAGTACAGGTCGGACCGCGCGTCGACGCCCCGGCCGAGCGCCTGCTCGGGGGAGAGGTACTGCGGGGTGCCGACGACCATGCCGGTCTGCGTCATGGAGGTGACGCCGGACTGCATGGCGCGGGCGATGCCGAAGTCCATGACCTTGACGACGTTGCGCTTGGTCATCATCACGTTGCCGGGCTTGATGTCCCGGTGGACCAGGCCCATCTCGTGGCTGATCTCCAGGGCCGCCAGGACGTCCGCGGTGATCTTCAGGGCCTTGTCGGCGGGCATGGCGCCGTACTGCTGGATGTCCGCGTCGAGGACCGAGCCGAGCGGCTTGCCCTCGATGTACTCCATGACGATGTACGGCGTCGTCATGCCGTCGAGGTCGTCCTCGCCGGTGTCGAAGACCGAGACGATGTTCGTGTGCGTGAGCTTGGCCACCGACTGGGCCTCACGGCGGAAGCGCTCGCGGAAGGCCTGTTCCCGGCCGAGTTCGGTGTGCAGCGTCTTGATCGCGACCTGCCGGTCGAGCACCGAGTCGTAGGCGAGGTGCACCGAGGCCATACCGCCCTCGCCGAGCAGATCGCGCAACTGGTAGCGGCCACCGGCGACCGCGCGCCCCGCGTAGCGGCCCTGTGCGCCGTCCTGGCTCATCTTCTGCGTCCCCCGCGGCATCGGTGATCGATTGGCTTATTCCGGGCCAAGTCTGCCCGAGGGCACGGACACGTCAAGCTCGGTGCCCGTTCCGTGACCGTCTGAGAAAGAAGCGTCGCGGAAGCGTTACAGGTGACGTACGGCCGGTACACGGAATTTGCACGGACGGGCCTCCGGCGGACGGACGGCCGGTCCGTCTCACGCTCATCCCGGACCGGCGGCCTGCGTGGAGCCTGTAGCGTGGCCCGACGGAGACCGTAACAACCACCGCGCAGACCGCGGGCAGAAACGACGGCGAGGACTGATGGCACAGCAGCAGCGCGCTCAGGGCCCGTCCGACCCCGAGGCGACTGGCGGCGGTATGTCAGATGCGCCGGAGATGTGGGGTAACGGCGGGCTGGTCGGCGACGGCCGGTATCGGCTGACACACCGGCTCGGCCGGGGCGGCATGGCCGAGGTGTTCGCCGCCGAGGACGTGCGCCTGGGACGGACCGTGGCGGTGAAGCTGCTCCGTGCCGATCTGGCCGAGGACCCGGTGTCCAAGGCCCGTTTCACGCGTGAGGCCCAGTCGGTCGCGGGGCTCAACCACCACGCCGTCGTGGCCGTGTACGACTCCGGCGAGGACGTGGTCGGGCACGGCGTCGTCCCGTACATCGTCATGGAGATCGTCGAGGGTCACACGATCCGCGACCTGCTGATCAACGCCGAGGCCCCCGGCCCCGAGCAGGCGCTGATCATCGTCTCCGGAGTCCTGGAGGCGCTGGCCTACTCGCACCAGCACGGGATCGTGCACCGCGACATCAAGCCGGCGAACGTGATCATCACGGAGACCGGCGCCGTCAAGGTGATGGACTTCGGCATCGCGAGAGCCCTGCACGGCGCGCAGTCGACGATGACCCAGACCGGCATGGTCATGGGCACCCCGCAGTACCTCTCCCCCGAGCAGGCGCTCGGCAAGGCCGTCGACCACCGCTCCGACCTGTACGCGACCGGCTGTCTGCTCTACGAACTCCTCGCGCTGCGGCCCCCGTTCACCGGCGAGACCCCGCTGTCGGTGGTCTACCAGCACGTCCAGGACATCCCGATGCCTCCCTCGGAGGTCTCGCACGAGGTGCCGCCGGAGCTCGACGGGCTCGTCATGCGTGCCCTCGCGAAGGATCCGGACGACCGGTTCCAGACCGCCGAGGAGATGCGCGGACTCGTCCAGTACGCGCTCCAGATGCTGTACGACCAGGGCAGCCACACCGGCACCTGGAACACCGGCCCGGTCACCATGCACGAGGGGCCGCACGGCCAGGGAGCCGGTTTCGT
This sequence comes from Streptomyces sp. NPDC001914, assembly GCF_042891215.1. NCBI lineage: Bacteria > Bacillati > Actinomycetota > Actinomycetes > Kitasatosporales > Streptomycetaceae > Streptomyces > Streptomyces sp. NPDC001914. The sequence continues at coordinate 250,391 of NZ_JBIASW010000005.1, forward strand.
CGGCACGGCCTCGCTGCCGCACCCGGGCGACTACGGCACCACGCAGATCCCGGCGCCGCTCATCCCGCCCTACGGGGCCGGTGACGACGGCGGCTTCGAGGGGCACGGCAACCGGGGCAGTGGCCGCGGCAAGCTGTGGATCCTCGCGCTCTTCGCGCTGATCGCCATCGCCGGCGGTGTCGGGCTCGCGCTCCACAACATGGGCAACGGCACGGGTTCGGGGACCGGCACCACGCCGACGCCGACCGTCTCGCACTCCAGCGGGAACGACGACGACACCGAGCAGCCCACGGACGACACGACGGAGCAGTCGACGGACGACGGCACCTCGGACGACTCGACCAACACCGGCGACACCACGGACTACCCCCCGTCGTACGAGCCGTCCCAGAACGCGACCACCCCGGAGACGCCGGACCAGCCGACGGGCCAGCCGACGAAGACCGCGCCGACCACGGCGGCACCGACCACGCCGGCGTCGCCGACGGACGAGCCGGAGAGCAGCGCGCCGGCCGGGACCGAGTCCCCCGACGCGGGCGACGGGCCCTGATCCGGTCCTCCCGGGTCCGTACGCGTATCGGACCCGGGAGTGTGGTGATCACCAGCCTCTGTTCACGAGCCTTTGATCACGAGCCGCTGTTCACAGATTCCTGGTGCAGGCTCCCGATCACAGACCCATGATCGTTCAGGAGTTCCGCTGTTCCGCCTGTTTGCGGGCCACATAGGCGGCCGCCTGCGACCGGCGCTGCATTCCCAGTTTGGACAGCAGGCTCGACACGTAATTCTTGATCGTCTTCTCGGCGAGGTGCAGTCGCTCCCCGATCTGGCGGTTGGTGAGCCCTTCGCCGATCAGGTCGAGGATTCTGCGTTCCTGGTCGGTGAGCCGGGCGAGCCGGCCCTCGTCCCGGGTGCCGCCGTCCCGCAGCCTTTCCAGGACACGCGCGGTGGCCACCGGGTCGAGCAGCGATTTCCCGGCCGCGACATCCCGAACGGCCGCGAGCAGTTCATGACCGCGAATGGCCTTGAGGACATAGCCCGAGGCGCCCGCCATGATCGCGTCGAACAGGGCCTCGTCATCGGCGTACGACGTCAGCATGAGGCATTTGATGTCCTCGTTCGCGGAGCGGACCTCACGGCAGACCTCGACACCGCTGCCGTCCGGGAGGCGCACGTCCAGGACGGCCACGTCCGGGCGGGTGGCCGGGATCCGTACCAGTGCGTCGGCCGCGGTACCGGCTTCCCCGACCACTTCGAGGTCGTCCTCGACCGAGATCAGTTCGTGGACACCGCGGCGCACCACTTCGTGGTCATCGAGCAGGAATACCGTGATTTTCCCGATTTCACGCACGCTGTCAGTCTCACACACGCCCATCGGCATTGCCCCAGGTGAACTCTTCCCGAGCCCGGGGTGGCCGGGATAACGTGCCAGGGTTCCGGCCCCCTGCAAGGCTGTGACCAGTGCTGTGACCAGCAACTGTTCCGATCTGCTCGATCTAGTAGGAAATCCACGTTTCCAAGTACTTGGATTTCCTATCAAAATCGCAGGTCAGGAGGGGTTTCACAGAAATGTGAAGCACTGGGTAACGTGGCAGTTGCAGGGCGCTCGCCGGGGCACCTGTCACGCCTGTTCCCGGCCGAGTGGCACCCACCCCGTGCCCGGGTGCCGGAACAGGCGAGCCGCTCTCCCGAGCTCGAACCGCGAGCGAGGGGGACCCCAGCCTTCCGGCAACCCCGGGGGCCGGACCGACGGAGGAGCACACGTGACCGTGGAGAGCACTGCCGCGCGCAAGCCGCGACGCAGCGCCGGTACGAAGAGCGCCGCGAGCGCCAGTACGACCGGTACCAAGAGCGCCGCGAGCAGGAGCGCCGGCGCGGCCGCCAAGAAGTCGCCCGGGGCGACGGGCGGCGAGCCGGAACTCGTTCAGCTGCTGACCCCGGAAGGCAAGCGGGTCAAGGACGCCACGTACGACCCGTACGTCGCCGACATCACCCCCGAGGCGCTGCGCGGCCTGTACCGGGACATGGTCCTGAGCCGCCGCTTCGACGCGGAGGCCACCTCCCTGCAGCGCCAGGGCGAGCTGGGCCTGTGGGCCTCGATGCTCGGCCAGGAAGCCGCTCAGATCGGCTCCGGCCGCGCCACCCGCGACGACGACTACGTCTTCCCGACCTACCGCGAGCACGGCGTCGCCTGGTGCCGCGGGGTCGACCCGACCAACCTGCTCGGCATGTTCCGGGGTGTGAACAACGGCGGCTGGGACCCGAACGGCAACAACTTCCACCTGTACACGATCGTCATCGGCTCGCAGACGCTGCACGCCACCGGCTACGCCATGGGCGTCGCCAAGGACGGCGCCGACTCGGCCGTGATCGCGTACTTCGGTGACGGCGCCTCCAGCCAGGGCGACGTCATGGAGGCCTTCAACTTCGGCGCGGTCTACAACGCGCCCGTCGTGTTCTTCTGCCAGAACAACCAGTGGGCGATCTCCGAGCCGACCGAGCGCCAGATGCGCGTGCCGCTCTACCAGCGCGCGCAGGGCTTCGGCTTCCCCGGCGTCCGCGTCGACGGCAACGACGTCCTCGCCTGCCTCGCGGTCACCAAGTGGGCCCTGGAGCGGGCCCGCAGCGGCGAGGGCCCCACCCTGGTCGAGGCGTACACCTACCGCATGGGCGCGCACACCACCTCCGACGACCCGACCAAGTACCGGGCCGACGAGGAGCGCGAGGCGTGGGAGGCGAAGGACCCGATCCTGCGCCTGCGCGCCTACCTCGAGGCCGGAAACCACGCGGACGAGGGATTCTTCGCGGAACTCGAGGCCGAGAGCGAAGCGTTGGGCAAGCGAGTACGCGAAGTGGTGCGAGCCATGCCGGACCCGGACAACTTCGCCATCTTCGAGAACGTGTACGCGGACGGGCACGCGCTCGTCGACGAGGAGCGCGCCCAGTTCGCCGCCTACCAGGCGTCGTTCGCGGACGCCGGGGAGGGCAAGTAGCCATGACGACCGAAAAGATGGCGCTGGCCAAGGCGATCAACGAATCGCTGCGCACGGCTCTCGAGGCCGACCCCAAGGTCCTCATCATGGGCGAGGACGTCGGCAAGCTCGGCGGTGTCTTCCGGGTCACCGACGGTCTCCAGAAGGACTTCGGCGAGGAGCGGGTCATCGACACCCCGCTCGCCGAGTCGGGCATCGTCGGCACCGCGATCGGCCTGGCCCTGCGCGGCTACCGCCCCGTCGTGGAGATCCAGTTCGACGGATTCGTCTTCCCGGCGTACGACCAGATCGTCACCCAGCTCGCGAAGATGCACGCGCGGGCGCTCGGCAAGATCAAGCTCCCCGTCGTCATCCGCATCCCGTACGGCGGCGGCATCGGCGCGGTCGAGCACCACTCGGAGTCCCCGGAGGCGCTGTTCGCGCACGTGGCGGGCCTGAAGGTGGTCTCTCCCTCGAACGCCGGCGACGCCTACTGGATGATGCAGCAGGCCATCCAGAGCGACGACCCGGTGATCTTCTTCGAGCCGAAGCGGCGCTACTGGGACAAGTCCGAGGTCAACAAGGACGCCATCCCCGGTCCGCTGCACAAGGCGCGGGTGGCGCGCGAGGGCAGCGACCTCACCCTGGTCGCGTACGGCCCGATGGTGAAGGTCTGCCTGGAGGCCGCCGCGGCCGCCCAGGAGGAGGGCAAGTCGATCGAGGTCCTGGACCTGCGCTCGATGTCGCCGATCGACTTCGACTCGATCCAGGCCTCGGTCGAGAAGACCCGCCGCCTGGTCGTCGTGCACGAGGCGCCGGTGTTCCTCGGGACGGGCGCGGAGATCGCGGCCCGCATCACCGAGCGGTGCTTCTACCACCTGGAGGCGCCCGTCCTGCGGGTCGGCGGCTATCACGCCCCGTACCCGCCGGCCCGCCTGGAGGAGGAGTACCTTCCGGGCCTCGACCGGGTGCTCGACGCCGTCGACCGCTCGCTGGCGTACTAGGAGAGAGTCGTGACGACGATGACTGAGAACGCGTCGGGACTCCGCGAGTTCAAGATGCCCGACGTGGGCGAGGGACTCACCGAGGCGGAGATCCTCAAGTGGTACGTCCAGCCCGGTGACAAGGTCACCGACGGGCAGGTCGTCTGCGAGGTCGAGACCGCCAAGGCCGCGGTCGAACTGCCGATCCCGTACGACGGTGTGGTGAGCGAACTCCGCTTCCCCGAGGGCACGACGGTGGACGTCGGCCAGGTGATCATCGCGGTGGACGTGTCCGGTGGCGCGGCCCCCGCCCCGGTGGCCCCGGCCGCCGAGCAGGCCCCGGCCGCTCCGGCCGCCCCCGTGGAAGCCCCCGTCGAGGAGGCCAAGCCCGAGGACCGCAAGCCGGTCCTCGTCGGGTACGGCGTGGCGGAGTCCTCCACCAAGCGGCGCCCCCGCAAGGGCGTCGAGGCCCCCGTCCAGCAGGGCGAGCCCCTGTACGCGGCCACCGCGATCCAGGGCGAGCTCAACGGCCACGGGTCCGCGGCCCCCCAGCAGCGGCCCCTCGCCAAGCCTCCGGTCCGCAAGCTCGCCAAGGACCTCGGTGTCGACCTCGCGACGGTCACCCCGTCGGGCCCGGACGGCATCATCACGCGGGAGGACGTGCACGCGGCGGCCGCTCCGGCGCAGGCGCCCGCCCCGGTCGCGGCCCCGGCCCCCGCAACGGTTCCGCAGGCCCCGGCCCGCGTCCAGCCGCAGGTCCCGGCCCCGGCCGCGTCGTTCGACGGCGCGCGCGAGACCCGGATCCCGGTGAAGGGTGTCCGCAAGGCGACGGCCACGGCGATGGTCGGCTCGGCGTTCACCGCGCCGCACGTCACCGAGTTCGTGACGGTCGACGTGACGCGCACGATGCGACTGGTCGAGGAGCTCAAGCAGGACAAGGACATGCAGGGGCTGCGGGTCAACCCGCTGCTGCTCGTGGCCAAGGCCCTGCTGGTCGCGATCAAGCGCAACCCGGACGTGAACGCGTCCTGGGACGAGGCCAACCAGGAGATCGTCCAGAAGCACTACGTGAACCTGGGCATCGCCGCGGCCACCCCCCGCGGTCTGATCGTGCCGAACATCAAGGACGCGCACGCCAAGACCCTGCCTCAGCTCGCCGAGTCGCTGGGCGAGCTGGTGGCGACCGCGCGCGAGGGCAAGACCTCGCCGGCCGCGATGCAGGGCGGCACGGTCACGATCACCAACGTCGGCGTCTTCGGCGTCGACACGGGCACGCCGATCCTCAACCCCGGCGAGTCCGCGATCCTCGCGGTGGGCGCGATCAAGCTGCAGCCCTGGGTCCACAAGGGCAAGGTGAAGCCCCGTCAGGTCACCACGCTGGCGCTGTCCTTCGACCACCGCCTGGTCGACGGCGAGCTCGGCTCCAAGGTCCTCGCCGACACCGCGGCCGTCCTGGAGCAGCCCAAGCGGCTGATCACCTGGGCGTAACCGGATCGGCCGGGGTCCGGGCCCGGACGCCAACAGGAAGGGGCCTGCCGCGCGGTGCGCGGCAGGCCCCTTCTGTGTGTCGCTTACCTGGCGAAGCTGTAGTTCAGCAGCTTCGTGGCGTCCGAGGTGCGCGCGCTGATCGACGTGGAGGCGAGCACCGTGCCGATGATCGTCTTGCCGTTGCGGGTGGCGGCGAAGACGAGGCAGTACTTCGCCTCGGGGCCCGAACCGGTCTTGATGCCGATCGTGCCGGAGTAGCCGGTCAGCAGCGGCTTGTTGGTGTTCTCCCACGTGTAGTAGCGGTAGCCGCCACTCGCGGTCGTCACCTTCTGCTTGGTGCTGACGGTCTTGACGACCGTCTTGAAGGTGGTGCTCTTCATGGCGCTGCTGGCGAGCTTCGTCAGGTCGCGCGGCGTCGAGTAGTTGCTGCCGTTGCCGATGCCGTCGAACGAGTCGAAGTGCGTGTTCGTCATGCCGAGGCTCCGCGCCGTGGTGTTCATCTTGCCGATGAACGACTTCACGCGGGCGGCGCGCGTCGAACCCGAGCCGAACTTGTCGGCGAGCGCGTAGGCGGCGTCACAACCCGACGGCAGCATCAGACCGTAGAGAAGCTGACGGACCGTGACCTTGTCCCCGACGATCAGGTGGGCCGAGGAAGCGGTGTTGGCGACGATGTAGTCGCTGTACGCCCTCTGGACCGTGACCTTGGCATCGAGGTTCAGGTTCGACTGGGCCAGCACGACCTTGGCCGTCATGATCTTCGTGGTGGAACCGGTGGACAGCTTGGTGTCCGCAGCCTTCTTGAAGAGGGTCGTGCCGGTCCCGTTGTTCATCGTGTAGCCGCCCTTGGCGGCGATCGTGGGGGTGGCGACAGCGCCCGCCGGCGCGGCGCCGAAGGCTCCGGCTGCCAGCACGGCGCCGGTGGTGAGGGTCACGGCGGCGGCCCTGCGGAAACGCGTGCCCTTAATGCCGGTAATCAAAATAAACGCTCCGAATGCACGAAATGCCCCTGGGAGAACGGCACATGGGAGTGCCGTCCCAGTTCAGACTCCCGGGAAGCGCAAAGGGATGTGCGGCAAACGCGTGAAATTCATGTGACCTGGGTTACAGGCGGGGCCTGTTGAGGGGTCCGCATGCTGAAATGCCCCCGGCCATGCGTACGTGTTGTATCTATGATGTGCGCATGCCTTCAGCCCCTCCCGCGCCGGCGCGGCCCCCCGTGAAACAGCCGCCGGCAGCCGACCGCGTCTACGCACACGTCAAGGACGGGGTCCTGGAGCGCCGTTACGAAGGCGGGGCCCTGCTCACCGAGGGCGAACTCGCCGACGCGGTGGGCGTGTCGCGCACCCCCGTCCGTGAGGCCCTGCTCCGCCTGGAGGCCGAAGGGCTGATCAAGCTCTACCCGAAGAAGGGCGCGCTCGTCCTGCCGGTCTCCGCCCAGGAGATCGCCGACGTGGTCGAGACCCGTCAGCTTGTCGAGGAGCACGCCGCGCGCAAGGCCGTACCGGCGTCGCCGCAGCTCCTGGCCCGCCTGGAGGAACTGCTCGACCGGCAGAAGGAACAGGCCGCCGCCGGGGACCTGGCCGCCGCCGCCGTCACCGACCGCTGCTTCCACGCCGAGATCGTCCGCAGCGGCGGCAACGAGATCCTCTCCCGGCTCTACGACCAGCTCCGCGACCGCCAGCTCAGGATGGGAGTCGCCGTGATGCACGCCCACCCCGACCGGATCACCAAGACGCTCGTCGAGCACGAACAGATCCTCCAGGCGCTGCGTTCCGGTGACGCCGACGCGGTCGTGGCGCTCATCCACGGACACGTGAGCTGGTTCTCCAACCTGGCACGGGGAGAGGTCCGATGAGCTCGTCCACCGCACTGCCCGGCGACCCGCCCGGCGGTCGGCGCGCGATCGCCGTCTGGAGCATCGGCGTCTCGGTCTACTTCGTCGCGGTCATCTTCCGCACGTCCCTCGGGGTGGCCGGGCTCGACGCCGTGGACCGCTTCCACGTGGGCGCCTCCGCCCTGTCCACCTTCTCCATCCTCCAACTGCTCGTCTACGCGGGCATGCAGATACCGGTCGGGCTCCTCGTCGACCGGCTCGGCACCAAGAAGGTGCTGACCATCGGCGTCCTGCTGTTCACGGCCGGACAGCTGGGCTTCGCGTTCTCATCGTCGTACGGGATGGCGCTCGCCTCGCGCGCCCTGCTGGGCTGCGGTGACGCGATGACGTTCATCAGCGTGCTGCGGCTCGGCACCCGGTGGTTCCCCGCCCGGCGCGGACCGCTCGTCGCCCAGCTCGCGGGCCTGGCCGGCATGGCGGGCAACCTCGTCTCGACGCTCGTGATCGCCCGGCTGCTGCACGGCGTGGGCTGGACGGCCGCGTTCGCCGGCAGCGCCGCCGCCGGTGTGCTCGTCCTCGTCCTCCTGCTGCTGTTCCTGGAGGACCACCCCGAAGGCCACCGGCCGGAGCCGTTCCCGCACCAGGGAGCCGCCTACGTCCGCCGTCAGATCGTCGCGTCCTGGCGGGAACCCGGCACCCGGCTGGGTCTGTGGGTGCACTTCACCACGCAGTTCCCGGCGATGGTGTTCCTGCTGCTGTGGGGGATGCCGTTCCTCGTCCAGGCCCAGGGCCTCACCCGGGCCACGGCCGGTGAGCTGCTGACGCTCGTCGTCCTGGCCAACATGGCCGCCGGGCTGGTGTACGGGCAGATCGTCGCCCGGCACCACACCGCGCGGCTGCCGCTCGCGCTGGGCACGGTCGCGGCGACGGCGATCGTGTGGGCGGCGGTGCTGGTGTACCCCGGCGAGCACGCGCCGATGTGGCTGCTGGTCGTGATGTGCGTGGTGCTCGGCTTCTGCGGGCCGGCCTCGATGCTCGGCTTCGACTTCGCGCGTCCGGCGAACCCGCCGGAGCGTCAGGGAACCGCGTCCGGGATCACCAACATGGGTGGTTTCACCGCGTCGATGACGACGCTGCTGGCCATCGGCGTCCTGCTCGACGCCACCGGCGACGACTACCGGATCGCCTTCTCCGCCGTGTTCGTGCTCCAGGCGCTCGGGCTCAGCCAGATCTTCCGGCTGCGGGAGCAGGCGGCCCGCCGGGAGCGGGAGCGGCTCGTCGCCAGCCGGGTGGAGACGGTGCACGTACCGGCGTGACCGCCGGGGGCCGCACCGCCCCGCGGCCGACGCGGTGGTCGCGGCCGCTGCGGTGGGCGCCGGCGCCGGTGGCTGTCGCGGCCGCTGTTGCCGTCGTTGCGGCTGCGGCTGCGGCTGCGGCGGTGACTGTGACCGTGGCTGCGCTTGCGGTTGCCGTCGTACGGGACGTGCGGAGCGGGACGGCGGGCGGGGGAAGACCCCCGCCCCGCTGCCCGTGTGTGCGCCCCGCCCCGCCCGTTACGGCGTGACGGCGAGGCTGCGCAGGATCGCCGTGGTCAGCTCCGGGTCGCCCTCGGCCTTGATGCGGTCGGACACCGCGTCGGGGCCGACGCGGCCACAGGCCAGCCGGACGAAGGTCTCCCAGTCCAGGGCGAGGCTGACGGCGGGCCCGAGAGAGGGCGAACCGTCTATCGAGCCGCGTCCGTCGGCGTCGACACGGACGGTGCGGAGGAACTCCACGGGACCGTGCACGTCGAAGACGACCGCGGAGTTCGCCGGCGCCCCCGCGTCCTTGGCGACGATCTTCGGCAGCGCGGCCAGGAGCTGGTCCCGCACGACGACCGATCCGGGGGAGTCGAGGTTCCCCGGCCGGCCCAGCGTGTAGCGCAGGTCCTGCTCGTGCACCCACACGTCGAACGCGCGGTTGCGCATCGCGTGTTCCAGGGTGACCTCGGTGCCCAGCGGGCCCCGCACCTTCGCGTCGGGCTGCCGCGACTCGTTCCGGAGCTGCCGGTTGCGGCGGATGATCGTGTACTCCAGCTCGGAGGTCATCTCCGGCGCCGTGTGGTGGCGGCGCACGTCGACCTGCATCTCCATGTACCGCTGGTGTTCGTTCGTCACGTGGTAGAGGTCGCGGGGAAGCGTGTGGATCGGCCGCGGGTCGCCGAGCATCTCGCAGTCCAGCCCGATGACGTGCGAGACGATGTCACGGACCGACCAGCCGGGGCACGGAGTCCGCCGGTTCCACTCGCCCTCCACAAGCGGCTGCACCAGCTCGGATATCGCTTCGATCGAGTGGGCCCAGGCGTCGGCGTAGGACTGAAGACTCGGATGCAGACTCACGGAACGGGACCCCTCGGGCGGTTGGACGCGGGCATTTCACAGGCAGCGGGTGTCTTGGGACGCTAAGTTACGCTGCTGTGAGGCACCCCGGCAGTGCTTTCGTGTGACGATCGTAGGCCCGTATGGACGGCTCGAATGCCAGGACGGTGGTAGTGTGCGCGCCTCGCTCCTCCAGATCGACGTAAACGACGACGAATCGGTCGCGGACCGCAGACTCCGCGTGGCGGACCTGGTACGGGATCAAGCCGGAGTCGATCTCGTCGTCCTCCCCGAACTGTGGACCACCGGCGCCTTCGCCTACGAGGGCTTCGGGCCCGAGGCCGAGCCGCTGGACGGTCCGACCCACGAGGCGATGAGCAAGGCGGCGAGCGACGCGGGCGTGTGGCTGCACGCCGGCTCGATCCCCGAGCGCGCCGGTTCCGGGAACGGCCCCGGGGGCTCCCTCTACAACACCTCTCTCGTCTACTCCCCCGCGGGCGAACGCGTCGCCGCCTACCGCAAGATCCACCGCTTCGGCTTCGACCAGGGCGAGGCCGTGCTCATGGGCGCGGGCACGGAACTGGTGACCGCGCGGCTGCCGGAGACCGTCATCGGCCTCGCCACCTGCTACGACCTGCGGTTCCCCGAACTCTTCCGCGGACTCGTCGACGCCGGGGCGCAGACCCTCGTCCTGTCCGCCGGCTGGCCCGAGCGGCGCCGCTCCCACTGGACCCTGCTCGCGCAGGCGCGCGCCGTGGAGAACCAGGCGTACGTCCTCGCCTGCGGAACGGCCGGTACGCACGCGGGAGTTCCCCAGGCCGGTCACTCGATCGTGGTCGACCCGTGGGGTGAGGTCCTCGCCGAGGCGGGTGCGGGCGAGGAGATCCTCACCGTGGAGTTCGACCCGGCGAAGGTCGCGGAGACCAGGGAACAGTTCCCGGCCCTGAAGGACCGCCTGCTGGGCCTGGCGACCCCGTCCCGCTGACCCCTGCCTCGCGTCGGACCCTGCCTCGCGTCGGACCCTGCCTCGCGTCGGACCCTGCCTCGCGTCGGACCCGGCCTCGCGTCGGACCCGGCCTCGCGTCGGACCCGGCCTCGCGTCGGACCCGGCCTCGCGTCGGACCCGGCCTCGCGTCGGACCCGGCCTCGCGTCGG
>NZ_JBIASW010000005.1:261273-521150 GCF_042891215.1 Streptomyces sp. NPDC001914
CGTCGGATCCGACCTCTTGCCTCGCGGCGGACCTGACCCTTCGTCGTGCGGCGGAGCCGACCTCTTGCCTCGCGGCTGACCCGGCCCTGCGGCGTGCGGCGGAGCTTGCTCCCGCTTCCGCGCGACCCGGCCGGCCCCGCCCTGTCCGGGGCGGCCGGATCGCGCCGAGGTGCGGAGCGGCCGGCACCCGCCCCTCGCGGAGCGGCCGGCACCCGCCCCTCGCGGAGCGGCCGGCACCCGCCCCTCGCGGAGCGGCCGGCACCCGCCCCCTCCCGGGGCGCAGGTCCGGCCCTCCGCCCCGCGGCCGTCGGCCGGCCGGCCGGCCGGGCCCTCAGTCGTCCCCCCGTTCCTTCTCCGCCAGGTGGATCACGCACACCGCGACCGCGATCAGCAGCGCCGGATCGGCGTCCTCCCGTACGACGTCGACGCCGTACGTGTCCCGGAGGTGCAGCCAGCGGCGGGAGATCTGGGCGAGGAGTTCGTTGTCGTAGTCCACGGCGAACTCGCGGTCGAGGATCTTGCCGCTGACGTCGAGTTCGGTGCCGTCGACCAGCGACACGCGATAGTGATTGCGCAGCAGCGACAGCCGCTTGCGCTTGATGGTCGCGAGCGGATCGCCGTCCCGTTCGATGATCATCGTGTCGCGCAGCGCGAGCATCTTCTGGTGGATGTCGATCAGGACGCGCCCGCGGGTGTCCTTGAGCTGGAAGGTGTCCCGCAGCCGCATGGCCTTGCCGTCGACGAGGAAGACCTTGTTGCCCTGGTCGTCCTCGATCCAGTAGTCGTCACCGAAACCGAGCAGCCGGTCGCGTACGAGGTATCTCATGCCGTCACCGGTTCCCCGGTGGGCGTTCCGAAACGCCGCCGGTAGGCCGACGGGCTGAGTCCGGTCGCCCTCCGCATCCGCTCCCGCAGGTTCGCGGCGGTCCCGAGCCCGCTGAGGTCCGCCACCACGTCGAGCCGGACCTCGCCGCGCTCGATGAGCCGGCACGCGAGGGCGACGCGCTGCCCCGTCAGCCAGGCGAGCGGTGTCGTGCCGAGCTGGGCTCGGAAGCGGCGGTGCAGGGTCGCCGGGCTGACCGCGGCGTGCGCGGCGAGGTCCCCGACCGTCAACGACGCGCCGAGCCGTTCCTGCGCCCAGGCCAGCAGAGGGGCCAGGGACGCGTCGGGCACGTCCGGCAGCGGCTGCCGTACGAACTGACGCTGGCCCCCGTCGCGGTGCGCGGCGAACACCAGCCGGCGCGACACCGCGTTCGCGGTCTCCGCGCCGTGGTCCCGGCGCACGAGGTGCAGCCCGAGATCGAGCGCGGCCGCGCTGCCCGCCGCCGTCAGCACGTCCCCCTCGTCCACGAAGAGCACGTCCGGGTCCAGCAGCACATTCGGGTGCAGGTCCCGGAAGACGTCCGTCCAGCGCCAGTGCGTGGTGGCGCGGCGCCCGTCGAGCAGCCCCGCCTCGGCGAGAGCGAAGGACCCGGTGCAGAAGCTCACCACCCGCGCGCCGCGCGCGTGGCCGCGCCGGATGGCGTCCAGGACGACCGCCCGGCGCGGGACGACGTTGTCGGGACGGCCGGGCACGACGATCGTGTCGGCGTCGTCCGCCGCGTCGAGGCCGGGCACGCCGCTCAGCGTGAAGAAGCCGTGGTTCATCCGGACACCGGGCGTGGGGGTGACCAGGGTCAGCTCGTACAGCGGCTCGGGGCGCCCCAGTTCGGGCCGGGGAAGTCCGAACAGCTCGGTCGCGACGCCGACTTCGAAGGGGTTCGTCCCCTCGTCGACGATCACGGCGACGCGATGCGGCCGTGACGCACGCTCCGCCGCGGCCCTCCCGCCGGGGGAATCGGGACGGACGGCTCGATGCGAGGATCCTTGCGGCATGAGCGATTTCTAGCACTCGCCGGGGTGCCGGAGGGCGCGGACGATGAATGCATGACCAGCGAACCCGCCCGACGCGGCGAACCCGTCTCCCTGTCCACCGCCCTCGCCTCCTTCGACGAGCTGTGGAGCCCCCGTATCGTCACCGCCGTCAACGACTACGACGTCCGCGTCGCGAAGGTCGAGGGTGAACACGTCTGGCACGTGCACGACCACACCGACGAGTTCTTCCTGGTCCTGGAGGGCGAGCTGAGCATCGCGCTGCGGGAGCCGGCCGGCGAGCGGACCGTCGTCCTTCCCAAGGGCTCCGTCTGCACCGTCCCGCGCGGCACCGAACACAAGCCGTACGCCCCCGCCGGCGCGTCGATCCTCCTCTTCGAACCCACCGGCACCCTCACGGTCGGCGACCGCCACGACGAACTCCCCGCCCACGTGGACGCGACGACGGGTCATGCCCTGGGCTGACGGCCGACCGCGCGCCGGCCGGGGATTTCCGGGTGCCGCACCCCGGTGGCACCCTTGATCACATGAACGCCTCTCCCGCCCCGCGCCGTGTCCGTGTCCGCGCCCCCGAGCTCGTCGGCAAGGGCGGATGGCTCAACACCGGCGGGAAGGACCTGAAGCTCGCCGACTTCCGGGGCCGCGTTCTCATCCTCGATTTCTGGACCTTCTGCTGCATCAACTGCCTGCACGTCCTGGACGAGTTGCGGGAGCTGGAGGAGAAGCACCGGGACACCGTGGTGATCGTCGGGGTGCACTCGCCGAAGTTCGTGCACGAGGCGGAGCATCAGGCGGTCGTCGACGCGGTGGAGCGGTACGGGGTGGAGCACCCGGTGCTCGACGACCCCGAGCTCGCGACCTGGAAGCAGTACGCCGTACGGGCCTGGCCGACGCTCGTGGTCATCGATCCCGAGGGGTACGTCGTCGCGCAGCACGCCGGTGAGGGGCACGCCCACGCCATCGAGCGGCTGGTGGAGGAACTGGAGGCCGAGCACACGGCGACGGGCACCCTGCGCCGCGGCGACGGGCCGTACGTGGCGCCCGAACCCGAGCCGACCGTGCTGCGCTTCCCGGGCAAGGCGATCGCCCTGCCGAACGGGAATCTGCTGGTCAGCGACACGACCCGGCATCAGCTCGTGGAGCTGGAGGAGGACGGCGAGACGGTCGTGCGGCGCATCGGCTCCGGCGTCCGGGGCTTCGTGGACGGCGGCGCAGCGGAGGCGGGATTCAGCGAGCCGCAGGGGCTCGCCCTCCTCGACGACGGCACGGTCGTCGTCGCGGACACCGTGAACCACGCGCTGCGCGGGGTCGATCTCGCGACCGGCGCCGTCACCACGCTCGCGGGCACCGGCCGCCAGTGGTGGCAGGGCTCGCCGACGTCGGGACCGGCCCGCGAGATCGATCTGTCCTCACCGTGGGACGTCGCCCTGTTCGGCGGGAAGGTCTGGATCGCCATGGCCGGTGTGCACCAGCTGTGGGCGTACGACCCGGTGACGGGGACCGTCGGGGTCACGGCGGGAACGACGAACGAGGGACTGGTCGACGGACCGGGACCCGAGGCCTGGTTCGCGCAGCCGTCGGGACTCGCCGCCACCGCGGACCGGCTCTGGCTGGCCGACTCCGAGACCTCGGCGCTGCGCTGGGTCGACCCGGACGGGAGTGTGCACACGGCCGTCGGCACCGGGCTCTTCGACTTCGGTCATCGCGACGGGGCCGCCGGACAGGCCCTGCTCCAGCACCCGTTGGGGGTCACCGCGCTGCCCGACGGTTCGGTCGCGGTCAGCGACACGTACAACCACGCGCTGCGCCGGTACGACCCGGCGACGGGCGAGGTGACCACGCTGGCCACGGACCTGCGGGAGCCCAGCGACGCCGTGCTCGTGGGGGACGACATCGTGGTGGTGGAGTCCGCACGGCACCGGCTGACCCGGCTGCGGCTGCCCGAGGAGGCGGTACGGGTGGAGTCGGTCGCCCACCGGACGCAGCGCGCGGCCACCGATGTCGCGCCCGGCACGGTCCGGCTGGACGTGATCTTCCAGGCGCCGGACGGCCAGAAGCTCGACACCCGCTACGGCCCGTCCACCCGGCTGCTCGTGTCCGCCACCCCGCCCGGGCTGCTGCTCGCGGGCGAGGGCGCCGGCACCGACCTGTCACGGTCCGTCGAGCTGAACCCGGACGTCCCGGAGGGTGTGCTGCACGTGTCGGCGATGGCGGCGTCCTGCGACGACGATGCTGCGAACGACTACCCGGCCTGCCATGTGCATCAGCAGGACTGGGGCGTGCCGGTCCGCCTCGTCGAGGGGGGTGCGGACCGGCTGCCCCTGGTGCTCGCGGGCATGGACGGCTGACCCGGCTCGGACGGCGTAGCGGCCCGAGCACCCGGCTCGGACGCCGCGGCCGTCCGTGCGCCGGGCTCAGACGCCGTAGCCGTCCGTGTAACCGTCACGGCGGCGCCGCTCGTCGTCCACGACGGTCGCGGTCGGGGGTACGACGACGCGCCTGCGCCGCGCGATGCTGCTGAAGGTCGTCACGCCGATCAGGCCGACGATCATGAGGATCACGCCGACCAGGTGAAGGTTGACCCCCTGCATGTGCCAGTCGGTCGCGAACGTGAGGATCGCCCCCGCGGCGATCAGGATGATGCATCCGCCCAGGCCCATGGGTGTCGTCTCCTTGTGATGGCAACTCCGAGTCGTTCCGGACCCGTTCCGGGTACCCGGGACCTCGCGAGCCATGCGGAGGCGGTTCCTCACGTGACGCGCGCGCCGTCTTCGGACGACGGCGCGCGGCGTCTCACGTCACGTCGACGTAGTCCTCGCGGCCGGAGCTCGCCAGGTGGGTGCTGGTCGGGTAGAGCAGCACCGCGACCCACGTGCCGTCCTTCGAGGCCGTGAAGCCCTTGCTGAACGTGCCGTCCGTGCGGGTGGTGGCGCTGCCCATGTCGTACCAACTGCCGGTGCCCTTGGGCTTGAAGAGGATCTTCACCTTCTGGCCCGCGTAGGCCTTCCAGACGCCCGAGCTGTAATGCTGGAGCTTGCCCTTGTAGGTGATCGTGCGGCCCTTGCGAACCGGTTCGGGGGAGGCGTTGCCGTCGGTGATCCGGGTCGGGGTGCGGGTGACGTGCACGACGGGGCTGTACGACTCCTGGAAGCTCGCGCTGGCCTTGAAGTGCGCCCGGTAGTAGCCCTTGTAGGACGTGGCGAAGGTGCCCCTGAAGTTCGCGCCGACGTCCGGCTCGAAGCTGCCGGGTACGACCGTCTTCATCGTCTTCCAGCCGGTCTTCCCGTCGGCCGAGTACTGGAGGTCGACCTTGTCGTACACGTCCGCCGGGGCGGACCTGCCGGTGTTCAGCAGGCCCTTGGCGGTCAGCTGGGCGTACTTGTCCAGGCTCGCGGTGAAGTCGGTGATCGACGTCTTCTGGGCGACGTACACCTTGACCAGCTGCAGCTCGCTGAACCTCAGGAACGTCCCGGTGAGCACCCGCACTTCGACCGTGCCGGACTTCGGCAGCGTCAGCTCTCCGGTGAAGCGGCCGTCGGCGCCCGTGACGGGCCGCGAGGCCACGCCTCTGGACTCGCTGGACCAGATCTCCTCCACCGTGGCTCCGGCCAGCGGTTTCCACGCGCCGCCGACATACACCTCGGCGGTCCCGGAGACCTTCACCGCCTGCCCGGCCTTGACGCTCAGTTCGGCGGCGTCCAGGGTCACGCGGGTGTTCGACTGGACGGCCCTGACCTCTACGCTCTGGTTGGCGTTGGACTGGTACGAGGGCTCGTCCGGCCGCAGCCAGGCGCTGACGGTGTCACTGGACGGGTCGGTGACCTGGTAGGTGTAGGTGAAACGGCCGTCGGCGCCGGTCCGGGTCGTCGCGCCCGGGACGCTGGAGATCCCCAGGTCCACTCGCGTGTCCACCGCGGGCGTCGTCTCGCCGGTGCGCGGGTCGGTGACCGTGAAGCCGCCGGTGACGGTGACGTCCTGGTGCTCGTAGTCCGGGTTCTGCGGGGTGGCCTGCAGATCCGTGAGGTGCGCTTCGAGCTCGTACTCGTAGCCGTACGTGCTCTGGGCGGTGGTGGTGTCCCCGTCGGCGTCGGTCAGGTCGACCACGACACGGTAGGCGCCGAGGTCGGCCAGGCGCAGCGGGGTGGTGGTCCGCCAGGTGTTGGCGAAGCCGGTGCTGGAGTCGGGGACGAAGTCGCTGACCCGGGTGATCTCCGGCGCGTCGGCGGCGGAGCCCGGCGCGTACAGGTGTGCGGTGATCGAGGTGATGGCGGTGTCAGAGGAGGCGGACACCCACACCAGCCCGTCGCCGGGGTGGTCACCGCTGCCGGCGCCGTGCAGCACCGGCGCCACCGCCGCGTGCGCGGCGGGTACCGGGCCGAGCAGCAGGCCGGCGGCGACGGAGGCGCAGGTGAGCGCCAGGGATCTTTTTCGCACGTGTGAGTCCCCCCACGAGACCGGATTCGAAGATCGTTGAAGATTGAAGCGCATCGTATGGTGCGGCAACCTTGTTTGAACAGGTTCAAAAAGTAACGATCTCGCGGGGGGATGCTGGGACTCAGCCCTCCAGGAACGCCACCAGCGCGTTCGTCAGCAGGAACGGGTCGTCCGCGGCGCAGAGTTCGCGGGCGCTGTGCATGGACAGGATGGCCACGCCGATGTCGACCGTTCTGATGCCGTGCCGTGCCGCCGTGATGGGGCCGATGGTGGTGCCGCAGGGCATGGAGTTGTTGGAGACGAAGGACTGGAACGGCACGCCGGCCTTCTCGCAGGCGGCGGCGAACACGGCGCGGCCCGAACCGTCGGTGGCGTAGCGGTTGTTGACGTTCACCTTGAGGATGGGGCCGCCGCCGGCGCGCGGGTGGTGCGTCGGGTCGTGCCGCTCGGCGTAGTTCGGGTGCACGGCGTGGCCGGTGTCGCAGGAGAGGCAGACGGTCCCGGCGAAGGCGCGGGCCCGGTCCTCGTAGGAACCGCCGCGGGCGAAGACAGAACGTTCCAGCACGCTGCCGAGCAGCGGTCCGTCGGCGCCGGTGTCGCTCTGCGAGCCGTTCTCCTCGTGGTCGAAGGCGGCGAGGACCGGGATGTAGGACAGCTCGGTGTCGGCCGCCGCGACCGCCGCCAGCGCGGCCGTGGCCGCGTGCACGGACAGCAGGTTGTCCATGCGGGGCCCGGCGAGCAGTTCCTTGTCACGGCCCAGGTAGGCGGGGCGCTCGACGGAGTGGGTCATCAGGTCCCAGCCGGTGACCTGGCCGGAGGGCAGCCCCGACTCCTCCTCCAGGAAGGAGATCAGGTCGCCCTCGCGGGCGTCGCCGAGTCCCCAGACGGGCTGGAGGTGGCGCTGCTTGTCGAGCTTGAGTCCCTCGCTGCTGACGGAACGGTCGAGGTGGATGGCGAGCTGCGGCACGCGCAGCAGCGGTCGGTCGATGTTGACCAGGCGGGTGGAGCCGTCCCGCAGCGACAGGCGTCCGGCGAGGCCCAGGTCGCGGTCGAGCCAGGAGTTCAGCAGCGGTCCGCCGTAGATCTCCACGGCGACCTGCCGCCAGCCGTGCGCCCCGGTGTCGGGCAGCGGCTTGACCCGCAGGTTGGGGGAGTCGGTGTGCGCGCCGATGATCCGGAACGGCGTGTGCGCCTCGGCGCCCTCCGGGACGTACCAGGCGATGATCGCCCCTCCGCGCAGCACGTACTTCCCGCCGGCGGTCCCTTCCCACGCGTCGGTCTCGGCGACCTGACGGAACCCGGCCTTCTCCAGCCGCTCGGCGGCGGTCGCCACGGCGTGGTACGGCGTCGGGCTCGCCGCGAGGAAGGACATGAGGTCGTCGGTGTGGCTGCGGTCGAACCGGGTGGGTGCACTCATGGGTTCACCTTAACGACGCACGAAGGCCCGCTCCCGGGGTTGGGAACGGGCCTTCGTAAGGGGGATGTGAAGGGCGGACACCTCGGGACACCTGAACGGACGGACAGGCACCGGATCGGCGCCCGCCCGTCCGGACGGGGGCGGGGCGGGCCTTAGAAGGCGGCCTCGTCCAGCTCCATCAGGTCCAGGTCGACGCCCTCGGCGAGCTTGCGCGCACCGGTGACGCCCGGCAGGACGTTGGCGGCGAAGAACTTCGCGGCCGCGATCTTGCCCGTGTAGAACGGCTTGTCCTTGGCGGAGGCGGTCTCCAGCTTCTCGGCGGCGACGGCGGCACCGCGCAGCAGGAGGTAGCCGACGACGACGTCACCGGAGGCCATCAGCAGGCGGGTGGTGTTGAGGCCCACCTTGTAGATGTTCTTGACGTCCTGCTCGGTGGCGGCCAGGTCGGTCAGCATGAGGCCGACGATGGCCTCCAGCTCGACGGCGGCCTTGGCGAGCTGCTCGCGGGCGACGGACAGCTCCTCGCCGCCGGTGCCGAGGGCGAGGAACTTCTTGATGTCCTCGGCGAGGGAGTTCAGCGCGGCGCCCTGGTTGCGGACGATCTTCCGGAAGAAGAAGTCCTGGCCCTGGATCGCGGTGGTGCCCTCGTACAGCGTGTCGATCTTGGCGTCGCGGATGTACTGCTCGATCGGGTACTCCTGCAGGAAGCCGGAGCCGCCGAAGATCTGGAGCGACTGGGCGAGCAGCTCGTAGCCCTTCTCGGAGCCGTAGCCCTTCACGATCGGCAGGAGGAGGTCGTTCAGGGCCTCGGCGGCGGCGGTGTCCTCGCCGGCGGCCTCCAGGACCTGGATCTCGTCCTGGACCGCGGCGGTGTGCAGGACCAGGGCGCGCATGCCCTCGGCGTACGCCTTCTGCGTCATGAGCGAGCGGCGC
Source organism: Streptomyces sp. NPDC001914 (assembly GCF_042891215.1). Taxonomy (NCBI): domain Bacteria; kingdom Bacillati; phylum Actinomycetota; class Actinomycetes; order Kitasatosporales; family Streptomycetaceae; genus Streptomyces; species Streptomyces sp. NPDC001914. Next base: position 269,930 of record NZ_JBIASW010000005.1, read on the forward strand.
ACGTCCGGGTGGTGCGTGATGGTGACCTTGGGCGCGGCCTTGTCCATGAAGTTGGCCAGGTCGGGACCCTGGACGCGCTCCTTGGCGTACTCCAGCGCGTTCAGGTAGCCCGTCGACAGCGTGGAGATGGCCTTCGTGCCGACCATCATGCGGGCGAACTCGATGATGCGGAACATCTGGCGGATGCCGTCGTGCTTGTCGCCGATCAGCCAGCCCTTGGCGGGGTGGCGGTCGCCGAAGGTCATCTCGCACGTGTTGGAGGCCTTGAGGCCCATCTTGTGCTCGACGTTCGTCGCGTACACGCCGTTGCGCTCGCCCAGCTCGCCGGTCTCGAAGTCGAACTCGTACTTCGGGACGAGGAAGAGGGACAGGCCCTTGGTGCCGGGGCCGTGGCCCTCGGGGCGGGCGAGGACGTAGTGGAGGATGTTCTCCTCCATGTCGTGCTCACCGGAGGTGATGAAGCGCTTCACGCCCTCGATGTGCCAGGAGCCGTCCTCCTGCTGGACCGCCTTGGTGCGGCCGGCGCCCACGTCCGAGCCGGCGTCGGGCTCGGTGAGGACCATGGTGGAGCCCCAGCGCTTCTCGACGGCCATCGTCGCGATGTGCTTCTGGACGTCGTTGCCCTCCTCGAAGAGGATGCCCGCGAACGCGGGGCCGCTGGAGTACATCCAGACCGCCGGGTTCGCGCCGAGGATCAGCTCCGCGTAGGCCCAGATCAGGGAGCGGGGCGAGGTGGAGCCGCCGATCTCCTCGGGCACGCCGAGACGCCAGTACTCGGAGTCCATGAACGCCTTGTACGACTTCTTGAAGGAAGCCGGGACCGGCGCGGTGTTGGTCTCGGGGTCGAAGACGGGCGGGTTGCGGTCGGCGTCCGCGAAGGACTCGGCCAGCTCGTTCTCCGAGAGGCGGGTCAGCTCCTCGAGGATGCTCTTGGCGGTGTCCGTGTCCATTTCCGCGAACGGGCCGGTGCCGTACAGCTTGTCGCGCCCGAGCACCTCGAAGAGGTTGAACTCGATGTCGCGGAGATTCGACTTGTAGTGCCCCATGGCGACGGCTCCGTAAGGGATCGGCGAGGCACTGACTCCTCGCATCTGGTTCACGTACCAACAAGTAGCTTCGATAATGCTACCCGCCAGTAATAAGAAGCAACCCCGAGTCGGCCATATGTGGCCCACTACTCTTTGACGCATGTACGGCTACGAGCAGAACGCGGGCGCCCAGCAGGGGTACGTCCCGCCGCAGCAGCAGATGCCCGGCCAGATGCCGGACGGGCAGATGGCGGGCGGGTACGGCCAGCAGCCGCCCCTGTATCCCGAGCCGTCCCCGCCGTCCCTGCCGGACGCGGTCCGCGCCTTCACCACGGGCGCCATGGCGGCCGAGGACTTCCAGCAGGTCTTCGCCACCTCGAAGGTCTACTGTCCGCGCGGCGACAACCCCGGGTTCCTCGCGCTGCACAACACCCAGCAGCCCGTCATCCCGATGTTCAGCTCGCTCAAGGAGCTGCGCCGGTACGCGGGCAAGGAGTCCAAGTACTTCGTGATCACCGGAGCCGAGGTGATCGACCTGCTGCCCACGGGCTACGGCTTCGTGATCGACATGGAGGGCAAGCACCGGATGGTCTTCGACGCGAAGGCCGTGGAGCAGATGGTGGACTTCGCGATGCGCCGTATGTACGGCTGACGGGGCCCTCCGGGTGCCACCGGCCCCGGTGTCCGCTCGCCCGGATGAATCTCGAACCCAGAACGCCCGGAGGGAATGCCCTCCGGGCGTTCTTCGTTACGGGTGGCAGAAAGTTCAATGCTCAACTAAACTCGAAGCACAAGGAGGTACCGACATGCCCGCAGTGACTGTCGAGAACCCGCTGGCCCTGCCCCGTGTGGCCGCGCCGGCCGACGCCGTGGACCGTCCCGTGCTCACGGTGACGACCGCGCCCCAGGGCTTCGAGGGAGAGGGTTTCCCGGTCCGCCGTGCGTTCGCCGGGATCAATTACCGGCATCTGGACCCGTTCATCATGATGGACCAGATGGGTGAGGTGGAGTACGCGCCGGGCGAGCCGAAGGGCACCCCCTGGCACCCGCACCGCGGCTTCGAGACCGTGACCTACATCATCGACGGCATCTTCGACCACCAGGACTCCAACGGTGGCGGCGGAACGATCACCAACGGTGACACGCAGTGGATGACGGCCGGGTCCGGACTGCTCCACATCGAGGCGCCGCCGGAGCACCTCGTCATGTCGGGCGGGCTCTTCCACGGGCTCCAGCTCTGGGTGAACCTGCCGGCCAAGGACAAGATGATGGCCCCGCGGTACCAGGACATCCGGGGCGGCACCGTGCAGCTGCTCAGCACCCCGGACGGTGGCGCGCTGCTGCGGGTCATCGCCGGTGAGCTCGACGGCCACCAGGGCCCGGGCATCACGCACACCCCGATCACCATGGTCCACGCCACGCTGCGGCCGGGCGCCGAGATCAGCCTGCCGTGGCGCGAGGACTTCAACGGCCTGGCCTACGTGCTGGCCGGACGCGGCAGCGTGGGCGCCGACCGCCGGCCGGTCCGCACCGGCCAGACCGCCGTCTTCGGCGCGGGCTCCTCGCTGACCGTCCGCGCGGACGAGAAGCAGGACTCCAACACGCCCGACCTGGAGGTCGTGCTGCTCGGCGGTCAGCCGATCCGTGAGCCGATGGCCCACTACGGCCCGTTCGTGATGAACACCCGCGACGAGCTCCAGCAGGCCTTCGAGGACTTCCAGAAGGGCCGCCTCGGGACGATCCCGGCGGTGCACGGGATGTCCGAGGGCGGGCTGTAGGTCCTCGGCGCGGCCCTTCGAAGGGCTGCGCCGTCCCCCGCGGTCCCCTGAGCGACAGCACGCGCGAAAGCCCCGTCCACTCCACCGGACGGGGCTTTCCCGCGCTCCGGGCGGCCGTCCGGGGCTCTTCGCGCCTCGGCCGGGCGGGAGGCGGCGGCCGGTCCGGCCGCGTTCCTCCCCCGTTCGGACGCCCCCGGGCGCCGCTCCGGCTGACGCATGGTCAGCTGGCAGGGTGCAGCTACTCCCCGAGGGCGCCCGGCGGCTGGCGGCCTGGTGCGTCGTGATCCTGCTGGCCGCCGGGGTCGGCTGGGTGGCGATCCTGCTGTGCGGGGAGTTCCGTACGGCGGTGGTGCCGGTGCTGCTCGCGCTGCTCGGGACCGCCCTGCTCGGGCCGCTGCACCGGCGGATGATCAAGGCGCGGATCAACCGCTCGCTGGCCGCCGCCCTGACCTGTGTGGCCGTGGCCGTCGTGGTCGGCGGTGCCGTCTACGTCGTCGTCGCCGCGCTCATCCACACCGGCGCCCAGATCGTGTCCTCGCTCCGGGAGGCCGCGCGTTCCGTGGCCGAGCACTTCGGCGCGGCGGGCACCTCGCTCGACGACCTCGCCGCCAACTCCAGGGAGCTGCTGGCCAAGTTCGGCGGCACGGCCGCGTCCAACGTCGTCAGCGGCGTCAGCGTCGTGGCCGAGACGCTCGCCGAGGCGTTCCTCGCCCTGCTGCTCGTGTTCTTCTTCCTGCGCGACTCGCACCGTGTGGCCGGCACCGTGCGCTCGCTCGCGCCCCGGGGGACCGCCGACGTCGTCGAGGCCATGGCCCGGCGTGCCTACCAGGCCGTCGAGGGCTTCATGCGCGGAACGACGATCATCGCGCTCATCGACGCCCTCTGCATCACCGTCGGACTGCTGGTCCTGCGCGTCCCGGGAGCGGTCGGCCTCGGCGCGCTGGTCTTCGTGGGGGCGTACATCCCCTATCTCGGGGCGTTCATCTCCGGCACGGTCGCCGTCCTGGTCGCGCTCGCCGACCGGGGGTTCGTCATCGCCCTGTGGACGCTCGGGGTCGTCCTCGCCGTGCAGATGCTGGAGGGGTACGGCCTCCAGCCGATGATCCAGAGCCGGCAGGTGCAGATGCACCCCGCGGTGGTGCTGCTGGCGATCACGGCGGGCGCGTCCGTGGCGGGCGTCCTCGGCATGCTGCTCGCCGTCCCCCTGACGGCGGCCGCGTTCGGCGTCGTGCACGAACTCCGGGTGCGCTACGCGCCGGAAGGGCCGGACGGTCCGGGAGGCGGGGCGCCGGGGCCGGCGGGTCCGGAAGCACCGGGGACACCGGGATTCCCCGGAGTGCCGGGAACACCGGGTCCGGCCGCGGATGCGTAGCCGCCCCCGGCCGGGTGGGCCCCGGCCAGGGAGTCCCCGGCCGGGGCGTCCTCGGTGAAGGTGTCCCACGCGTCGAGCAGCGCGGAGTCGTCCGGGGCCCCGGCCCCCGCGGAGTCCGTGTCCGGCTCCTCGGCGAACTCGAACCAGATGCTCTTGCCCTGGCCCCGCGGGTCCACCCCCCACGCGTCCGCGAGCATCTCCACGAGCACCAGTCCGCGTCCGGACGAGGCCAGCTCCCCGGGATGGCGCCGGTGCGGCAGGTCGTCGCTGCCGTCGGTGACCTCGATCCGCATCCGCCGCTTGCCCGGCTCGCCCGCGACCTCGGCGACGAGCAGCGCGTCCGCGTCGGTGTGCACGAGGACGTTGGTGACCATCTCGGAGACGAGCAGGACCGCGGAGTCGAGCTGGTCGGCGGAGGCCCAGTCGTGCAGGAGCTCCCGCAGCTGCTGACGGGCGTCCGCGATCCGCTCGGGCTCGGCCTGCGCCACGCTCAGCATCGTGCGCCGCACCAGTGGCCGTACGGGCGCGGCCGTGTCGTCGCCGGCACCCTCCAGCGGCAGCCGGGACAGCAGCAGCACCGCGATGTCGTCCTCGCGCCGGTCGGCCAGCGGGCCGGTGGTGTGGTGGGAGGACGGCCCGTGCACGGCCTGGACGAGCGCGTCGGCGAGGGTCTCCATGTCCCCGTCGTGGGATTCGAGGATCCGGCGGATACGGCGCCAGCCGGTGTCGAGGTCGTGGCCGCCGGTCTCGATGAGCCCGTCGGTGCAGATCAGCATGGTCTCGCCCGGCTCGAGGAGGAGCCGGGTGGTCGGGTAGTCGGCGTCCGGGTCGATGCCGAGCGGCAGCCCGCCCGCCGTGGGCCGCATCAGTACGGTCCCGTCCGCCATCCGTATCGCGGGATCGGGATGCCCGGCGCGCGCGATGTCGAGCGTCCCCGTCGCCGGGTCGACCTCGACGTACAGACAGGTCGCGAAGCGCACGTCGGCGGGGTCCGCGGGTTCCTCGCCCGCGTCGGCGCCGCCGCTCGACCCGTAGGTCACCGAGTCGGTGACCCCGTAGAGGAAGCGCGCCGCGCGGGACAGCACCGCGTCGGGGCGGTGCCCCTCGGCGGCGTAGGCGCGCAGGGCTATGCGGAGCTGGCCCATCAGGCCCGCCGCGCGGACGTCGTGGCCCTGCACATCGCCGATGACCAGGGCGTAGCGGCCGGCCGGCAGCGGGATCACGTCGTACCAGTCGCCGCCGACCTGGAGGCCCCCGCCGGTCGGGACATAGCGTGCGGCGACGCTCATGCCGGGCATCCGCGGGCCGAGCGTCGGCATCATGGACCGCTGGAGACCATCGGTCAGCTCCCGTGCCGTCTCGGCGGCCTCCGCGCGGGAGAGGGCCTGCGCGAGCATGCGGGCGACGGTCGTCAGGACCGAGCGCTCGTCGGGCGTGAAGGTGACGGGGTAGGTGAAGGCCGCCATCCACGCGCCCATGGTGCTGCCGGCGACCGTGAGCGGCAGGAACGCCCAGGACTGCCGCCCGAAGCGCTGGGCGAGGGGCCAGGAGGCCGGGTAGCGGTCCTTGTAGTCGTCGGGGGTGGAGAGGTACACGGCACGGCCCGTGCGGACGGCCTCGGCGGCCGGGTAGTCCGTGGCCAGCGACATGTGCGAGAAGGGGCCCTCGTCACCCGGCTGGTGACCGTGGTGGCCGATGATCGTCAGCCGGTCGCCCTCGGCGCCGAAGACGGCGAGACCGTCCGGTGAGAATCCGGGCATCGACAGGCCGGCCGCCACCCGCAGCACCTCCGCGGTGGACCGTGCCTCGGCCAGGGCCCGTCCGGCGTCCAGGAGGAACGCCTCCCGCGAGCGGCGCCAGTCTCCGGTGACAGGGGTGCGCGCGGCGGCGCCCGGAGGCTGCTCGCTGACCTCCTGGAGCGTGCCGATCAGTTCGAACCGCCCGGTCGTGGGGTCGATGAAGGGCTTCGAGCGGCTGCGGACCGTGCGGAGCACGCGGCCGTGCTCGTCCATGATCCGCACGCGGGCCTCGGCGAGGGTGCCCTCGGCCACCGCGAGCTGCACCACCCCGTCCATCTCGTTCCAGTCGACGGGGTGGACGTGGGAGCGAGCGCCTGCCTCGGTGAGGGTCGTCAGTTCCGCCGGCAGGCCGATCAGCCGTGCCGCCTCCGGGTCGAAGGTGACAAGTCCCGAGGCGTTGTCCCAGCGCCACACGCCGGTGGCGAGAGTGGCCAGGACGTCCCCCACCGCGGGCAGGGGCTCACCAGTGCGCATGCGCCCACTGTAGGAACAGGAGATCGGTGCCTGCCACCGATGCCCGTCGTCGCACGGAGCGCCTAATGAGGGGGAGCCGACCTGACCTGCCCGGTACCCTGGGGGTGTTTCACGTGAAACAGCCCCCCAATCCGCGAAGACTGGATGAACCTCGATGCATCGGTACAGGTCCCACACCTGCGGCGAGCTCCGCGCCTCTGACGTCGGCAGCGACGTCCGGCTGAGCGGCTGGCTGCACAATCGCCGAGACCTGGGCGGCATCCTCTTCATCGATCTGCGCGACCACTACGGCATCACGCAGCTCGTCGCCCGCCCCGGCACCCCCGCCTACGAGGCCCTGGACAAGGTCACCAAGGAATCGACCGTCCGTGTCGACGGCAAGGTCGTCTCGCGCGGCACGGAGAACGTGAACCCGGAGCTGCCGACCGGTGAGGTCGAGGTCGAGGTGAGCGAGGTCGAGCTGCTCGGCGCCGCTCAGCCGCTTCCCTTCACGATCAACGCCGAGGACGGTGTCAACGAGGAGCGCCGGCTGGAGTACCGCTTCCTCGACCTGCGCCGCGAGCGCATGCACCGCAACATCCTGCTGCGTACGGCCGTGATCTCCGCGATCCGTCACAAGATGACGGCGCTGGGCTTCAACGAGATGGCCACCCCGATCCTCAGCGCCACCTCCCCCGAGGGCGCGCGCGACTTCGTGGTCCCCTCCCGGCTGAACCCCGGCAAGTTCTACGCGCTTCCGCAGGCGCCGCAGCAGTTCAAGCAGCTGCTGATGATCTCCGGCTTCGACCGCTACTTCCAGATCGCGCCCTGCTTCCGCGACGAGGACGCCCGCGCGGACCGTTCGCCGGGCGAGTTCTACCAGCTCGACGTCGAGATGTCCTTCGTCGAGCAGGAGGACGTCTTCCAGCCGATCGAGAAGCTGATGACGGAGCTGTTCGAGGAGTTCGGCGGTGGCCGTCACGTCACCTCGCCCTTCCCGCGCATCCCGTTCCGCGAGTCGATGCTGAAGTACGGCTCCGACAAGCCGGACCTGCGCGCCCAGCTCGAACTCGTCGACATCACCGACATCTTCGAGGGCTCCGAGTTCAAGGCCTTCGCCGGCAAGCACGTGCGTGCGCTGCCGGTGCCGGACGTGTCCGGCCAGACGCGGAAGTTCTTCGACGGCCTCGGCGACTACGCGGTCGAGCAGGGCGCCAAGGGCCTGGCCTGGGTGCGCGTGGGCGAGGACGGTTCACTGACCGGCCCGATCGCCAAGTTCCTCACCGAGGAGAACGTCGCCGAGCTGACCAAGCGCCTCTCGCTGGCCGCCGGTCACGCCGTGTTCTTCGGCGCGGGCGAGTTCGACGAGGTCTCGAAGATCATGGGCGCGGTGCGGGTCGAGGCCGCGAAGCGCTCGGGCAACTTCGAGGAGAACGTCTTCCGCTTCTGCTGGATCGTCGACTTCCCGATGTACGAGAAGGACGAGGACACCGGCAAGATCGACTTCTCGCACAACCCGTTCTCGATGCCGCAGGGCGGTCTTCAGGCCCTGGAGACCCAGGACCCGCTGGACATCCTCGGCTGGCAGTACGACATCGTCTGCAACGGCGTCGAGCTGTCCTCCGGCGCGATCCGCAACCACGAGCCCGAGATCATGCTCAAGGCGTTCGAGATCGCCGGCTACGACCGGGAGACCGTCGAGGAGCAGTTCGCGGGCATGCTGCGCGCCTTCCGCTTCGGCGCCCCGCCGCACGGCGGGATCGCCCCGGGTGTCGACCGCATCGTCATGCTGCTCGCGGACGAGCCGAACATCCGCGAGACGATCGCGTTCCCGCTCAACGGCAACGCGCAGGACCTGATGATGGGCGCGCCCACGGAGCTGGACGAGACGCGGCTGCGCGAGCTGCACCTCTCGGTGCGCAAGCCCCAGCCGAAGTAGTCAGGCTCCGCGTCCCCTGAGAGCGACGCACACGGAAGTGGCCCGGAACCGGCGATGGTTCCGGGCCATTCTCGTGTGGCGGGTGAAAACACAGCCCGTACCCATGCTGCTGACAGGTCGGCTCCCTACGGTCCCGCCCATGACTGAGACCCAGGAACCGACGCACGAAGGGAACATGACCCGGCGCAGGGTCGTCCTCGCGGGGGGAGCCGCCGTGGCGGCCGTGGGCGTGGGCGGCGCGGCCGCCGTGAACGCGTTCGCAGGCGAGGCCACGCAGGACACGGCGACGGCCGCGTCCGGTGCGGAGAGCTGCTACACGCTGACCTCGGAGACCACCGAGGGGCCCTACTACATCGACGCGGACAAGATCCGCCAGGACATCACCGAGGACCAGGAGGGCATCCCCCTGACCCTCGTACTGAAGGTGATCGACGCCGAGACCTGCAAGCCGGTCGGGAACGCGGCGGTGGACATCTGGCACTGCTCGGCGCTGGGCGTCTACTCCGGCTACGAGTCGATGAGCAACGGCGGTGGCGGCGGGGGGCCGACCGGCACGCCGACGGGCACGCCGACCGGCGAACCCCCGTCCGGCCCTCCCCCCGGAGGCGGCGGCGGACACGCCGAGCCCACCGACGACGAGCGGTATCTGCGCGGCACGTGGAGGACCGACCGGCACGGCCGGGTCGCCTTCAGGACGGTCTTCCCCGGCTGGTACCAGGGCCGGTGCGTCCACATCCATGTGAAGGTCCATGTGGACGGCACCTGGACCGACGCGGGTTACGAGGGCGGCCACACCTGCCACACGGGCCAGCTCTTCTTCTCGGAGCGGTCTGTCCTGGCGTCGGCCGAGGTCGCCCCGTACTCCACGAGCACGGTCACCCGCACGACGCTGGACGAGGACACGATCTACCCGGGCAACGGCCACGAGGGCGGGCTGCTGTATCTCGCCTACGACAAGCGGCACTTCGCCAGAGGTGTCCACGCCCGGCTGACGCTGGGTGTCGCCCCGGACGAGACCAACGACAGTTCCGACCCCGCGCCGAGCGCGTCGGCCACGTCCTCCTGACCCCTCGGCACCCGGAGCGCCGGGGCACAAAGGGTCCGGGCCCTTCGCCCCCTGACAGGCGAAGGGCCCGGAACACGGGTGTGCCGTGGGGCCACCCGTGCGGGGGGACGTGCTCAGGTGTCGTACGTGCCGTCCCACGGCTCCGAGAAACCGAGGCCGTCCGGGTACAGCTCGGCCCAGCCCTCGCCCTCGTCCACGCCGGTCTTCAGACCGAACCGGACCCCGTCGACGGTGAGTTGGAACGGCCGTATCGCGATGTCCGTGTACGAGCGCCGGGGCAGACTGCGGAGCAGCTTGGCCAGGTGGACGCGGGCGCGGGAGAGCACCGAGAAGTCGCCGTGCGTGTTCCGCTGCTGCTCGGCCCAGGTGCCGGCGCACCAGATCTCCGAGTCGCGGTGATGACCCTCGGAGTCGAAGGTGTGGAGTACCACGTACAGACGTTTGTGCTCTTCCCAGCCGTCGTCGGGACGGAACCCTTCGGGGAAGGCGTACGTGATCGACGCCAGGAACTGACCGTCCGCGTACCGGCCTATGGTCTCGGTGCGGTGCTTCGGTTCGTAGGCGATCGGAATGACCTCGGGGACTGCCATGGCGGAAACCATACGGGTGGCCGGGCCCCTTGTGGTGCCGGGGTCCATTACGGATCGGCGGCATTGGACAGGGGACGGCCCTCGCCGCCCTTCGCCGCCCCTTCACCCGGCTCTCACCTGGTCTTCGGCGACGGAGAGGGGACGGAGAAGGGGGCACCGGACGAGTCGTCCAGTGCCCCCTTTCCCGGTCGGTCAGCCTCAGGAGATCGAGCGGTATCCGCTCCAGCCGGTGGCTATTTTCGTGCGGGAGCCGAACGACCCCTTGCCGTCTCCGTCGTTGCGGTACAGGTTGCCGCCGGAGTCCCGGGAGACCAGGTCGGCCCTGCCGTCGTCGGTGATGTCACCGACCCCGACGACGGCGTTGTAGGAGGCGCCCCAGTCGCCGAACACCTTCACCCGGGCGGAGAAGGTTCCGTCCCCCTTGCCGTTGTAGCGGTAGAGGGTGTTGGAGGTGTCCTGGGCGAGCAGGTCGCCGATGCCGTCGCCGTTGAGGTCACCGGCCCCGACGATCTTCTTGTAGCCCTTCCAGGCGTCGTAGAGCTTCACGCGGGCCGACAGGGTGCCCGTGCTCGTCCCCTTGTAGAGATAGACGGTCCCGGTGGACGCGACGCGCGCGATCAGGTCGGCCCGGCCGTCACCGCTCACGTCACCGGGCGAGGTCAGGACGTTGTACTGCGTCCAGCCGCTGCTCGCGAGCGTCGTGTACGACGTCGTCGGCTTGATCGCCGCGTTGCAGCCCGGCTTGTACAGACGCAGGGCCCCGCTGCTCAGCCGGACGAGCACGTCGTTGCAGCGGTCGCCGTTGGCGTCGCCGAAGGGGACCACCTTGATGGACGTGGACCAGCCGGTGCCGGTGGTCTTGTTGCCGAACTTGCCCGTTCCCGTGCCCTGCTGGACGGTCAGGCCGCCGGAGGAGTTGAGGGTGAGCAGGTCACCCCGGCCGTCCGGCCCGTCGAGGCTGCCGTAGTCGTGCCGCACCGGCGCGCCTCCCTGGAGGAAGCCCTCCCCGGTCGCCGCGGTGACCGCCGAGGCGGTGCCGGTGCCGGTGGCCTTCAGGGTCCAGGTGAAGTGCCCGTTGGGGAAGCGGGTGTTGTCGACCGTCGTGCCGTACCAGTCCGTGGCCACCCGGGCCGTGGACGCGCCTCCGGTGACCGTGCGGGTGGCCCTGCCCGTCGCGCCGCTCTGGACGGAGGTGAAGGTCACCGACCAGGAGGTGACGGGCCGTGACAGCAGCCAGTTGCCGCGGAAGGGCGTGCCCCCGTCGACGTAGGACGGAGTGTCGCTCTCGAAGACCGTCACGGCCGAGGGCGTGACGCCGGTCCTGGCGACGTGCGTCCGCTCGTACAGATCGATCCAGGCCACCAGGCCCGTGTACTCGTCCACGGTCCACTTGAAGCGGCGGTCCATGGCGAGGCCGGTGTCGGGCACATCGGTCGCGAGCGCACGGCTGGTGCCGGTGGCCGCGTCCGTCAGCACCAGCGTGCCCGCGGCGCGGTCGTGGCGGACGGTGAAGCCGTCGCCGAGCAGCACGTCGCCGCCGCTGACCGCACGGGAGGTGGCGGCCTTGGTGTCGTACACGCCGGCCGAGCCGTCGCCGCACGCCCAATACACCCAGCGGCCCGCCGCCTGGAGTTCGCCCGGCACGCAGGCCATGTCCGCAACGGTCACCGTCGTGAGGGTCTTGTCCGCGGTCAGGCTGTACGAGGTGAGCTTGCCCGTCGTCGACGCGCTCCAGAGGGTCGAGCCGTTCAGCGCGGCGGCGCGCACCGACCGCTTCAGCTTCTGTCCCTGGCCGAACTCGGCGATGTACTGCATCGGGGCGGAGCCGCCGGAGTTGTAGACGGCGTAGTCGTCGGAGACGTCGACGATCGCACCGCCCGCCGTGTGGAACTCCAGCGGATTGCCGCCGAACGACATGAGCCGGTCCGCGTTCTCCAGACCGCTGCCGCCCTCGTCGCCGTCGTAGTAGGTCTGGAGGTAGACGTCCCGGGGTCCGTCGCCGTGGTTGCCCCACATCGCCGAGCAGGCGGTGCCGGAGTACGGGCACTCGGCGCTGACCGAACCGCTCTCCGTGGCGGCGGTCGCCGTCAACTGGCCGCCGACGTTGCCGATGGTGCGCCACGAGGTGGTGTCGGAGGTGCTGGAGGGGGCGTCCTCGGCCACGCGCAGGCTGCCGCGGCTGAGAGCCAGGCCGGTCTTGGCGTTCTCCGTCGCCGGGATCTGGGCGAGCTGGTCCAGGCCGGGCGTGCCGTCCGCGGCCTCGGTGAAGCGCCGCACCCACCAGTCGCTCGCGCCGGTGCCACCGGTGACGAGGGCACTGTTGCCGGACGCGCGGAGCGCGTACGCCCCCGCCTTGGCCGCCAAGGTCTGTGCGGAGCCGTCCTTCAGGGAGACCGCCCGCAGCTCGCTGGTGCCGGTGCCGGTGTGCAGCGGGAGCAGCAGCCAGTCGCCGGCGAGCACCGGGGTGCCGTCGAGCTGGACGCCGGGTGAGGGCAGGTCGATCAGCTGCGCGTCGGCGCCGGGGTCGCTGCGGGGCTTGAGGTGCAGGTTGCCGCTGGCCGTGTCGTACCAGCCGATCCGGTCGTCGTCGAGGAGGGCGTACTGCCCCGAACCGGGGCTGGGGAAGGCCTGGACGGCGGCGGCCGTCGCCAGGTCGAGGTAGTAGACGTTGCTGCCGAGGTCGATCAGCGCGCCGTGCGCGTCGGCCGCGCTGACGGCGAGCGAGTTGATGCGCATGAAGTCCGGCGTGATCGGGCGCGAGCGCCAGGTGCCGTCGACGCGGTCGTGCACCGAGTACTCGGTGAGGACCGTCCGTCCGGCGAGCCCCCGGTACGCCTCCTTCGTGGTGATGGAGGTGGAGGTCCGGGTCGCGGGGTCCCACAGCGCGACGGAGCCGGCCGAGGGCAGTGCGACCAGGTCGCTGTCGCTGCCGTACCAGGCGACCGCGCAGTTCACCCCGCCGAGGCTCGCGCAGGAGCCCGAGGGGACGTACACCCCGTCGGCGTTCTTGACGACGGTGCTGGTGCCGTCGGTGTAGTCGGTCCAGACGAGTCCGGTGACCCCGGTCTGCCGGTGCAGGAAGCCGCTCGTCCCGGCCACCAGTGGGCGGTCGGCGCGCGGCTGGGTGCCTGCGGGGTCGGTCAGGGTGATCTCGGAGGTGGACCCGGCCGGTGCGGCCGGGTCCGCCGAGGCGCCGTTCTGTGGCAGAACGGCGAGGGTGGCGGCCGCCACGGCGACCGCGATGGAGGAGACGGCCGCGGCAAGGCCGCGCCGTCTCGGGGCGTGTCTGCCCACGTGCGAAGTCCCTCCCCGCGAGGGCACTCGCCCTCGCCAAGTGAGCGGACTTTACCAGCCCTTTTACCGCCCTTGACGGGTGGGTGGGCTCCTGCGCGCGCGGGGCTTCCGTCAGCCCTGCTCGCCGCCGAAACGCTCCTTGTACGACTCCAGGTCCTCGTCCGTGATCTTGGCGAAGAGGACCGGGGGAACCGTGAAGGGGGTGCCGGCGGGCAGGAAGGACAGGGCGCGGGCCTCGTCGGCGCCCACCCAGGTCGCCGTGTCGTCCGCGAGGGCGAAGGCCGAGCGCATCGCACGGGCGGACGCCGGGATGAAGGGCTCCGAGACCACCGAGTACAGGTGGATCAGGTTCATCGCCGTACGCAGCGTCAGGGCCGCGCCCTCCGGGCTGGTCTTGATCTCCAGCCAGGGGGCCTTCTCCTCCAGGTAGGAGTTGCCCGCGGACCACAGGGCGCGCAGCGCGGCGGCCGCCTTGCGGAACTGGAGGGCCTCCATCTGGGTCTCGTACTCCGCGAGCAGGCCCGCGATCTCGGTGCCCAGCTTCGCCTCGGCCTCGCCGGCCTCGGCACCGGCCGGGACCTCCTCGCCGAAGCGCTTCTTGGAGAAGGACAGGACGCGGTTGACGAAGTTGCCGAGGGTGTCGGCCAGGTCCTTGTTGACCGTGGTGGTGAAGTGCTCCCAGGTGAACGACGAGTCGTCCGACTCGGGGGCGTTGGCGATCAGGAAGTAGCGCCAGTAGTCGGCGGGCAGGATGTCCAGGGCCTGGTCGGTGAAGACGCCGCGCTTCTGGGACGTGGAGAACTTCCCGCCGTAGTACGTCAGCCAGTTGAAGGCCTTGACGTAGTCGACCTTCTTCCACGGCTCGCGCACGCCCAGCTCGGTGGCCGGGAACATGACGGTGTGGAAGGGGACGTTGTCCTTGGCCATGAACTGCGTGTAGCGGACCGGGTTCTCGCCGGAGTCCGCGTCGTACCACCAGGACTTCCAGTCGCGGTTCTCCGTGTCCTGGTCGGACCACTCCTTCGTCGCGCCGATGTACTCGATCGGGGCGTCGAACCAGACGTAGAAGACCTTGCCCTCGGCGGCCAGCTCGGGCCAGGTGTCGGCCGGGACCGGGACACCCCAGTCCAGGTCACGCGTGATCGCGCGGTCGTGCAGGCCCTCGGTCAGCCACTTGCGGGCGATGGAGGAGGCGAGCTGCGGCCACTCGGACTCGTGGCGCGCCACCCACTCCTCGACCTCGTGCTGGAGCTTCGACTGGAGGAGGAAGAGGTGCTTGGTCTCACGGACCTCCAGCTCGGTGGAGCCGGAGATCGCGGAGCGCGGGTTGATCAGGTCGGTCGGGTCGAGCACGCGGGTGCAGTTCTCGCACTGGTCGCCGCGCGCCTTGTCGTAGCCGCAGTGCGGGCAGGTGCCCTCCACGTAGCGGTCCGGCAGGAAGCGGCCGTCGGCGGGCGAGTACACCTGCCGGATCGCGCGCTCCTCGATGAAACCGTTCTCGTTCAGGCGGCGCGCGAAGTGCTGGGTGATCTCGCGGTTCTCCGGGCTGGAGCTGCGGCCGAAGTAGTCGAAGGCCAGCTCGAAGCCGTCGTACACGGCCTTCTGCGCGTCGTGCGCCTGCGCGCAGAACTCGTCGACCGGCAGACCGCGCTCCTTGGCGGCCAGCTCGGCGGGGGTGCCGTGCTCGTCCGTCGCGCAGATGTACAGGACGTCGTGGCCGCGCTGGCGGAGGTACCGGGAGTACACGTCCGCCGGGAGCATGGACCCCACCATGTTGCCCAGGTGCTTGATCCCGTTGATGTACGGAAGGGCGCTGGTGATGAGGTGTCGAGCCATCGCGGGCTGCTCCCAGGTCGCTGCGTGGGGCGACGATCGCGTCCGGTTTCCGGTGGGCCGGTCGTCGCCGGTGAACCTTGAAATCGTAGCCGACATGGGTGGGCCGCCCGCTTCCCGTTTTAAGGCGTGGGAAGCGGGCGGCCGGGGTGGTGCGCCGACGAGCGGTTACGGGCGCCAGTTCTCCAGCACGCCGTCGTAGACCTCGACGTCCGTCAGCTCGCGCGGGGTCGGGCCCGCGTGGAAGAAGGCCGTGTTCCCGGTCTTCAGCTTGCGCAGGTAGTCGAAGGCCTTGTTGTCGTGCTCGCCGAAGGCGACGAACGAGAAGAAGACGTCCGGGTGGTTCTTCGCCGCGTCTGTGAGGGACTGGGTGGCGGGGGTCTTGGCGTCGGGGGCGCCGTCCGTCTGGAAGATCACCAGGGCCGGGTCGGTGGAGCCGGAGCGCTGGTGGTGGGTGACGACCTCCTCCACGGCGACGTGGTAGCTCGTACGGCCCATGCGGCCGAGGCCGGCGTGCAGGTCGTCGATCTTGTTCTCGTGCTCGGTGAGCGTGAGGGTGCCGGTGCCGTCCAGCTCGGTGGAGAAGAAGACGACGTGGACCGTCGCGGCCGGGTCCAGGTGGGCGGCCAGGGCCAGGGCCTGCTCGCCGAGGGCCTGGGCGGAGCCGTCCTTGTAGTAGGCGCGCATGGACGAGGAGCGGTCGAGGACCAGGTAGACCTTGGCGCGCTTGCCGGTGAGGTCGTGCTTCTGGAGGGCTGTGCCGGCCTCCTGGTACGGGGTGACCAGGGCCGGGGCCTCGGCCTTGACCTGGTCCAGGGCATCCGGCTCCGCCGCGGTCACCGGCTCCGCCTCGGCGACGGGCTCCGCCTCGGCAACCGGCTCGGCCTCCGCCTCGGGGGCGGCCTCGACCTCCGTGGCGACCGGCTCGTCCGTGGCTTCCGCCTCGGCTTCGCCTTCGGCGGTGTCGTTCCCACCCGCACCACCCGTGCGGCTTTCGTCGTCGGCTGCGGGTGCCTCCTGTGGGGCCTCGCCGCCGTCGGCGACCGCGGGCTCGTCCACGGCAGCGGCCTCGGCGACCGGCTCCACGGCCGGCTCCGCCTCGGGCTCGGAGGCGACCTCGGCCACGGGCTCGGCAGCCGGCTCCGCCTCGGCGGCGGGCTCAACCTCGGTCACGGGCTCGTCCACGGCAGCGGTCTCGGCGACCGGCTCCGCCTCGGGCTCGGAGGCGACCTCGGCCACGGGCTCGGCAACCTGCTCCGCCTCGGCGGCGGGCTCAACCTCGGTCACGGGCTCGTCCACGGCAGCGGTCTCGGCGACCGGCTCCGCCTCGGGCTCGGAAGCGACCTCGGCCACAGCCTCGGGAGCCGGCTCCGCCTCGGCGACAGGCTCCGCCTCGGCCACGTGCTCGTCCTCGGCCACGGGCTCGGCGGCCGGCTCCGCCTCGGCGACGGGCTCGACCTCGGCCACGGGCTCGGCTTCGGCTTCGGCGGCGGGCTCGATCTCGGCCTCGGCGGCGGCGACCGGCTCGGCCTCGGGCGTGGCCTCGGGGGTGGTCGGGGTTTCCTGGCTGGTGGGTTCCGCCGGGGGCGTCTGCTTGGGGACCGTGACGTTGTCGAAAGCGGCCGACACCAGTTCGTCGACCACCGACGGCTCGGGCTCGGAGGCCGGTGCCGGGATTCTCGGCTCGGCCTCGGCCACCGGGGCGGAGGTGGAGGCCGGCTCGGCCTCGGGGGAATGTGTCGGCTCCTCGGCGGGAGCCGGGACCGTCGCCGTCGACGTGGCCTCTCGCGAGGTCTCCGCGTCGGCGTCACGACCCTTGCGTGAGCGGCCGAACGCATTCCGCAGGAGAGTGAGAATGCCCATGTGCGCAACCCTTCGCGTGAGTTGATCCCGTCAATCCCTGGCCAGGACGGACACGTAAGGTTAGCGGCCATAGATGGTGATCTTCGGCAGGGGCGGCGCTCCGGACAACCGTCGCGTCAACCCCCCTACAGCGCCCACGGGTTCACTTTCCTACCATGGTGATTTGTCGGAATTCTGAGTTCCGTCCGTCCCGCGCGCAGCCGGCTCGGGACGATGGCCGAATAGTCGGTGCCGACGCCTCCCGTGTCAATGCGGTGAGGCGATCGCCCTGGCCGCCGCGACCTCCTGCCGCACCGGTTCGAGGACGCTGCCCGCGGGCCCGGTGAGATCGGTGGGGACGGCGAAGAGCACGTCCGTCTCGCGCAACCCCTCGGACAGTTCCCGGAGCTGGCGCGCGATGGAGGTGATCTCGGCGGCGGACGGCTCGGCCGCGCCCTGCCGGACCCGGACCCGGGCGGCGGTCGTCGCGTCCACGATCCGTTCGACGGCGACGACGAGCGGCATCCAGGCCGCGGCGCGGCGCCCGTTCGGCGGCGGTTCGGTCAGCGCCCGCTGGAACTCCGTACGGATGGAGGACAGGTCGCGGTACAGCCGGCGCCTGCTGCGGGCGCGGGCCGCCGGCTCGGCGGCGTCCCCGAAGGCCAGCTCGACGTAACCGGCGGTGTCGGCGACCGCGTCCGCGAGCCGGTCGCCGACCCGGGCGTGCCAGCTCTCCGGCCAGAGCAGATATCCGGCCACCAAGGCGATGCCGCAGCCGATCAGGGAGTCGACGAGACGGGGGACGATGAGCCCGGTGCCCTGGTGGTTGAGGATGTCGGACAGCAGCAGGATCACCGGGGTGATGGCGGCGGTCTGATAGCCGTAGCCGCGCGGCGTCAGCGCGGGGATGAGCACGCCGAGCACCATCAGCACGGGCACGTCCCACCAGCCGCGCGGCACCAGCGTCAGCACGGTCGCCGCGACCACGAGGCCCGCGACCGTGCCGAGGGCGCGCAGCAGCGCCCGGGAGAAGACGGAGCCGTAGTCGGGCTTCATGACGAAGGTGATGGTGAGCGCCACCCAGTAGGAGCGCGGCACGTCGACGGTCGAGACGAGCACCTGGCCGATGCCGATGCACAGGGCGAGGCGGGTGCCGTAGCGCCAGGAGGCCGCCGACAGCAGGACGTTGCGGGTGGCGCGGGCGGCGCGGACGCGCAGCGCGGCGGGCCGGCCGAGGCGGTCGTCGAGGGCGTGCGGGTCGGGGGACCGGTCGGTCACGACACGGGCGGCGTGCCGCAGGGCGTGGTCGACGGCGCGCCCGGTCTCGTCCGCCGGGGCGGGCAGCCGCAGTTCGAGGGGTTCGGTGCGGCCGCTCTCGACGGCGTCGGCGAGCAGATGGACGGCGGCGGGGATGGCGGCCGGCAGGGGTTCGGCCCGCTGGTGGGCCGCCGGGGCGGCCTCGACGACGGGGGTGACGGCGTTGAGCTGGGCGAGCAGCCGGACGAGGTCGGGGCTGCGTCCGTGGTGGAACGCGCGCCGGGCGAGGACGAGGTCGTACGACTCGTTCAGGGATCGGGTGACGGCGAGGCGCAGACGGTCGTAGTCGTCGGTGCCGCTCGCGGCGAGCTGGTCCGCGACGGTGCGGTAGGTGCCGGCGACGGCGGACCGCTCCGGAACCCCGGAGCGCAGCGGCCAGGCGAGCAGGGCCAGCGCGAGCACGAGGAGTCCGCCGCCGGCCATCAGCAGCGGGGCGAGCCACCAGGGGCCGGGCAGCGGAAGTCCGGCGCCGATCACGCAGTTGAGGAGCAGCAGGAGTCCCGTGACGGAGGCGACGGCGCCGATCGACGAGATCATCCCGGAGACCAGCGCGACCACGGTGACGGTCGCGACGGTGGTCCAGCCGTGCCCGTGGACCGCCGCGCCGATCGTGACGCCGATCGCGCCGAAGAACTGCGGGACGGCGATGTTGAAGATCCGCATGCGGTACGCGTCCGCGGTGTCGCTGATGACTCCGGACAGCGCGCCCATGGAGGCGAGGGCGCCGTAGGAGGGCTGTCCGCAGGCGAGTCCGACGGCGAGGGGGAGCGCGAAGGCGACGCCGGCGCGGGCGGCCGCGGCCCGGTTGACGGGGGCCCGCTGCGGCCGGAGGTTCCTGACCAGCCAGTCGGGAGGGGTGAGGCCGATGGGGAACTCGCGGGACATGCCCCAAGTATGGCGGTTTCCCCGGAGCGTCCCCGGGGCCGGTCCCCCTGCTGGGGTGCGACTCCGCGGTGGTCTTCGCGCGCCGGGCGTGCGCCCGGTCCTCCACGTCCGTCGTGCTCCTCGCCCGCCGGGTGCGAGGTCGGTTCTCCACGTCCGCGGTGTTCTCCGCGTGCCCGGCGTGCGGTCCACTCTCTGCGTCCGCGGTGTTCTCCGCGTGCCCGGCGTGCGGTCCGTTCCCTGGGTCCGCGGTGCTCTTCGCGGACCCGGCGTGCGGTCCGTTCTCTGCGTCCGCGGTGCTCTTCGCCCGGCGGCGTGAGGTCAGGCTCCTACGTGGGTCGACTGTTCCGCCGGGGTCGGCACGGGTGCTTCGGCCGGGTGTCGGCGGCGGGCGTACGCGCGGGCGAGCGCGGCGGTCAGAGCCACCGTCAGGCCCAGGGCCAGCAGCAGCCAGCTCACGAACCGGAGGGTCTCGGTGAGGGCGTCGTACACCGCGCCGGCGGCCGTGCGGGACACGTCGGGCGGCAGGTCGTCGAGGGTGAGCCTGCGGCCCACCACGATCGCGGCACCGAGCAGGGCCGCGCCCAGAGCGGTGCCGAGGCCCGTCGCGAGGACCGCCCGGCGGCGGCGTACGGCGATGGCGATGCCGGTCGCCGCGAAGACGACCGACGCCGACGGGAGCCAGAATCCTGCGACTTCGAGCACGTGGAACCCCTTCCGGAGCCGGGCCAGGTCCTCGGCCTCGAGCACGGTGATCTCGGTGTGCTCGACCGGGATCCGGGCGGCCAGCGGCATGTGGTCGTCGGCGAGCCGGCGTTTGACCTGCTCGGTGACGGGTGCGAGATCGACGGTCACCGCACCCTCGCGGTCCTCGCGCAGCGCCCGCATCACGGCCTCGTGCGCGGCCATGTTGGCGGTCTCCCACGCGGTGCGGTACGCCTCGGTCTCCGTGAACGAGCGCACGGCGTCCCGCACGAAGTGGTTCACCGGCCCCTGGAGCCGCGGCCGTACGTGGACCTCGCGCAGGATGTCGTCGGTGACACCGGCCGCGATGGCGTCCCGGACGTCCTCGTCGGCGGCGAGCGGCGCCATCGTGGCCTCGTAGCGTTCGGAGTCGCCGAGGCCGTACGTCGCCCACGCCGACAGCGCGCCGAGCGGCGCGAGGATGCAGGCGAGCGCGATCAGCACGGCCGACAGGGCGCTCCGGACACGAGGGGACACCCCTTCAGGCAAGGCCTCCCGGACCCCGTACGCGACCGGTCCGACTGCAAATGGGCGCATATGACAATCCGTACGGGGAGTCCTCGCGCGTCGGCCCCACGCATCCCTTGGGCCCCAAGGGTTTTGGGCGCTCGGGTGGAGCCCTCACCCGAACGGGTGTTTCCTGGATCTGGGGAAAAGGAGGCCGATATGCGCACCACCCCAGCCCCGCGGATTCTTGCCGCGGCCCTGCTCAGCGGCGGTGTACTGACCGCCCTGGCCGCCGGTCCCGCCCTGGCGGCCGCCGAGTCGGCGCACACCGGCGACGGCTCCGGAAGCCCCGTCTGGGGCACCGTCATCTCCCGCGGCGAGATGAACCTGCGGCTTCAGCCCAGCACCAGCTCACCCGTCGTGGGTTCGCTCCCCTCGGGCAGCCAGGACCGCGTCCAGTGCGCGGTGAACGGGCAGAGCGTGTCCGGCAGCACCGTCTGGTACTGGCTCGTCGGCGCCCACGCCTGGGCCAGTTCGGCGTTCGTCTCCACCAACGGCCAGTGGGTGCCGAGCTGCTCGGACCCGTGCCCCGACCAGAAGGACGGGACCTGGCACAACGCCCACTGGGACGACGACCGGAACCCCGGCAACGACCCCGGCTGGAGCGTGAGCGCCTCCGGCTCCTGGACCTTCACCGTCTCCAGCGCGTGGAGCTGGACCGTCTCCGGCTCCTCCTCGAACTCCTGGGACTGGGTCCCAGGTGGCAGGTGAGTAGGTGAGTGAGGGAGACGCATGAGGCCCCGGCACTGCGCCGGGGCCTCATGTGCGTGCGCGGTCACGGCATCAGCTCGCCTTTCCCGCCGCGTCCTCGTGCGTGTAGTAGCGGTAGAAGGCCACCGCGTACACGCCCGCCGCCACCGGCAGCGACATGAACACGGACCGCAGGATGGTCGCGTCGGTCTGGCTGTACAGGAAACCGAACGCGCAGCCCGCGAACACGGCCCACACCAGTGCGTGCATCTCGCGCCGCATCAGCGGAGCCACCGTCCGGGCGGCGATGTAGGCCGCCGCGAACGCGATGGCGCACACGAAGCCGAACAGCACGTTCCAGCCCGTGATGGCTCCGGCGTCGCGGTTGATGGCGGCGGCCCAGTAGCCGTAGACGAGGCCGCCGGCGACGGGTACGGCCCACTTCGCCATGGTGTGGGTCTGTGCCCCGAAGACATCGGTCGATCCGGTTGTGCCCGGTGTCCCTGACACGGGTGCGGCTTGAGCCATGGAAGGACTCCTCTCTGCTCTCCCCCGCCTTCCAGGTCACACCCCGCCGCACCCCCCGGCAACTCGGGACGAAACCCTCCTCACGACACCCCCACCGCACCCCCACGACACCGCCGTGACGGCCCCTCGCCACACCTCCGTGGCACCGCCGTGAGGGGCCCTGCCGCACCTTCCATCGCACGGTCGTGACGGACCCCTGCCGCACCCCCGGCAACTCGGGGCACCCCCGGCAACTCGGGGTGGAACTCTCCTCACGACACCCCCACCGCACCCCCACGACACCGCGGTGACGGCCCCTCGCCACACCCCCGTGGCACCGCCGTGAAGGACCCCTGCCGCACCCAAGGCACCGTTGCGAAGGACCCTCGCCGGCGCCTCCACGGCACCGCCGTGACGGCCCCCCGCCGCACCCCCACGGCATCTCCGTGAGAGACCCCGCCGCACCCCCACCGCCTCCCGCCCCCGCCGCCCGCGGCGCCCGGGTCCACCCTTTCGCCGGGATGCGGTGATCATGGTCGCGTGCTTCGCTGAGGTGCATGAAGCTCGTACTCTTCGGTGCCACCGGCATGGTCGGCAGCCGTATCGCCACGGAGGCGTCGGCGCGCGGACACCAGGTCGTCGCGGTCAGCCGGTCCGGACAGTCCCCGGTCCCCGGGGTCACCGCGACGGCGGCCGACGCCGCGGACACGGCGAAGGTCGCCGAGCTGGTGGCCGGCGCGGACGCGGTGGGCTCGGCGTGCGTCCCGCCCCGCGACGGATCGGATCCCCGTGAACCCTTCCTCGCCCTGAACCACTCCCTGGTGGAGGGCGTCCGCTCGGCCGGCGTGCACCGGCTCGTGATCGTCGGAGGGGCGGGCACCCTGGAGGTCGCGCCCGGCGAGGCCGCCTGCGACCAGCCGGACTTCCCCGAGGCCTACCTGCCCGAGGCACTCGCCCACCGCGACGCCCTCACGTATCTGCGGACCGACGTCGACGACCTCGACTGGACCTACATCTCGCCCGCCGCCGAGATCGCCCCCGGCGAACGCACCGGCGAGTTCAGGATCGGCGGCGACCGCATGCTCACCGACGCGGGCGGCCACAGCCGGATCAGCGCCGAGGACTACGCGATGGCCTTCGTCGACCAGCTCGAGATGCCCGTCCACCCGCACGGCCGTATGTCCGTCGCCTACTGAGAACACGGGACGGAGGCGGTACGGGGAGGTGCCCGGCCGGAGATCCGTACGCGAACGGCTCCGGCACGCTTTGCGCCCGCGCGCCGTGCTGCCGGACACCCTCCACCGGTCGAAGCCGCTGAGGTTGCACGGACGCAGCGTCGCCTGGCTGCCCCCGCTGCTGCTGCTCGTCGGGATCATGGTGCTCGACGCCAACACCTCCGGCCGTTTCCGGATCATCTCCTGGCTGGTGCTCGTACCGGCCGTGGCCGCGGCGATCTGCGGAGTGCTCGGCACGGTGGCGCTCGCCGTGCTGTCGCTGCTCGTCTACGGCGTCATGGACGCCTCATGGCCGCACGAGTACCAGAACGGCCTGCCCGATTTCGTCCTGGTCGTGGTCGGCAGCGGCCTCGCGGCCCTCGCCTGTTCCGTCAGGCTGCGGGCCGAGAGGCGCATGCTGCACATGCGGGACGTCGCCGAGACGACCCGGCGCACCGTGCTGCGCCCGATGCCCCAGGGCTGGGGCGGCCTCGACCACGCGGCCGTCTATCTCGCCGCCGACAGCGAGGCCCGGGTCGGCGGCGACTTCTACGACATCCAGCCCGGCCGGCACGGCACCCGCCTGCTGCTCGGAGACGTCCAGGGCAAGGGACTCGCGGCGGTCGAGGCGGCCGCGGCGCTGCTCGGCACCTTCCGCGAGTCGGCGTACCACGAGCCGGTGCTCACCACGGTCGCCGGCCGGCTGGAGATCCGGATGCTGCGGCACAACGGCTACAGCGTGGCGCTCGGCCGCGGCGACAGCGACCGTTTCGCGACGGGAGTCCTGGTCGCCTTCCCCGAGGACACGCCGGCCACCGTGGAGGTCGTCAACTTCGGCCACGAACCTCCGCTCGTGGTCACCCCCGACGGAGTGCGGAGCCTGCCGCCGGGGGACGGGCTCCCGCTCGGCATGGGGGACCTGGCCTCCGCGCCGCCACCGGTGCTCCGCGTCCCGCTCGCTCCCGGCGAGACGCTGCTCCTGGTCACCGACGGGGTGACCGAGGCCCGGGACGCGGCGGGCGACTTCTTCCCGCTGCGCGACAGCCTCACGAAGGCGCTGGCACGGGACCCCCGCACCGCCGAGCCGCGCCGGCTCGTCCGCTTCGTGCGCGACGGAACCCTGGACCACTGCGGCGGACGGCTCGGCGACGACACCACGATCTTCGCCGTGCGCCGCCGGACGGTCGGCGCGGCGGATGCGGCCGGCGTGGCGGATGCGGCCGGCGGGAGCCGGTGACGCGGGCGGCGCGACCTCCGGCGCGGACTCCGGGCTCCTGGTCCGGGCGGGGGTGTTGGTCCCTTCGCTTCCCCTCTTTGCACGCGCAGCCGTTACGGTGCTGAGGTGTCCGATCGACGGGGGAGAGAATCTGTGCCCGGAACCGTGCTGCTCCTCGCCGCCTCACCGATGGGCAAGGGGTGTCTGGTGGACGCGGCTTCCGTGCTCCCCGTGCTCGCGGCCGTCGCCCCGCCGGTGCTGTCGGGAACCGACACGGCGAACGTCGTCGAACTCGCCGACCCGCTGGAGCCGCAGGCCGTGCTGACCCGGCTGCGCGCGGCGGCGACGGCTCCCGGACCGCTGACCATGTTCGTGACGGGCCAGCTCCAACTCGACCGCCGCCAGCGGCTTCCGCACCTCGCGCTGGCCCGCACCACCCCGGCGACGGTCCGCTACACGGCCTTCCCCTGGCGCTGGGTCGCCGACGAACTGCGGCTGCGCCCACCGGGTTCGACGACCGTCTTCGTCGATCTCCACGCGGACGCGGACACCTGGGAGTTCCTCGCCGGACGCCCCCTGACGGCGGGTCCGTCGGCCGAGCTGTACGGCCGGGTCGCCCCGCCGCGCTCCCGTCGTACGGTGGCACAGCCGGCGTACATGAGAGCCGTCGCCACCCTGCTGCGCAGCGGCCACCGGCCCCCTCCCGCCCAACTCCACCAGCAGGCCCTGACCAGGGTGTCGGGGGAGGAGAACGCCCGGCCGGGGGCGGCGGACCTCGTGCTCGCGCCCGGACGGTCGTGGGCCGGACAACCATGGCCCCCGGCACCGGAGTTCACGACCGTCACGGCCCCGCCGGGCACGCCCGCGCCCCCGGCGCACCCGCCGGCCCCACCGGCCGCCGCCCCCGCGCCGCCCGTCGCGGTCCCCGCCCAGGGGGAGCGGCGAGCCGGTCCGCCGGCGCCCGATCCGCACGGGGAGATCACCGCGGCGGTCCGCGACGGCCGCCACGACGACGCCCTCGCGCTGGCGGCGCACCGGGAGCGGGAGGCGCTGCGGACGTACGGGTCCGGGTCCGAGCAGGTGCTGCACTGGATGGAGGTACGGGCCGACCTGGCGATGCTCGCGGGGGACGCGGAGCGCAGCTGCCGCGGCTGGCTGGCCCTCGCCGGGACCCGGCTGGACGCGGGACAGGCGCCGGGCGCCCCGGAGGTGGAGTCGGCCGTGGACCGCGCCCACCACCAGTGGGGCCTGGTCGGCGATCCGGCGCGGGCCCGTGAACTCGGAGCGGAACTGGCCCGGTTGAGACAGCGTGTGCCCGGACGCCGGCAGGGCGCCCTGGACCATGTCCGGCGTCAGCTCAGCCAGTTGCAGACGCAGACCTGAGGGACGCCGGTCCGGGGGAGCTCAGCCCTCGGACAGCGAGGCGAGCGCCCCCGACACCAGGGTCCGTACGCCCGGCGCGACCGTGGACAGGTCGGGGGCGAAGTGCGGACTGTGGTTGCTGGGCACGGCCGCGAGCCGGACCATGAGGTCGTCGGCGCCCGGGGCCGCGTTCCAGACGTCGGCGGGGGTGCTGGTCACGAACCAGTAGGAGTAGGGGATGCGGCCGGCGGCGAGCCGTGGGAAGTCCTCGCTGCCCATGGCCGGACCGGGATCGAGGACGGTTCCGGCGCCGAAGACCTCGCCGTGCACGGCGGCGATACGACGGTCGGTGTCGGCGTCGTTGACGGTCATCGGGAAGTCGTTGCCGACGGTCACCGTGGGCTCGGCCGGGCAGCCGGCCGCCGCGCACTCGCCCGCCGCGACGCGCCGCACGGCGGCGATCATCCGTTCCCGCACGTCCAGCGACTGCGTCCGAAGGTTCAGGGCGATCCTGGCCTCGGACGGGATGATGTTGTGCCGGGTGCCGGCCTCGATCCGTCCCACCGTCAGGACGGCGGAGTCGCGGGCCGCGATCTCCCGGCTGACGACCGTCTGGAGCCGCGTGACGATGTACGCGGCGGTCACCACCGGGTCGACGGTCGCCTCGGGCCGCGAACCGTGCCCGCCCCGCCCGTGCACGACGATGTCGATGTCGGTCGAGGCGGACATGATCAGGCCCGGGGAGTGCGCGTACAGCCCGGCGGGGCCGGGTGCCACGTGCTGGGCGAGCAGGACGTCGGCCGCCGGGAAGCGCTCGTGGAGGCCGTCCGCGACCATGCGGGCCGCGCCCTCGCCGGTCTCCTCGGCGGGCTGCCCGACCAGCACCAGCGTGCCGGACCAGGTGTCCCGTCCCGCGGCGAGCGCCTGCGCCGCGCCGGCGAGCCAGGTGACGTGCAGATCGTGGCCGCAGGCGTGCATGACCCCGACGGTCTCAGAGGCGTAGGGCAGCCCGGTCTCCTCGGTGACGGGCAGCGCGTCCATGTCGGCGCGCAGCAGGACGGTGGGCCCGTCCCCGTTGCGCAGGACGCCGACGACTCCCGTGCCGCCCACGCCCTCGGTCGTGTCGTAGCCGGCCGCGCGCAGCCGGTCCGCGAGGAGGGCGGCCGTACGGTGTTCGCGCAGCGACAGTTCGGGATGCCGGTGCAGGTCCCGGTAGAAGTCCTCCAGGGCGGGGACCGGGAGGTCGGCGGTGAGGTCCAGCGCGGTACGGGCGGCGGTAGAGGTCACCGGGTCACTGTAGGCGCCATGTTTCCGCAGTACGGGGGATTCGCCGTCGCCGTGCGGTCGCGGGAGCGTGTCACCGGTCCGAGGGGAGTCCCTGATCTCCGGCCGTGTGCGTGACGGTGCGGGCCGCGGGGGCCTGGGCGGCCGCTCTCGCGGGGCCGACGTTCGCCGCCGTGACCAGCGCGGCGACCGCGATGACGGCGGCGAGGAGCCCCCTGGAGTAGCGCGCGGAAATACGTCGGAGCACGGCGACCTCGCAACAACAGCGGCGTATTAAGCAGGCTTAATCCGGCGCTTAACGTAGAGGCTCGCGGGCGCACATCGCAAGAGGGTCCCCGAGTCGGACAGTAGTCAAAAGCCGGACCGACGCGGCCCGGCCGGATGGCATGCTTGACCCATGGCGGAGCGGGACGACCCCGGGATCATCGGGCGCAGGGTGCAACAGCTGCGTACAGAACGCGGTCTGACGCAGAAACAGCTCGCGGAGCCCGCGTACACGCCCGCGTACATCTCCACGCTGGAGGCCGGCCGGGTCCGGGCCTCCGAACCCGCGCTGCGGCACATAGCCGGCCGTCTCGGGGTCGCGTACGAGGAGTTGGCGACCGGGCGGCCCGCCCATCTCGCCACCGACCTCAGGCTGCGGCTGACGGACGCGCAGCGCACCCTCTCCACCGGGGAGGCCGAGGTGGCCGCCGAGGTCTACGCCGTCCTGCTCGCGGAGGCGGAGGCGCACGGACTGGTCGCCGAACAGGCGGCGGCGCTGCTCGGACTCGGCGAATGCGCGCTGGACACGGGGGATCTGGAGACCGCGCAGCGGCGCTTCGAGGAGTCGGAGCAGCGCATGGGGGACGCGCCGCTGCCCCAGCGGGTGCCCGCCGTACGCGGCCGGGCCGTCTCCCACTACCTCGCCGGTGAACTCCGCTACGCCTGCTACCTGTTCGAGTCCACGATCGACGAACTCAACCGGACGGGCCTGCACGATCCCGAGGCGCTGCTCCTCCTCTACACGGGGGTCATAGCGCCGTACATGGACATGGGCGCGCATGCCCGGGCCGCGCAGGCCGCCGAGTTCGCGCTCGCTCTCGCGCCGCAGGTCCAGGACCCGGCGCTGGTGGCGCGGATGCACCGCTCGGTGGCGCGGACGATGATCGCCGAGGGGCGGATCGCCGAGGCCGACGTCTCCCTCGCCAAGGCCGCCGAGCTCTACCGCCAGCTCCAGATCCGCACCGAACTCGCCAACTGCCACTGGATGCGCGGGTATCTGTACGCACAGAACGGTGAACTGGAGCGTGCGGAGAACGAGTTGCGCGAGGCCCAGGCGATGCTCTCCGCGAAGCGGGCCGCGCTCTACACCAGCCAGGTCGCGGTGGAACTGGCCGACGTGCTGCACCGGCGCGGCCGGTCCGACGAGGCGGACGAGTTGCTGCGGCAGGTCCTCGGCGACCTGAACTCCGAGCGGGGCGCCATCCATGCCGCCGCCGCGCACCGGCTGCTCGGGATCATCGCGGAGGACACCCGGGACACCGAGGCGGCCGAGGAACACTACGTGCGGGCGATGAGCCTGCTGGAGCGGGCGGGCGCGGCGGGCGACCTGGCGGACCTGTGCCGGCTGCTGGGCGACCTGCTGCGGCGCACCGGCCGCGTCGAGGCGGCCCTGGACGCCTACCGCACGGGCCTGGGCCACCGCACCGCCCCGGGCACGACGACCCTCGGCCCGGCTCCGGCCCAGCCGCCCCTCTGAGAGTGCGGCCGGGCGCCGGAGCGGGTGCCGCCGCCCGGCCGGCGCCGCGGCGGTCGTCCGTCTCCGGGCCGGGACCGGGGTCCTCCGCCCCGGCCGGCGCGGGCGCGGCGGTCCTCGCCGGACCGTGAGGACGCGGGGCCGGCCGCCCGGGATCCGCTAGCCGCCCGAGGTTCCCGAGCCCGCCGGGACGCCGGTGGCCGCGCCCGCGCCGGTGGCCGCGTCCGAGCCCGCTGTCGCCCTGCCCCTGTCCGCCGACGAGGAGGCCGAGGCACCGGACGAGGGCCTGATCTCGACCACCGCTCCCGGTGCGAGTCGTTCGTACAGCAGCTTGGCGTCGGCCGAGGCCAGGCCGATCCAGCCGTGGGGAGAGCTGTAGACGGCCCCGTCGTGCGGCATGGCGCCGACGTAGTCCTTCCTGCCGTCGGGCGCGGTGAGTTCGATCACCCAGTTGGCCATGAAGGAGTAGTTGTCGTCGAGGCCGACCGTCTTGCCGGAGAACCTCAGGCGGGCCTCCTTCGCGGCGACCGTCATCCGGACCGTCGGCGTGTACCCGGTCAGGTTGTCGCCGTCGAGGGTCAGCCGGTGGCCGCCCACGGAGATCACGCGCGTGCCCAGGTCGATCGTGGCGTCCGGCGCGGCCGGCGACGGGCTCGGGACGGCGGTGGGGCTCGCGGCCGGCGGAGTCTCGTGCCGCGCCCCGCCGCCCGGGCCCAGCACCACGACCAGGGCGAGCGCGCCCGCGACGGAGACGCCGGCCGCGGCCAGAGCCGTACGGCGGCGGCGTCGGCGGACCGCCGCCCGGCCACGGATCTGCGCACCGGTCAGCGCCGGAGGCCTCTCCGCCCCGGTCGCCACATCCCGCAGGGCGGTGGTGAGTTCATCGGACACGGTCGTCCTGCCTCTCCCCCTTGCCCGACGCGCCCGCGAGGTCCGACGGACGCGCGGAACCGGCCAGGTCCGCCGAATCCTCCGACAGCACCCGCGCCAGCGCCGCCCGGCCCCGCGCGAGCCGGGCCTTGACCGTGCCGACGGGGGCACCGGTTTCGGAGGCTACCTGCTCGACACTCAAGTCGCACAGATGGTGCAGAACGATCGCCATCCGCTGCGCCTCGGGGAGCGTGCGCAACGCGGCGACGAGCGCGGTGCGTTCGGGTCCCGGGCCCGGGGCGTGGTCGTCCGGCGGGGTGCGCCGCACCAGTTCCAGCCAGCGGCGGGCCCGGCGCCAGCGGCTCACCGCGAGCCGCGTCGCCACGGTCCGTATCCATGCCTCGGGAGCACCGTCGGCGAGGAACTCGCGCCGCCGGTCCCAGGCGCGGACGAACGCCTCCTGGACGACGTCCTGCGCCTCGCCGTGATCCCCCGTGAACGCGTAGAGCTGGCCGGTCAGCCGGGGGAACGCGGTCGCGTAGAACGCGTCGAACTCTTCCTCGGTCATGCCCCCCGCCCAGGTGTCCGCGAATTCTCCGGCCGGGTGCAACCGGGCCGTCCCCGTCGCGCGTACAGGTCCCGTACGTCGCACATCGAAACACACCACAGGGGGATCACCATGACCGCAGGACTGCGAGGCCGCAGAGGCCGGTTGGCCCGCGCCTGGACCGCGGCGGCCGTGTGCGCGCTCGCGCTCGCCGGGTGCTCGGCGCAGGCGCTGGCCGACGGCGGGGGCGGGGCGGCCGGGCCGGGGGACGGGCCGGCCGCGACCGCCGGTCCGACGGGCAAGGCCCGGCCGAAACCCTCGGCCACGCCGCTCAAGTCCCTGCCGGGCGCGCACATCAACATCGCCGACGGACAGACCGTGGGCGTCGGCATGCCGGTCTCGGTGACCTTCGACCGTCCGATACCGGTGGCCGAACGAGCCGATGTGGAGCGGCAGTTGAAGGTGACCGCCAAGGCCGAGGGCTCCTGGGGCTGGGTGAAGGACCGTAACCTCGCCGACGGGCAGCGCGTCGACTTCCGGCCCCGCGCGTACTGGAAGCCCGGAACGGCGGTCACCGTCCGGGCCGGGGCCGGAATCACCAGGCATTTCACGGTGGGCCGCTCCTTCGTCGCCACAGTGGATGTCCGTACACACTTCATGACGCTCGAAACGGCCGGATCGTCGCGGCGCGTGCCGATCACGGCGGGCGCGCCGGGCATGGACACCTGGAACGGGACGATGGTCGTCTCCGACAAGGCCTCGAAGGTCTTCATGGATTCGAAGACGGTCGGCTACGGCGACCAGTACGCGGATTACTACTACTACGCCGTCCATCTCACCGCCTCGGGCACCTACCTCCACCAGAACCCGAAGGCGAACGTCTACGGCGGCCGCCAGAACGTCACGCACGGCTGCGTCGGACTCGCCACCGGCGGCCCCGCGAAGCGCTTCTTCGACGAGGTCGTCCCCGGCGACGTCGTCAAGGTCGTCGGCTCCCGGGACACGGTCGCCGTCGGCAACGGCTACGGCGACTGGAACCTGACCTGGGACCAGTGGCGAGCGACGAGCGCGCTCACCTGACACGCGCGCACGCGCAGATCCCCGGCCGGCGCCGCCCGGCCGGCGGTCTGTTCGCGGCCCGCCCGGGACGCGCCGTCGCGGGTTGTCGGGTCCGCGACAGGCTCGCCCGGCGAACGGCCCCGCGCACCGGGAAGATCACGGAGCCGGGACCCCGGCGGCTGACCTCAGGGAACGCGCCGGCGGCCGGGCGGGAGCCCCGCGACAGGCACCCGGTCCGGCGTCTTCCGGAGTCCGGAGGGACGCCGAGTCGGAGCGGGATCGAGACCATCAAGCCCTACCGCCCGCCGGAATAGGGCCCATACTGGAATCACGATGAGTAAATCCTCCGCGCCCCGGCGCCACCTGCCCACCAGCCCCTTCGCTGCACCCGTAGTCCCCGTGGCCAAGGAGTTCAGCCTCGGAGACCGCGTCTCCCACGACCAGTACGGCCTGGGCACGATCGTCGGCGTCGAAGAGGGCATCGCGATGCTCGTCGACTTCGGCGCCCGCCAGGTCCGCGTCCTGAGCCCCTACACCCGGATGGACCGGCTCTGACCCGCACCCCTTGACACCTCCGGCCCGCGGCAGCCCGTCACAGGTTGCCCGGGCCGAGGTGCGTCCGGGCGCCGCTCAGCCCTGGGTCGGGGCGGGAGACTTCCCGGCCAGGACGTCCTTCAGACGGTTCGCGCCCGCTTCCGCCGCCTGCTGCGTGGACTGGTGCTCGGTGCCCGAGAGGCCCCCGTTGGTCAGGGACAGGGCGCTGTCGCCGACCCGCACCGCGGCGAAGTCGAGGGTCAGGGTCTCGGGGTCGCCCTCCAGCTCACCGCTCATCGTCACCCGCAGGCCTTGGCGGGCGTCCCCCACATCGGGCAGTGATGCCGAGACCACCTGGACGGTCTGCTTGTCGCCCTTGCCGTTGACCGCCGTGAACTCGTCGCAGACGTCCGGCAGCGTCTTCAGCCAGTCGAACCGGGTGTCCAGGGCGCTCTTCCCGTACGAGGCGACCTCGTAGCGCATCTGGGCGTCGTTGTCGCTGTCGTCGAAGCCGGTGACGGCACTGGCGCCCTGCGGCTTGCCCAGCAGGTCCTCCGCGTACAGGCCGTCCAGCAGTTCCTGGCACTGCTTGGCGTTCCCCTTGTCGGTGACGAAGGCCGAGGCGTCGACCTTGCTCTTGAGCAGCGCGTCGTGCCAGGCCGCCACACTCTTCGACTCGTCCCACTGCGAGCCCAGGTCCGAGTTGGTGATCAGCGCCGACTCCGCCTCCGTCTTGGTCAGCGCACGGACGGAGGGGGAGGGGGAGGCCGACGCGGCGCCGGGTTCCTCGGCCACGGGAGAGGCCGGGACCGTGGAGGCGGGGGACGCGGGGGAGTCCGTACGGCCGGAGCCGCCGCCGTCCCCTCCGCCGTCCGAGCAGGCGGCCGTCGAGAGCAGCATCCCCGCGGTCAGGGCGGATGCGAGGAGACAGGACGGACGGATCATGCGAGGGCCTCCCGAGGTCGGTCCCGAGGACGGGCTGTGTCCCTCCACGCCACCACCGGCCACGGCCCCCCACCAGCGCACCGGGCCGTCCGGGTGAGTGCCGCGCGCGGACGTCACCTCGCCGGTGCCGGGTGCCCCCGGCCGCCATCCGCGGCGATCTGCCAGAGTGGAAGGTGATGCATGCGCCCCAGGGAAGCACCATGAGCCCCACCGACCGGTTCGAAGACGACGACTACCCCGCCTACACGATGGGCCGCGCCGCCGAGCTGATCGGCGCCACCCCCGCGTTCCTGCGGGCCGTCGGGGAGGCCGGGCTGATCACCCCCCTCCGCTCCGAGGGCGGCCACCGCCGCTACTCCCGCAACCAGCTCAGGACCGCCGCCCGCGCCCGGGACCTCGTCGACCAGGGCACGCCCGTCGAGGCGGCCTGCAGAATCGTCACGCTGGAGAACAGCCTCGACGAGGCTCTGCGGATCAACGAGGAGCTGCGCGGCTCGACACCGCAGGACGCGTGAACGGGGCGTCACAGAGCCTCTGAGGGCGTTTTACCGACGGGCTCCGCATATCTGTTCCGGCCGATACAGAATTTGGTGCACGGGCCCGCGAGATTTTGTTATTCCCCGCGCCGGGGTGAGATAGTGCGCCCGCTTCGGGACGGTCAACGTGCTAGTGTCGATTTCAGTTGCAGTTGTGGTTCCCAAAGATTTTCCGGTGCATTCCGGTTGGGGCTTCATTGCGGCAGCGCGGGTTCACGAGGTGTGGATCTGCGAGCTCAGCCCCGAAGGAGATTTGACATGGCTACTGGCACCGTGAAGTGGTTCAACGCGGAAAAGGGCTTCGGCTTCATCGAGCAGGACGGCGGCGGCGCCGACGTCTTCGCCCACTACTCGAACATCGCCACCTCCGGCTTCCGTGAGCTTCAGGAAGGCCAGAAGGTGACCTTCGACGTCACGCAGGGCCAGAAGGGCCCGCAGGCGGAGAACATCGTCCCCGCCTAGTCCGGGACACAGGACGGCCGGCGTCCGCACCACACGGTGCGTACGCCGGCCGTCTCGTTTTTGCGGTCATTGAAATTCCGATGAATTTTCGGTCGCGCTTTCCCATTTTCGGTGACGTCAAACCCGAATATCTGTGCGGATTCTGATCGCGGATCCGATTCGGACGGCCGGACCGATCACCCTGAACGCATCACCGGTCACGGCGTCGCTACCGCACCGACAGCACCGCACGTACGGTCTTGCCGCCGAACCCCGTACTGACGATCTCCAGGCTGTGGGCGAGCTGCTGGACCATAGCCAGACCCCGGCCGCTTTCCGATTCCGCGTCCAGCGCGCCGATCCGCGGCCGTCCCGGACTGTCGTCGTGGACCTCGACGGTCACCCGTCCGTGTCCCAGCTGCAGCCGCAGCCGGCAGCCGCTGCGGCCGTGCCGTACGGCGTTGGCGACGAGCTCGGAGGCGATCAGTGTGGCGTCGTCCACCTGGTCCGCGGTCGGCGGGGCGAGCCGTGGCCGCGGCCGGGTCAGGAACGCCGTCGTCAGCTTGCGGGCCCTGCCCGCCGAGACGGCCGTACGCGGCAGTGTGTACTCCACGCGGGCGGTCGGCCGGACGGTGCGCTGGTGCGCACGCATGACTGACACCTCTCTTCCCCCTCCCAGGACGACAAGCACCCGGCCGACGGCTCCGTCCCCGTCGACCGGGACCCCGCGCGAACGGTGCGCGGCCGGTCCTGCCCTCGGGTGATGCCCCACCCGGACGACCCGCAACCAACGACCTGCGTCACAAAGCCGCCAAGAGACGTCCGAGGGCCGCTCCACGGCGGCTCAACGCGCCTTTCAGCGACCGGAGTCCAGGAGGTGGAAGTCGTCGTAGTCGAAGCCGGGTGCCACCACACAGCTCACCAGGACCTCCTCGTCACCGGCCGGACGGGCCGACTGCCAGACACCGCCCGGGACGAGGACCTGGGGGCGCTCTCCGGCCTCGATGCCGGGGCCGAGGCGGACGACCTGCGGGGTGGAGTGGGGGCTGGTCCCGTCACCGCCGAGCAGGACGTCGAGGGCTCCGCCGCGGTGCCACAGCCAGAGTTCGTCCGAACGGACGGTGTGCCAGGCGGAGGTGTCGCCGGGCGTGAGGAGGAAGTAGATGGCCGAGGCGGCGGCCCGGGGGCCGGGGTAGCCGTCGGGCACGAAGGCCTGGGGCGCCGTCCAGGTCTCGACGAACCAGCCGCCCTCCGGGTGGGGGCGCATGTCCAACGCGGCGGCCAGGGACGGGATTCCGGTCTCAGGAGAGGTCACCGTATGCCTGTATCACGGTGCCGAAAGGCGGTTCAACCAACTGCCGGTGGACACGCGGGGATGTCTGACAAGGTGTGGTTCATGGCGACCCTTCACCGAAAGCTGCTAGGTCTGCTTCCCCGGATGGGGGTGCAGGTGCTGGATCTCGGATCGGGAGCCGCGGTGGTCTACCGGCGCGGTGTGCGCAGACGCGTCGCCCTCGGCAACGGCGCCGATCTGGTGCTGCGGGGGCGGACGGCGGCCTGGAAGCAGGTGCCGCTCGGGGGCACCGGCGCCCGTCTGCTGCTCGACGAGAAGGAGACGGCGGCCGACGAACGGGGGTTCCAGCTCTCGGCCGCGTCCTACCTCTGCGGGCAGCACGTCACCGCCCTGCTGGACCGGTACGAGGTGAACTGCGTCTTCGACGTGGGCGCCAACTCCGGTCAGTACGGCCGCCAGTTGCGCCGCCTCGGCTACACCGGCCGGATCGTCTCCTTCGAACCGACCGCGGAGGCCTTCGGGAAGCTGCGGCAGACGGCCGAGGAGGACCCCGACTGGCAGGTGCACCAGGTCGGTCTCGGCCGGGAGGACACCACCGAGTCCATCCACGTGGGCTGGAACACCATGAACTCCTTTCTCCCGCCCAGCGATTACGGCAAGGGACGCTACAAGCGCTTCGCCAAGACCCGTACGGAGAGGATCGAGGTCCGCCGTCTCGACGGGATGATGGACACGGCCCTCGCCGGCGTCGACGACCCCCGCCCCTATCTGAAGATGGACACCCAGGGCTACGACCTGGAGGTGTTCGCGGGCGCCGGGGAACGCGCGGGGGAGTTCGTCGGCATGCAGTCGGAGGTCGCGACACTGCGGCTGTACGAGGGCAGCCCCCGCATGGGCGAGGCCATCGCCGTGTACGAGGAGCGCGGCTTCGAGATCACCGGCATGTACCCGGTGTCGCGGGAGGAGGCGACCGGCCGGGTGGTGGAGTTCGACTGCGTGATGGTCCGCGCGACGGCGGTCCCGACGGGCAGGTAGGCGGCCGGAAGTCTGTCCCGCCTCCCGCGGCCCAGGCCTGTCCGGGCAGTTCGGGCAGCGCGGCCAGGCTCGGTCTGCGGGACGGGACGGATCCACTGGTCGGGCTCCGTCCACCGGCGGCCCCTAGGCCGGATAGGCGTGTGTCTGGGCCGCTTTCACCGTGGCCCAGACGGCCGAGCCGGAATGCAGGCCGAGTTCCGCCGCGGCGACCGTCGTCAGGTCGGCGGCGAGCGCGAGTTCGCCGGTGAGGGCCACGCGGATCTGGTCGCCGTGCGTCTCCAGACCCGCGACACGGCACTGCCACAGGTTGCGGGCGCTGGAGCCGGTGGGGCGGTCGCGGTGGAGGGTCACGGCGCCCGGCGGGAACGCCACGAAGACGGGCCCGTCCAGCCGCTCGGTCGTGGTGATCGCCGGGCCCGCGTCCAGCCGTACGGTGTGACCCTCGGCCTCGCCCCGGTAGAGGTTGAGCCCGACCAGCTGGGCGATGTAGTCGGTGCGCGGCCTGCGCGCGATGTCCGAGGGGCCGCCCTCCTGGACCACCCGGCCGTCCTCGACGACCACGAGCCGGTCGGCCAGCACCATCGCGTCCAGCGGATCGTGCGTCACGAGGACGGCGACGGCCTCGAAGTCGGCCAGATGGTGCCGCAGCTGGGCCCGCACGTCCAGCCTTGTGCGGGCGTCGAGCGCGGCGAGCGGTTCGTCGAGCAGCAGCAGCCGGGGACGGGTTGCGAGGGCGCGGGCGACGGCGACCCGTTGCGCCTGTCCGCCGGACAGCCGGCGCGGCCTGGTCCCGGCGAACTCGGCGAGGCCCATGCGCTCCAGCCACGCCGCGGCCCGGGCGCGGGCCTCCGCCTTGGGCACGCCCTGGCAGCGCGGCCCGAAGGCGACGTTGTCGAGCGCGGACAGATGCGGGAAGAGGAGGTAGTCCTGGAAGACGACGCCGACGGGGCGGGCCTCCGTCGGCGTACGGTCCAGGCGGGCGCCGTCCAGGAACAGCCGGCCGCCCTCGGACAGCGGGGTGAGCCCGGCCAGCGCGCGCAGCGCGGTCGTCTTGCCCGCGCCGTTCGGGCCGAGCAGCGCGACGACGTCCCCGGGGGCGGCGGACAGTTCGACGTCGAGGCGGAACGAGCCGCGCCGGACGACGAGACGGGCGTCCAGGCCCGTGCCGGACGGTGCGGCCTTCGCCGCCGGTTTCGCCTCGCTCACGACGCGATCACCTCACCCTCGTGCGGACGGCCTGCGCCGGGCATCGGCCTCGTACGGACGCCGGGTGCCGTCCTGGTGCGGACGCCGTGTGGCGTCCCCGTACCGCGTGCGTCATCACGCTCGTCCTCGTGTCCCTGTCCGTCATGAGGCCGCCGTCATCCAGCGGTCCCGCAGTCCGGCGAGCACCGCGATCGACACCAGCAGCAGGACGAGACTCAGCGCGATCGCCGCGTCGGGGTCGCTCTGGAGGGCCAGGTAGACGGCCAGCGGCATGGTCTGGGTACGGCCTGGGAAGTTGCCCGCGAAGGTGATCGTGGCGCCGAACTCGCCGAGGGCGCGGGCCCAGGCCAGCACGGAACCGGCGGCGATGCCCGGCGCGATGAGGGGCAGGGTGACCCGGCGGAACGCGGTGAAGCGGGAGGCGCCGAGGGTCATGGCGGCCTCCTCGTACCGCGGGTCGGCCGCCCGCAGGGTGCCCTCCACGCTGATCACCAGGAAGGGCATCGCCACGAAGGCCTCGGCCACGACCACCCCGGCCGTGGTGAAGGGCAGCGTGATCCCGAACCACGAGTCGAGCAGCTTCCCGACGACGCCGTTGCGGCCGAGGGCCAGCAGCAGCGCGACACCGCCGACCACCGGCGGCAGGACGAGCGGAAGGGTGACCAGGGCCCGGACGAGTCCGCGGCCCGGGAACCGCGTACGGGCCAGCAGCCAGGCGAGCGGCACCCCGAGCACCAGGCTCACCGCGGTGGCCGCCGTGGCCGAGAACAGGGAGAGCTGGAGGGCCTGCCACACCTCGGGCTTCGCCAGTTGTTCCGGCAGGCTGCGCCACGGAGCCCGCACGATCAACGCGACCAGCGGGAGGAGCAGGAACGCGAGCCCGACGAGGGCGGGCACCAGCAGGGGGAGCGGGGTTCCGCCCCGCACCCGGCCCGGCGTCCGGCCGCGCCCGCGCCGCGGTCCGCCGGCGAGGGTGTCGGCGGCCGGGGAGCCGGACGTGTCGGGCGAGGTCACGGGATCACTCATGGCTTCAGGAGACGGGTTCCAGGGCGTTCGCTTCAAGGGGCGCGCCGCACGGGAGGACGCGCCGTGCGGCACGCGCCGGGCCGTCGTCGGACGGAGCCGGCGCGTGCCGGACCACGCCGGGACGGATGCGGCGCGTGCCGGGCCAGGGCAGGACGGATGCGGCCGGGGTCAGGAGGCGGGCTTCAGGAAGCCGGCCTGGGTCAGCACGTTCTGGCCCTCCGGGGACCGCACCAGGTCGATGAACGCCTTGGCCGCCGCGGTGTTGGGGGCGTCCTTGAGCAGGGCGATGGGGTAGTCGTTGATGGCGTCGGCGGACTCGGGGAACTCCACACCCTCCACCTTGTCACCGGCGGCCTTCACGTCGGTCTTGTACACGACCGCCGCGTCCGCCTCCTTCAGTTCCACCTTGGTCAGGGCGCTCTTGACGTCCTGCTCGTAGGAGACCGGGGTGAGCTTCAGGTCGCTAGCGTCCAGCGCCTTCTGCGCGGCGGCGCCGCACGGCACGGTCTTGTCGCACAGGACGACCTTGAGGCCGGACTTGGTGAGGTCCTTCAGGGAGGAGATCTTGTCCGGGTTGCCGGGCAGGGTGGCGATCTCGAGCTGGTTGCGCACGAAGGTCTCGGGGGTGGTCGCCGCGTCGCCCTTGTCCGTCACGATGGCCATCGTCTTCGGGCTGGCCGCGGCGAAGACGTCCGCCGGGGCGCCGCCCGTGATGCTCGCCGCGAGGCTGTCGCTGCCGCCGAAGCTGAAGCTGACCTTGGTGCCCGGGTGGGCTTTCTCGAACTGTTGGCCAAGGGCCGTGAAGCTCTCCTTCAGGGAGGCGGCGGCGAACACGGTCACCGTGCCGGAGAGCTTCGGCGAGGAGGACGCCGAGGCCGACGTCTTCGCCTTGTCCGCGTCGGACGTGTCGGAGGAGGAGCAGGCGCTCAGGGTCAGCAGTACGGCGGCACCGACGCCGGCCGCCTGAAGGGTCCGGGTGGTGCGGCGGGTCCGGCGCGCGGATCGGGTCGTCACGGATCTACTCCCTCGAAGACTCTGAGGCTCGCTGAAGCCTCCGTCGTGATCCTCAGTCCTGAGCTCACGTTCTGCTATGGCCTGATCATACTTCCGCATATGCGAGCTGTAAGTCTCCTGTCGCATCGCATGAGCTGTGCCCACGGGCTTCGGATGTACGCATGTGCGTTTGCCCCGGACTGCCCGCGGGGTACGGTCCACCGGGAGGTGCTGTCCAGTGAGCCAGTCCCTGACACAGCCGACACCGCCGGCTCCCCCGCTCGCGGAACTCGCTCTGAGCGGTGACCTCGCCCGGCCCGCCCTGCTGACCGTGCCCGATCTGCTCGCCTGGCCGCAGCACCGGGTGCGGGTCGCCTTCGAGTGCGCCACCAGCGGTGTGCGGCACCACGGATTCGAGGGCCCGCTGCTGCACGACGTGCTGCGGGACGCCGGTCCCCGCTTCGATCCGTCCCGTCGCAAGGACCGGCTGCGCTTCCTGATCGCGGTGGCGGGTGCCGACGGCCATCACGCACTGCTCACCTGGGCCGAGATCGACCCCGACTTCGCGGACGCTCCCGTGCTGCTCGCGGTCGGCATCGACGGCACGCCGCTGGACCGGGCCGGGCCGCAGCTGGTCCTGCCGCAGGACCGGTGCGGGGCGCGGCACATCAGCGGTATCAACAGCATCCGGGTGGACGGCCGTTACCCGTCATGGCCAACCGGGCTGCCCGGCTGAGCGTCCGTGCCCGGTGGCCGGTCAGGCGCGGTCGATGTGCACGTTGGTCGACTTGACCCTGGCGGTGGCCTCCACGCCGACCTCCAGGCCCAGCTCCTCGACGGCTTCCCTGGTCAGCAGGGAGACCAGCCGGTGGGGTCCCGCCTGGATCTCCACCTGGGCCGCCACGTCGCCGAGTTTGACGGCGGTGACGATGCCGGGAAAGGCGTTGCGGACGGACGTGGAGGACGTGACGCCCTCCTCGCCTCCGGTTCCGGCGAGTTCCACCGAGAACGCGGCGAGGTCGCGGCCGTCGATCAGGCGCCGTCCGCTCTCGTCCCGATGGGTGGCCACCCGCCCGGCGTCCGCCCACCGGCGGGCGGTGTCGGGGCTCACGCCGAGGAGCCGGGCGGCCTGGCCGATGGTGTAGGACTGCATGGCCGCGACGATATGCAGGTGCTTCTCACCCCTGCAAGCCGACCCCCGGGCGCGGCGCGGGGCGGTCCCGCGGCGCGGTGAGGGTCCCGCCGGGCCCGTCGCCGGTGTCAGTCGAGCGACGCCTGTCCCACGTACTCCACCCTGATGTGCTTCGCCCAGAACGGGCCGAGGTCCTTCTTGAGGATGAGATCGGCCTTGGCCGGGTCGTCGACGCCGAAGAACACAAAGCCCGCGGGGTCCGGGCCGACCTCACGCAGGTCGAACCGGCCGTCCCAGCGGTCCATGCGGTCGCCGGTGGTCTCGACCAGGGCCTGGAGCCGGCGCGCGGTGACGTCGGTGTCGTGCAGCCGCACCCGTATCCCCTTCTCCGCGTGGGCGCAGACGTCGGCGTCGAACTCCTCGGAGGGGATGCGGTACACGTCCGCCGTCCTCGCGTCCTCGTCGACGGACAGACCGGTGAACACGCTCGCGTAGCGTGTCTCGCCCCGCTTCTCGACGTAACCCAGCACCCGGTACAGCGAGGACTCCTGTCCCTCCGGTCCGGGCAGGCTGCCCGTCGGCCGGGTGCCGACGCACACCGTCGTACGCCCCGCGGCCCCGCTCTCGTCGGCCGCCGCGCCGGCGCTCGACCCCTGGACCGCGACGAGCGCCGCGGCACTCGCCGCCACGACGCCGGCCGTGTCCCTGATCCTGCTCCGCCTGTTCATCGGGCCCTCCCCGTCCCCCGTACCGTTCCGTCGGTACGGGGACGCGCGGGCGGGCGGATACGTTCAGCGGCCGCGGGCCCCGTCGGCGGCGTAGGCGCGGAGGAAGAGCGCCTCGACATGTGCCATGTGCTCGATCTCGGCCGGGTCGACGCTCTCGTTGGGCGCGTGGATGAGGCACTTGGGTTCCTCCACGCCCATGAGGACGATCTCGGCGCGGGGGTAGGTCTCGGCGAGGACGTTGCACAGCGGGATGGAGCCGCCCTGGCCGAGGAAGGCCATGGGTCTGCCGTACACCTCCTCCATGGCGCGGCCGAGCGCCGCGTAGGCGGGGCCGTCGGTGGCCGCCCGGAAGGGGGCGCCCGCGCTCTCGTCCTCGACACCGACCCGGACTCCCCAGGGCGCGGCCTCGGTGAGGTGCCGGGTGAGGGCCGCGCGGGCCGCCGCCGGGTCCGTGCCGGGCGGGATCCGCAGGCTCACCCGGGCCCGCGCGGTGGGCGGTACGGCGGCCGCGGAGCCGACGACCGGCGGGCAGTCGATGCCGAGGACGGTGACGGCGGGGCGAGCCCACAGCCGGTCGGCGACCGTGCCGGTCCCGGTGAGGCGGACGCCGTCCAGGACGCCGGCGTCGGCGCGGAACTGCTCCTCGTCGTAGCCGACGCCCTCCCAGACGCCCTCGCAGTCGAGCCCTTCGACACGGGTGGCGCCGGTGACCGGGTCGCGCAGGGTGGACAGCATCTGGATCAGCGCGGCGAGCGCGTCCGGGGCGGGGCCGCCGAACATGCCCGAGTGGATCTCCCCGGCCAGCGTGCCGACGGTGACGACGATGTTGGCGAGGCCGCGCAGGGTGACGGTGGCGGTGCCCGTGCCGACCTCCGCGTTGCCGGTGTCGCACACCAGCAGCGCGTCGGCGAGGAACTGCTCCGGGTGCTGGGCCACGTAGTTCTCCAGGCCGCCCGTGCCCTGCTCCTCCGACCCCTCGGCGACGAACTTCAGGCCGACCGGGATGTCGTCGCCGAGCGCCCGCAGGGCGGTCAGGTGCATCACGATGTTGCCCTTGCAGTCCGCGGTGCCGCGTCCGTACCAGCGGCCGTCGCGTTCGGTGAGGGCGAAGGGCGGTGTGGTCCAGGCGTCGTCGTCCAGCGGCGGCTGCACGTCGTAGTGGCAGTACAGCAGGACGGTGGGTGCGCCGGGCGGCGGCGGGCGGTGGCCGATGACCGCGTGGCTCCCGTCGGGGGTCTCGGCGAGGTGCACGTCGTGGAGCCCCGCCGCGGTGAAGGCGTCGGCCACCCACTCCGCGGCCCTGCGGCATTCCTCGGGAGGGTACTGGCGCGGATCGGCGACGGACTTGATCGCGACCAGCTCGGCCAGGTCGTCCTTCGCCCGTCCCATCAACCCGGCGATCTTCTCGGCGAGTTCGGTCACGGTCACCGCCTCACCGTGTCGTCGGTCTTCAGGTCGTCGAGCTTGTCCTGGATCTTGTCCAGCTTCTCCGGGCAGTAGATCTCGATGATCGTCGCCTCCGCCTGGAGCGCCCTGCCGTCACCGATGACGGGCCGCTGGCCCACGAACGCGGCGCCGTTGGACACGTTGATCTTCCACAGCGCCGACTTGAGGGCGCTGGCCGGGTCGTCGCAGACCAGGCCGCCGTCGGTGCCGAGGAGACTCGCGATCAAGTCGGTGTCGGGGCGCGGCAGTCCGGCCTCCACCGCGGCGTCGGCGAGCTGGTTGGCCTTGCTCGTGGCCTTGTTGTTCGACGTGATGGCCTTGTAGCGCACGAGGCCGGCCACGACGAGGCCGAGCAGCACGACGATCGCGCCCCAGTAGAGCCACTTGTGCTCGGATGCGAACCGGGTGGGACTCATGCCCCCGCCTCCTCCTCGCGCGCGGCCTCCGTCTGCCAGCTCGGCTTGCGGAACCTCAGGAACGCCCAGGGGATCAGCAGACCGAGGATGCCCAGGCCGCAGCCGATGATGACGACGTAGACCAGGACGCTGTTGCTGCCGAACTGCGAGGGCGGTACGAATCCGATGACCATGGCGGCGGCCGAGGCCAGGAAGCCGACGACGCACACCAGGTTGAGGGCCGGGACGCGGTAGCCGCGCGGGTGATCGGCCTGGTTCTTCCGCAGCCGCATCGCCGCGACGAACATCAGCAGGTAGACGATGAGGTACACCTGCGTGGTGATCGTCGAGAAGATCCAGTACACGTTGGACACGTTGGGGATGAAGGCGTAGCCCAGCGCGATCACCGTGGTCACGATGCCCTGGGTCACCAGGATGTTCTGCTGGATGCCGAACCGGTTCAACTGCTGGAGGAACGGCGGCAGATAGCCCTCGCTGCGGGAGATCTCCAGCAGGCCCTTGGAGGGTCCGGCGAGCCAGGTCAGCATGCCCGCCAGCGACGCGGAGATCAGCATCACCGCCGCGATCGGTGTCATCCAGCCGATGTCGAAGTACGAGAAGAACGCGTCGAACGCCTGCATGACGCCGGCGGTGAGGCTGGTCTGGTTGGCGGGCACCACCCAGCTGATGGCCAGCGCGGGCAGGATGAAGATCAGCAGCACCAGGCCCATCGCCAGGAACATCGACTTCGGGTATTCCTTCGCCGGGTCCTTCAGCGACGACACGTGGACGGCGTTCATCTCCATGCCGGAGTACGAGAGGAAGTTGTTGACGATCAGGACGAGGCTGGCCAGGCCCGTCCACTCCGGGAGCAGATGACTGGCCGTCATGGGCGCGGCCGACGGGTTGCCCTGGGCCAGGAAGACCATGCCGAGCACGACGAGGATCGTGCCGGGCACCAGGGTGCCGATGACCAGGCCCCAACTGGACAGTCCCGCGAGGGCCTTGGTGCCGCGTGAGGAGACCCAGACGCCGGTCCAGTACAGGACCACGATGACGATCGCGGTGTAGAGGCCGCTGGACGCCAGGGAGGGGTCGATGATGTACGCGATCGTGCTTGCCACGAAGGCCAGCAGGCTCGGGTAGTAGAAGATCGTCATCGCGAACTGGCACCACACCGCGAGGAATCCGAGCGGCTTGGACAGTCCCTCGCTCACCCAGCGGTAGACACCGCCGTTCCAGCCCGAGGCCAGCTCCGCCGAGACCAGGGCGGTCGGCAGCAGGAACACGATCGCCGGGACCAGGTACAGGAACACGCAGGCCAGGCCGTACACCGCCATCGTCGGGGCGGCCCGCAGACTCGCGACCGAGGCGGTCGTCATGAGCGCCAGCGTCAGCCAGGTGAGCCGCGGCGCCGCCGGGATCGCGGCGTGCGCGGTCCGCGCCGCGGGCCGCGGTGCCTCGGCCGGCATGTCCATCGAGCTCATCGGACCCCTCCTAGTTCGCGGGTCGAAAGCGATGACGCCAGCCTCCGTGCGAGTGAAGACCACCGCCCGCCAGGTGACCCGTCCGGGTGACCAGCGCTTTCCCCCGCCCCCGACCTCGACCCCGTCCCCGCATGAACCGCGGGGCCGGACAGCGCCCTCGGCCGGTCCCGGTGTCTCGTCCCGGGTCGGGGTCGGCGGGACTTGGCCGGCTCGGTGTCTCCTCCTGGGTCCGGGTCGGCGGGGCCGGTTTCCGCCGGGTACGGCTTCTTCACCCGTTCGGAGCGCTTCGGTGGCCGCGGGAAGCGGGTGGTCCGCAGGCTGGGGGCGGGTCCGCGCGCGCACTCCCGCGGGTGGCGGGCCGGGTGTCGAGGGGAGGCGGCCGATGGGACCGGACACACGGGCCGCCCCGGACGACGTCGCCGCGTTCCTGGCCCGGCTGACCGGGCTGCTGCTGCGGTCCAGCGGCGAGGGCGCCGGCATCGTCGAGCGCACCGTCCGGAACACCGCCCGTGCCCTCGGCGCCGAAGCCTCCGTCCTTCTCGTGCCCGACGGCGCGGCACTGACCGTCGGCACCGGCGGCGGCTCCCGCACGGTGACCCTGCGCGGTTTCCCCGAGGTCTTCCGGCTCGATCAGGTCGTCGCGCTGAAAC
Source organism: Streptomyces sp. NPDC001914 (assembly GCF_042891215.1). Taxonomy (NCBI): domain Bacteria; kingdom Bacillati; phylum Actinomycetota; class Actinomycetes; order Kitasatosporales; family Streptomycetaceae; genus Streptomyces; species Streptomyces sp. NPDC001914. Next base: position 314,709 of record NZ_JBIASW010000005.1, read on the forward strand.
CGCTCGTCCAGGACGTCGGCGCGGGCCGGATCGGCGTGGCCGAGGCGGACCGGCGGCTGGCCGCGATCGAGTCGTCCCGGCCGCCCTACCCGTGGTGGCTCAAGCTGCTCGGCATCGTCCTGTTCACGCTGGGCTTCGCGCCGTTGATGCAGTCCACGTGGTACGAGGTGGGCGCCACCGCGGTCCTCGGCACCGTCGCCGCGGTGCTGGCCGTCACGGCGGACCGGATCCCCCGGTTCGCCACGGTGCTCCCGCTGGTCGTCTCGACCACCGTCTCCGTGATCACCGTCGAGGTGTTCGCCCGCGACACCTCGCACGGCGGCCCCGTCCTGCTGATGCTGCCGGCGCTCTTCTTCTTCGTCCCCGGCGACTATCTGAGCGCCGCCGCGGCCGAACTCGCCGCCGGTAACATCACCACCGGCGCGATCCGGCTCGTCTACTCCGCGTTCCTGCTCGTACAGCTCTACGTCGGTGTCCTGCTCGGCCTGTTCCTCACCGGCACCTCGACCCGCGCCCTCTTCGACCTCGCCGCCGCGTCCGATCTGCCGCGCTGGGCCCTCTTCCTGAGCTGGATCGTCTTCACGGTCGGCACCCTGCTGGCCTTCGCGATTCCCTTCCGGCTGCTGGTGCCCCTGCTCGTGCTGGTGTACCTCACCGTGGCCGTGCAGTCCCTGGCCACCAAGGCGATCGGCGAGACGGGCGGAACGTTCGTCGCGGCCGCCGTCCTGGCCGCCGTCGCGACCCGGCTGACTCTGAGGCCGCACCAGCCGCCCCGGCTCGTGCTGGTGCTCCCCGGCTTCTTCACCCTCACCGTCGGCTCCCTCGGCATGCGGGGGCTGACCACTCTGGCCGGCGGCTACGTCATCGAGGGCTTCCGCGACCTGCTGAAACTCGTCACGATCGTCACGGCCATCGCCGTCGGTCTGGTCTTCGGAGCGGCCCTCGCACAGCCGGCGGGCACCGAGCGCTGAAGGACCGTCCCCGCTCTCACATGCGCAGCAGCCGCTGTGTCATCTCGCGGTACTGCCGCAGCGCGTGGCGCAGTTCCTCGCCCTGGGTCCCGGGGTCCTGGCCGTGCCAGCCCGCGTGGAGGGCCCGCCGGCGTTCCGTGAGGGCGCTCATGAGCTGCGCCGCGGCCTCGTCGAACGCGGTCTCGGCCTCTTCCAGCGCTTCGAGAGGGCTGTGCGCGAACGTGTTGAGCGCGTGGTTGAGCCGCCCGGTGAGTTCGGCCCGCTCGCTCTCCCCGAGCAGCGGTTCCGGGCCCGGCGCACGACGTCCGGCCGAGCCGGCCCGCCCGTCCGGAGGCTGTTGGGCGCGTGTCTGGTCGTACATCATCGTTGGCCACTTCCTGTACGTCGTACTGGCGGGGCGCGTCGGTGAGTCCGGGGGCGGCGACCGGGGGCGGACGTTCCGGAGGGCCGCCGCTGCGGTGGGGTCAGCCCGCGTTGGACCTCTCGGGCGCGGCCTGCGCGGCACGCCGGTACTCGGCGTTGATGCGCTGGGCCTCCTCGAGCTGGTCCTCCAGGATGACGATGCGGCAGGCGGCCTCGATCGGGGTTCCCCGGTCGACGAGTTCGCGTGCGCGGGCGGCGATCCTGAGCTGGTAGCGGGAGTAGCGGCGGTGGCCGCCCTCGGAGCGGAGCGGGGTGATCAGGCGGGCCTCGCCGATGGCTCGCAGGAAGCCGGGCGTCGTGCCGAGCATCTCGGCGGCCCTGCCCATCGTGTACGCGGGATAGTCGTCGTCGTCGAGACGACCACCGAGTGGAGTGTCCGCTGTCATTTCACCTCGTCGTAGCACGCGTCGAGGGGCCCCGTTGCCGTACGGCACCAGGGCCCCGAAGGAAATTGAACACCATCTGACGGCTCGCTACCGCGGAGCCGAGCTTCTGTTTCCGTCACCGGGCCCGCGTGCGGGGCGGGTGAGCGGGGATCGTGTGTGCGCGACCGGGAACCACCGTCCATTCCGGGCTCTTGCTGCACCCGGCCGTGCTGTTCCCGGTCCGGGCGATCCTGATGGCGTCTGCTTCTCCGTCCTGGCCTCGAGTCGTTCACTCGCCGGACCGGGAGTGAACTCCGCCGGACCGGCGCTGTCTGTACAAGAAACCCTAACCACGTCACAACTTGATGTCTAGCGTGGCAAAGGCAGATTTTGAGTGTTCGAAGCATGAGGATTCCGCGGAACGCGGCTGCGCGCACACCGATGAGGGCCCCGCCGGTCCGTACCGGCGGGGCCCTCATGTGCCCTCGTGCGAGTGGACGTCCTCAGAGTCCGAGCGGGGCGGGGCCGCCGAGCAGGGACGAGGCGTTCTGGAGCGGGGTGAGCGCGCGCCGGGGTGCGGCCGTCTCCGGGGCGCGGCAGGTGAAGCCGAGCCGGGCCATGGCCCGGCTCACCTCCCCGCTCGTGAAGTCACGGCGGTCCTGGCGGGTGATGACCTCGCCGACCTGCTTGACGGGGTAGCGGCAGCGGCCGATGATCACGAACTCGCCCGTGATCGGCTCGGGCTTGATCCCCTTCATCGACTCCAGCACTCCACTCTTGGAGAGGTCGAAGGGGAAGCGGGCGATCACACAGCGCATGGGGCCTCACAAGTGGCAGGAGGGAGCCGGTCGGGGCCGGCTCCGAAGGGGGACGTCGCGGGACGGCGTGGCGCCGGGGTCTCAGCGGGAGAGGGCGGGAGCGCCAGGGGTGCGGCGGAGGCCGAGGACGTCGCGTACGCGGACGCGGTCCGTGTACGCGCAGCCGTCGCGGACGACGGTCAGCTGGGCCTCGGTGACCGAGTGCGTGAACTGGTCGTCCTCGTCGCACACGAGCAGAGACCCGACACGGGCGCTCGTCATCAGGGTCAGGGCCACCTCGACCGTCATGTCGTCCCTCACCCGTGGCCCGGACGGGTCCTCGGGGCAGGCGAGGACGGACGGTGCGGGGCCCACGGAACACGGCTGCGCCTGAACGAGCGTCAAAGGGTGCCTCCTGCTGGGTGGGTGGGGTGCGGAGCGCGGATGCCGGTCCTCGGCCCCGCTCGCCTCGCGGGCGGGAGAGGGCCGGGGACCGGCGTGCCGGCGGCCCGGACCGCCGGGCAGGATCCCGGTTCCCGTCCGGCCCGCGACCGCCGAGGGCTGCGGACTACTGCTGGGCGGTGCGGCGCGCGGTGCTACCGGTGGACCGGCCCTGGCCGGAGCGGCCACGTCGGCCGCGGGAGGCGGCGGAGGCACCACGGCGAGGGTGCTCCGTCTCCGGCGGGCGGATGACGACCGGCACGCCCGAGGGGGTGCGGGCGCCCGTGATGCGGCTCAGTTCCTCCTCGCCCGAACGCACCTGACTGGTCAGCGGGTTGATGCCCGCGGCGGCCATCAGGCGGATCATGTCCCGGCGCTGGCCGGGTGTCACCAGGGTCACCACGCTTCCGGACTCGCCCGCACGGGCCGTACGGCCGCCGCGGTGCAGATAGTCCTTGGGGTCGCTCGGGGGATCGACGTTGACCACGAGGTCCAGCTGGTCGACATGGATGCCGCGCGCCGCGACATTGGTCGCCACCAGGACCGTCACATGGCCGGTCTTGAACTGCTCCAGGGTCCGCGTGCGCTGTGGCTGGGACTTGCCGCCGTGCAGGGACGCGGCGCGCACGCCGCTGTTGAGCAGGTGCCCGGTGAGCCGGTCCACCGCGTGCTTGGTGTCCAGGAACATGATCACCCGGCCGTCGCGCGCCGCGATCTCGGTGGTCGTCCGGTGCTTGTCCGCGGCGTGCACGTGGAGCACGTGGTGCTCCATCGTCGTGACCGCGCCCGCGGACGGGTCGACGGAGTGGACCACCGGGTCGGCCAGGTAGCGGCGGACCAGCAGGTCGACGTTGCGGTCGAGGGTGGCGGAGAAGAGCATCCGCTGCCCCTCCGGACGCACCTGGTCGAGCAGCGCCGTGACCTGCGGCATGAAGCCCATGTCGGCCATCTGGTCGGCCTCGTCGAGGACGGTGACGGCGACCTGGTCCAGTCGGCAGTCGCCCCGCTCGATGAGGTCCTTGAGGCGTCCCGGAGTCGCGACGACGACCTCCGCCCCGCCCCGCAGGGCACCGGCCTGCCGGCCGATCGACATCCCGCCGACCACGGTGGCCGTCCGCAGTCGCAGGGAACGGGCGTAAGGGGCCAACGCGTCGGTGACCTGCTGGGCCAGTTCCCGGGTCGGTACGAGCACCAGGGCCAGCGGCTGCCGGGGCTCGGCGCGCTTCCCGGCGGTACGGGCCAGCAGCGCCAGGCCGAAGGCCAGCGTCTTGCCGGAGCCGGTGCGGCCTCGGCCGAGCACGTCACGGCCCGCCAGGGTGTTCGGCAGGGTCGCCGCCTGGATCGGGAAGGGGACGGACACGCCCTCATGGCCGAGTGCCGCCAGCAACGGTGCCGGCAGGCCGAGTTCGGCGAACGTCTCCACGGCCGGCAGAGCGGGGGTGATCGTCACCGGCAGCGCGAAATCGCCCTGCCGTGAGACCTGCTGGCGTCCGTAGCTCCTGGGCCGGCCGGGAGCGCCGGACCGGGCGGTGGAGGCGCCCCCGAGGCGGCCGTCGTTCCTTCGGGTGCCGGCGCCTTGGGCGCGGGTCCGGGTGGAGCGGTCGTTCGTGCGCGTGCGGTTCATGCGGAACCTTCCTTGACCGGGCGCGTATCAAGGAATTCCCGCAGCGAATGTGCAGCGCAGAGAATCGCGAGAACGAGCCGAATGGAATTCCGCACGGAATCGGGTCGGTGCGGAATTCTCGCGGGAGTGGCGCCTGGGAAGCGGCGGTGTCCCGGAAGCAGGGGGAATCGTGGATGGGAACGAATTGGATCGTGCGCTGATGCGGAACGGGCATCGGGCGGGAACGGTCCGGACGTCGCGCGGGGTGACCCGGATCGGACCGGCGGGCCTCGGGAGCGGATCACGGGTGGACCGGGAGGGAGCCGGGTGGCCGACCGGGTGTGGATCCCGGGTGGCGGCGGGAGGTCGGGAAATGCGGCGGAAATTCGTCCGGAACCCGGGACCCGGAAGAACGGTCACGGGCCGAACCCGCCGTGCCCGGCCGGGACGAGTGCGCCGAAAACGCCGCGAGCTGGGGCCCGCACCCCAAGGTGCGGGCCCCAGCTGCGCCGTACGTGCCGGTGTCAGGCGGAAACGATGTTCTCCGCCGTCGGGCCCTTCTGGCCCTGGGCGATGTCGAAGGACACCTTCTGGCCCTCCTGGAGCTCACGGAAGCCCGAGCTGGCGATGTTCGAGTAGTGGGCGAAGACGTCGGCGCCGCCGCCGTCCTGCTCGATGAAGCCGAAGCCCTTTTCCGCGTTGAACCACTTCACGGTGCCAGTAGCCATGTCAATTCTCCTTCGGGACGGTGCTGGGGATCCGCACTGTGCGGATCCCGCGTCGCCGTGATGATTGCCCCGCCGGAAAATGACCGGAGATACAAAAGAACTCCACCCGATAAGTACGGGGTGGATGCTCGCAAGTTTTGGGAACCACAACTGCAACTGCTATCGACAGTAGCACGGAACGATCGGTTGTGTGCGGGAAAAAAATCCGGCCCGTCTGTCGATCAAGGAACTCTCCTCGCGCCTGACGTCGAATTCTCACGTCGCTGCCACAGATATCGGCCGGCTCGGGCGGCAGAGTATCTGCCGGAGACCGTACGGCGGACCGGGTCGCAAATATGTGACGAAAATCGAATCGCGCGACGGTTCGGGGGCCGCAGGGACCGCCCGGCACGGACCGCCCCGCACGGACCTACCGGCACGGACGGCCCCGCACGGAAGGCCCGGCACGTATGCGGAATCGAGACCGTCCTGCATGCCCTCTCCCTGCAACTGCGGGGCCCTCCCGTGCTGTCCTGTGGGGCAGGGTCGACCGCCTGTGCCAGGTGGTCGTCCGCCGTGGTCACCCAGGGGGTGACCACGGGTAAGCCGATCGGGAAGAGGGGTGGGTCATGGCCGGTCTCAGACGTACGTCGGCGCTGGCGCTGGCGGGCGGGATCATGCTGTTGACGGGGTGCCAGGACGAGGCGGGCACAGGCTCCGCCGCGGCGGCCCCGGCCTCCGTGGCGTCATCGGCCGCTGCGGCGTCCTCGGCCGCCGAGGCCGAACGGACGGCGTCCCCCGCGGGGGCCGCTTCGCCCTCGTCGGGCTCCGCCGCCACCGGCACGCCGTCGCAGTCGGCCGGCGCCTCCCCGAAGCGGGCCACCGAGCGGGCCGGCACCCCGGCCGCCCACGCGCCCACCGCCGTCGCGGGCTGCCGCAACCTGACCGCCGGTGACGCGGTGAAGGCCGACGTCACCCGGACGTACCGGCGCGACGTCACCCACTTCGAACACATCGAGCCGGTCCCGCACGTGTTCTTCTACGGCCAGTGCGGCACCGTCCGCTACGCCGCCACCCGTTTCCGGCCCTTCGCGGGCGCCACCCAGGCGGAACTCGTGGGCATGCAGGACGAGGGAAGCGTCACCAAGTACTTCCGCGACTCGGGCGGCGGCTGGGTCTACGTCGCGACCGACGGATTCCCCGTCGGCCCGCACGGCTGCGGTGACGTCCCGGCGATACCCGACGCCCTGGCCACCGCCTGGGGAGACTGCTCGATCGCGCCCTGACCGCCTCGCGCTGAAGGCCTCGCCTTGAACCGCCTCGCGAACCGCCCGATCGCGTCCTGAACCGGACGTCGGGCGGTCAGCGGCTCCCGGGGCTCATGGCGACGGTGCCGGAAGCACGGCCGGGGCCGAGGCCGGAGACGCCGTCGCGTTCTGCGCGACGGCGTCGAAGTCGACGTACCCGGTCCTCTCCAGCGCCGAGATGTGCGTGAGCTCCGTCCGGTTGGTGACCGTGGCCAGTTCCCGGATCAGAGTGTTGCGCGTGCTGCTGCGCACCTGCGCGAGCTGCTGGAAGACCCTGCCGTGCTCCTCGCGCAGCAGATTCGCGAAGAGCTGCCGGTACTCCCCGTCCTGGGCCGCCGACAACTGGGCCAGCCAGCCCTGCTGTTCGGAGGTCGGCTGCGTCGGCAGGGTGATGGCGAGGTCTTTCGCCACCTCGCGGACACGCCGGTCGAGGTCGGTGTGTCCCGCCACCAGCCGGCTGCCGGCCTCCTTGATCTCCTTCGTCGGGGCCTTCTCGACCGCCTGCCGGCCCGCGGACGTCTCCCACAACCCGTCCAGTTCCACCTGCACCACGAGGTCCCGGTCGGCCGCGCTCAGCGGGCCCCAGGGCGTGCTCACCAGCGGTCCGGGGTCGGCGATGGCGGCCTTCACCGCGTCGAACCGGTGGGGGTAGGAGTAGAACACCGGGTACGCGAGTGAGCCGATCGTGGCGCCGATCGCCAGCACCATGAAGATCGAGACGAAGCTGCGCCGCAAGGGAGCCTCCCAGGGGACCGGCTGTTCTTCGGCAAACCTCACGCGGCCGGTGCGGTCCGTACCGGCCGGAGCCGTTCTTGGCGCGTACCGAGTGCTCCGGCCCATCCCGTACGGGGGGAACGGGAGTTGGGTGGGCGGGGGCACCCGGCCGCCAGGCCAGAAGATCAGTTCGCCGCACGGGGCCGATAGGGCCGAACGGCCCAGGGCTCAGGGCCGGACGGACACCCGCCCGGGCCACCGGCCCGGGCGCGTCCGCCCCCTGTCCGCGTGCCTCATGTCCGCCCCACGGACCGGCAGTTGACGGGTCCACCGGCGGCGCGGCCGGGCATCCGCGGCCGCGGCTCGCGCGCGAGAACCGCCACCGTGCCACCGGCGGTCGGCCGCGCCGGCCGGAGGGGGGGCCGTCCGGCCCTTCGAGCAGCGCACCGCCCCACACCCGCGCGAGGGCCGGGGCCGCTCCGGCTGACCTGCCCGGCTCCCTGGCCCCGTGACAGCGAACCGGGCCCGGACGACAGATGCCGTCCGGGCCCGGAGCGCGCGGTGGGGAAGGCCGGTCAGAACAGGCCCTTGTACCCCTGCCAGCCGGTGGCGATCTTCGTGCGGCTGCCGAAGGAGCCCTTGCCGTTGCCGGCGTTGCGCCACACGGCGCCGGAGGTGTCGCGGGAGACGAGGTCCGCCCTGCCGTCGCCGTCGACGTCGCCGGCGCCCACGATCACGTCGTACGACGAACCCCAGTCGGCGAAGACCTTCACGCGGGCCTTGAACGTGCCGGCCGCCGTGCCGTCGTAACGCCACAGCTCGTTCGACCGGTCCTGGGCCAGCAGGTCGCCGTGGCCGTCGCCGTTCAGGTCACCGGCGCCCACGACCTTCTTGTAACCCGTCCACTTGGACGCGACCTTGACCCGGGCGGAGAACGTGCCCGTGCTCGTCGCCCTGTAGAGGTAGACGTCGCCGGTCGAGGACTGGCGGGCGATCAGGTCGGCCCGGCCGTCACCGCTGACGTCGCCGGGCGAGGTCAGCACGTCGTACTGGGTCCAGCCCGTGCCCAGCGAGGTGTACGCGGTCGACGGTGTCACCGCCGCCCCGCACGCGGGCCGGTAGGCGCGCAGCGAGCCGTCGGCGTACCGCACGAGCACGTCGTTGCAGCGGTCACCGCTCAGGTCGCCGAAGGGCACGACCTTCACGGTCGTCGGCCACCCGGAGCCCGACACCTTCCCGGTGAAGGTCCCCTTGCCCGTTCCGTACTGGTAGGTCAGCCCGCCCGAGCCGTTGAGCGTCACGACCTCGCCGAAGCCGTCCGACCCGACGAAGTCGCGGCGGACCGCGGCGGCCCCGGTGACCTTGACCGTGCCCGTCCGGGTCAGCGCCGCGCCCTGCCCGTCGGCGGGCGTGACGGTCAGCTTCCAGGTGTAGGCGCCGTTGGGCACCAGCCGGCCGGAGCCGTCATTGCCGTTCCAGGCCGGGTTCACCACACCCCGCGCCGTACCGCCGGAGAGCGTGCGCACGGCCGTACCGGTCCTGGAGCCGATCTCCAGCTTCCAGGACGCCGCGGGCTTGTTCAGCCACCACTTCGGGCTCCACTGCGCGGCGCCGCCCTTGACGTCGGCCGAGGCGGCCACGGTGGCGTCGCGCTGGACGAGAGCGGAGACGGGGACATTGCTGGAGGTCAGCCGGACGTTGTTGTCCGAGCGGAGCTGGGCGATCACACCGGTGTACGGGTCGACGTCCCAGGCGTTGCCCTCGAACGCCCCGGCGGTGTGCGACACGGGTGTCCCGCCGCGCACGTCGATCACCTCGAGCTGTCCGTCCGCGACCGTCGCGACGAAGCCGTCGCCGAGCTGTGCCTGCTCCCAGTCGGAGCCGGAGACGAGCGTCAGGTTCCGCTCGGTGACGGTGTCGTAGACGCCCTGGCCCTCGTTGCCCATCACACAGTTCCACAGCAGCCAGCGGCCGACCGCCTGGAAGTCGTTCAGCAGGCAGCCCCGTCCGAACCACACCGGCTCGCCCGGCTGCCCGGTCAGCAGGTCGTAGGGGACCACGGTGTCGTTGCCGGACATCACCCACGCGGTGGTGCCCCAGATCGCCCGCACGTTCTCCGTCGTCGTCAGCGCCGTGCGTCCGGAGTCGGCGTCCACGATCCGGGTCTCCGTCACGCCGTTGCTGTCGTACGGCCTGGCCAGGGCGACGAAGCGGCCGTTCGCGGCGGTCGCGGTCCGGTACGTGCGGGAGCTGTCGATCCGGGTGCCCGGCGTCGACTGGCCGGCCCCGATGAGCCGGGGCTGGTCGCCGGCGGTCGGGCCGTATTCGGGGTCGGAGCCGTAGCCGGTGACGACGGTGCGGCCGTCGCCGGTGTCGAGGAGGCGCGGCCGGCCCTGGGTGTAGTCCTCCATGACGACGCGGCCGCGGTCGGTGCGCGCCCCCGCCGTGAGGGAGCCGGACACGCTCGTCGCGCGGGTGTGGAGATACGTCCAGTCACCCACGGGATCCAGCTCCGTGGTGGTCAGCAGGCCCTGGGCGAAGGTCAGTTGGGAGACGGTGTGGGCGGCCTTGCGGGGGTACGCGTCCGCGATCCTGCGCACGGTGACCCCGCCGCCCGCGGCGACCTCGATCAGGGAGACGCCCCAGTGGTCCGTGTCGGCGCCGCCGGGCACCAGGAGCCCGCCGTCCGGGGTCGCCATGGCCCGCACCGACGTCCGGGCCATCAGCGTCCGCGGCGCGGAGCCGTCGAGGGGGACGGCCTCGACCCGCGCGACGGCCCGGCCGGTGTCGGCCCTGCCCAGGGAGGAGTCGTACCGGGCCACGACGACGGTGTCGCCGACCAGGCCCAGCACCTGCGCGACCTCGCCGACCGGCACCGTCCGTACGGCGGCGTCCGGGTTCTGACGGGAGGCGACGTGCAGGACGCCGTCGTAGCACCACACCAGGTGGGTGGGGCTGAGCGCGACCATGTCGTACCAGGGGAGCACGTCGTACGGCAGGGCGGTGAAGCGCGCCTGTGCGATGTCGAGCCACCCGGTGACCTCGTCGTCGCCCTTGCGGTAGCGCACGACCTGTCCGCGGGCGTCACCCAGTCCGGCGGCGGACTGCGTGTAGACACCGGAGGGCACGCCTTCCACCAGGCGGTCGGAGACGGAGCCGTCGTCCTGGAGGTCCAGCAGATGCCACGCGGAGTCGCCCGGGGTGCCCTTCGTCGTGACGACCGTCGATCCCAGCGTGCTGAAGTAGGAGTGCCCGTCGGGCAGCGCGACCGTACCGACCTGACCGGACGTCATGTTCCGCAGCGTCACCGCCCTGGCCGAGCTGTCGTAGTGGGCCACGACGTCCGAACCCGCGCCCGCGCTCGTGACGCCGTACGCGTCCGTGCCCGAGGCGTCGACGACCGTGTCGGCACCGTCGTACGTCGTCCAGAGCTGACCGCGTCCCTCCTCGTACCGGAGGAACCCCGAGGGTCCCGCGCTCAGCAGACCCGTCCGGGGAACCGGCGACGTGGTGGCCGGCACGACCACCTCTCCGGTGACCGGTTCGGCCTGCGCGCCGCCGGCGGTCAGCGAGCCGATTCCGAGGGCGAGCGTGAAGGAGACAGCGGCGGCGGTGGCGCTTCGTACGAGCGCGCGTCTGCCCATGCGGGGACCTCTCCGGGACGGTGAGCGAAGGCGTGGAGAGACGTGTGCCGGACCGTCGCGCCGCAGGTCAGCGACGTGCGGGCGTGTGACGCTCAGACCCCCCAGGCGAGTGGGCGGATCTTAGCATTTTACCTGTGCATGACCTTTTACGGGCCCGGATTCGGTCGGGGCGTCCGTGAACCGATCGGAGGGTCTCGTCCGATGAGGGGGTGAACGCCACTCCCGGCGGGGTGAGTTACGGGCCCGCGCACGAGTAAGAGCCGGAGTGCGCGCCCGAGTACGAGTGCAAGCGCGAGTACGCGCCCGAATAGCCCCGAGTACGAGTCCGAGCAAGGAGAAGACGGATGCTGCACAGGACGGACCTGCTGTCCCTCGCGCTGATCGCCCTCGCCGCGGCCATCTGGCTGTGGGGCCTGATCGACTGCGCCCGCACCCCCGCGGACCGCGTCCGCTTCGTTCCGAGACTGCTGTGGCTGCTGTTCCTGTTCAACGGCTCGGTCGTCGCCACCCTGGCCTGGGTCTACTTCGGCAAGAAGCCGACAGCCGGCACGACGAAGACCCGTGTACTACGAAGGGACCCGTGTGCCGCGGCTTCCGCACCATGACCTAGTCTTCGCTCACTCGCCACACGCGGTACACGGTTCCCCCACACCGAACGCATGGGTGGCACCCACTGGCACTCACCTTCATTCCGGGGGTTAGACACCGTGCGTCTGCGCACTCTTCCGGCCGCCGCGGCCCTCGCGGCCCTGTTCGGTTCGATGGTGCTCGCCGCACCAGCGTCGGCCGACTCCAGCCGGTCCATAGCGCTCTTCGGAGCGAACGACACCGTGGTGGACGGCGTCCACCAGCACGTCTTCATCAGCGACGCCTACAACAACAAGATCGTCGTCACCGACTTCACCGGCGCCGTCGTCACCACGCTCACCGGCCTGCCCCAGGTGCGCGACCTGGAGCTGAGCCCGGACTCCGGCACGCTGTACGCCGCGGTGTACGGCGCCGACAAGATCGTCGCCATCGACACCGGGCAGCTCACGCAGAGCGCCGAGTACCCGACGGGCGACGGAACACTGCCGTCCCGGCTCGCCTACGCCGACGGCAAGCTGTGGTTCGGTTACGGCGACCAGTGGGACTCCGGGCTCGGCGAGGTCGACCTGACCGCCGAGACGCCCACGGTGACCCTCGACCTCGCGGTCGGCCACGACTTCTCGAGCCCGCCGATGCTCTACGCCGACGCCGACAACCCGGGCACGCTGCTCGCCCTCGACGGGCAGATCAGCTCCGGCCCGATCGTCGTCTACGACATCTCCTCGGGCACCCCGGCGGTCAAGGTCTCCGCCGACAAGAACGGCTCCTTCGCGGACGCGGCCCTCACCCCGGACGGCCAGAACGTCGTCGTCGCGGGACCGGGCAGTCAGGCGCTCACCGAGTACCGCCTCTCCGACCTGTCCGAGGTGCGCACCTACCCGACCACCCCGGGGGCGAGGACGGTCAGCATCGCCCCGGACGGCACGGTCGCGACCACCGTCCTCGACAGCGACGACGTGGGCGACACCCTCGTCTTCAGCAACGACCCCACCCGGCCGACGAGCGTCCGCAACCTGTCGCACAGCTGGATGCCGGGCGGCGGCCACTCCATCAGCTGGTCGGCCGACGGTTCGCGGCTGTTCGTGCTGACGGGGTACTCCGACTCCATGCAGTTCCAGACCGTCGACGCGCCCCGCATGTACGCCTCCACCCTGACGGTCGACGCCCCGGCCAAGGCCACCCGCGCCGCTTCCCTCACCGTGAAGGGCAAGCTCACCGCGAACCTGGCGCTGCCCGCCGGCACCCCGATCCAGGTCACCCGTACCGACCTGGACTCGCCGAACGGCAAGTCCCTCGGTACGAAGTCCCTTGGCGCGGGCGGCGCGTACTCCTTCACGGACACCCCGCCGGCCGGCGGCAAGGTCACGTACAGGGTGACCTACGCCGGTGACGCCACGCACTTGGCCGCGTCGGCCACGGACTCCGTCGACGTCTCGCGCGCCACGCCCACGCTGACGCTGAACAACAACGGCAAGGCGTACGACTACGCGCAGTCCGTCACGTTCACGGCGCACCTCGGCACGACGTACAAGAACCGCACGGTCGAGATCTGGGCCAACCCGTACGGCGCCGACAAGCCCGACAAGCTGGTGAAGTCCGGCACGGTCAACTCCAGCGGCAACCTGTCCGTCACCCTCGGCCTGACGCGCAAGACCCTGCTCACGGCGAAGTTCGCCGGCGACGCGCGCTACGCGCCGAAGACGACGACCAGTACGGTCGGCGCCCGGGTGAAGACGTCCACGGCGCTCGGCGGCTCCTACAAGACCCACTACACGTCGGGCCACACCTATTACTACTTCCACCAGTCCAAGGACCCGGTCGTCACGACGACGATGACGCCGTACCCGGGCCGCAAGCAGCTCCTGCAGATCCAGGTCTACGCCGACGGTGTCTGGCAGACCACGGCGAAGGAGTACTTCAAGCTCGACTCCGCCGGCAAGTCCGTCGTCACGCTCACGGGCACCCCGCCCATCGGCCCGCGCTTCCGCGTCCGCAACTCGTACATCAGCGGCTCGGGCGACAGCGTGAACACGACGACGTACGGCACCTGGAAGTACCTCACCTTCACGAGCTGACCCCCACACGCCGAAGAACCCCCGGGGTCACGACCCCGGGGGTTCTCCCGTGAATCAACGGCCGCGAACCGGTGGCCCGGGAACGGGCGGCACCGGTCGCGGTGGAGTGTCGTCAGTTCTGGTTCTGGGTCCGGCGGCGGCGTGCGACGAGGAATGTGCCCGCGCCCGCTGCCACCGCCGCGGCGGCCGCGGCCGTGATCGGCAGTGCCGAGGAGCCGGTCTCCGCCAGGTTGCCGCCGCCGGTCGTCGAGCCGGTGGTCGAGCTGCCGGTCGAGCCGGTGGAGCCGCTGGTCGAGGCGCCCGTGGAGCCGCCCGAGCCGCTGGTCGAACCGCCCGAGCCACTGGTCGAACCGCCGGTCGAGCCGGTGGAGCCGCTGGTCGAGCCGCCCGTCGAGCCGGTCGACCCTCCGCCCGTGACGTTCAGGGTGATGTCGGCCTTGTCGTTGGCCTTGTTGTGGTCGAACGGCCGCGATCCGGTGCTCAGCGCGATCGAGCCCTTGGCGCCCGCGACCCGCTTGTCGATCTTCAGGTCGAAGGTGTAGTCCATGTGGGCGTCCTCGTTCATGTACATACCGAGGTGCGCGGGGCAGCGATACGTCCCGCCCTGGGCGTGGCAGTAGTAGTCGCGCTTCACGACAGAGGTTCCGGCGGGAGGCGTGACCATGACTTGGACGCCCTGCTCCCCTCCTTCCCCTTCCAGGACCCAGGCCGGCCCGGCGTTGGCGAACTTCACCTTCATCGTCACCGTGTCGCCGACCTTCCCCTTCAACGCGGTACCCGTCACCTGGTAGTCGGCCGTGTTGACGGTGGTCACGGGCACGGTGACGACCCGCGCGGAACCCGCGCTCCCGGCCTGTCCCTCGACCAGCTTCACCGCCGGTGCCGTTCCGGGGACCGACGGATCGCCGTTCTCGTCCTCCCCGGGATTGTTGTACTCGACGCGCAGGCGCAGTTCGTCGTGCAGCGCGCGGTCCAGCGCCTTGACCCGCAGCGGCGTCGCGGTCGTGTAGACGGTGCCCGGTGCCACGGCCTGGTCGAACGCGCACGTCGCGATCCACCGCTCGGGCATCTCGTCGTAGGAACGGACGTGCTGGACGCGGCAGTTGGAGGGAACCTCCGCGAAGTCGAGTCCCCGGGTGACGCCGTAGGAGACCCACACCTTCTCGGCGGTCGCGACGCCCTTGTTCGCCACGGTGGCCTTCACGTCGAAGGTGTTCCCCGGCTTCAGTCCGCCGACCGGGGTGATGCCTCCGACGACCAGTTCGGGCTCGGCCTCGTCACCGAAGGCAGCGGGAGCCGCGGCCAGCGCGATCAGACCGGCGGCGCCGAGGGCGGCGAGAGCGGAACGCGAGGCGCGACGGTTGCGCGGGGGCATCGGCATGGAGGGACCCTCTGTCGGGAGGCGGGTGAATGAACGGTGTCGGCCAGGAGAACAACCTTCGGTTGCTAGACCCTCGCCGACCTCGATCGGTTGTACGCCGATGCGTCGCCGGCCTCTGTCGGTTGTACGCCCGGTGCCTCTCCGCCTCACGACCGAACCCGAAAACACCCTAAATAACCGGAAAATATCCGAAAGTTCCCGGACGCGCCCGACCGGACCCCGTGACCCCCGTCCCCGACGCCGGTGGAGATCCGGCGCGGCGGCTCCTAGACGCCCGTGCCTCGGCAGCGGGCGTCGAGGAGCCGGAGCCCGTCAGACGACGGCCCTGTACCCCTGCCAGCCCGTCGCGATCTTCGTACGTCCGCCGAACGACCCCTTGCCGTCGCCGTTGTTGCGGTACAGGCCACCGCCGGTGTCGCGCGAGACGAGGTCCGCCTTGCCGTCGCCGGTGATGTCACCGACTCCCACGACCGCGTTGTAGGAGGCACCCCAGGCGGAGAACACCTTCGTGCGGGCACCGAACGTGCCGTCGCCCTTGCCGTAGTACCGGTACAGGTTGTTCGACTTGTCCTGGGCGAGAAGGTCGCCGACGCCGTCCCCGTTCAGGTCACCGGCCCCGACGACCTTCTTGTACGTCCTCCAGTCGCCGTACAGCTTCACGCGTGCCGACAGGGTTCCCGAGCTCGTCCCCTTGAACAGGTACACCGTGCCGGTGGACGCCTCACGCGTGATCAGGTCGGGACGGCCGTCGCCGCTGACGTCTCCCGGCGAGGTCAGCACGTCGTACTGGTTCCAGCCGGACGTACCGAGCGAGGTGTACGGGGTCGAGGGCGTCGCCGCCGATCCGCAGGCCGGACGGTAGGCGCGCAGGGCGCCGCTGCTCAGCCGGACCAGGACGTCGTTGCAGCGGTCACCGCTGAGGTCGCCGAAGGGCACGACCGTCGCGGTGGTCGGCCAGCCGGCACCGGAGACCTTGGCGCCCAGCGCACCCGTGCCGGTACCCCGCTGGACGGTGAGCGTGCCGGAGGAGTTGAGGGTGAGCAGGTCGCCGACGCCGTCCTTGCCCGCGTAGTCGCGCGGTGCCGCCGCTCCGGCGCTCACGCCGACGCTCCCGGAGAGGACGAGGGCGCCGCCCTGTCCGTCGGCGGGCTGAGCGGTGAGCGTCCAGGTGTAGGCGCCGTTGGTGACGAGACGGCCCGCGGAGTCCTTGCCGTCCCAGGCGGCCTTCAGCAGACCACCGGTGGCGGACCCGGACAGGGTACGCACGGTCGCGCCGGACGCCTTCTGGCGGACGACCACCTTCCAGGAGGCCGCGGGCTTCGACAGCCACCAAGCGCCGGACCAGCTCGCGGCACCGGCGGTGACCGTGGAGTCGATGGCCGACAGCGCGGACGCCGGAACGCCGGTCGGTACGAGGTGGACGCGCTGCTCGCGGTCGGCGTAGGCGACGCCACCGCCGAACCGGTCCACGGTCCAGGTCGTGCCGACCCCCAGGTTGTTCTGGCCGAGGTCGGTCCAGTCGGCGAGCTTGCGGCTCGGCAGCTCCGTGTGGTCGCCGCCGGCCGGCAGTCCGCCGTGCAGGTCGACGAGCTTCAGCCCGCTGACCGACTGGGTGCCGCCGACACGCTCGACGAGGTAGCCGTCACCGAGCAGGACCCGGCCGGCCGGCGCGGTGGCGGTGCGCTTGGCCGTACGGTCGTAGACGCCCGACCCCTTGACGGAGCCCCCGTCGTCCACACAGGTCCAGTACACCCAGCGGCCCACGGCCTGGAGGCTGGAGGGAGTGCAGCCGTTGCGGGTGGTGAAGGACTCCACCGCGGTGCCCGACGGGAGCCGGGTGGCCGTGACCTTGCCTCCCGTGGCGGCACCGCTCCACAGGGTGTCGCCCCAGACGGCCGCGGCGACCCGGTCGCGCTTCTGCAGGACCTTGCCGGCCGAACCGTCGGCGAACTCGCCGATGTACTGGTCACCCGACGAGGCGCCCTCGACGATCGCGTACCGCCCGGAGAGCCCCTTGAGCTCGGGGCTGTCGTCGCCGGTGTCGAGCGTCGGGCCCCAGCCGGTGGTGCCGTTGACGCGCAGCATGGTCAGCCCGGACTCGGTGGAGTCGCGCCGGCCGTGGCGGCCGGTGCCGTCGGCGAACATCGGGATGCAGCGCGTGGCGCCGCCGTAGCAGTCGCCGTCCGAACCGCTGACCAGCCCGTCCACACTGGTCCTGACGACGCCCGGGGTGCCGCTCGTGGTGAGCCAGGTGCTGCGGTAGGCGCCGAGGATCGTGTTCGGCTCGTACAGCGTGCTGTTGTCGGCGGTGGTGAGGACGCCGCCGCCGAGGGAGAGGCCGTTGATCTGCGCGGGCATCGGCTGCACGGCGGTCACGCGGCTGCGGGTGACCGAGCCGTCGGCCGCCCGGCCGATCCGGTACACCCCCCAGTCGAGGTCGCCCTGCTCGACGTACCGATCGGCACCCGCCACGAGGACGGATCCGTCCGGCGCCTGGACGATCTGCTGGGCGGCCGGGTCCATGACCTTCGTCAGGTCGGTGTCCGTGCCGTCCGAGGTGAGGGCCCACAGCGGCTGACCCCGGTACTTGTTGTCGCCGGGCGACATCGGTTCGACGCCGAGCAGCTTGTCGCCGACGATCCCGTACGCGGCCTCGTAGGTCAGGGAACCCGTGTCGAAGGTGCGGGGCGCGGCGGACAGGTCGGCGCGGTCGTACACGTCCGCCTTGGCGCGCCCGCTGCGCAGCCGCACCACCGAGTCGGCGCCCAGCCGGAAACCGGTCACCTCCCAGCCGTTCTCCGGATCGACCCGGTCGGGCAGGGTGCTGAACACGCCGGTGGAGAGGTCGACGATGCCCCAGTGGCTCCAGCCCGACTCGTTGTCGCCGGTGGTGTAGCGGAGGATGACGGACCGGGCGTCGCCGTCCTCGACGAACACGTTTCCAGCGCCCTCCGGCAGTCCGGTCACGGGCGTCTGCGCGACGTCCCCTCCGTCCTGGACGCGCCACATCCGGTAGGTGTCCGGGTTTCCGTTGCCGTTGGTGCTGCTGCTGGTCAGAACGGTGTCGCCGAAGGTGCCCTGGTACGTGTCGTAGTCGGGCAGGGGCACCACGACGGTGTCCCCGGACGTGCCGGCGCCTCTGATGAGGGTGACCCGCGCGTCCTCCTCCGAGTAGAGGGCGACGGTGTCGGACCCGGTCCCGTAGTAGCCGGTCTTGAACGAGGCGGACGCGCTGAAGGAGCCGTTGTCGATGTCGTACTGGACCGGGACCTCGAGCCCCTGTTCCAGTGCGGTCGCGATGCCGGTCGCGTAGTCCGTCCACAGGAGCCGGTCGTCACCCTCCTCGGCCCAGAGGAACCCGCTGGTACCCGCGTTGAGGATCTGCGTGGCTCGGGGGACGGCACGCGGAGCGGCGGGCAGCACGAGCTCTCCGGCCACGCCCGGCTGCGGCGCGGCCACCGCCGGGAGCGGCACGGAGGCGAGCGGGATGCCGAGAGACAGTGCCGCCACCAGGGCGGCCGCGGTACGCGCCACCGGAGCGCCGCCCCGTTCCGGGCGTGAACCGAGGGCCGGTCTGCGTCGATGTCCGTGTCGGCGGCGGCCGAATCTGGCCACGATTCCTCCTGAGGGCGGCAAGAAGGCATGGCGGGAACGTATGACGACGCCCTGGCTCTCCCCGGCCCCCCGGCCGCTCCCCCCACACACGTGAGCGGGATCTTAACAGCATGCTCATGACCAACCGTCATGGCTTTTCACCTGTGGGTATGCCGCTCCCGCGACACAAGTGACGTGCGGCAGGCCCGCGTTCCGAAGGGCATACCCCCATCCGCACAACCGTCCGGCGCGATGAGGAGTCTGACGCGACGTAAAGCCGTTCCGTCGACGGTGGCGGCACGGCCTCAGGCATTCCCGAACAGAAGATGAATTTTTTCCACAGTTCGGGTGTACAACTCTTCACGGACTTTCCGAGTCGAACTGGCATACAAGGTCGCCCATCGGGGCGAGCGTCTCGGAAGAGGAAGTCCCGCCCATGGTGATCCGTCGGTTGTGTGGAGTCCTGCGCGTGAGCGGGGTGATCGACCTGCTTCTCGTGCTCCTGCTCGGCGCCGGCTTCGTCGCACTGCCGGTCGTCGCCCTGCTGCCGTCCCTGTGGGGCTTCGTGGCGGCATCGGCCGTGACGTACGTGGCGGACGAGGTCCTGCACCAGCGCGCCCCGAGCTTCGTACGCCGGCTGGCGGCACTGCATCTCGATCGCACCATGCGGTTCGCGGTGCGCACGGTGATGCTGCTCGCGCTGGCCAGCCGGATGGGCGCGCCGGGCGTGTGGCTGGTCACCGCCCTCGCGGTCGTCAGCGGACACTTCGCGATGATGATGCTGTACACGGCGGTGCACCACGCCATCCGCCGGCGCCGGGTGCTGCCGCTGATGGTGCGCAACCTCGACCTGAGCGAGCTGCCGATACCCCCGCAGCCTCCCGCCGTCCTGTTCAGACGCCACCTGCGCAAACTCCTGCACCTGGACCTGCCGGCCCACGTCGGACTCCTCGCCGCGCTCGCCGCCGGGACCTGGGAACCGGCCTACGCGGGCTTCGCGCTCACCGCCGGTGTGACCCTGGTGGCCGTCCTCGCACTGCTGGGCCAGTACCGCAGGGCCCGCCGGATGCCCGCACCGGACGAGGTGTTCGCCGAGGTCAACCGCCGGCTGGAGGAGTACCGGCCGGAGGTGGCCCTCTACTTCAGCTTCGCCGCCGTCTCCCGCGACTTCATGTACCAGGTCAACATGTGGATCGAGACGCTGGAGCAGCTCGACCTGCGTCCGGTGATCATCCTTCGGGAGCACGCCTCGTTCCGTCACCTGAGCCGCACCTGGATCCCGGTCGTCTGCGTGCCGAAGGCCGACGACCTGGCCGAACTCGAACTCTCCGGCGTCCGGGTCGTGCTGTATCCCGGCAACGCGGGCAAGAACGTCCACATGCTCCGCGTGGCCGAGGCCAAGCACGTCTTCATCGGCCACGGCGACAGCGACAAGCTCGCCAGCAGCAACCGGGTCAGCAAGGTGTACGACGAGATCTGGGTGGCCGGCCGCGCGGGCCGCGACCGCTACCAGCGGGTGCGGCACGCGATCAGCGACAGCGCGATCGTCGAGGTGGGGCGCCCGCAGCTGTCCCCGATCCGCCTCCACGCCGACCACGTCCCCGGTCCCGTGCCCGTCGTCCTCTACGCGCCCACCTGGGAGGGCTGGAGCGACGACGACTGCCACACCTCGCTGATCCCGATGGGCGTGCCCCTGATCGAAAGACTCCTGACGGAGAACGTACGGATCGTCTACAAGCCGCACCCGCTCACCGGCAAGCGCTCGGCGCAGGCGGCGGACGCCGACCGGACGATCCGCGAGCTGCTGCGCGCCGACAACGAACGGCGCGACCCCGCGCAGGCCGCGGCCGCGACCCTCGCCGTACGACCCCGGCTGCAGGAGATCCGGGCCCGCCTCGACGAACTGGCCGGCCGGCTCGGCGGTGACGCCGCCGAACAGATGCGTGAGACCCGGGTTCCCGACCGTGCCGGAGCGGCCGAGTGGCAGGAACTGCGCGCCGAGTGGCACCGGATCTTCTGGGAGAGCCAGGGCGCCGTCCGCCACAACGTGATCCTCGGTCAACTGCCGAACCTCTACGAGTGCTTCAACCAGGCGGACATCCTCATCAGTGACGTGTCCTCGGTGGTCGCCGACTTCGTGGCCAGCCTCAAGCCGTACGTCCTCACCAACGCGCGCGACCTGCCCGACGACGAGTTCCGGGCCGCGTACACCACCGCGGGCGGTGCCTACCTCCTCGACCGCGACTGCGCCCGGCTCCCGGAGATCCTCGACTCGGTGCGCGCTCCGCACACCGACCCGATGGTCCTGGACCGCCGGACCCTGAAGGAGTACGTCCTGGGCACCGACCGCCCCACCTCCATGGAGCGCTTCAACGCCGCGACCAACGCCCTGGCCGCGAAGGGAGAGGCGGAACAGGCCGAGGCCGCGCTGACGGCGGACCGGGGAATCTCGGCGCCGACGCCGTAGCGGACCGCCCCGGGGACGGCACCCCTCGAAGGCCCGCCGTCTCCGGGTCCCGCCGTCCCCGCCCGATCCGCCGCGCTTGTGGTGTCCCGTGCCCCGATGTTCAGCGGTGCGCGCCGGACAACGGATCTACCATTTCCGCCACTTGTCCGTGAGCTGGTACCGCCCCAGTCCGTGGCGAGCGGTCAGCGTGACGACGTCGACACCGTTTTCGGTGAGGGACGCGTCGATGTAGAGGCACAGTTGCTCACGCTCGTCGGTCTCGAAGGCGCCGCCGCCGTGGGCTTCGTTCACCGAGTTCAGGGCCAGGACGACGCGTTCCACCACGGCAAGGATCCGCGCGTCACTGGCCTCGGCGAGTCCAGCAAGGTCACCCTCGAAGGTGTCGAGGACGGCATCGGTCGCGACGAGCAGGTCCTCGGGGAACAGCCCCGCCATACAGGCACAGTCAGGATCCAGAACGCCGGCGGCAATCTCCGCGGCCTCCTCGGCTATACCGTCACGCCAGTCCGCAGTGGGTCTCTCAGCCATGAGCGGGACCGTACAGCTCACGACTGACAGCGGGCCCCGAACGGTCGGCGGCCGGTTTGTCCTCGCCGTCCCGCTTCCAGGGATACTCCTGGACGATCCCGCCCATGGCGCGGACGTGATGCGCGCCCGCCGATTGCTTTGGACAACAAAGAACCCCCGGGTCGTCGACCTGGGGGTTTCACATGGAGCGGGTGACGAGAATCGAACTCGCACTCTCAGCTTGGGAAGCTGATGTTCTACCACTAAACTACACCCGCGTAAGACGCCGGTTTGGGCCGGTGTCCGAATGCTCGCTCACTGTACCTCATGCCCGGCCCCCGGCGTCGAAGCCGCGGGGCCCGTTCGCGTTCCGGGGGGTGGATGCGGCTGCGAGGGACCGGAGTTGGGGCGTACGGTGGGGGCGTTGAAGTGGGTCCGGGCGGGGTCGGAGTGCCGCCTGGAGAGCCGTCCCTTTCATCCCGTAATGTGGCTTTCGTTGTCAGGCGCATCAGCCTGACGCGGCTCTTGGGGAAGGGACTCTGGGACTTGATGGAGCGCACCGTCGTCCGTTGTGCCGAGGGGCACGTGTTCAGCACCGCTTCGTTCCCGATGCAGCAGGCCGAGCGGCTCGGCCCCGGCCGGCTGCTCCGGTGTCCGCGGTGTGCCCGGCTCCGCAGTGTGGTGCCGGTGACCCTGGAGAGGGCAGGGACGGAGCAGTAGTACGGGTCAGCAGTACGGGCGCGCGGTGCCGCACGATTGTCGTGGCTCCGCGCGCCTTGCGTATCCTCAGGACGTGCTTCTCTCAGACAAGGACATCCGGGCCGAGATCGACGCCGGACGGGTCCGCATCGATCCTTACGACGAATCCATGGTGCAGCCGTCGAGCATCGATGTGCGGCTCGACCGCTACTTCCGGGTGTTCGAGAATCACCGCTACCCCCACATCGACCCCTCGGTCGAGCAGGCGGATCTCACGCGGCTCGTCGAGCCCGAGGGTGACGAGCCGTTCATCCTTCACCCCGGAGAGTTCGTCCTCGCCAGTACGTACGAGGTCATCTCGCTGCCCGACGACATCGCCTCGCGGCTGGAGGGCAAGAGCTCGCTGGGACGGCTGGGGCTGGTCACCCACTCCACCGCCGGGTTCATCGACCCCGGGTTCTCCGGGCACGTCACCCTGGAGCTCTCGAACCTCGCGACCCTGCCGATCAAGCTGTGGCCGGGGATGAAGATCGGGCAGCTCTGCATGTTCCGGCTCAGCTCGCCGGCCGAGTTCCCCTACGGCAGCGAGCGGTACGGCTCCCGCTACCAGGGGCAGCGCGGGCCGACCCCCTCGCGGTCCTTCCTGAACTTCCACCGCACCCAGGTCTGAGGCGATGACCATGTCTCCCGCGCGCGAGAACCTCACCTACGAAGGGTTCGGCGTCGCCGTACGCGAACTCGCCCAGACCATCGCCGACGACGGGTACGAGCCCGACATCGTGCTCTCGATCGCGCGTGGTGGCGTCTTCGTCGCGGGAGGGCTCGCCTACGCCCTCGACTGCAAGAACATCCACCTGGTGAACGTCGAGTTCTACACGGGGGTGGGGACGACGCTGGAGATGCCGGTGATGCTCGCCCCCGTCCCGAACGCGATCGACTTCTCCGACAAGAAGGTCCTGATCACCGACGACGTCGCCGACACGGGCAAGACGCTCAAGCTCGTGCACGACTTCTGCGTCGGCGAGGTCGCCGAGGTCCGCAGCGCCGTGATCTACGAGAAGACCCAGTCGCTCGTGAAGTGCGAGTACGTCTGGAAGCGCACCGACGACTGGATCAACTTCCCGTGGAGTGTTTTGCCTCCGGTACATAAGTCCGGAGAGGTGGCCAGGCCGAACAAGGAGGCGCTATAGCTCCTTCACTCCCGGGGTCTAGATCGACTCCCGTGAATGTCAGCGCCGACCGATATGCCTAGTGCCGTCCACTTCCGGTCTACCTAAAGCTTCAGAAGGACGCCCGCGAACGCTCCCGCGTCTCCTTCGGCAAGGTCGCCGCGTACCAGAAGCGCTGCGCGGTCCCCTTCGCGGTGATCCGCTTCGACGGACCCGAGACCCCGCCCCCGCACTTGGCCACCCTCGGCTTGCTCACCGACGCGATCGGTCCCCTGTCGCCCGGGGCGCCGTCGACGTCGCCGCCGCGGGTGACGAACCTGCCCGGATGCTGGGGGCACAACTCGACGTCCAGCCGATCAGAGCATTCGGGGACGGTGAAGAGATCACCGAACAGGCCGTGGCCTCCTACGTCGGCAGGGCCACTTCTCCACCAGATCCCGCCGCTACTCGATCACCCACTAGGCCGACATTCCCGAGGGACCGGGGCAGGACGGTGATGACCACGGACGAGTGGATCAAGATGCACCTTCGGCGTGCACCTGAGCGGGACGAAGAGTGGAAGAGTGGGTGCGTCGTGCGCTCGTCTGTAAGGGCGGGCCAGATCGTCAGCGCCACACGGGCTCGATGAGGCTCGGGTCGAACTTTCTCTTGCCTCTGCCAGCTGGATGGATGATCACCGCCGACAGACTGTGCAACACGATCTCTTGTTGCCGCTCAATCGGCAGACCAAAGAACTCGTCCAGCGTCAGGTTTGCAGCGTCGCCCTTGGCCTCGGACTGCTTCAGCTCCTTGTAGAACCTGGCTCGCTCCAACTTCAGCTCATCGCGCTCGCGCTCTTTCCCGGGCAAGAGCTGCAAGAGCGTGGTTACGGTGATTTGCTTCGACCGCTCGGCGTTCAACAGCCGGGTGATGTCCTCGCTGACCTGCTCCAACTCGGCATCTCGCGGCCACCGTTGTTCAATCGGAACAGTTGAGACGGCGGCTCGGGATCGCTGCTCCTCCAGTGTGAGTTGAGCTATCAGCCTGTCCACGGGTTCCCCGACGCGTCCCACTTTTCCGCAGCCGCCATTGACGACGGAACACTGATAGGTGAACTTCGCCGCTTTCGACCCTGGCTGCCAACGCTGGTTGATCTGGCCCCGGATCTTCGTCTTGCACAGTCCGCATCGTGCGATACCCGACAGCATGTACTTACGGGCCAGCGACCGGCCGGGCTGCTTCTGCTTTCGCTCGGCAACCGCGGCGCACACTGCTTCCCACTCGTCGAGGGTGTTGATCGCCTCCCACTCGCCCAGGACGGGCCGGCCGTCCTCGTCGTTCAGGACCTGGCCGTGGTAGGTCCGGTATCCGACCAGTCGTGGGTTCGTGAGGATGTGCTCGACGTGGTGGTGGGCCATCCGCTTGGTGCCTGCGCGGGGGTTGCCCAAGCCTTGCTCCTGCCAGCGCGTACGGATCGTGCCGATGCGAACGCCGGCGAGGATTTCGCGCTGAGCCTCTCGGATGGCTGCGGCTGCTTCCGGGTCGACCTTGCTTCGGTCTTCCCTGAGCCATCCGTACGGTGCTGGTCCGCCGCTGTCCTTGCCTTTCTGGGCCAACTCCAGATGCTTCCGCTTGATGCGGCGCGAGGCGTCGTGGGATGACTTGTTGGCGAAGGCGACCATGATGCGTGACATGGTGCGGCCGTCCGGCGTTCCGAGGTTGACGTCGTTGGTGACCGTCGCGAACTCCAGCCGCGGGCGGTCATCGAAGATCTCGATCAGCTGCTCAAGGTCTCGTGGCTGCCGCGCCAATCGGTCTAGGTCGTACGCCACGATGCCGTCGATGAGGCCGGCGCTCAGGTCGCTCAGCATCAGTTCGAACTGTTCGCGTACGACGTGGCGCTTGTAGGCCGATACGTCGTTGTCCTCGTAGACCTTCACGGCCTGCCAGGAACGGAGATCCGCGAGACGCTCGCAGTCTCGCTGCTGGCGGGCTACGCCCAATGCGTGTCCCTCGTCGTCCCGCGAGATGCGCGTGTAGATCCCCACTCGGCGTGCCACGTCTGGGCCTCCCCACCCTCAACAGCTGGGATCAAGCTACTACCGTCATCGAGTCAAGTCAGCTATAGCATCAAGCCCCCCGTCGTTTGATCGACAGGTGCTCGACTCGTAGGCCAGGTCAGAGGAAAGAACAGATGGAAGAGAAGAGGGGCCCCCGGCGGTGTGCCGGGGGCCCCTCTTCCATCTGTTCTGTGCGGGGGCGTATGCCGCCCGTGGGGTCAGAACGTGCCCAGTTTGATGATCGACAGGATGGCGATCAGCTGAATGGAGGACGCGGCGAGGGCCTTCGGCCAGGGGAGGTCGTGGGACTTGCCGACCATCAGGGTCAGCAGCGCGCCCGCGGCGACCCAGGTGATCCAGCCGAGGAGCTTGACGAAGGACGCGTCGCCGCCGAGGAACATGGCGAAGAGCAGTCGCGGGGTGTCCGTGATGGACATGATCAGCATGGAGAGGCCGACCGTGGGCTGCCAGGCCCCGTCGCCGCCGAGCTGGCGGGCCAGGGTGTGGGTCACCACGCCCAGGACGAACGTGCTGAGCACGAGGGCGACAGCGGTCGTCAGGACGATCGGGACGGCGTTGGAGAGCGTCGCGGTGATGGCGTCCTCGCGGGCGCCGTCGAAGCCGAAGACCGCCAGCAGGCCGTAGAGGAACGTCACGATCAGGGCCGGGGCCCACATCGTGTAGTCGCGCATCTGGAGGAAGGTCCTGTTGGGGGCCGTCACTATGCCCTTGAGCAGGTCCTTCCAGTGCAGCCGGGGTCCGACCGGCGGAGCGGCCGCCTGGCCCGCCCGGTAGACGTCCCCGTCGTTGTACGGGTCCTCGCCGATCGAGAAGGCCTGCGTGTGACCGGGGCTGTTCGCCGCGTACGGGTCCGGGCCCTGCTGCGGGTGGCCGTCGCCGAAGTACTCCGGCTCGCCGTGCCCGCCGCCGTGCCCGCCGCCCTGGGGCCAGCCGCCCTGCTGTCCGCCCCGGTGGGCCTGCCCGCCCTGCCGGCCGCCGTACGGCTGCTGTCCGCCGTACTGCGGCTGCGACGGCGCGCCCGGGTAGCCGTACGGCTGCTGCCCGCCTCCCCGGGGGGACTGCTGTCCACGCCCCTGGGAGGACTGTCCGTACGACGGTTGTTGTTGCGGTCGCCCTTGCGGTGCACGGTTGTCCCGGCCGCCGCGTCCGATCCTGAATCCAGCCACGTCATCGAACGTACCTGGTCCCGAAGAGTGACGTGCGGGAGCCGGGGCACCAGGCCCGGCATTGGGGCCGAGCTGTGACATCCCCTAAGGGCACCGCGGGCCGGCCCTTACGGGAGCGGCTGTTCGAGCTGTCCGGCGCGATGTCACGCCTACGGGCCGCCCGGGAAGCGGGCGGCCCGTAGGGTCGGTCGGTGAGGGGCGGTCAGTCGGCGAAGATGGCGCCGAACTGCGGGGCTCCGGACGTCGAGACGCCCGACGTGCTCGGCGAGACGGTGCGGGAGCCGGTCGTGGTGATCTTGCTGCCGTTGGAGGGCAGGTAGGTCACGGCGCCGTTCCCGGCGTTCTCGTACGAGCCGACGATCAGGTCGGCCCGGCCGTCGCCGGTGACGTCGTCGAGCTTGACGTCCGCGCCGAACAGGTCGCTCTTCTCGTCGTTGCCGGGGACGCCCGCCGTGCTCTGCGCGAACGCCTGCGTGCCGGTGGTGACGTCGATGCCGGCCGCGGAGCCGTACAGGACGGTGACCATGCCGGTGTTGGTGACACCGTCGATGTCCTCGTCCGGTGCCGCGACGACGAGGTCCTGGTAGCCGTCGCCGTTGACGTCGCCCATGTCCAGCTCCCAGCCGAAGCCGTCACCCTTCTCCGAGGTGCCCGGGACGCTGCCGCTGTTCTGGGTGATCCCGGTGGTGCCGGCCGGGCCGGACGCCGAGCCGTAGGTGATGTTCACCTTGCCGCCGTTGGCGGCGTCCGGGACGGGGGTGCCGTCCTCCAGGGTGGCGTCCCAGCCCGCGCCGCTGACGATGTCGCCGAAGCCGTCGCCGTTGATGTCCCCGATGCCGGTGATGATGCCGGGCTTGAGGGCGGTGGCGGATCCCACGTTCAGGCCGCTCGCCGAGCCGGGCACGAAGTAGTTCGTGTTCCAGCCGTAGTCGGACTGCGTCTCGTAGCCGTCGACGATCAGGTCGGTCCTGCCGTCGCCGTTGACGTCGCCCGCGGTCAGGCTGAGCGGGCCGTAGGGGCTGTCGTTGGTGCCCGAGATGATCGGGGGCTTGATCGTCGTACGGGCCCCGGGGGTGCCGGCCGTGGTGAAGCCGCCCTTGTAGACGTAGATCGTGCTGGCGGAGCTGCCGACCGCGAGGTCGGCCTTGCCGTCGCCGTCGAAGTCGCCGGCGGCCAGGTCCTTGCCCCAGAAGTCGTGCGAGGAGGGGGCCGGGTCCGGGACGTCGACGGCCTTGCCGGTGAGGCCGCTCGCGGAGCCCCACAGGATGGTGAGGCCGCCGCCGTTGGTGTCGGTGCCGACCTTCTCCCAGGGGGAGGAGACGGCGAGGTCGTCGTAGCCGTCGCCGTTGAAGTCGGCGTACGCCGTCTCGCCGCCGAAGCCGTCCCCGGCCTCGGCGGTGCCGGGGACACCGGTGGTGTTCTGGCTGATCGTGGAGCGCTTGGCGGACGAGACGCCGGTGGTCGTGCCGTAGAGGGCGACGATCTGGCCGGCGCCCGCGTGGCCGCTGACGTAGGCGCCGTGGGCCGAGAGGGCCACATCGCCCTTGCCGTCGCCGTTGAAGTCGGCCTGCGGGACCGTGGCGGAGTCCGCGGCGGTCGCTGTCGCGGCCGAGAAAGTCAGAAGACCGCCCGTCAGAGCGGCGGCCGTCGCCGTCGCGAGGGCGAGGCGCACGTGGCGCGGGTGACGCATGAGCATGCGTGATTCTCCTGCGGCATGCGGGGACGCTCGTGTACGCGCCCCCGGTCAATAGGGAGCCGGTCGTCCGTGTTTGCCGGGAGTTGTACGGCGGTTCACCGACCGATCGGCGAACAGGAGACCGTCGGCGGGGGGCAAGGGTTGTACGTGAGTTCGGTTGTGCCGTGTGGGTCCCGCGAAACGCACCGCCGGAGGGCTCCCCGGACGGCACTGATCCCCGCGGGCACTGCTCCCGGCGGGCACTGCTCCCGGCGGGCACTGCTCCCGGCGGGCCCGGCCGACCGCACTGCCGACGGGCCCCCGCGGATCGCACTGCCGAGAGGCTCGGCGAACGGCATTGCCGGAGGGCTCCACGGACCTCACCCCCGGAAAGCTCCGCGGACCTCATCCACGGAACCCTCCGCGGACCGCACCCCCGGAGGGTTCCGTGGGCGGTGCCGCTGCCAGAGGGCTCCGTACGCGGCTTCCGCCTGCGGGGCGGTGCTCATCGGGGCCGGGCACGGCTGCGCCCCCGTGTTCCGCGGAGCACGGGGGCGCAGCTCGTACCGATCCGGGCGGAGCCGGTCGGCTGTGCCTGACTGCCGGGTCAGGCGGCTGTTCAGACAGTCGTGCCGGACGCTCGTCCGGACGGGACGGTTACTTCACCGGCTCCGGCTCCGGCTCGCTCTCCGACTCGGCCGCGCCCGCCGGGGGCTCGTCCTCGACCGGCGTCTTGACGGATTCGAGCAGGAGCTGGGCGACGTCGACGACCTGGACGGACTCCTTGGCCTTGCCGTCGTTCTTCTTGCCGTTGACCGAGTCGGTCAGCATGACGAGGCAGAACGGGCAGGCGGTGGAGACGATGTCGGGGTTCAGCGACAGGGCCTCGTCGACGCGCTCGTTGTTGATGCGCTTGCCGATCCGCTCCTCCATCCACATCCGGGCGCCGCCGGCGCCGCAGCAGAAGCCGCGCTCCTTGTGGCGGTGCATCTCCTGCTGACGCAGGCCCGGGACAGCGGACATGATCTCGCGCGGGGGCGTGTAGATCTTGTTGTGGCGGCCCAGGTAGCACGGGTCGTGGTACGTGATCAGACCCTCGACCGGGGTCACCGGCAGCAGCTTGCCCTCGTCGATGAGGTGCTGCAGGAGCTGGGTGTGGTGGATGACCTCGTAGTCGCCGCCGATCTGCGGGTACTCGTTGCCGATCGTGTTGAGGCAGTGCGGGCAGGTGGCGACGATCTTCTTCGCCGACTTCGGCTTCTTGGTCGACTCGTCCTCGTCGTCCTCACCGAATGCCATGTTCAGCGCCGCGACGTTCTCCATGCCGAGCTCCTGGAACAGGGGCTCGTTGCCGAGACGGCGGGCGGAGTCACCGGTGCACTTCTCGTCGCCGCCCATGATCGCGAACTTGACGCCCGCCATGTGCAGGAGCTCCGCGAAGGCCTTGGTGGTCTTCTTGGCGCGGTCCTCCAGGGCGCCGGCGCAGCCGACCCAGTAGAGGTACTCGACCTCGGAGAGGTCCTCGATGTCCTTGCCGACGACCGGGACCTCGAAGTCGACCTCCTTGAGCCATTCCAGGCGCTGCTTCTTCGCCAGGCCCCAGGGGTTGCCCTTCTTCTCCAGGTTCTTGAGCATCGTGCCCGCCTCGGACGGGAACGCGCTCTCGATCATCACCTGGTAGCGGCGCATGTCGACGATGTGGTCGATGTGCTCGATGTCGACCGGGCACTGCTCGACACAGGCGCCGCAGGTGGTGCAGGACCACAGGACGTCCGGGTCGATGACGCCGTTCTCCTCGGCGGTGCCGATGAGGGGGCGCTCGGCCTCGGCGAGGGCGGCCGCGGGAACGTCCTTGAGCTGCTCCTCGGACGCCTTCTCCTCGCCCTCCATGGACTTGCCGCCGCCGGCCAGCAGGTACGGGGCCTTGGCGTGCGCGTGGTCGCGCAGCGACATGATGAGGAGCTTGGGGGAGAGCGGCTTGCCGGTGTTCCAGGCGGGGCACTGCGACTGGCAGCGGCCGCATTCGGTGCAGGTGGAGAAGTCGAGCAGGCCCTTCCAGGAGAACTGCTCGACCTGGGAGACGCCGAAGACGTCGTCCTCACCGGGGTCGGTGAAGTCGATGGCCTTGCCGCCGGAGGTCATCGGCTGGAGGCCGCCGAGGGCGGTCCCGCCGGTCGCCTCGCGCTTGAACCAGATGTTCGGGAACGCCAGGAAGCGGTGCCAGGCCACGCCCATGTTGGTGTTGAGCGAGACCACGATCATCCAGATGAACGAGGTGCTGATCTTCACCATGGCGGTGAGGTAGATCAGGTTCTGCAGGGTGGTGACGCTCAGGCCCTTGAAGGCGAGGACCAGCGGGTACGAGGCGAAGTACGCGGCCTCGTAGTGGTCGACGTGGTGGATGGCGCCCTCGAGGCCGCGCAGCACGTAGATGGCGAGGCCGATGGTGAGGATGACGTACTCGACGAAGTACGCCTGGCCGGCCTTGGAGCCCGCGAAACGGGACTTGCGGCCCGGGCGGGACGGCAGGTTCAGCAGGCGGATGGCGATCAGCACGGCGATGCCGAGGATCGTCATCACGCCGATGAACTCGATGTACAGCTCGAACGGCAGGAAGCCGCCGATGACCGGCAGCGTCCAGTCGGCCGAGAAGAGCTGGCCGAAGGCCTGGGCGAGGGTCGGCGGAAGGGTCAGGAAGCCGATCGCCACGAACCAGTGGGCGAAGCCCACGATGCCCCAGCGGTTCATCCGCGTGTGGCCGAGGAACTCCTTGACCAGCGTCACGCTGCGCGCGTAGGGGTTGTCCGTCCGGGCACCCGCCGGGACCGGCTGGCCCAGCTTGAAGTACCGGACGAACTGACCGATGGCGCGTGCGAGCAGCGCAACGCCGACCACGGTCAGGACCAGCGACACAATGATCGCGGCGAGTTGCATTCGGGGGCTCCTCGGGCCTGCGAGGTGTTCTTCGAGGGCGACCTCGAAGGTGATTACTAAGCGGTAACTTATGCAGTCCGTCTGAGACTACCCACTTCCTTCGCCGCACTGTAGTCAGCGGTGCGGTGATCTGCGTCGCTGAGGGAAGCCTGAGTGGGCGCCCGGGGCGCGGGCACAAGGTGCACTTCGGCCGGGGTCGACAGGACACGTAAACCCGATCGTGTTATTCACCCAATACTGTGACAATTACCCCTAAATTGGCGATGTGCTGTACGGAATCACGGCCGCCATCGCCGCTCTGCTCCTGACCGCCACGCTCGCCGCGCTGCTGCGGTCGCTCTCCCTGCGCCTCGGCCCGGCCGAAGGGAGGGGACTTCCCGGGCGCCGCGCGAAACCGCGGGCACCCGGGAGGGTGAGGCCGGTTCCGCTCCTCGGCGGGATCGCCGTGGCCGGCGCGACGGCGCTCGTCGGCTGGGCCGGCGACTGGACCGGCGCCGCCCCGCTCGGGCCCGAGGCCGGCCGGATCCTGGTCGCCGGGATCGCGGTCGCCCTGCTGGGCCTCGCCGCCGACCTGCTGCCCCTGCCCCCGGTGGTGTGCGTGGCGGGCGTCGCCGTCGCCGCCGCGCTGACCGTCCCCTACGACGAACTCGGTGCGCCCGCCGGAGTGCTGGCGGTGGCCTGGACCGTCCTCGTCACGCACGCCTTCCGCTCGCTGGACCACGCCGACGGAGTGATGGGGACGGTCGGTGTCATCACCGCGTTCGCCCTCAGCGGGTGCGCGGCCGCCGAGCTCATGGACGGGCTCGCGGCGCTGCTCAGCGTCCTGGCCGCCGCCCTCACGGGCTTCCTGATGCACGGATGGCCCCCGGCCAGGATCGCGCCGGGGCGGTGCGGATCGCTGTTCGCCGGCTTCCTGCTGGCCTCCGCGGTCGTGCAGGTGCACGCCGAGCGGCCCGCCGGGCCCGGCCTCGGAGCCGCCTTCGCGCTGACGGCCGTGGCCACCGCGGACGCCGTCCTGGTCCTGGTGTCGCGTCGGCGCGCGGGGCGGCCGCTGCTGCGCCCGGCGCCGGACCATCTGGTGCACCGGCTGCGGCGGGCGGGGCTCACCCGGCAGGGGGTCATGGTCGTGACCGGACTGGCGGCGTTCGCGGCTGCGTTCACGGGGCTGTGCATCGATCTCGGCTGGCTGGGGGCGGGGGCCGCCTGGTGGGTGGCCGGCGCCGTGGCGGTGGTCGCCGTCGTGGGGGCCCTGCGGCCGGGGGTGCGCCCGCGCCGGGACCGTCCGCATGCGATCCCCGCTCCCGGGGGACCCGCCCCGAGGTCGCTGGGGCGTCCCGGGCGTCCCCGTCCGGAGGCTCCGGGAGCGGTGAAGGTGCACTGACGCAGCGAGAGAATCGCAGGTCAGAGGCTCCATGCGTGTAAGGAACGGATAAGAGTTGAGCCCCCACGACTCAGGTCTGTTGACCGGAAGGCGGACGTCGTGCACACTTGAGTCCGTTCCACTCAAGTCATTGCTGGAGGAATCGAAATGGCACGTGCGGTCGGCATCGACCTGGGCACGACTAACTCCGTCGTCAGCGTTCTCGAAGGCGGCGAGCCCACCGTCATCACCAACGCCGAAGGCGCCAGGACCACGCCGTCCGTCGTCGCCTTCGCGAAGAACGGCGAGGTGCTCGTCGGCGAGGTCGCCAAGCGCCAGGCGGTCACCAACGTGGACCGGACGATCCGTTCGGTGAAGCGTCACATGGGCACCGACTGGAAGATCGAGCTCGACGGCAAGAGCTTCAACCCGCAGCAGATGAGCGCCTTCATCCTGCAGAAGCTGAAGCGCGACGCCGAGGCGTACCTGGGCGAGAAGGTGGCCGACGCGGTCATCACCGTCCCGGCGTACTTCAACGACTCCGAGCGTCAGGCGACCAAGGAAGCCGGTGAGATCGCCGGCCTCAACGTCCTTCGTATCGTCAACGAGCCGACCGCCGCCGCCCTGGCGTACGGCCTCGACAAGGACGACCAGACGATCCTCGTCTTCGACCTCGGTGGCGGCACCTTCGACGTGTCCCTCCTGGAGATCGGCGACGGCGTCGTCGAGGTGAAGGCCACCAACGGTGACAACCACCTCGGTGGTGACGACTGGGACCAGCGCGTCGTCGACTACCTGGTGCAGCAGTTCCGCTCCGGCCACGGCGTGGACCTCGCCAAGGACAAGATGGCGCTCCAGCGTCTGCGCGAGGCCGCCGAGAAGGCCAAGATCGAGCTGTCCTCGTCCACCGAGACCTCGATCAACCTGCCCTACATCACGGCTTCCGCCGAGGGCCCGCTGCACCTGGACGAGAAGCTCACGCGCGCCCAGTTCCAGCAGCTGACGGCCGACCTCCTGGAGCGCTGCAAGACGCCGTTCCACAACGTCATCAAGGACGCCGGCATCCAGCTGTCCGAGATCGACCACGTCGTTCTCGTCGGCGGCTCCACCCGTATGCCCGCCGTCGCCGAGCTCGTCAAGGAGCTGACCGGCGGCAACGAGGCCAACAAGGGCGTGAACCCGGACGAGGTCGTCGCCATCGGCGCTGCCCTCCAGGCCGGTGTCCTCAAGGGTGAGGTCAAGGACGTCCTGCTCCTCGACGTGACCCCGCTGTCGCTTGGTATCGAGACCAAGGGCGGCATCATGACCAAGCTCATCGAGCGGAACACGACGATCCCGACCAAGCGGTCCGAGATCTTCACCACCGCCGAGGACAACCAGCCCTCCGTGCAGATCCAGGTCTACCAGGGCGAGCGCGAGATCGCGGCGTACAACAAGAAGCTCGGCATGTTCGAGCTGACCGGTCTGCCGCCGGCCCCGCGCGGTGTCCCGCAGATCGAGGTCGCCTTCGACATCGACGCCAACGGCATCATGCACGTGACCGCGAAGGACCTCGGCACGGGCAAGGAGCAGAAGATGACCGTCACCGGCGGCTCCTCGCTGCCGAAGGACGAGGTCGACCGCATGCGCCAGGAGGCCGAGAAGTACGCGGAGGAGGACCACGCCCGCCGCGAGGCCGCCGAGACCCGCAACCAGGGCGAGCAGCTCGTCTACCAGACCGAGAAGTTCCTCAAGGACAACGAGGACAAGGTCCCCGGCGAGATCAAGACCGAGGTCGAGGCTTCCGTCGAGGAGCTGAAGGCCGCGCTCAAGGGCGAGGACATCGCCGAGATCCGCACCGCCACGGAGAAGGTCGCCGCGGTCTCGCAGAAGCTCGGCCAGGCCATGTACGCCGACGCCCAGGCCGCCCAGGCCGCGGGTGGCGACGCCGCCGGTGCCGAGGCCCCGAAGGCCGACGACGACGTCGTCGACGCCGAGATCGTCGACGAGGACCGCCGGGACGGTGCCGCGTGACGGAGGAGACCCCGGGCTTCGAAGAGCAGCCCGACGTCCCTTCCGGCGCCACCTCTGACGACGCCGAGCCGCAGACCGCCACCCCCTCTGCGGAGGGGGCGGCGGCCCCGGACGGGGACGCAGCAGCACAACTGGCCGGCCTGACGGCCCAGCTGGACCAGGCGCGCATGGCTCTGAGCGAGCGCACCGCGGACCTCCAGCGGCTCCAGGCCGAGTTCCAGAACTACCGCCGCCGCATCGAGCGCGACCGGATCGCGGTCCGGGAGATCGCCATCGCGAACCTCCTGACCGAACTCCTGCCCGTGCTCGACGACATCGGCCGCGCGCGGGACCACGGGGAGCTCGTCGGCGGATTCAAGTCCGTCGCCGAATCCCTGGAGACCGTCGCGGCGAAGATGGGGCTCCAGCAGTTCGGCAAGGAGGGCGAGCCCTTCGACCCGACGATCCACGAGGCCCTGATGCACTCGTACGCGCCGGACGTCACGGAGACGACGTGCGTGGCGATTCTGCAGCCGGGGTATCGCTTCGGCGAACGCACCATCCGCCCCGCGCGGGTGGCCGTCGCCGAGCCGCAGCCCGGAGCGCAGACGGTCAAGGCCGAGGACTCGGCCGAGGCGGCCGATGACAAGGAGAGCGGTGGCCCGGACGAGGGCTGAGCTTGAACGGACGAGGGAGGAGGGACGTCGGGGATGAGCACCAAGGACTTCATCGAGAAGGACTTCTACAAGGTCCTCGGCGTCCCCAAGGACGCCACCGAGGCCGAGATCAAGAAGGCGTACCGGAAGCTCGCCCGTGAGTTCCACCCGGACGCCAACAAGGGCAACGCCAAGGCCGAGGAGCGCTTCAAGGAGATCTCCGAGGCGAACGACGTACTCGGCGATCCGAAGAAGCGCAAGGAGTACGACGAGGCGCGTGCCCTCTTCGGCAGTGGTGGCTTCCGGCCGGGTCCCGGCGCCGGCGGCGGCAACTTCAACTTCGACCTGGGCGACCTCTTCGGAGGCACTGCCCAGGGCCAGGGAGCGGGAGGGGCCGGCGGCTTCGGCGGCGGTATAGGTGACGTCTTCGGCGGCCTGTTCAACCGCGGCGGCGCCACCACGGGCACGCGTACGCAGCCCAGGCGCGGCCAGGACATCGACACCGAGGTCACCCTCTCCTTCACGGAGGCGGTGGACGGCGCGACCGTTCCGCTGCGCATGACCTCCCAGGCGGCCTGCAAGGCCTGTTCGGGCACCGGCGACAAGAACGGCACACCGCGCGTGTGCCCGACCTGTGTCGGCACCGGGCAGGTCGCGCGGGGCTCCGGGGGCGGCTTCTCGCTCACGGACCCCTGCCCGGACTGCAAGGGCCGCGGCCTGATCGCCGAGCACCCCTGCATGGAGTGCGCGGGCAGCGGGCGGGCCAAGTCGTCCCGCACGATGCAGGTCCGGATCCCCGCGGGCGTCAGCGACAACCAGCGGATCCGGCTGCGCGGCAAGGGCGCTCCCGGAGAGCGGGGAGGCCCGGCGGGAGACCTGTACGTCACGGTCCACGTCGACGCCCACCCGGTCTTCGGCCGCAAGGACGACAACCTCACCGTCACCGTGCCCGTCACCTTCGCGGAGGCGGCGCTGGGCGGCGAGGTGAAGGTGCCGACGCTGGGCGGCCCGCCGGTGACGCTGAAGCTGCCGCCGGGCACGCCCAACGGGCGGACCATGCGCGCCCGGGGCAGGGGCGCGGTCCGCAAGGACGGCACCCGGGGCGACCTCCTGGTCACCGTCGAGGTGACGGTCCCCCAGGACCTGTCCGGCAAGGCTCGTGACGCGCTGGAGGCGTATCGCGAGGCGACCGCGGGTGAGGACCCGCGGGCGGATCTGTTCCAGGCCGCGAAGGGAGCATGACGGAGCCATGGACACGACCGGTCGTCGACGCAACCCCTATGAACTGACCGAGGAGACCCCGGTCTACGTCATCTCGGTGGCGGCCCAGCTCTCCGGACTGCACCCGCAGACCCTGCGTCAGTACGACCGGCTCGGTCTGGTCTCCCCCGACCGCACGGCCGGCCGGGGCCGGCGCTACTCGGCCCGCGACATCGAGCTGCTGCGCACGGTGCAGCAGCTGTCGCAGGACGAGGGCATCAACCTCGCCGGCATCAAGCGCATCATCGAACTGGAGAACCAGGTCGCCGCGCTCCAGTCCCGCGTGGCGGAGCTGGAGTCGGCCCTGGACGGCGCCGCGGCCGCCATGCAGCAGCGCGAGGCCGCCGTGCACGCCTCCTACCGCCGCGACCTGGTCCCGTACCAGGAGGTCCAGCAGACCAGCGCGCTGGTGGTGTGGCGCCCCAAGCGGGCGTCCGAGTAGTTCTTTCACGCTCTCACCCGAAGGGGTCCCGCGGTCCGTCCGGAACGCGGGACCCCTTCGCGTGTTCCGGGCGTCGGGATCGCCGGCCCGGCGCCGGGAGAAGTGACGATTTTGTAGGCGAATGCGCTGTTCGTTCCGTCGCCCAATGGGCGAAATCGACGTGCAGTACCTGAATTTCGGGCGTAATCATCAGAAGTGGTGTTTGCGGTGGAAATGCCTTTTATGGGCGGGCGGTGTGCGGTTGGTCACTGCGGAGGCCGCCGTGCCCGGCGCGGTGAGCCGCCCGTCCGCCCGTGGCGGGCGCGCGGGCCGAAGGGGCGGCGTCCCGCGTGCCGGGGCTCTGTGCACGCGTTCTTTCCGGATCACGGATCGTCAACAGCGGTTAAAAACCGTCGGCGCCGACGACTCCTGTGAACGCAAGTTGGCCGAGCGTGTGAATGACAGAAGGTGAAGCTGAGGGGATCGGTCGGTGGATGGGCGTAGTCTTTTCCCGTCGCGTTCACTTGTGGAACACGAAACGCCGTTGCCATCTCGTTAAGTGGTTACTCCTTGACGCTGAGGTGATCGAACGCGTTGGCTTTCAGCCACCTGGGTCGCAATGCTGCAACCTCGCCCGGAAGGCACCTGATGTGAAGACTCGTAACACCGGCCTGCGCCGTACCGTCATAGCCGTGGCCTCGTCCGCCACCGCTCTCACCACCCTCACCGGCTGCGGCATGGGGGCCTTCGGCGGGAGCAGTAGCTCGGCCAGCGCCACGAAGGGCGACGACATCACGGTCGGCCTGCTCCTCCCGGAGAAGGCGAACACCCGTTACGAGAAGTTCGACTACCCGATCATCCGGGAGCAGGTGCAGAAGCTCACCGAGAAGAAGGGTGACGTCCTCTACCTGAACGCCGAGCAGGACGCCGCGAAGCAGCTCCGCCAGATGCAGCAGATGATCGACGACAAGGTCGACGTCATCCTCGTGGACGCGGTCGACTCGGTGACGATCGCCAAGGGCGTGCGCAAGGCCAAGGAGGCCGGGATCCCGGTCATCGCCTACGACCGCCTGGCGCAGGGCCCGATCGACGCGTACATCTCCTTCGACAACGAGCTGGTCGGCGAGACCCAGGGCAAGGCGCTCATCGCCGCGCTGGGCACCAACTCGGCCTCGAAGAAGATCATCATGATGAACGGCTCGGTGACCGACCCGAACGCCGCGCAGTTCAAGTCCGGCGCCAAGTCCGAGCTCGAGGACAAGGTGATCATCGCGGCCCAGTACGACACCAAGGACTGGAACCCGGTCAACGCCAAGGCCAACATGGAGAAGTCCATCCAGGCCGTCGGGCTGAGCAACATCGCCGGTGTCTACGCCGCCAACGACGGCATCGCGGGCGCGGTCATCGACGCCTTCAAGGCCGCGGGTGTCAGCAAGGTGCCGCCGGTGACCGGCCAGGACTCCGAGCTCATCGCCGTGCAGCGGATCATCAAGGGCGACCAGTACATGAGCGTGTACAAGTCGTACCCGCAGGAGGCCAACGCGGCCGCCGAGATGGCCGTCGCCCGGGTGCAGGGCCGCTCGATCGAGTTCGACGCGCTCACCCGCGACAAGGTCAGCAGCCCCACGAACAAGGACATCCCGTCCCAGCTCGTGCCCGTGGTGGCGCTCACCAAGGAGAACATCCAGGATACGGTCGTCCAGGACGGGATCTACGCCGTCAACAAGATCTGCACGGCGCCCTACAAGTCGCTCTGCAACTCGCTCGGCATCAAGTAGAACGCCCCGCCCGGCCGTCTCGGCACCGAGACGGCCGGGCGAGGACCAGTCGGTTCCGGCCCCGCCGGCGGATGCGCGCTCCCGGCGCTCATCTCCGCCCGGGGCCGTTCCGCTGTCCCGGCCCGGGAATCGCCCCTCAGGGGCGCCGCGCCCCCGTGGGAGCGCTGTACGGCCTCCTGCGCGCCCGAGCGCCCGCGCCTGCCCACTCCGGCGCCCCGTGCCCTTGACGGCGCCTCTCCGCGGCCGTGCGCCCCCTCCGGCGTGATCCCCTCGCCTCCGTCGCCGGGCCTGCGCGACGGGCCTGTGCGACGGGCGCCGGTCGACGCGATCCACAGGGTGTGTGAACTTTCCGGTACCACTGGTGGGGGAAGCTCAGGTTCCGCTTCCGTGGGTGGGGTCGCGCGGGTGAGGGCGGGTGCGGTGCGGCTGATCGTTTCAAGTCCCCTTGCCGTGAACCGAGTTGGGTCCTCCGGGGGGAGAGGTGAGGAGTCGGCGCCGGGGTTCGGGGAGGGCTTCCGGAGGGCCGGGCGGACGGGGCCTTCAGCTTGTTGCAAGGGCCGCGGCGGAGGTCCGGATTTATGCGGGCGATCCAGGGCGAACGGACGCTCCCGGGCCGCACAGCCTTGTTGCGATGCCGGACGCGTCCGCGCATAGTTGCGCTGCGGAGGACGCCCTGACGCGGGGCTCACGCCAGGGGTTGGAGCTGGAGCCAGGGGTGGGAGATGGCCGGGCACGGGACGGACAGGCATCCGCACGGCGCTGACCGGCTGTGCGATGCGGGTGACCGGGTGTACTCCCGGGCCGTGCGGCGGGGCCGGGTGCCCCGCGAGGACGCCGAGTCGGTTCCCTGCCTGCTGGAACTGGCCTCGTCAACTACTCACCGAGCGGTGGTACTGGTCGTACGGCGACCGCTACTGGGCGCTCGCCACGGGGGCCGGCCACGCACTCTACGGCCCCGGGCGCTCGATCGCGATCCCCAGAAGGGTCCTGCCGGGGGCTTCGCGATCGCCGAGACGATCACGGGGCCTCGGCGGCAGTGAGTGAGAGCGGATCGATGCCCGGATCGCCCACGCCCTGACGGGCTGGATGGGTTGCACCGTGATCGTGGAGCAGCGCATGCCCCCAGGCAGGGATCGGCAGGTCCATGTCGTTCTGTAGGGGTGCGACCAGGACTTGCGGATGCCGACGGTGGCTCAGGCCTGCGATTGATTCCTGAGACGCGGACTCTGCACCGTTCATCCGTGCCTTCTTGCCGACCAGGGACCCCCAAGGAGCAAACGGCGCGTTGGGCAGATGAGCGCCGACCCTCCTGATGGGGGATGGGAGTGCACGAACCCGTCGGAAGAGGGGTGTGAGAAGGGGATCCCCTGACGCTTCACTGTTCCTTGCCCGGTCGCTTGTGGCCAGCGCGACCGGGGCTCTTCCCCCGCACGACGCGGGGACTGAGTACGAGCCTGCGCATGAGCTGACAGGCCTCCTACGAAAGAAGGAAGGTGCAATGAGCGGCAGAGGGATGAGACGGGCTGCGGTTGGTGTGCTCACCGTGATCGCCATCGCGGGAGCGTCACCGGCGTTCGCGCTCTCGGCCAGTCGGGGCGGTGCCCGTGGCTGGACCGAACAGTCCGCCACGGTCATGAACCTCCAGGACACCCAGGACGACGGCCATGACGTGAAGGCCGAGTACTACAGGACCGCCCACCCGAGCGACAAGCTCACCCTGTGGAACAAGCAGGCCTACGGCGACAGGTACTTCGAGGACAACGACGGGAACGCCTGGACCGTGGAGAGCGGTAAGTACTCCACCATCTTCAAGATGCAGGTGTGCGAGGTGTACAACAACTGGCCCGACTCCTGCAGCGGTTGGGTCGAGTAGCCGCCGCAGTTCGTGGCTGACCCACCTCGGAGAGCCGGAGGGGTGGCGGCCGGTGTTGGCGGCCGCCACCCCTCCCTGCGCCATGAGTCTACTCAGCGAGTCGGACCCACGGTGCTGTTCGTCGACGGGGCTCGGGGCGGACAAGCAATGTGGAAATCTCTCTGGAGGTGCAAGTGGGCGGCTACACCGAGCGCGTTGTGCTCGAAGTCGAGGATCTCAACTACGGTCTGCCTGGCCGGTCACTGCTGACAGGGGTCCGTCTGTCCGTCGCTGCGGGCGAGTCTGTTGCTGTGACGGGGGCCAGCGGCAGTGGGAAGACGACCTTGTTGACGTGCATCCTCGGTCTTGTCGAACCAGACGCCGGCTCGGTGCGCATTGCGGGCGTCGACCAGCGCGGGCTGTCGTCACGCGAGCTCGCCCGGCATCGCCGGGAAAACGTCGGAATGGTCTTCCAGTTCGGCGAGTTGCTTCCAGAATTATCTCCTTTGGAGAATGTGGCCCTGGCGGGTCTCCTGGCAGGCAAGAAGACCGGTGAGGCCTACGCGCGTGCGGCTGAGCTGCTGGATGAGCTGGGTGTGCCGGCCGAGGGTTCTGCCACTGCGACGTTGTCCGGCGGTGAACGGCAGCGAACAGCAGTCGCACGGGCATTGATGAACGATCCCGCTCTGCTCCTCGCGGATGAACCGACAGGGTCACTTGACCCTATGCATCGTGACGCCGTTGCTGAACTGCTGTACAGCGTGCCACGGCAACGAGACTGTGCCCTCCTAGTGGTCACACATGACGCCAGCGTTGCGCAGCGCGCGGATCGGCGAGTCCGACTTGACGGAGGTCGGCTGGCAGCCGGTACGGAGGTTGCGGCGACGGGGGAAGGCGCGTGAGTGACAGAGGGCTGTTCCGTCAGTTGCTGCGCATGGGACGCGCGACCGCCCTTGCAGCGGAGGCAGGGCGGGTTCGCTTCTGGTCCCTTGTTCTGGCCACGTCTTTGTTGTCCCTTGCGGCAAGTGGCCTGGTGTTGGCCTCGGCCTCTTTTGATGCCCGCGCAGAACGCAGCGTCGCACGATCCCCCCGGCTGATTGCTGCCCACCCGCGCGAGACCCCCCGGGCGCTCTGGGCGCCGACCACCTCAAGTATCGGGAACATGGCGTTCGATGTCGTGTACATCGAGCCGATAGGCGACGATGCACCCCTTCCCCCCGGTCTCTCTCGCTGGCCTGATCCGGGAGAGGCGGTGTTGTCACCCGCTCTGTTGAAGGCCAATGGGAGCGATGGCGTCTTCCAGGAGTTCGGGCGTTTCGGTGGAGTCATACGTCCTGCCGGCCTCGAAGCGCCGGCAGAGCGCTTCGTTTATGTCCGGCCCAGCGCCAAGATGCTCGATCGATCCAAGATGTTCGAGATCAGCGGCTTCGGTGCCGAGGCATCTGCCGGTTTCGTCGGAGAAAGTATTCATAATTTCGGAGCCCAGAAGTTCTATGCCGGATACGCCGGATTGATTCTTCTCCCGGCGGCTCTCCTGGTGGTCATCGCGGCACGTGTGGGAGCATTTGCTCGGGACAGGCGAACGGCACTGCTCGGAGCACTGGGCGCCGGCAGGAGAGTCAGGCTGGCTTTCACGCTCGGCGAGGCGGCGCTCCCTGTTGCCTTTGGAGCAGGTATCGCGGCTTTGAGCGCATCGATCACACTCGTGTTGGATTCGTCTTACCCTCTCGTGGAGTTCATCCTCTCGAAGGAGGATGCTCGTGACGCGTGGCCAGAGCTGTTGCTCTGCCTGACAGGTGTTCCGATCGCGGTGCTCTTCCTGGCGATTGTCCTTCAGCCCGGCCATCGGCGTTCGGGCGGAACCAGGCCGACCTACGTATCGGGTCGCAGAGGGTGGATTCCATGGGTGTTTCCCTTCGCATTGCTGGTCACCGTGCGAGGTGCGGAACTCGCTCCTCTTGAATTTCGGATACCTGTCTACGTCACTGGTTGCATCGTGGTACTTGCGACTCTTCCCGCGGTCATCGGAGCCGGGGTGGGGTGGTTGGGTCCGCTCATGGCGAGTATCGGTCGGCGGGTCGGTGCTCCGGGGCTTCTGGTCTCCGGGCGCCGACTGGGTGTCGGGTCGCGTTCGGTGTCGAGGCTGGTGGCCTCCATGGTGATCGCCATTGGACTTGCCGCCCAGACGCAGCTGTGGACAGGAGTGTTCGGGGAGTTCACGCAGAGTGCGATGGAGACACAGAAGCGAGTGGGGACGACGGTCCTCAGAGTCACCCCCTACGTAGTGGGTGATCGGGTACGGAATTTCGAGAGCGAGCTTCCGTCGGGTGCCCTGCCTTTGGGTGTGCGGCAGGCGGGCGACCGGGTTGAGATCATGGGTGACTGCACCGCCCTTCGAGAGATCGGTCTGTCGTGCTCGAAGGCATTTGTGCGGATCTCGGCATTGGGCAGAGACGTGCGCCTTCGAGAAATCCTGAGCCGAAC
Organism: Streptomyces sp. NPDC001914; assembly: GCF_042891215.1. NCBI lineage: Bacteria > Bacillati > Actinomycetota > Actinomycetes > Kitasatosporales > Streptomycetaceae > Streptomyces > Streptomyces sp. NPDC001914. The sequence goes on from NZ_JBIASW010000005.1 coordinate 357,799, forward strand.
CGGGATGGCACAGGGTGCGAAGGGGTACGCGCGACGCGGCGCGCTCTCACAGGTCGGAACGGGTAAGGGCGGTTCGCTGACCTTGCTCGTCGTGGGCAAAGGTCGCAAGCAGCTCTCGATCCCGGAAATTCAGGGGATAGCCAGCCGATCCCTGGCGATGAAAGCGTCCGTCCGTCCCTTGGGTGACCTGTCCGACACGGGGAAACTGGTGACGGCCACCAAGTGGGTCAGATTGATGTCACTCGTGGGAGTCGGAGTGATCGGCTTGGCTGCCGGGACAAGTGCGATGGCTGAGTTTCTCCGCTTTGGACGGGAACTTGCCCCGCTGTCCGTGCTGACAGGCAGCCGCCGAATCTTCCGGTCAGTGGCCATGTGGTCGCTGTTCATGCCCGCCGTTTTGGCGGCGGTGTTCGGGGTTTTGGTGGCATGGTGGCTGGCGACCCCGCTGACCAGTACTTCTGTGGCGACACCTGCATCCATGGCACCTATCACGATGGGTGCGCTCGTCTGCGCCCTGGTGCTTGCCTCGTGGGGAGCGCATGCCGCGGTGCGGGCGGCAGGAATGTGGACGCCTTCATCGGAGTGAACCTCTTTCATCTTGTGCTTCAGGAGTGAAATGGGCTGGTCAGATGGGGTGACATGGCGAAGCACTTCGTCGTTGCTGATTTTCGCGCACCTGCGGAGGGACGAGACGCCGGCACAGGTCGGCGCCGGCTTCGGAGTCTCCGAGGCGACGGCCTGGCGGTATGTGCATGAGACCGTCGAGATCATCGCCTCGTGGGCGGCAGGGCTGCAAGAGGCCCTCGTCGGCCTGGGCGAAGGCGACTTCATCATCGTCGACAGGACGCTGATCCCCGTCGACCGCGTCAAGGTAGACCAGCCGTACTACTCGCAGAAACACAAGAAAAACCGCATGAATGCCCAGGTCGTCGTACGTCCTGACGGCCCGCCGCCCTGGTTCTCGCGGGCGACACCGGGATGGGCCCATGACCTGACCGCGGCCCGTGCCCACGGGAGCGTCCAAGCCTGTCTCTCGCGTCAGATCCTCGTCTTGGCCGACCGCGCGTACCAGGGTGCCGGTGCCACTGGCCGTACTCCCTACTACGGCCACCCGTGAGCTGCCTGAGCACTACCAGTGATACAACCGCGACCACGCCGAATCCGTGCTCCCGGTGAACGAGCCTTCGCCCGCCTCACGTCTTGGCAGCTACTGCGGCGAGTACGCTGCTCAACCAGTCGCATCGGCAGGACCTGGTGCAATGCCGCTCACGAATTGTGGAGTTGCTGATCACGGTACTGAGATCGCCAGGCGACCCCGGCGGCTTGTACGCGGTTTTCGACACCGATCGTTTCGTAGATCGTGCGCACGTGATCCTTTACGGTGTGCTTGCTGATGCTGAGCTTTTCGGCGATGGCGAGGTTCGAGAGTCCTTCGCCCAGGAGACTCAGGATCTCCTGGCACCTGGGGCTGAGGCCTCTCAGCTGCTCCCGAGCGGTGTTCCCTTCTTCCGCCGCGTAACTGGGTTCGAGGTAACGGGTCACCACGGGGCGAGCCACCTCCGGCGCGAGCGCCACACTGCCGGCGCGGGCCGCTCGTATGGCCCACAGGAGATTCGTCACGCAGTCGCCGCTGTGCAGGATGCCGTTCGCCCCGTTGCGGAGAAGTCTTTGGGCTACGGGCTCCGTGACACGGTCCATGAGGACAATTCTCTTGGCCGTGATGGCGAGCTGGTTCAATTCTTCGAGTGTGTTCAGGGCGTCGTCGACGCTGGAATGGCTCAGTACGAGTATTTCCGGCGTCGCCGTACGTGCGAGCCGGGATGCCGATGCGATGGAGCCCTCGCTGACGACGTGCAGTTGATCGTCCTGTTCAACGGTCCGACGTACACCGGCGCGTTCTAGTGAATGATGCCCGAAAATTCCGATCCGTATCACTTGCAACCTCCCCGTTTGATACGGCACACCATGAGGACCCTGGCCGGATGGGGGAAATCCGGCCAGGGTCGTTCAGGGTGCCGCTGCGCCCGAGTTGCACGAGCGTTTTCGTCGACGGGGGAGTCAATCCCCGCCCTTCACCAAGAATGCGCTCCGCGGATACAAGGTCGCCACCGTCATCTTGTTGCAAGGGGTCAGGTGGAGTGGGGACTTATATGGGCAAAGCGGGACGAGAACGGGCGCGACCACGACGCTGCCTTGTTGCGATGCCGATCGGGGCCGCGCATAGTTGCGCTGCGGAAAAGGCCGAGGCGTCTCACCGCGGAAAGGGCTGGAGCCAGAGGTGGGAGATGGCGGGCACGGGACGGACAGGCATCCGCACGGCGCTGACCGGCTGTGCGATGCGGGCGACCGGGTGTACTCCCGGGCCGTGCGGCGGGGCCGGGTGCCCCGCGAGGACGCCGAGTCGGTTCCCTGCCTGCTGGAACTGGCGCTGCTGCACCCCGATCCGGACGACATGGGCTGGCTGGTGCCGACCTCGCCCCAGGAGGTCATGAACCGGCTCCTGCGGGGCGTGTACGAGGAAGTCAGCGCGAGCCAGGCGCGGGTGGGCGACGCGGTGTCCGCCGTCGAGTGGTACGCGGGCCTCGGCGGCCGGGTGCGGACGCCGGCCGAGGGCGTGGCGATCCGGGTCCTCGACGGACTGCCGCGGATCCACGCCGCCATGGACAAGGCGACCCAGGAGTGCACCCGCGAGGTCCTGACGGTGCAGCCGGGCGGCATCCGGCGCGAGGACGAACTCGTCGAGGGACTGCACCGGGCGCTGGAGATGCGGCGGCGCGGGGTGCGGATGCGCGATCTGTACACCCACGTGGCCCGGCACGGCCAAGGCCTGCTGAACTACATGGAGTTGATGGGCGACGCCGCGGAGGCCCGTACCCTCGACGAGGTCGTGGAGCGGCTCATCCTCTTCGACCGCACGGTCGCGTTCATCCCCGCCAACACGGACCGCACGATCGCGCTGGAGCTGCGTCACCCGGCGCTGGTGGACTACCTGGTGACGGTCTTCGAGCGGCTGTGGCGGCTGGCGATCCCGCTGACGTCGGCCATCCCCTCGACGGGCATCGAGGGCATCACCCACCGGGAGCGGTCCATCGCGGCGCTGCTGGCCGAGGGTCATCAGGACGCGGTCGTCGCGGAGCGCCTGGGCATCAGCGTGCGGACCTGCCGGGCGCACATCGCCCGGCTCTCGGAGACGCTGGGCGCGGCGAGCCGCACCCAACTGGGCGTCCGCATCGCTCAGGCAGGGCTGGACAGGCCTTGGCGGACTCCAGAGCCAGGGACGATCACCGTTCCCGAGGTTGTTCCCGAGCCTCCTGGTGTGCCTGATCAAGGATCCCCGACCGACCTATGAGAAAGCCGAGTTGGGCACGGCTCTCGCTGCCGAGGGTGGCGGCGAGTTTGGCTATGTGGACTCGGGCGGTGCGGACGTTCATGCCGAGGCGGTCGGCTATGGCGGCGTCTGTGTGTCCTTCGACGAGGAGACTCGCGATGGCGCGTTGGCGGGGGGTGATGCCGTTCAGAGTGGGTCGCTGGGCGGCTTGCGGGTACATGGGCGTGGCCAGGCGCCACAGGCGCTCGAAGGTGATCACGAAGAAGGTGATCAGGGCCGGGTTGCGGACTTCCAGCGCGAGGGTGCGGTCCTTGTTCGCCGGAATGAACGCGACAGTGCGGTCGATGATGATGAGGCGTTCGGTGACTTCGTCGAGGGTGCGGACCGCGATATCGCCCTTCAGCAGTTCATGGCGGGCGACCACTGCTGGCGAGTGGCGGAGCGTGTGCTGGTAGAGCGTACGGATGCGGGCACCCCGGTCCAGCAGGGCCTGGTCGCGTTCCAGGGACTCTCGCGCAGATATGGCATTTCGCCCGTTGTGGGGCTGAATGGTGAGGAGTTCTTCGTGTGCGGCGGTCATCGTCTGAGTGATGACAGAGTTGATGCGCTGGAGACCGCTGAGCACGTTGATCGTCGGGGTCTCTGCCGTCGTGGCGTGGGGCCCGTCGATCCGCATGAGCGGCTCGAACGCCTCCGCCAGGCGCGCCTCGCGCTGTCGCTGCTGTGCGATGGCGTCAGCGGTGCTGTGCAACAGCCGAGGGAGTGCCACGGCAGGGGCCACGGGACGCAGCCATCGCATGTCCTCGATGTCCGGCTGAAGCAGGCCGAAGTCGATCAGGCACGGCACGGGCTCGGCCTCCAGCTGGGTGACACAGCCCTCGTGGAGTGCGCGGGCGTACAGTTCCAGGCCCGCCTGGCATAGTTCTTCGGCGCCGTGCTCGTGCGCCCCGGTCGTCACCTGTGGCTCTGTTTTCTCGGCATTCAGCTCTCCTGGTCCAGGAGCCCCGACTGGGCGATCAGGAAGCCGAGTTGGGCCCGGCTCCCGCTGCCGAGGGCGGAGGCCAGCTTGGCGATGTGAGCGCGGCAGGTCCGGACGTTCATCCCCAGCCGACGCGCGATGGCCTCGTCCACGTGGCCCTCCACGAGGAGTTTCGCGATGGAGTGCTGGATGTCCGTGATGCCGTCGGGGGTGGTTTCGTAGGGTGCGCCGGCGTTCAGCGGGACGGAGCGGCCCCACATGAACTCGAAGACCTTGATCAGATAGCGGACGAGGCCAGGGTGGCGAAGCTCAAGGGCCACCTTCTGGTCGTCACGGGTGGGGATGAAGGCGACGGTCGTGTCGCAGATGATGAGCCGCTCGACCAGCTCGTCGATGGTGCGGTGCTCCACCTTGCCGTTGGAGAGCTGGTCCACGTAGGCCAGTTTCTCGGGGCTGTAGCGCGCGGTGTGCTGATAGAGGGTCCGGATGCGCACACCGCGTTCGATCAGGGGCCTGTCCCGCTCCAGCCCCTGTATGAGGTTGCGTTCGGGGCGGGGGCCGCTCGGCTGGACCGTGAGCATCTCGGTCTGGCACTGGGCCGTGGCCAGGTCGAGTGCCGCGTTGATCCGGTCGTTGCCCTCGAGCACCGTGATCGAGTGAGTGGGCGCAGCCGCTTGCGCGCTGAGGGTCATGAACGGCTCGAAAGCGTCGGCCAGTTCGATCGACATCCGTCTACGCTCGGTGATCTCGCGCTCTATGGCGTTGAGCCGCTGAGCCAGGGCGGCCGACGCGGGCACGGGGCGCAGCCAGTCCGCATCGTCGGGATCCGGGTGCAGAAGGGCGAACTCCATCAAGCAGGGAGCGCTCTCCACATCTGCGCGGGCGATACGCCCCGTGCGGAGAGCGACCGCGTAAAGTCGGCCACCTTCCCCACACAACTTGGTCATCGCATGGGGGTGTGTCGCTTTAGTCCCATTGGTTGTCAAATCTCCACCCCCCAGGGTCCTGAACGTGCAGGAACATGATGCATCGATTGTGTGGCCACGACCTCCCCAAATGAGCCATCGTCGTATCCGACGGGGGAAGAGGGACCTTCAAGTGAGGACGAAGCCGATTATGCGTACAAAAATGCTTCGCTTGGTGCTTGTCGCCGCCTTCTCCGCCGTCACGGCCTTCGGAGCGCTGAGTGGCCTCTCCGACGCGAAGGGCGACGTTCGGGCGGACAGCGTCTGGCCGTCGGCCGCGGTCACGGTGGTAGCCGGCGACAGCGTTTGGCCGGTGTCTCCTGACCGCACTGACGACAGTGTCTGGGCTTGACATGACTATTCCTCCCGACGACCGTTCCTTCCGCCGTGAGATGGCCACCGCCTACCGGTCCGGCTGGCACTTCATCGATCTGGTCACCGCCATCCCGTACAGCGGGGACTCGCTGATGGTGACCGTCTTCGGAGAGCCCGTCGTCGTCACCCGCGACGACGACGAGGACGTGCGGGCCTACCGGTGTCTGCGGCGGCCTCGGGGGGCGCCGCAGCCCGTCCGGTGCGCCATCCGGTATGGAATGATCTTCGTGAACCTCGATCAGCGTGACCACCAGCTCACCGGTCCGGACGTCCCGGACGTCGAGACCATCGCAGCCACCCCCCGCAGTGCCTGACGCGATTCCCCCGTCGTAGTAGATCGCGCAGGTACTTCCCCCCGCAGCGGCGTCACCGTGACCTGAACACGGTGACGCCGCTGCAGTTTCCGGGGAAATCTCCGGGTTTCGGCCCGTACGCTCCCTGGCCGGCCGCGGCCGCGCGATGTCCGTCGGCGGTCTCATCCGCGGCCCATCGCCGCCGTGAGCTCGATCTCGATCGCCACCCGGGCCGGGTTCGGCGACGGCATGCGCTCGTAGCGCTCCGCGTAACGCCGTACCGCCTCCGCGACCCGCTCGGGATCCGTGGAGACCCGGGCCCGGCCCTCCAGCGTCGCCCAGCGCCCGCCGTCCACCTGGCAGACGGCCACCCGTGCCCCGTCCGGCCCGGCCGCCAGCACGTGGGCGACCTTCCGGCTCGACTTGTTGGTGATGACCCGAGCGAGACCGGCCTCGGGGTCGTATGTAACGCCGACGGGCACCACGTGCGGGCTTCCGTCGGGCCGCAGGGTGGTCAGCGTGCACAGGTGGCGCTCGCGCCAGAAGCTCAGGTAAGCGGCGTCGGGCTGCCGCGGGTCCACCGGATAGGAAGCCATGAGGCCTGAATCTACGCCTGCCGGGCGTCCCATTTCCGGTCCTTCCAGCCTTGAGCGGAATAGACTCAACTTTGTGTACGCTGGACGAGTCAGGGAACCGTCAGCCACCAGGAGGAGGAGAACGCGAACGTGGACGCCGAGCTGACCAACAGGAGCCGGGACGCGATCAACGCGGCCAGCAACCGCGCCGTGCGGGAGGGGCACCCGGATCTCACCCCCGCCCACCTGCTGCTCGCTCTGCTCGAGGGGCAGGACAACGAGAACCTCATCGATCTGCTGGCGGCCGTGGACGCCGATCAGGCCTCGGTCCGCTCCGGCACCGAACGCGTGCTCGCCGCACTGCCCAGCGTGACCGGCTCCACCGTCGCGCCCCCGCAGCCGAACCGCGAGACGCTCGCGGTCATCGCCGACGCCGCCGAGCGTGCCAAGGAGCTGGGCGACGAGTTCATCTCCACCGAACACCTGCTCATCGGCATCGCCGCCAAGGGCGGGACGACCGCCGACGTACTCTCCCAGCAGGGCGCCAGTGCGAAGAAGCTGCTGGACGCGTTCCAGAAGACACGGGGAGGGCGCCGGGTGACGACCGCGGATCCCGAGGGCCAGTACAAGGCGCTCGAAAAGTTCGGCACGGACTTCACCGCCGCGGCCCGCGAGGGCAGGCTCGACCCCGTCATCGGCCGGGACCACGAGATCCGCCGGGTGGTGCAGGTCCTGTCCCGCCGCACGAAGAACAACCCCGTCCTCATCGGCGAGCCCGGTGTCGGCAAGACCGCCGTCGTCGAGGGGCTCGCCCAGCGGATCGTGAAGGGCGACGTACCGGAGTCCCTGAAGAACAAGCGGCTCGTCTCGCTCGACCTCGGCGCGATGGTGGCCGGCGCGAAGTACCGCGGCGAGTTCGAGGAGCGCCTGAAGACCGTGCTCGCGGAGATCAAGGACTCCGACGGGCAGATCATCACCTTCATCGACGAGCTGCACACCGTCGTCGGCGCCGGCGCGGGCGGCGACTCCGCCATGGACGCCGGCAACATGCTCAAGCCCATGCTCGCCCGCGGCGAGCTGCGCATGGTCGGCGCGACCACGCTGGACGAGTACCGCGAGCGGATCGAGAAGGACCCGGCGCTGGAGCGGCGCTTCCAGCAGGTGCTGGTCGCCGAGCCGACGGTCGAGGACACCATCGCCATCCTGCGCGGACTCAAGGGGCGCTACGAGGCCCACCACAAGGTCCAGATCGCCGACTCGGCCCTGGTGGCCGCCGCGAGCCTGTCCGACCGCTACATCACCTCCCGCTTCCTGCCCGACAAGGCCATCGACCTCGTCGACGAGGCGGCCTCACGGCTGCGCATGGAGATCGACTCCTCTCCCGTCGAGATCGACGAGCTCCAGCGCGTCGTCGACCGGCTGAAGATGGAGGAGCTGGCGATCGGCAAGGAGACCGACGCCGCCAGCAGGGAACGCCTGGACAGACTGCGCCGCGACCTCGCCGACAAGGAGGAGGAGCTGCGCGGGCTCAACGCCCGCTGGGAGAAGGAGAAGCAGTCCCTCAACCGCGTCGGTGAGCTGAAGGAGAAGCTCGACGAGCTGCGCGGCCAGGCCGAACGCGCCCAGCGCGACGGCGACTTCGACACCGCCTCCAAGCTGCTCTACGGCGAGATCCCCACCCTGGAGCGGGACTTGGAGGAAGCCTCGCAGGCCGAGGAGGAGGTCGCCAAGGACACCATGGTGAAGGAGGAGGTCGGACCGGACGACATCGCGGACGTCGTCGGCTCCTGGACCGGCATCCCCGCCGGCCGCCTCCTGGAGGGCGAGACGCAGAAGCTGCTGCGCATGGAGGCGGAGCTGGGCCGCCGTCTGATCGGCCAGTCCGAGGCCGTGGGGGCGGTGTCCGACGCCGTGCGGCGCACCCGGGCCGGGATCGCCGACCCGGACCGGCCCACCGGCTCCTTCCTCTTCCTCGGCCCGACGGGCGTCGGCAAGACCGAACTGGCCAAGGCGCTGGCCGACTTCCTCTTCGACGACGAACGGGCGATGGTCCGCATCGACATGTCGGAGTACGGCGAGAAGCACAGCGTGGCCCGGCTGGTCGGCGCGCCTCCCGGGTACGTCGGCTACGAGGAGGGCGGCCAGCTCACCGAGGCGGTGCGCCGGCGCCCGTACAGCGTGATCCTGCTCGACGAGGTGGAGAAGGCGCACCCCGAGGTCTTCGACATCCTGCTCCAGGTCCTGGACGACGGGCGGCTGACGGACGGTCAGGGGCGCACGGTCGACTTCCGCAACACCATCCTGATCCTCACCTCGAACCTGGGCAGCCAGTTCCTGAGCGGGCAGAGCCTCGCCGATCCGTCGGCCTCCGAGGAGGAGCGCAGGCGGCAGGTCCTGGAGGTCGTCCGGGCGTCCTTCAAGCCCGAGTTCCTGAACCGGCTGGACGACCTCGTCGTCTTCTCCGCCCTCGACCAGCAGGAGCTGGAGCGCATCGCCCGCCTCCAGATCGACTCCCTGGCGCGGCGGCTCGCCGAGCGCCGGCTCACCCTGGAGGTCACCGACGCGGCGCTGGCCTGGCTCGCCGAGGAGGGCAACGACCCGGCGTACGGAGCGCGCCCGCTGCGGCGCCTCGTCCAGACCGCCATCGGCGACCGGCTGGCCAAGGAGATCCTGGCGGGCGAGGTCAAGGACGGCGACACGGTCCGGGTGGACGCCTTCGGCGAGGGCCTGATCGTGGGCCCGGCCACGGGCAAGACGCTGTAGGCGGTACCGGAACCCGGCGGGGAGGGCCGCGGCGCACCGCCGCGGCCCTCCCTTTGCCCGTCCGAGGCCCGTACGTGACCGGATCTTGTCAGCCCCCGGCGGACAGGGCCGGTCAGAGGTTGCCACTCCCCGCCCCGCATGAGAGAGGATGGCAGCATCCGTACGAAGGGAAATACACGGTGAGCATCGACCCGTCCTCGATTCCGAATTTCGGGGGCCAGCCCGAGCCGCAGCCCGGCCCCGCCGGCCCCGTGGTCCCGGATCAGGACCTCGTGAAGCAGCTCCTGGAGCAGATGGAGCTGAAGTACGTCGTCGACGACGAGGGTGACCTCGCGGCGCCGTGGGAGGAGTTCCGTACGTACTTCATGTTCCGCGGCGAGGGTGACCAGCAGGTCTTCTCGGTGCGGACGTTCTACGACCGGCCGCACCAGCTCGAGGAGAAGCCCGCGCTCCTGGAGTCGATCGACGACTGGAACCGCCGCACCCTGTGGCCCAAGGTCTACAGCCACACCCACGACGACGGCACCGTCCGCCTGATCGGCGAGGCGCAGATGCTGATCGGCACCGGCGTCAGCCTGGAGCACTTCGTGTCCTCCACGGTGAGCTGGGTGCGCGCCGCCATCGAGTTCGACAAGTGGCTCGTCGAGCAGCTCGGTCTGGAGCAGGAGATCAACGAGACGGACAAGCCCGGGGACGACGAGGAAGAGTAGGCCCGTCCTCCCGGCGGCGCTCCCGGTCCGCCGCGCGCACCGACCCCTGGGACAGGTCCTAGAGCGGGGTGTGCGCGATCACGACCAGATAGGCGCCGTAGGCGAACGAGAGCCCGGCCAGGGCACCGACCACCAGGGTCGCGTGCCAGGGCCGGGCTCTCGCCGTTCGGACCAGCGCGCGGGCCAGCGGCAGCAGCAGCGGGAACGCCGGGAGCAGGAAGCGCGGCTTCGACTCGAAGAATCCCGAGCCGCCCACCGCGATGAGCAGCAGGATGCCGCTGTGGACGAGCAGCGGCAGGGGCGCGCGGTCCGCGATCAGCAGCAGGTACAGGAGCACGGCCGCGGCGACGATCACCATGGTCATCGGGAACACGAACCGGTCCCCGTGCAGCAGCAGGTGCTTGACGAAGTGGAGCGACCCCTCGCCGAGGTCGAAGCGCGAGCCCCACAGCCGCTGCACCTGGAAGTAGCCGTGGAGCCAGTCGCCCTCGCGGTGTCCCACCCACAGCACGTAGCCGGTCCAGCCGACCGGCGCGAGCGCGGCGCCCGTCCACACCCTGTGGGAAACTTTTCCGCGCCTCCGCCAGATCTCGTGCGCCGCCGCGACGATGACCGCCGCGGCCACCGCGAAGCCGTTCGGCCTGGTCAGCCCCGCGAGCGCGGCCAGCGAGCCGGCCCACAGCCAGCGCCCGTCGAGCACCGCGTACAGCGACCAGGCGGCGAACGCGGTCAGTACCGGCTCGGTGTACGCCATCGACAGCACCACCGAGTGCGGCAGCAGACCCCACAGCAGCACCAGCGCCGTACCCACCGCGCGGCCGTGCAGCCGGGCCCCGATCGCGTACACCCCGCACGCGGCGGCGGCCGCCGCGGTCCAGGCGACCAGCAGGCCCGCCGAGCCTCCGGTCAGCGGGGTCAGCGTGGTGACGGCCCGTACGAGGGCCGGGAAGAGCGGGAAGAACGCGAGGTCGCTGTGGATCACCGTGGGATGGAACGTGAGCGTCCTGCCGTAGCCGTGCGCGGCGATCCCCAGGTACCAGACCGAGTCCCAGGACCGGGCGAGCAGCGCGACCGGGTGCCGGTCGGTGGCCCAGGCGGTCCCGGCGAGCACGAGGAGTCCGGTCAGGCGCGCGGCCGCGAACACCCCGAGCGCCGTGATCGCGCCGGTCGGCAGGGCGCGTGCGGTGCGGGGGGATCCGGGGGAGCCGGAGGGCCGGACGGTGCGGTCGCCGGGGTCCGGGGGAGCGGGGCGGGCGAGGGTGGTCGGGTGGGTCACACCCCGAACTGTGCTTTCCCTACGGGGTATTCGCGAGCTTTGATCGTCCGTGCGGGTTCCGTGCCGAAGCCTTCGGCGCGCCGCCCGCGCGGGGGGCGGGGGCAGTGCTAGACGGCGGGCCTGAACCGTTCGCGGGTGCGGTTCCCGTCCGGTGGGCGGGTGCGGTTCCGGTCCGGTGGTCGTCGCGGTTCCGGTCCGGTGGGTGGGTCGGGGCCGTGCCGGTGCATCAGGCCGTCGCTGTCGGGCAGAGAAGTGGCCGTTAGTGGCGACGGCCATCGATGTACCGGCACGGCCCCTCGCGTCGCATTCCGGCTGCGGGTGCGTCGTGGTGGCCCGTCCGGGCTGTGTCGCCGGGTCCCGGGTGCGGCGCCTTGTTCTGGGGCTGAGCTGCTGTCTTCGGGCGGGTTTCGGTTCTGGGGGATCGCTGCGCCCGGGCCTTGGTGGGCGGACGGTGGTGTCGCATAATCCTGGCGTGTCACAGACCCCGGTCCCGATACCGGCCCCGATTCCGTCCCGCTCGGTTCCCGCGGGCACCCCCGTGTGGTCCGCCGGGGAAGCGGCCCGGTGGTTGCGCCTCCGGCACGCCCGCTGGGCGCACCCGCTCTGGTCCGTCCTTGCACTGCTGGTCACCGTGGTGTGGGCGATCGCGGTGGCGCCGGAACCGCCGTGCACCGATGCCGCGCCCTGCAGTGCCGACTGGCCGGGCATGGTGGAGATGGGCCTGGCCGTGGGGCTGCTGTACTGGCTCGCCCGGCTGCCGGAGCTGACGCTCGTCGCGGCCCCCGCGCTGGCGGTCGTCGTGGCCCGGCTGGAACTGCCGGACGCGGCCCCGGACTCCCTCGCCGCGAACCTCTGCGTCCTCGCCGCCCTGGGGTTCGGCTGGGCCGGCGCCCTGGAACGCCTTGCCGCCCGTCGCCGGCAGCGCGGCCTGGTGGCGGAGGCCACGGGCGTACGGCACCCGGTTCCCGACCGCGGCGCGCCGCTGCGGCGCGGAATGATCCCGATCGCGGCCGGCGTCGTGCTCGTCGCCGTCGCGGCCTTCTTCGTGGCCCAGGGACTCGCGGGCGTCCGGGACGACGAGCGGCACGCGGACCGCGCGGACCGAACCGTGGCGAAGGTGGTCGGCCACCACGACGAGTCGGTCCGGGTCCGTACCCACGACGGACGGCGGCTGACGCTCGACTCGCTCGCTCCGGAGGACCACCGCACCGGATCCGTCGTGACCGTGCTGGAGGACGGGTCGTGGCGGCGCCTGGCGTCCGAGCCGTACGACGCGATGGGCCCGCAGTTCGTGGTGCTGGCCGCCGGTCTTCCCGGTCTCTCCCTGCTCGTCACCGGTCTGCTCGCCCGCCGCCGTGCCGCCGCGCTCCGCCGTGGACCGGTTCCGGTCCTGCGCGTCCTGGAACGCATGGACGACGACGGTGTGGTCTGGATCTACGCGGGCGACGACCCCGCCGGGCGACGGCCCGTTCTCGGCGCGTCTTTCGTCGCCGACGCGCCCGGCACGGCCGAGCACGGCCCGGCGGACCCGGAGGATGCCGAACACGGTCCGGAGCACCCGAAGGGTGCCGAGCACGGCTCGGTGCACCTCACCGATGGCGAGTACGCGTCGGCGTTTGCCGACGACGCCGCCGACGACGCCGACGGGGACCGGGACCGGGACGGGGACGGGGACCGGGACGGGGAGCAGGGCGAGGGCCGGGAGTATGGCCTGAAGGAATGGTTCCGTGTTGCCGGGCGGCCGGGCGAGGCCGTCCTGTTCGGTTCTCCTCACGACGGTGGTGAGCTGCTCCTCGTCACCACGCCCCGGGACGGGGAACCGGCCGTCCTCCGGACGAGCGGGCCCGTCCGGATGCTGCGCCCCGGCGACGAACCGGTGTGCGCCCCGCAGCCGGAGGCGGACATCGCGACCGGCGGCGTCCGCGGTGCCGCCACCACGGTCCCCGCGACGCTGATCACGACGGGACGCCCGCTGAGCTGGGGGCCCAACGCCCTGGCGCGCGTCGGCGGCGCGGTCGTGACTCTCATCGTGGTCGCGAACGTCGCCTTCAACGCCCGCGATCTGGTCACGGACGGGATCGGCGTGAAGGAGGTCCTCTTCACGCTCGTCCTGCTGTCCTGGCTCGGGCTCGCGGCGGAACTGCTCAACTGGCGTGTCACCGCCGACAGTTCGGGGGTGTGGCTGACCGGATGGCGGAAGGTGCGGCACGTGCCGTGGGACCGCCTGGGGCCGGTCAGGTACATGAAGGACGGGAGCGTGGAGACACGGCTGCCGGACGGCACCGGCTGGCGACTGTCCGGCCTGGGCGTGTCCAAGCTGGAACGGCGCCTCGGCTTCAACCCCTCCTGTGCGCGCATGGCCGAGGAGGTCAACGCGCTGCGCCACCACCCGGAACTGCGCCCCACCGAACCGGCCTCCCGCCGGGCCCGCGGACTCCCCCTCGGCCCCGCCCTGTTCGTCCTCACCGTCGCCGTGGCCCTGACCTGGGCCTTCCACTGACGTGCCGGTCGGCCCAGGTCGCCCTGGGCCGACCGGAGTTCAGGAGGACAGGCGGCGCAGTCGCCCGGCGGCCTCGTGCAGCACCTCGTCCCGCTTGCAGAACGCGAACCGTACGAAGGGGGCGCCCGCCTCGCGGTGGTCGTAGAAGACGGCGTTCGGGATGGCCACCACACCGGCCCGTTCGGGCAGGGCGCGGCAGAACGCGAAACCGTCGCTCTCGCCGAGCGGCCGGATGTCGGTGGTGATGAAGTACGTCCCCCGCGGCCGGAAGACGGCGAAGCCCGCCTCGGTGAGACCCGCCGCCAGCACGTCCCGCTTGCGCAGCATGTCGGCGCGGAAGTCCTCGAAGTAGGCGTCCGGCAGCGCGATTGCCTCGGCGACGGCGTACTGGAAGGGCCCCGACGCCACGTACGTGAGGAACTGCTTCGCCGACCGTACGGCGCCGACCAGGGCCGGGGGCGCGGTCACCCAGCCGACCTTCCAGCCGGTGAACGAGAACGTCTTGCCCGCGCTGCCGATGGTGACCGTCCGCTCGCGCATTCCCGGGAGCGTCGCCAGCGGCACGTGTTCGGCGTCGTCGAAGACGAGGTGTTCGTAGACCTCGTCCGTCACCACGAGCAGATCCCGCTCGACGGCGATCCGGGCGATCTCCGTCAGCTCCGCGCGCGTGAGGACGGTGCCGGTCGGGTTGTGCGGGGTGTTGATCAGCAGCAGCCGGGTCCGCTCGGTGACCGCGTCGCGCAGTTCGTCGAGGTCGAGCCGGAAGCGCCGCCCGCCGTCCTCGTCGTCGGCCTCGTCGGGGCGCAGCGTCACGGGTACGCGCCTGCCGCCCGCCATGGCGATCGAGGCCGCGTACGAGTCGTAGTACGGCTCCAGGGCGATCACCTCGTCGCCGGGCTCCAGGAGCGCGAGCAGCGCGGCGGCGATGGCCTCGGTGGCGCCGGCCGTCACCAGGACCTCGGTGTCGGGGTCGTACGACAGCCCGTAGTGGCGCTTCTGGTGCGAGGCGATCGCGGTGCGCAGCTCGGGGACGCCGGGACCCGGCGGGTACTGGTTGCCGCGTCCGTCGCGCAGCGCGCGGACGGCCGCCTCCCGGATCTCCTCGGGGCCGTCGGTGTCGGGGAAGCCCTGTCCGAGGTTGATCGAGCCGGTGCTCATCGCGAGGGCGGACATCTCGGCGAAGATCGTCGTCCCGAACTCGGCGAGCCGACGGTTCAGCAAGGGGCGCGCACTGGAGGTCATGGCCGCCATCCTGCGCCCAAGCTCTGGACTTCCTCAACTCTGCTTTGGGGCGGGAAGCGTGGGGGCATCCCCCTGGCACGCAAGGCTGGAACCGAGAAACACGGCCCACGGGGGGCCGCTTCGGGGGAACGGAAGGAGGGTGACGCCATGGTCATCGGCATCATCCTGGCGGTCGTCCTGCTCGTTGTGATCATGGGGGCCGTCGGCGGGGGCAAGAACGGCAGGAAGAAGGGCCGTTCCTCCCGGAGCGGGAGTGGCGGCGACAGCAGCTGGTGGGCCGGTGGCGCGGGTGGTGCCGCGTCGTCCTGTTCGTCCGGAGGCTCGTCCGGCGGCCACCACGGCGGCGGGCACCACAGTGGCGGGGGGCACTCCTGCGGGGGTCACTCGTCGTGCGGAGGCTCGTCCTGCGGAGGCGGGTCCTCGTGCGGCGGGGGCGGTTGCGGCGGAGGCAGCTGACACGGGGCAGCCGAGCTCCGCCGCGGGGGCGGCAACCGAGCTCCCGGCAGGGGGCGCGTCCCAGCACGAAGGCGCCCGTCGGCCCACCAGTGCCGACGGGCGCCTTCGCGCGCCGGGCGCACTTCGTCGTTGAACAGTTGAGCTGTGGAGCCCTCGGGGGGATGGAAACCCCACGAAGTTGGGTAAAAACGCTGTGGCGGCAGCACAGTTCATGATTCCCTCTAAACCACCAAAGCGGCCCTGGTACATCACCAAGCAGCCCTGGGCCGACAGGCCTCGGAAGTCCATCGGATGGTCCTATCGGACGCGTCCGCCGGATGCCCTTCCGGCCGGGCTGGCCTGGCCGTTCCCCCGGTGTTGACCGGGTGCGCAGGAACCCCACCTCACCTTTGCGTGCTAGCGGAGCCGACCCATGCTCACGACCCTGAAAACCTCGTACACCGACACGCGCGCGGCCGATCTCGCCTGGGCGCTGGGCCGCGAACCGCTGCCGGCCCTCGCCACCCTCGATCTCGAACTCGCCGGGGCGAAACTCCAGTTGAGACTCCTCGGCGCGTCCCACCAGGTCCTTCTGGAGGAGGACCGGGGCAGTTGTTCGGAGACCGTCGCCTGTATCGCCGGCAGCAGCACGCCCCTGCCGCTCGGCGTCGCGAAGAGGTTCGGCGACTGGGAGTACGAGTTCGCGGCCCGCGTCGAGATCCTGTCCCCCGGCTCCTTCGCGGGCCGCGCCCAGGAGTTGCTGGCCCTCGTCTCCGACCACCCGCAGGGCCTCGCCGGTGTCTTCCCCGGCAGCCCGCACGCGTTCACGGCGATGCTCGCCCAGCGGCACGAGGGCCAGGTCCACTGGCGTACGTGGCACGCGTACCCGCAGGACGGCCAGTTGGTCGCGACACGTACGCGAGTCGGCGTACGGACGGAGGCCCTCAGCGCGTCGGGCGTCTGACGGCGGAGCCGAAGAGGCATCGAGGTTCGTGCGCGGTTCGCGCGCGATGGTTCCGGCCCGGAGTGCCGGGAAGATGCCCAGGTCAACTCAGTACACCAGGAAGAGCAAGGGTTTCCACACGTGTGGGTGACGAGACGTAGTGGCGGCGTGACGTAGCGTTCACGGGGTGATCGAACCGCACGCGCCAGCCCCACCCGGCGCGCCGCCGCCCTGGGGCGTCCAGGGCCAGGCGCGGTTGCCCGTCCGTCCGGGCATCGGCAGGTTCCTCGTCCTCGCGGGCGTCTTCGTCTGCGCGGCCTGCGGACTCGTGTACGAACTCGAACTCGTCGCCCTCGCCTCGTACTTGATCGGTGACTCGGTCACCCAGACGTCCGTCGTGCTCTCCGTCATGGTGTTCGCCATGGGAGTCGGCTCCCTCGCGGCCAAGCGGCTGCGCCGGTGCGCCGCGGCCGGTTTCGGCGCCGTCGAGGCGGCGCTCGCCCTGGTCGGCGGATGCAGCGCGATGGCCCTGTACGCGGTGTTCGCCTGGACGGGCGGCTGGGGCGGCCCGTGGGCCGACGGACCCCGCTGTCTGCTGGTGGTCTTCTCGCTCACCATCGGCCTGCTCATCGGCGCCGAGGTCCCCCTGCTCATGGAGCTGATACAGCGCATCCGCCGTCAGGACCCCGGCGGCGCCGTCGCGGACCTGTTCGCGGCGGACTACGTGGGCGCCCTCGTCGGCGGCCTCGCCTTCCCGTTCCTGCTGCTGCCCCAGCTCGGCCAGCTCTCCGGCGCGCTGCTGACCGGAACGGTGAACGTGATCGCCGGCGGCGCCCTCGTACTCGGGCTGTTCCGGGGCGACTTGAGCCGCCGCGCGCGCTGGACCCTGGTCGTCGCCAACGTCGTCGTGCTCGGCCTCCTGGCCTCGGCCGCGATGCTCGTCGACGACTTCGAACGGGCCGCGCGGCACGCCCTGTACGGCGCGGACGCCCGCGTCGCGCTGCGCTCCGGCGTGCAGGAGGCCGTCGTCACCGGCGGCAGCCACGGCCGCCCGCTCCGCTTCTTCTTCGACGGCCGTCTGCGCTTCAGCGGCCGCGACGAGCGCCGCTACCACGAGGCGCTGGTCCACCCCGCGATGAACGGACCGCACGCGCGCGTGCTCATCCTCGGCGGCGGTGACGGGCTCGCCGCCCGTGAGGTGCTGCGCCACCCCGGTGTGCGCCGCGTCGACATCGTCGAACCCGACGCGGACGTGGTCCGGCTCGCACGCGGCGACGCCGCGCTGTCCGCCCTGAACGACCACGTGTACGACGACCCCCGGGTCCACGAGGTGACGGCGGACGCCTTCAGCCGGCTGCGCTTCGACCGGTCGAGGTACGACGTCGTCGTCTCGGACCTGCCCGACCCCTGCGTCACCGGCGTCACCAAGCTGTACTCCCAGGAGTTCTACGGCCTCGCGCGCCGCGTGCTCGCGCCCGGCGGGCGTCTCGTGGTCCACGCCGGGCCGCTGGCCGGCCGGCACCGGGCCTTCTGGACGGTCGAGGCGACGATCCGCGCGGCGGGTCTGTCCACCAGGCCCTATCGCGTCGGCGGGCGGGACCGGGACGCCGGCTTCGGGGTCCGGCCCGGTCGCGGCGCAGGCGGGGCCCCGGGCGCGGCGGGGGCCGCGGGCGACTGGGGTTTCATCCTCGCCTCCCGGGTGCCCGCGCCCCTGCGGCTGGACTCCTCCTGCCCCCGGCTGCGCACCCTCACCCAGGCGGCCCTGACCGCGGACGCGCGCGCCGCCTCCCGCAGTCGTGGCCCGCGTCCGCTCCCGCCCTCCACGCTGGTGCATCCGCGGTACACCGACTGAGAGGAAGGTCCGGGAATCCCGGGATACGCGGGTGCGGTCCGGTTCGTGCTGGGTAGGCTCGGCTGACATGGAGCATGAGGTGTTCGTTCCGTTTCCGGCCGGGCGGCTGCGCGAGGCGCTGGCCGATCCCGTCCGGGTCGCCCGCGCGATCCCGGGTCTCCAGCAGGACGCGTCGGCCGTCACCGACGGCGCGACGGAGCCGGGCGGGGGTGCGCCGGGGGCCTCCGGGACCCGGCGGGACACCTCGGGCGGGCCGTCGGGCGCCGGGCGCGGGGAGGACACCGGCGACGGGGCCCCGGGCGCCGCCTACGGGCGGGACGCGCGGATCGCCGGGCGGCTGAAGGTCCGCGTCGCCGGCCACACGATCACCTACCGCGGCTCGTTCCGTGTCTCCGCCCAGGACGACGACTCGTACGCCGTCGAGGGCGACGCCACGGAGGTGCGGGGCGCCGGTGCGGTGAAGCTGGCGCTGACCTTGCGGCTCCTCCCCGGCGACGGCGGTACCACCCTCGCCTTCGGCGGCACGGCCTCCGGCGACGGCCGCGTGGCGGAACTCCCGCACGACGCCGTGGCCTCGGCGGGCACGCGCCTGCTGACACGTTTCGCCGAAGCCCTGACGGCGGACCTGGCCTCCCGGCCCGACTCCGGCTCCAGTTCCGATTCCGGCTCCGGCTCCGGTTCCGATCCAGGTGCCGGCCCGGGACCCCATGCCGCGACCGGGCCGACACCGGCGCCCGAAGCCGGCCCGGTGCCGCAGGCCAGTCCGGCACCTGAGGCCGACCGTCCGGTGCCTGAGGCCGACCGTCCGGTGCCTGAGGCCGACCGTCCGGTGCCTGAGGCCGACCGTCCGGTGCCTGAGGTCGGCTCGGTGCCTGAGGGAGGCCCGGCGCCTGAAGCCGGACCCGCACCCGACGCCGGCCCGGCGTCCGAAGCGGGCCCGGTCCCCGAGGCTGACCATGAACCCCATCCGGAAGCCGGTCCCGAACCGCAGGCTGACGCCACCCCCGAACCTGGACCCGCACCCGCACCCGACGCCGGACTTGAGGGCGAAGCCGGGCCCGGCACCGAATCCGAGGGCGGGCCCCACGCCGAGTCCGAGGGCGAGCCTGCGCCCGACATCGAACCCGAGGACGAAGCGGTCCCGGGATTCGAGGCCGACGTGACCTCCTCCTCGCTCGGTCCGGCGGGCGACGACGACGAGTTCGACGGGGAGGACTTCGTGGCGGAGGCCGCAGGACCGGGGCGGGCGGACGCGATGGCCGAGGCGGCGCACGCGCGGCGGACGATGATCGGGCGCAGCGCCGAGGAGGTCGACCACGCCCCGCCGCGCGGCCGCTACGCCCCCGTCCCCCCGCCGGAGGCGACGGCCGCACGCGCGACCCTCCGCTGGGCGGCCCCCGCGGCGGCGCTCGCGCTGGCCTCGGCGATCGCCCTGACCCGGGCCCTGCGCAAACGCCGTTGAACCGCTGACCGGGCCCCGGAAACCCGGCACCGCCGCTCAAGCGGTGACTTGGGTGAGTGGCTGCAGGGCGTTTGTGGGTCGGTGACTTGGGCCGTCGGCCGCGCGGCGCTTTTGAGGCCGGTACTTACGGGGGCGGCCGTCCGGCGCTTCTGAGGTGGTGACTTGGGTGCGGGGCGGTGAGGGATCCTCGGCGTCGGCGTCGGCGTCGGCGTCGGTGTCGGTGTCGGCGTCGGCGTCGGTGGTGGGGCGGAGGGGCCGCGGGGTGCTCGTGTCCCAGTAGGGTCGGCTGCGTGAGTAACGAAGACATCACGCTGACCGCGGGTGACGCGGAGGTGACCGTGGCGCCGGGCCACGGCGGACGGGTCGGGAGTCTGCGGGTCGGCGGCGTCGAACTGCTGCGGCAGGGCGCCAAGTTCGGGTGCTTCCCGATGGTCCCGTGGTGCGGTCGGATCCGCGACGGCCGGTTCCTCGACGGAGCCGCCGTCCGGCAGATGCCGCTCAACTCCCCGCCGCACGCCATCCACGGCACCGCCCGCGACGGCGCCTGGAGGACGGCCCGCGTCACCGCGGACGAGGCCGTGATCACGTACGACCTGGTAGAGCCCTGGCCGCACCCCGCCCGCGTCACCCAGGCGTTCGCCCTCACCGGGGACGGCCTGGCGATCACCATGTCGGTGGAGACGTACGGGGAGTCCTTCCCGGCCCAGATCGGCTGGCATCCCTGGTTCAACAGGAACCTGGGCGACGGCGGCGAGGACGTCCTCGTGGACTTCCGGCCCGCCTGGCAGGAGGAGCGCGGCGACGACCACGTCCCCACCGGCCGCCGCGTCGATCCGGCGCCCGGCCCCTGGGACGACTGCTTCGGCATGCCCGAGGGCGTCGACGTCACGCTCACCTGGCCGGGGCGGCTGGAGCTGAAGGTCGCGAGCCGAGAGCAGTGGGTCGTCGTCTACGACGAGCAGGAGGCCGCCGTGTGCGTGGAGCCGCAGACGGGTCCGCCGAACGGGCTCAACACCCACCCCCGGCTGGTCACGCCCATCGAGCCCCTCGAAGCCACCACGACCTGGAGCTGGCGGCGCCTCTAAGCTGGCGTCCATGAGTGATGTACGCGGCACGCTGCTGCAGCAGATCAAGGACAAGGCCGTGGTGCACGGCAAGGTGACCCTCTCCTCGGGTCTTGAGGCCGACTACTACGTGGACCTGCGCCGGATCACGCTGGACGGCGAGGCCGCCCCGCTCGTCGGGCAGGTCCTCCTCGACCTCACCGCCGACCTGGACTTCGACGCGGTCGGCGGGCTGACCATGGGCGCCGACCCGGTCGCGGGTGCGATGCTGCACGCCGCCGCCTCCAGGGGCCGCAGGCTGGACGCGTTCGTCGTCCGCAAGGCCGCCAAGGCGCACGGTCTGCAGCGCCGGGTCGAGGGTCCCGAGATCAAGGGCCGGCGCGTCCTCGTGGTCGAGGACACCTCGACGACGGGCGGCTCCCCGCTCGAGGCCGTCCAGGCCGTCCGGGAGGCCGGGGCCGAGGTCGTCGGCGTCGCCACGATCGTCGACCGCGCCACCGGTGCCGCCGAGAAGATCGAGGCCGGCGCCGGTGTCCCGTACCTCTTCGCCTATTCCAAGGACGAGTTGGGGCTCGACTGACGACGCTCCCGCGGGACCCGGCCGACGGCCGGGTCCCGTATGTCGGACGGGGTGTCCTATCTCACCGGCGACGTCTGGAAAGATGGGGCCGACGATGACGTCGCCCCCCTAGGTCAGGGCCATAAGCACCAGTCCCGTCGTACCGCAGCAGCAGTACGCAGACCCGCACATACAAGGAGCGGACAGATGCCCATCGCAACCCCCGAGGTCTACAACGAGATGCTCGACCGGGCGAAGGCAGGCAAGTTCGCCTACCCGGCCATCAACGTGACCTCGTCCCAGACCCTGCACGCTGCGCTGCGCGGCTTCGCGGAGGCCGAGAGCGACGGCATCATCCAGATCTCCACCGGTGGTGCGGAGTTCCTGGGCGGCCAGCACAACAAGGACATGGTGACGGGCGCCGTCGCGCTCGCCGAGTTCGCTCACATCGTGGCCGCGAAGTACGACATCACGGTCGCGCTGCACACGGACCACTGTCCCAAGGACAAGCTGGACGGCTACGTACGTCCGCTGCTCGACATCTCCGCCGCGCGCGTCGCCAAGGGCGAGAACCCGCTGTTCCAGTCCCACATGTGGGACGGCTCCGCCGAGACCCTCGCCGACAACCTGGCCATCGGCCAGGAGCTGCTCGCCAAGGCCGTCGCCGCGAAGATCATCCTCGAGGTCGAGATCACCCCGACCGGCGGCGAGGAGGACGGCGTCAGCCACGAGATCAACGACGAGCTGTACACGACGGTCGAGGACGCGCTGCGCACCGCCGAGGCCCTGGGCCTCGGTGACAAGGGCCGCTACCTGCTCGCCGCCTCCTTCGGCAACGTGCACGGCGTGTACAAGCCGGGCAACGTCGTCCTGCGCCCCGAGCTCCTGAAGGACCTCCAGGAGGGCGTGGCCGCCAAGTACGGCAAGGCGAGCCCGTTCGACTTCGTCTTCCACGGCGGCTCCGGCTCCACCGCCGAGGAGATCGCCACCGCGCTGGAGAACGGCGTCGTGAAGATGAACCTCGACACCGACACCCAGTACGCCTTCACCCGTCCGGTCGTGGACCACATGTTCCGCAACTACGACGGTGTCCTGAAGGTCGACGGCGAGGTCGGCACGAAGTCGAAGTACGACCCGCGCACCTGGGGCAAGCTCGCCGAGGCCGGCATGGCCCAGCGTGTGACCGAGGCCTGCGCCGCCCTGCGCTCCACGGGCACCCGCCTCAAGTAGTCGACCGGGGGCCGTCCGGCGGTCGTACGACCACCGGACGGCCGTCCCCCGGGAAGGGCCCGGCACCTGCCAAGGTGCCGGGCCCTTCCGTATGCTCCGAGGTATGGCTGTGCCTGCGCGCGACGCATCGGACGGCAGACCCGCGGACGGCAGACCCGCGGTGCGGATCGCCTCTCCGACGGGGAAATGGGTCCTGCTGACCACCGTCCTCGGGTCCAGCATGGCCCTGCTGGACTCGACCGTCGTCAACGTCGCCCTGCCCACCATCGGCCGTGACCTGGACGCGAGCCTCGCCGCCCTCCAGTGGACCGTGAACGGCTACATGCTGTCGCTGGCCGGGCTGATCCTGCTGGGCGGTTCGCTCGGGGACCGGTTCGGACGCCGGAGGATCTTCGTCCTCGGCGTGGTGTGGTTCGCCGCCGCCTCGCTGCTGTGCGGGCTCGCGCCGAACGTGGGCGTGCTCATCGCGGCCCGTGTCCTCCAGGGCGTCGGAGGCGCGCTGCTCACCCCCGGTTCGCTGGCCATCATCCAGGCCTCCTTCCATCCGGACGACCGGTCCCGTGCCATCGGCCTGTGGTCGGGCTTCGGGGGTGTCGGGGCGGCCGTCGGGCCGTTCCTGGGCGGCTGGCTGGTGGACGGGCCGGGCTGGCGCTGGGTGTTCCTGCTGAACATCCCCGTCGCGCTGGTGTGCGTCCCGGTCGCCCTGCGCCACGTGCCCGAGTCCACCGGGGACACCGCCCGCGCGACGGAGTCCGCCGGCGGTCCCGCGGGCGCGGGCGGGGCCGAGAGGGGGAGAGGGCCCGCTCCCCGCCGCTTCGACGTCCTCGGCGCCGTTCTCGGAGCGCTCTCGCTCGCCCTGGTCACGTATGCCCTGATCGAGGCCCCGAACGGTTCCGTGCTGGTGCCGGTGACGGCGGTCGCGGGCGTGGCGGCGGGGGTGGCCTTCGTGTACGTCGAACGGCGGCGACCCGATCCGATGATGCCGCTCGACATCTTCGCCTCGCGCCAGTTCGCGGCCGTCAACCTGGTGACCCTGTGCGTCTACGCGGCGTTCGGCGGCTTCTTCTTCCTGACCGCGCTCCAGCTCCAGGTCGTGGCGGGCTACTCGGCGCTCCAGGCCGGCACGGCACTGCTGCCGACCACGGCCCTGATGCTGCTCTTCTCCGCCCGCTCCGGCGAGCTCTCCCAGCGCATCGGCCCGCGCATCCCGCTGACGGTGGGGCCGCTGCTGTGCGCGGCGGGCATGCTGCTGATGCTGCGCGTCGGCCAGGGCGCGTCGTACGTGGCCGACGTGCTGCCCGCGCTGCTGGTGATGGGCCTGGGCATGGTGACCCTGGTGGCGCCGCTGACCGCGACCGTCCTGGCCTCGGTGGACACCGGGCGGGCGGGGCTGGCCAGCGGGATCAACAACGCGGCCGCCCGCGCGGCCGGGCTCGTCGCGGTGGCCGCGCTGCCGCTGCTCACCGGCATGGGACCGGAGGCGTACCGCTCGGCGGACGCCTTCGACGCGGCGTTCCGCCGGGCGATGCCGCTGTGCGCGGGTGTGCTGGTCGTCGGCGCGGTGCTGGCCTTCACGACCGTACGACGCCCGCCGCCGGGCTGCCTGCGCCCCGAGTGCCGCAGCCATGGTTCCCTGACGGCACCCCCGCTGGAGCCGGAGCGCTCCCGGGGCACCCTCGGAACCGAGGGCCCCCGGGGCTCCAGCCCTTCCGGCACGACCGGCTGACCAGGGCTCCAGCTGGGCGTACGCCGTGGCGCTGCTGCCCTGAAGGTCCCTCGGAGCCGGGGTCCCGGGGTCCAGGTCTTCGGGTGTGGCCCGGCTCAGCCCAGGGCTCCAGCTGGGGCACGCCGTGGCGCTGCTGCCCTGAAGGTCCCTCGGAGCCGGGGTCCCGGGGTCCAGGTCTTCGGGTGTGGCCCGGCTCAGCCCAGGGCTTCAGCTGGGGCACGCCGTGGCGCTGCTGCCCTGAAGGTCCCTCGTAGCCGGGCGCCCGGGTTCCTGGTTTCCGGTGCGGCCCGGCCGAGACCGGGGCTCCAGCTCGGCGCACACAGCCTTGGCGCTGTCGTCCTGAAGGGTCCTTGGGGCCGGGAGTCCCTGGGGTCCAGGTCTTCGGGTGCGGCGCGGCCGAGACCAGGGCCTCAGCTCGGCGCACGTCCCGGAGCCGCGGCCTTGAGGGGACCTCGGGGCCGAGACCCCGGGCTCCAGGCCTTCCCGGTGCGGCCGGTCGGCTACGGCTTCAGCTCGGCGTACGCCTCGGCGCTGCTGTCCTTGAGGAACTGCCGGCACCGCTCCGCCTCGTCCTTCTCCTCGATCTCGCCGGCGGCGCGGGCGAGAGCGGCGAGGCAGCGCAGGAAACCGCGGTTGGCGCGGTGGCTCCACGGGACCGGGCCGTGGCCCTTCCACCCGGCGCGGCGCAGCGCGTCCAGACCGCGGTGGTAGCCGGTGCGCGCATACGCGTACGACTCGATCACACGCCCCGCCTCGAAGGCGTCGTCGGCCAGCATGGCCCAGGCGAGCGAGAACGTCGGGTACTTCGCCGCGACCTCGGCCGGAGGCCGGGACTCCTCGCCCAGCAGACGGTAGGCCTCCTCGTTCTCCGGGAGGTAGGTCGGCTCCGGGCCGCCGAGCAGGTTCGTGTGAGTGGTCATGGTTGAAGTCTGCCACCTGTGCCAGGGCACCCGCGTTCACGACCGGACGGAGCTTTCCCGCCAACAACGGGTGAGGCAGCGCCCTTTCGATCTGTCCCGGTATGGCCCGGCCGCACGGATGCCTCGGCGATCGAGCCGTCGAACACCGCGTGCCCGCCGGCGACCGTCCGGAGCCGGTGACCGTGCAGGTCACGGCTGGTGGGCGGGGCCCGGCGGGGGGTCCGTCCGGTGTGACCGGGCGGACCTTGCGGTTTCGGGGGACGATTGTGGAGGATGCCCGGTGGGGACCGGGGCCCCCGTGTCGGTAACGGCAGGGGCGGACCGCTACCCGGAGCACAACAGGAGACAGCGATGTCCCACCAGGCTCAGCCCACGCAGGCTCAGGAGCCCGAGACCCCGCATCTCGACTTCCAGGGCACGACGCCGTACGAGGACTACGTACAGGCGGACGTGCTCACCCACCTCCAGCACACTCTCTCCGACGACCCCGGAGAGATGGTCTTCCTGGTCACGACCCAGGTCATGGAGCTGTGGTTCACGGTCATCGTCCACGAGTGGGAGACCGCGGCCAAGGCGCTGCGCGCCGACGACGTCCCCGTCGCGGTGGCCGCGCTGAAGCGGTCCGTACGGGAGCTGGAGGCGCTCAACGCGTCCTGGCGTCCGCTCGGACAGCTCACGCCCGCGCAGTTCAACTCCTACCGCTCGGCCCTCGGCGAGGGCTCCGGCTTCCAGTCGGCGATGTACCGGCGCATGGAGTTCCTGCTCGGCGAGAAGTCCGCGTCGATGCTCGTCCCGCACCGGGGCGCGCCGCGGGTGTACGCCGAGCTGGAGAAGGCGCTGCACGAGCCGAGCCTGTACGACGAGGTGCTGCGGCTCCTCGCGCGGCGCGGCCACGCGATCCCGGCCTCGGTGCTGGAGCGTGACGTGTCGCTGCGCTACGAGCCCGTGCCCGAGGTGCAGGCCGCGTGGACGGCCCTGTACTCCGGCGACGACACCGACGAGCTGGCCCGCCTCGGCGAGGCCCTGACCGATGTCGCCGAACTGGTGTGGCGCTGGCGCAACGACCACCTCGTCGCGACCCGGCGGGCGATGGGCTCGAAGACCGGCACCGGCGGCAGCGCCGGAGTGGCCTGGCTGGAGAAGCGCGCGCAGAAGAACGTGTTCCCCGAGCTGTGGACGGCGAGGTCCTATGTCTGAGCGAGCCCTGTCCGACCTGTCCGCGCGGGCGGCGGACCTGGACGCCGCCGACGAACTCGCCGGACTGCGCAAGCGGTTCGTGCTCGACGACGTGGTGTACCTGGACGGCAACTCGCTCGGCGCGCTGCCGGCAGAGGTCCCCGGCCGGGTCGAGGACGTCGTCCGCAGGCAGTGGGGCGAACTGCGCATCCGCTCCTGGGACGAGAGCGGCTGGTGGACCGCGCCCGAGCGGATCGGCGACCGCATCGCCCCGCTGGTCGGCGCGGCGCCCGGACAGATCGTGGTCGGCGACTCGACGAGCGTGAACGTCTTCAAGGCCCTCGTGGGCGCGGTGCGGCTGGCGGGCGAGGGGCGTGACGAGATCCTCGTCGACGCCACGACGTTCCCGACGGACGGGTACATCGCCGCGTCGGCGGCCCGGATGACGGGCTGTGAACTGCGCCCGGTCGACCCGGACGAGCTGTCCTCGGCGCTCGGCCCCCGCACGGCCGCGGTGCTGCTCAACCACGTCGACTACCGCACCGGCCGGTGCTACGACCTGCCCTCCCTCACCGCCGCGATCCACGCGGCGGGCGCGCTCGCCGTCTGGGACCTGTGCCACACCGCGGGCGCCCTGCCGGTCGGTCTCGACGAGCACGGCGTGGACCTGGCGGTCGGCTGCACCTACAAGTACCTGAACGGCGGCCCGGGTTCGCCCGCGTACCTCTACATACGCTCCGACCTCCAGGACCGCTTCGACTCGCCGCTGCCCGGCTGGAACTCGCACATCGAGCCGTTCGCGATGAGTTCGTCGTACGAGGCCGCGCCGGGCGCGCTGCGCGGACGGGTCGGCACGCCGGACATCCTCTCGATGCTGGCTCTGGAAGCGGCGCTAGAGGTGTGGGACGGCGTCTCGATCGACAGCGTCCGTGCCAAGTCGCTCGCCCTGACCGACTTCTTCCTCGAATGCGTCGCGGCGTACGTCCCCGAGGGCCGCGTCGAGTCCGTGACCCCCTCCGCCCACGCGGAACGGGGCAGCCAGGTGGCCCTGCGCTGCGCGGACGCGGGCGCCGTGATGAAGCGCCTGATCGACAACGGAGTGGTCGGCGACTTCCGCCACCCGGACATCCTCCGCTTCGGCTTCACCCCCCTGTACGTGGGCTTCACGGACGCGGAACGAGCGGCGAGGGTCCTGGCGGATGTCCTGGCGGACGTCCTGGCCTGAGGATCCGGGCCGGGCAAGCTTCCGATCTCGCGGCCCGGGGGCACGGGTCGGGAGTTCCCTGCCCTTGAGTTTCGGGCTGCGGGCAGAATTCAGCCCCTCCGGCGTTCGAGGAACGGGGTCCGGGGGGCCTGCCCGCGGGTTCCGGGCTGCGGGGAAGATTCAGCCCCTCCGGCGTTTGAGGAGCGGGGTCCGGGGCGGAGCCCCGTGTACGGGACGGGCAGGGGCGGAGGGGGCGAAATCCCCTCCGCCCCTGCCCGTACGCGGGTCCCTGCCTGCCGGGAACAAAGGACGGAAACTCGCAGGGAACAAGGGAGAGGAATTCGCCGGGTACAAGGAGGGAAAGGAGAACCGTTCCCCTTAACCGAGAGTGACAGCCCGCTGTCGACCCACGTCACCGGCCTGATACCGTCCCCGCGAACGGCCGAATTGTTCCCCCGCCCGCCAATTCCGTTTCACCGCTGAGAGGTTGGAGCATGCAGGACGACGCCGCACCCCGGGACGGCGACGACGCCGCGATCGCGCGCGACGCCGCCGAGGAGGCGTCGGCCTTCTCGCACCCGCCCGTGGACCCGGACGTCACCCTGGCGTACGGCGACCACCCCGACCAGGTGATCGACTTCTACGCCCCGCGCGACCCCGACCCGGAAGTCCTCACCCCTCTCGTGGTCGTGCTGCACGGCGGCGCCTGGCGTGCCCCGTACGACCGTCGCCACATCACCCCCTTCGCCGACTTCCTGACGCGCCGCGGCTTCGCCGTGGCGAACGTCGAGTACCGCCGGGGAGAGGCGGCCCCGGCCGCGCCCGCGATCCCCGCGCAGGGCGGCCCCGTGGACCCCGGGCGGGACGACGCGGCCGCCCCCGGGGCGGGCGGAACCGCCGCCGCGGGCCCGGTCGCCGGCCGCTGGCCCGACACCTTCGACGACGTGGCGGCCGCCCTCGACGCACTGCCCGCGCTCGTACGCCGGGCACTCCCGCAGGCCGACCCCCGGCGCATCGTGGTCACCGGCCACTCGGCGGGCGGACACCTGGCGCTGTGGGCCGCGGCGCGCCACCTCCTGCCGGCCGACGCCCCCTGGCACACCGACCGCCCGGCACCGCTGCGCGGCGTCGTCGCCCTCGCCCCGATCGCCGACTTCGAGGTCGCCGAAAAGCTCGACGTGTGCGGCGGGGCCTCCCGTCAACTCCTCGGAGGGGAAGCCCTGTTCGAGGCGCGCCTGCCTTACGCCGACCCGGTGCGGCTGCTCCCGACGGGCATCGCCACCACGCTCGTCCAGGGGCGTACCGACATCGTCGTCCCCCAGGCGGTCGCCGAGTCGTACGCGGACGCGGCGGCCAAGGCCGGTGAGGTGGTGGGTCTGACGCTGCTTGAGGACGTCGGCCACTTCCCCCTGATCGACCCGGCCGCCGACGCCTGCGCCGTGGTGGCGGAGGAGATCGCGCAACTGGCCTGGTAGCCGCTGCGAGAGCGCGGTGAGGAATGGTCCAACAGGGTTGTGGGACGCGGGAGTTGATTCCCTCCCCCGTGAACCCCGGTCATACCCGTAATACCTGAGAGCTACCTCTCGGATGGGTCCCCCAGCGGGACGCGGACGACAGGTGACGATCCGTAATTTCCCTTCCAGCGGCGCCCGACGACCGGGCGGACGGGGAGGGACGGACATCATGGATCGGCGTCTGCGCCGGATGCCGGACGCCCGGCGTTCGCGTCGGGCGGTTCAGGACCGGCTTGGGGACCGGGCGGTTCGCGACCGGCGTTCGGGCGGGACGGTTCGCGACCGGCGTTCGGGCCGGACGGTTCGCGACCGGCGTTCGGGCGGGGAGGTTCCGGACCGGCTTTCGCGCCGGCCGGTGCGGGCTTCGGCGCGTGACCGGCGCCCGGGGCGGGCGGAGCGGGACCGGAGCTCCTGGGCCGTGCGGGCGGGCCGGCTGCGGCGGGCGCTGCTCGCCGTGATAGTCGTGGCGGCGGTCGTCGTCCCCGTGTCAGGCGCCGCACGCCCCGAGGTCCCCGCACCGGCACCCGCGGTCCTCGCACCGCCGACGGCGTCGAACCTGGACCAGGTGTACGCGGCGAACCGGGCGGACGCCGCCGAGGCGGCGCGGATGGCCAGGGCCCACGGCGACCGCACCCGGGCCGCCGCCGACCGCGCCATGGCCTCGCCCTCACGCCACTTCCTCGCCTTCGACGGCCGGGGTACGGGCCGGGCCGTCGAGGTCATCGGCGATCTCGCCCACGCCGACCGCGTGGCCGTCCTGGTCCCGGGCTCGGACACCACGCTGGAGACGTACGGCCGCTTCCGCGCCGGCGCCCTCGCCCTGCACGACCGGCTCGGCCCGCGCGGTGCCGTCGTCGCCTGGCTCGGATACGAGACGCCGGGCACCGTGAGCACCACGGTCCTGACGGCGACCCGTGCCGAGGACGCGGCTCCGCGACTGAGGAACTTCGTGGACCGGCTGCGCGGAGTCGTCGGCCGGTCGGCGCACGTCTCCCTGCTGTGCCACTCGTACGGCACGGTGGTCTGCGGCCATGCCGCCCCGGAGCTCGGCGTGAGCGACATCGTCGTCCTCGGCAGTCCGGGCACCGGCGCCGCCTCGGCCGCCGCGCTGCACACCCCCGCCCGTGTCTGGGCCGCCCGCGGCTCCGCCGACTGGGTGGCGCACGTGCCGCACACGAGCCTCGGCCTCTTCGGTACGACCGTCGGCTTCGGTACCGACCCGGTGTCCCCGTCCTTCGGCGCCCGGGTCTTCCGGGCGGGCGACGCCGGCCACAGCGACTACTTCGCGCCGGGCTCCGAATCCCTGGCCAACCTCACCCGCATCGTCCTCGGCGACACCTCGGAGGTGACCCGTGCGTGATCTCACCGGTACGACCGCACCGAAAGCCACGGCCGGCACGACCCCGCTGACCGGCTTACGGACCGCGATCCACCGCATCGACCGGTCCACCCCCGCGGAGCGGGACCGCGCCGTGGACGCCCTGCGCGCCCTCGCGATCCTGGGCGTGGTCCTCGGCCACTGGCTGGTGACGGCGCTCGTCGCGGACGGCGGCGCGCTGCGCACCGCGAGCCCCTTGCGGTCCATGCCCTGGCTGACCCCGGTCTCCTGGGCCTTCCAGACACTCGCCGTGTTCTTCCTGGTGGGTGGCCATGTCGCGACGAAGAGTCACGCGTCGGCACGGGCCCGCGGCGCGACGTACGGACAGTGGCTGCGCGCCCGCCTGGGACGCCTGCTGAGGCCGGTGGCGGCGGTGCTGACGCTCTGGGCGGTGGCGACCGGATGCCTCCTCCTGGCCGGGGCGGACTTCCGCACGGTGCACACCCTGGTGAAACTGGCGCTGTCCCCGCTCTGGTTCCTGGTCGTCTTCGCCGGACTGACCGCGGCGACACCGCTGCTCACCCGACTGAACCCGCTGTGGCCGCTCGCCGTCGTTCTCCATGTGGACATCGTCCGATTCGGCTTCGGAGGCCCGGCGTGGCTCGGCTGGGTGAACCTCGCGGCGGGCTGGCTGGTGCCGTACGCCCTCGGCGCGGCCTGGACCCGCTCGGAGCTGGAGCGGCCGCGCGCGGGCTGGGTGCTGTTCGGCGGCGGCGCCCTCGCGACGGCGGCCCTGGTGCTGTGGGCCGGATATCCGGCGTCCATGGTCGGCATACCGGGGGCCGCGGTCTCCAACCTCGACCCGCCCACGCTGGCCGCGGTCACCTTCGGCCTGGCCCAGTGCGGGCTCGCCCTGCTGCTGCGCGGGCCGCTGCGCCGGGCGATGCGGCGCCCGGCGCTCTGGGCCGCCATCGCCTTCGCCAACCTCTCCGCGATGACGATATTCCTCTGGCACCAGACGTCCTTGATGGCGGTGTCCGCCCTCGGTCTGCTCGCGGGCCGGCTCCCCGGCCTGCACACCACCCCCGACTCTCCGGTCTGGGTGGCCGCGCGGATCGCCTGGCTGCCCGTGTTCGGCTGTGCCCTCACCCTGTGCTGGTTCGCCTTCAGCGTCCACGAGCGGGGACCCCGCCGGCCGACCGGCCGCCCGTCCCGGGTCGTCCGCGTTCACCGCGGTCCCGGCCGGGCCACACCCGGGGCGGCGCCCCGTGCCTAGGGTGGACGGCGTGACCAGCGAGGAGCACCGGCCCCCGATCGGCAAGGAGAACAACCTCCCTGACGTTCCATCACCCAGACCGGGGCACCCCGTCACCAGCCCGTCCGTGACCTCCGCCCAGGCCTCCGATCCGTCCTTCCCCCAGGCCTCCGATCCGACCACCGCCCAGACCTCCGATCCCACCACAGACCAGGCCTCCGCCCCTGCCATCGCCCAGGCGTCTGCCCCGGGCACCGCGCCGCTCGGCCGCGGTCCTCGCGGTGGCGCGCGTCTGCGGGGGGCACTCGCCGAGGCCCCTTCCCTGCTTCTGTCGTTCCTGCGGGGAGTCCTGGCCGAGCTCGCGGCGCCGTCGGCCGCGCCGCTGCCGCCCTTGTCCCGGCCGCGCCGCCTGAACCGGCTTCCGCACGTCCTGGTGTGCCTGACGGCCCTCGGGCTCGGGCTGGCGGCCATGGACGAGCTGAGCAACGGCTACCGACTGGGATTCCCGCTGGGCACCCTCAGCGGCTTCGCGCTGGGTGCGGCCGTCGCGCTCGCGCTGTGGCGCCCCGTACCGGCCTGGTGGCTGTCGCTGGGCGCCACCGTGGTCGCGGCCGTCGTCGCCCGCGTCGGCATGATCGCGAACATCGACGGACCGGGAGCGCCGGCGGGACCGGACTGGCCCTGGAGCACACCCGCGATCATGGCGCAGTCCGTCGTTCTCTTCCTGCTCGCCCTGCGGTCGCCCACGCGCGTCGCCGTCGGCGCGCTGTCGCTGACCGCGCTGGCGACCTACGCCCTGCAGGGTCTGTCGGGTGGACCCTCCCGGAATGCACCCAACCCCGCGACGGGGACCGTGCCGCTCGGCGGACCGCTCTATCACCCGACGGGGATGTCGGCGGCGATCGCCTTCGCCGCCGTCGTCGTCCTCGGCACGGCGCTGCACGGGCGCCGCGTGGCCCGTACCCAACTGGTCGAGCAGGCCTCGCTGACCGAGGAGGAACGCGCCCGCCGCACGGTCCTGGAGGAGCGCAGCCGCATCGCCCGCGAACTCCATGACGTGGTCGCCCACCACATGTCGGTGATCTCCATCCAGGCACAGGTCGCCCCGCACCTGGTCGAGAATCCGACCGAGGAGCTGAAGGAGAACCTGGCGGGCATCCGGCAGAACGCCCTGGAGGCGCTGACCGAGCTGCGCCGGGTGCTCGGCGTGCTGCGTTCGGAGAACCCGGAGGACCCGTACGGCGTCGGTGCCGGGGCGGGCGTGGCGCCGGACGCCCCGCAGCCCACGCTCAGCCGTCTGGACGCCCTGGTCGAGAACACCCGCGCGGCGGGACTGGACGTGACCACGGAGATCGCGGGCGAACGGCTCCCGCTCGCCCCCGGCGTGGAGCTGTCGGCGTACCGGATCATCCAGGAGGCGCTGAGCAACGCCCTTCGCCACGCACCGGGTTCCGCGGTCAAGGTGGAACTGTGGCACTTCCCGCGGGGACTTCAGGTGAGGGTCGTCAACTCGCGGCCCCAGTACCCCGCTCCGCCTTCCCCGGGCGCGGGGCACGGACTGCTCGGCATGCGGGAACGCGTGGCGATGCTGGGTGGCACCCTCGTGACCTCGAAGACGTCGTGCGGGGGGTTCGCGGTGGCGGCCTTCCTCCCGGGCAACGGCACCGCGCCCGCCGACGGAGCCGCCCGGACCGACGACCCCCTGACAGGCCCGCGAGGAGAAGAGACGCCATGACGACCGTGAGCGGCACCATCCGCGTACTGATCGCCGACGACCAGCAGATGGTCCGCCAGGGGTTCACCGTGCTGCTCAACACGAACCCGGGCATCGAGGTGATCGGTCAGGCGGTCGACGGACTCGACGCGGTCCGCCAGGTCGCCGAACTCGCCCCGGACGTCGTGCTGATGGACATCCGCATGCCCGAACTCGGCGGCATCGAGGCGACCCGCCGCATCACCACGGACACCCCGCACATCAAGGTCCTGGTGCTGACCACCTTCGACCTCGACGAGTACGTCTACGAGGCGCTGCGCGCCGGCGCGTCCGGCTTTCTCCTCAAGGACGCCTCGGCGGAACAGCTCGCGGAGGCGGTCCGCGTCGTCGCGGCCGGCGACGCCCTCCTCGCCCCGGGCATCACCCGCCGCCTCATCGCCGAGTTCTCCCGCCTCGGCACCACCCCGCGCACGCCCCTCAAGCAACGCGTCGGCGACCTCACCGAACGCGAGACGGAGGTCCTGGCCCACATCGCCCAGGGCCTCTCCAACGCGGAGATCGCCCAGCGCCTGGTGGTGGCCGAGCAGACCGTGAAGACCCACGTCGGCCGCATCCTGGTCAAACTGGGCCTGCGTGACCGCACCCAGGCGGCCGTCTTCGCCTATGAATCGGGCCTGGTCCGCCCCACGGGCTACTGACCCGGCCCCCGGCCCTACACGGGTCAGAGCCGGGCCCTACTGGTCAGAGCCCCGGCCCTGCCCGCCAGAGCCTCCGGCCCCGTCCCGCAGAGCCCTCGGCCCCGCCCGCCAGAGCCCCCGGCCCTACCCGTAGTACCTGAGACGGACCTCCAAGGACCCTCCTCGCAGGTGACGACCCCGCACCCCGCCCGGGCCTACCGTTCTGAACGTGACCGAGACGACCCAGACGCAGACGACGTCCCCGCCCCCCGGCGGTGCCGGGGCCAAGCCCCGCAGCCCGGAGTACCGCCTCGCGGCGGACGCCGTGCGCGGCCTGCGGCAGGACATGTTCCACGACGCCTTCGCCTACCGCCCGCTGCCCCGCATGCGCACGGACGGTCCGGTGACCCGCCGCCTCCCCCCGACCCTGCGCGGGTACGCCGCCTGGACCCGGCACGCGACGGTGGCCGCGGCCGGCCTGCTGGCCATGGCCGCGGGCTACACCTCCGCCGGCGGACCGGGCGGCGGTTCGGTCGGGGCCCTGTTGTGCGGGTTCCTCGCCCTGCTGCCGGTCCTGGCGACCCTCGTCCGCCCGGTCGGCGCCTTCTGGCTCTCGATCGCGGCGGTCCCGGTCGTCGCCGTGTTCGACGGCGCCTGGAGCGACTGGCCGTGGCCCCCCGGCAGCTTCCTGGCGCATGTCATCGTGCTGACGGTGGTCGCCCTGCGGTCGCGGCCCCGCGTCGCGGCGTGGATGTGGCTGCTGACGGCGGCGTACAGCCTGATGGCCGAGACGTTCTTCGGCGGGGGCTACTACAGCGCCAACACGTTCCCGCTGCTCTTCGTCTCGGCTCTCGCCCTCCTGATCGTCACGGTCCTGAACATCCGTAAGGAGGCCGAGCAGGAGGTGACGGCCCACCAGTCGGAGACGGCACACGAGCGTTCCCGGCGCACGCTGCTCGAAGAGCGGACGACGATCGCCCGCGAGCTGCACGACGTGGTCGCCCACCACATGTCGGTCGTCGCCATCCAGGCGGAGGCGGCGCCCTACCGGGTGGAGAACCCGCCCCCGGAGCTGGAGCAGGCGTTCGTCACGATCCGGGAGAACGCGGTGGCGGCGCTCACCGAGCTGCGCCGGGTGCTGGGCGTGGTCAGAGCCGAGGACTATGAGGCTCCGGACGCGCCGCAGCCCACCCTCGCCGATCTGGACGGCCTCCTCGCCAACGTGCGGGAGGCGGGCCTGACCGTGGAGAAGGTCGTCACCGGCGCGGTGCGCGAACTTCCGCAGGGCGTCGAACTGTCGGCGTACCGGATCGTCCAGGAGGCCCTGAGCAACACCCTGCGGCACGCGCCGGGTGCCTCCGCCCGCGTCGAGATCGGCTACGTGCTCGGCGGGCTGGGCCTGCGCATAGTCAACGGCCCCGCGCCGGTGACGACCCTGGAGAAGTCCACGCACGGCGCGGGGCACGGCATCACGGGCATGCGCGAGCGGGTCACGATGCTGGACGGCGAGATGACGACGGGCGCCACGGACGACGGAGGGTACGAGGTGGCGGTGTTCCTGCCGGTGCCGTCGGGTGAGGAGAACGGATGACGGGCGGCACGGGTCGCGCGATCCGCGTGCTGATCGCCGACGACCAGATGATGGTCCGCGAGGGCTTCTCCGTACTGCTCGGCGCGATGCCGGACATCGAGGTGGTCGGCGAGGCGGTCAACGGCCGGGAGGCGGTGGACCGGGTCCGTGAACTGCAGCCCGACGTCGTGCTGATGGACATCCGCATGCCGGAGATGAACGGCATCGACGCGACCCGGGAGATCGTCGCCGCGGACGGTGCCGCGAAGGTGCTGGTGCTGACGACGTTCGATCTCGACGAGTACGTGTACCAGGCGCTCCGTGCGGGGGCCTCCGGCTTCCTGCTCAAGGACGCCTCGGCCCGCCAGCTCGCCGACGGGGTCAGGGTGGTGTCGGCCGGGGAGGCGCTGCTCGCCCCCTCGGTCACCAGACGGCTGATCACGGAGTTCTCCAAGCTCGCGGAGGAGCCGAGACTGCCGGCGTCGGCGCACGGCTCCTACGGGGATCTGACCGACCGGGAGACGGAGGTGCTGGTGCTGATCGCGCAGGGTCTGTCGAACGCGGAGATCGCCGAGCGGCTCGTCGTCGCGGAGTCGACGATCAAGACCCATGTCAGCCGCATCCTCGTGAAGCTGGGGCTGCGGGACCGGACCCAGGCGGCGGTGTTCGCGTACGAGGCGCGGCTGGTCACCCCCAGATGACGGCATCCGGTGCCCGTGGCCCGGGTCGGCCCTGGTCAGCGGGGGGTGGGCCGGGCTAGCGTCCGTTCATGGCAGCTTTGGAGAGTACGCGGGCCTTCGACCCCTGGGATCCGGCGTTCCTGGCGGACCCGTACCCGGCGTACGAGGAACTGCGCGCGCGGGGCCGGGTGCACTACTACGAGCCGACGAACCAGTGGCTGGTGCCGCACCACGCGGATGTGTCGGCCCTGCTGCGGGATCGCCGGCTCGGCCGGACGTATCAGCACCGGTTCACGCACGAGGACTTCGGGCGGACGGCGCCGCCGGAGCACGAACCGTTCCACGTGCTCAACGATCACGGGATGCTCGATCTGGAGCCCCCGGACCACACGCGGATCCGGCGGCTGGTGTCGAAGGCGTTCACACCCCGCACGGTCGAGCGGCTGAAGCCGTACGTGGAGCGGCTGGCCGGCGAGCTGGTCGACCGGCTGGTGGAGGCCGGCGGCGGGGATCTGCTGGCCGACGTGGCCGAGCCGCTGCCGGTGTCGGTGATCGCGGAGATGCTGGGTGTCCCGGAGTCCGAACGGGAGCCGCTGCGGCCCTGGTCGGCGGACATCTGCGGGATGTACGAGCTGAATCCCCCGGAGGACGTGGCGCGCAAGGCGGTGCGGGCGTCGGTCGAGTTCACCGAGTACCTGCGGGGGCTGATCGAGGCCCGTCGCAAGGAGCCGGGGGACGATCTGATCTCGGGGCTCATCGCCGCGCACGACGAGGGCGACCGGCTCACCGAGCAGGAGATGATCTCCACCTGCGTGCTGCTGCTCAACGCGGGGCACGAGGCGACGGTCAACGCGACCGTGACCGGCTGGTGGACCCTGTTCCGGCATCCGGAGCAGCTCGCGAGGCTGCGGGCGGACCATGCGCTGATCCCCACGGCGGTGGAGGAGCTGATGCGTTACGACACCCCGCTCCAGCTGTTCGAGCGCTGGGTGCTGGACGACATCGAGATCGACGGTACGACGGTGCCGCGGGGGGCGGAGATCGCGATGCTCTTCGGGTCCGCGAACCGTGACGCCGCGGTGTTCCGGGACCCGGACACGCTGGACCTCGGCCGGGCGGAGAACCCGCACATCTCGTTCAGCGCGGGGATCCACTACTGCATCGGGGCTCCGCTGGCCCGGATCGAGCTGGCCGCGTCCATGAGCGCGCTTCTGACGAAGGCCCCCACCCTCAGCCTCGCCGAGGAGCCGGTCCGCAGCCCGAACTTCGTGATCCGGGGACTGGAGGCCTTGTCGGTGGAGGTCTGACGCGGCCCGCCGCTCCGTTCGCCGGACGGCCCGCCACTTCCGCCCGGCGGACGCCCCGCCACTTCCGCCCGGCGGACGGCTCCCCGCTTCCGCCGGGAGACCGTTCACCGTTTCCGCCCGGCGGCACGACCGGTTCGGCGATCCGGCCCGGCGGCGGGCGGGCGTACGCCGCTCAGGCCCGGCGGCGGACGGTCATACACCGCTTCGGCCCGGCGGCGTGACCGCCCGACTCGGCGGGTCGCGTCGCCGGGTTTCTCAGGTCGAGAGGTCCCGGCGGCGCAGGCAGGCGAGGCCCGCCGCCGTCAGGGCCGCCGCGATCGCGGTGAGGACGAGGACGGGTGTCCAGGTCATGGTGCCGCCCGGAAGCTTCGGCAGGTGGCCGAAGGGGGAGAGGTCCATGACGGCCTGCGGGATCTTCAGGGCGGGGCCGATCCAGCCGAGCACGAGGGCGAGGCCCGCCGCGGCCCAAGCGCCCGGGGCGACCCGGGGCGAGAGGCCGTACAGCAGGACGGCGAGGCCGCCCAGGGTCCAGATCGCCGGGACCTGGACGAGACAGGCGCCGAGGATGGCGCCGGATTCGGCGCCGTAGCCGAGGGCGAGACCGAGTCCGCCGAGCAGCATGATCAGGACCGTGCCGCCGAAGGCGAGGACGAGGTGTCCGCCGGCCCAGCGGAGCCGGCCGACGGCGGCGGCGAGCAGGGGTTCGGCGCGCTGGGAGGTCTCCTCGCCGTGCAGCCGCAGCACGGAGGCGACGATGTAGAGGGCGGCGACCATGCCCAGCATGTTCACCATGGCGGCGAGGAACGCGTCGGTGATCCCGGCCTGTCCGCCCATCCGCTCGATGATCTCGCGGGTCTTGGCGTTCTCGCCGACCAGGTCGGCGGCCCCCTTCGTGATGCCGCCGAACGCGGCGCCCGCCGCGAGGAAGCCGAGGCTCCAGCCGAGCACCGCGCCGCGCTGCAGCCGCCAGGCCAGCGCCCCGGCGGTGCCGAGACGGCCGGCCGTGGGACCGGGCCGGGTGGGCAGGAAGCTCATGCCCACGTCGCGCCGTCCGGCGAGCGCGTAGGCGGCGGCGCCCTGGGCGGCGACGGCCGCGGCGAACAGGAGCAGGACCCACCAGCGTTCGTCCGCGAAGGCGCGGACGTTCTCCAGCCAGCCGACGGGTGAGAGCCAGGTCAGCACCGACGAGCCGTCGTCGGTCGCGGAGTCACCGGCCGCCCTGAGGACGAAGGCGGCGCCGATCAGCCCGCCCGTCAGCCCCTTGGCGAGCCGCCCGCTCTCCGTGAGCTGGGCGACGATCGCGGCCATGGTCGCGAAGACCATCCCGGTCGCGCCGATCGCGAGCCCCAGCGCCAGGGCCCCGGCGGCGCCCTGCCCGGCGAGGCCGGCCGTGACGAGGAGGGCGAGGACGCCGTTGGCGACGAGCGCCGCGAGCAGGGCGGCGGTCAGCGGGGCCCGCCGTCCGACCATCGCGGCGGAGAGAAGTTCCTGGCGCCCGCTCTCCTCCTCGTCCCGGGTGTGCCGTACGACGACGACCAGGCTCATGACGGCGGCGAGGATTCCGGCGTAGACGCCGATGCGCCAGGCGGTGAGTCCGCCGAGCGAGTCGCCGAACACCGGTCCGTAGGTGGCGCGCAGGGAGTTGTTGGCGAGCATCTGCCGGGCCAGGGCGGCCCGTTCGGCGGGGGTGCTGTAGACGCTCTCCAGCGACGCCGGCAGGGACAGCACCATCAGCGCGGTCACGCCGATCCACAGCGGCATCATCACGCGGTCGCGGCGCAGCGCGAAGCGCAGCAGGGTGCCGGTGCCGGCCAGGGGGCGGGAGCCGCCGACGCGTGTGGCGTAGGTGCCCGCGGTCGTGGCGGTCATCGGGCCACCGCGCTCTCGGGTCCGTCCGTGTGGACGTCGTCCTGGTAGTGCCGCAGGAACAGCTCCTCCAGGGTCGGCGGGGTCGAGGTCAGGGACCGTACGCCGGAGTCGGTCAGCGAGCGCAGGACGGCGTTCAGCCGGTCGCTGTCGACCTGGAACCGGACCCGGCATGCGGCCCCGTCGTGCCGGATTCCGGTGTCCTGGACGTCGAGTTCGTGGACGCCGGGCAGTTCCGCCAGTCCGTTCGGCGGGCCGGTGAGTTCGGCGGTGACGCTGGTGCGGGTGAGGTGGCGCAGGTCGGCGAGGGAGCCGCTCTCGACGGTCCGGCCCGCGCGGATGATGCTGACGCGGTCGCAGAGTTCCTCAACCTCGCTCAGGATGTGCGAGGACAGCAGGATCGTGCGGCCCCGGTCGCGTTCCTCCCGGACGCACTTCTGGAAGACCTCCTCCATCAGCGGGTCGAGGCCCGAGGTGGGCTCGTCCAGGATGAGCACGTCGACGTCCGAGGCGAAGGCGGCGACGAGGGCGACCTTCTGACGGTTGCCCTTCGAGTAGGTGCGGCCCTTCTTGGTGGGGTCCAGTTCGAAGCGCTCGATCAGGTCGGCGCGCCGGGCCGGGTCGAGGCCGCCGGTCCGCCCGCCGCTCCGTCCGCCGCGCCGGGAACGGCCTCCGTCGTGCAGCCGCCCGTAGAGGTCGATGACCTCGCCGCCGGAGAGGTTGCGCCACAGGGTGACGTCGCCGGGGACGTAGGCGACCCGGCGGTGCAGTTCGACCGCGTCCGCCCAGGGGTCCATGTCCAGCATGCGGGCCGTGCCCGAGTCGGCGCGCAGCAGGCCGAGCAGGACCCGGATGGTGGTGGACTTCCCGGAGCCGTTGGGGCCGAGGAAACCGTGCACTTCACCGGCCTCGACCTCCAGGTCCAGTCCGTCCAGTGCGTGCGTCTTCCCGAACGACTTGTGCAGTCCGGCGACGCTGATTGCCTTCGTCATGGCCCGAACGTACGCTTCTTTCAGAAATTTGTGAAGTTAAGGAAACGTATAAATCCTGGATACACTCGACCGCGATGCGTGAGCAGGGGAGATGATCGGGAGATGGCGGAACCGAGGACGGCGGAGCGGGACCCGGAGGCGGTCTCGCAGTTCGTCGAGGGCTTCGCGGCGCAGCTCGTCGAGGCCGGGATGCAGCGGATGCCCGCCCGCGTCTTCGCCGCGCTGCTGGCCTCAGACGCGGGCGCCATGACCTCCGCCGAACTCGGCGAACAGCTCCGGGTCAGCCCTGCCGCCGTCTCCGGCGCGGTGCGCTATCTCGCGCAGCAGCACATGGTCTCGCGCGAGCGCGAACCCGGCTCGCGGCGCGAGCGCTACCGCGTGCACAGCAACCAGTGGTACGAGGCGCTGACCAACCGTGACGCGGTGCTCAAGCGCTGGGAACTGGCCCTGCGTGCCGGTGTCGACTCCCTCGGCTCCACGACCCCCGCCGGGCGGCGGCTCTCCGAGACGCTCGCGTTCTTCGAGTTCATCGACGGTGAGATCGCCGCGATGATGGAACGCTGGCGCGCCCACCGCGAGACCCTGTTCGGCGACGCGGGCTGACACCGGACCCGACCCCGCCCCGCCCGGCCGTTTCCGGGCGCCGGTGAACCCGGGCCGTTTCCGCGCGCCGGCCCCCCGGCCCGTGACCGGCGTCGGACACGCCGGACCGTGACTGGGGCGGCCCCTCCCCGAACCGTGACCGACGCAGGACAACCCCGGCCACGACGGGCACAGGAGCAGCTGGGCCACGACGGGCACAGGAGCAGTTGGGCCGTGTTCGGCCGGAGTGCCGATCGCTCCCGTCGGAGCGGACCGGCGTTCCCTTCCGTCACCGGGGCCACCGACCCCTGCCCCCCCGGGCCACCGACCTCTGCCCCCGGGGCTACCGACCCGTGCGGCTCCGGGCCACCAACCCCTGCCTCCGGGGCCCACGCCCCGAAAGGCTGCGCGTCCTCTCAGGGCGTCGTCGGCAGGGTCAGCCCCCAGGCCGACTCCCGGACCGTCCAGGTCCGGGTCCGGACCGGGCCGCTCACCACCGAGTCCGCGCCGTAGCGGAAGTCGGCGCCCGAGACGGTGACCTTGTGGCCCAGCAGGCGCAGGGGCGAGGACCCGGCCCCCACGGTCGCCGCGCGGACCTCGATCTCGGCGCCGGTCCCGGAACCTCCCGGTGTCACGGACACGGCCTCCACGGGCTGGTCCAGGTCCACCACGCACACCCCGTCGACCTCGATCCGCAGCCGGGAGGGCCCCGTCGCGGGCGCGGAGGCCGGCCGGGACGGCCGGGAGGCGAGGGTCCGTACGAGGGACTGGCAGGTGCGCAGCCACGGATGTCCCCCGGTCTCCTCCCCGGGCGCTCCCGCGGGCACCGGGGCCGGGGACC
Organism: Streptomyces sp. NPDC001914; assembly: GCF_042891215.1. Classification (NCBI taxonomy): domain Bacteria; kingdom Bacillati; phylum Actinomycetota; class Actinomycetes; order Kitasatosporales; family Streptomycetaceae; genus Streptomyces; species Streptomyces sp. NPDC001914. Next base: position 399,692 of record NZ_JBIASW010000005.1, read on the forward strand.
GGGCGGGCAGCGAGGGGATGCGCAGCGCGCCTAGCACCACGCCGTCGCTGTCGTCCACGAGCAGGTCGAGCCGCCGTTCGGCCCCTTCGAGGACCGCCCGCGCCGCCGCGACCGCCCCCATCGGCACCCCGAGCGAACCGGACAGCGACAGCGCGCCGCCCACGGGCACGAAGGACAGCGCGCACGCGGCGAGTTCACGCCGCCGGTGCAGCAGGGACACCGCGCGCAGCAGGGCACCGTCGTCACCGATGACGACGGGTCGGCGCGCACCCCGGCGGATCAGCGCCCGGGCAAATTCCTCGGGCCCTTCCGGGAGGCACACCTTCGTCGCCGCACCCGCGCTGAGCACGTCTTTCGCGATCCGGACGGACTCGCCGTCCGTCCGCCGGGCGACCGGGTCGATGACCACCAGGAGCTGGTCGGAAGCCGCCACCTCGGTCCTGCCTCGCTTCCTCGGGTAGCATCTTTCTGCAAGAGCCCCTTGCGCCTTTGCGCCAGGGGCTTCGTCTATTCCGGGGCATCCGGTCCGACGGTCGCGGCCAATGGTGGTCGCCGGTGTGCGCAGCCGTAGCCACGGCCGCGTACGTCCCCGACCTTGGACATGCCCCGCCCGGAAGGGGTGTACGCCTGTGCCCGCACTTGTGCTGCTCGGTGCTCAGTGGGGTGACGAAGGCAAGGGAAAGGCCACCGATCTGCTCGGTGGATCCGTGGACTACGTGGTGCGCTACCAGGGCGGCAACAACGCCGGCCACACGGTAGTCGTGGGCGACCAGAAATACGCCCTCCACCTCCTCCCTTCCGGAATCCTCACGCCGGAGTGCACTCCGGTGATCGGCAACGGAGTCGTCGTCGACCCGTCCGTCCTGTTCTCCGAGCTGAACGGACTGAACGAGCGCGGCGTCGACACCTCCAAGCTGCTGATCAGCGGAAACGCTCACATCATCACGCCTTACAACGTCACTGTCGACAAGGTGACGGAACGCTTCCTCGGAAAGCGGAAGATCGGCACCACCGGACGCGGCATCGGTCCGACCTACGCGGACAAGATCAACCGCGTGGGCATCCGCATCCAGGACCTCTACGACGAGTCGATCCTCACCCAGAAGGTCGAGGCGGCCCTCGAGGTCAAGAACCAGCTGCTCACCAAGCTCTACAACCGCCGCGCCATCGAGGCGAGCCAGGTCGTCGAGGAGCTGCTGAGCTACGCGGACCGGCTCAAGCCGTACGTCGCGGACACCGTCCTGATCCTCAACCAGGCGCTGGAGCAGGACAAGGTCGTGCTCTTCGAGGGCGGCCAGGGCACGCTGCTGGACATCGACCACGGCACGTATCCGTTCGTGACCTCGTCGAACCCGACCGCGGGCGGCGCCTGCACGGGCGCCGGCGTCGGCCCGACCAAGATCAGCCGGGTCATCGGCATCCTCAAGGCGTACACGACCCGGGTCGGCTCGGGTCCGTTCCCGACCGAGCTCTTCGACGCGGACGGCGAGGCGCTGCGGCGCATCGGCGGCGAGCGCGGTGTCACGACCGGCCGTGACCGGCGCTGCGGCTGGTTCGACGCGGTCATCGCCCGCTACGCGACCCGCGTGAACGGTCTGACCGACTTCTTCCTCACCAAGCTGGACGTCCTGACCGGCTGGGAGGAGATCCCGGTCTGCGTGGCGTACGAGATCGACGGCAAGCGCGTCGAGGAACTCCCGTACTCCCAGACCGACTTCCACCACGCGAAGCCGATCTACGAGACCCTGCCCGGCTGGTCGGAGGACATCACCAAGGCGAAGACCTTCGGTGACCTCCCGAAGAACGCGCAGGCCTACGTGAAGGCGCTGGAGGAGATGTCGGGCGCCCCGATCTCCGCCATCGGCGTCGGACCGGGCCGCACCGAGACGATCGAGGTCAACTCGTTCATCTAGCGGAGCGGTCGTCCCGCGCTCAGCGGGAGCGCCTTGTCCACGCGTGCGCCCCCGGCCGACGGCCGGGGGCGCACGCGTATCCGCAGGCCTCGGAAGAAGACCGGTCCCGGCCTCGCGGCGCCGGGCGCGGCGGCCCGGACCTCACTGGAGAGAGTGACGTCCGGGCCGCCGCGGTGAGGGCGCCGACGGCGCAGGGAACAGTCTCGAAGCGCACGTTCCGGGGGCTTCTGCGTGCGTCGACCGACGGACAAGGAGAGTGCGATGCGCGTCATGCTCAAGGCGACGATGGACACGGACAGGACCAACGAGCTCATCCGCAGCGGAGAGCTGCCGAAGCTGATGCAGAAGACGATGGACCGGCTGAAGCCCGAATCGGCCTACTTCACGGCCCACGAGGGCAGCCGCACCTGTTACATGGTCTTCGACATGCAGGACAGCAGCCAGATGCCGGTGATCGCCGAGCCCTTCTTCATGACGCTCGGTGCCCGGGTGGAGTTCACTCCCGTCATGAACGCCGAGGACCTCCACAAGGGCCTGTCCCAGCTCGACTGACGGCCGGGCGAATGCCGTCCTTCCGGTGGTGCGGGACCGGGCGCCGGGCCGGGTGCGGGGCCAGGGCCGCGCCGGACGGGCCCCGCACGTGGCGGGGCCCCGCGCCCTACAGGGCCCCGCACCGGGACGGCGGAAGGGCCTAGCTGAAGACGATCATCGAGCCCTGGGCGAGGCTCCGGGTCGCCGCCGCGTGGAGCCCCAGCCACACGTGCCGCTCACGGGCGAAGGGGCTGGAGTCGTAGGGGGCCGGAGCGGCGGGCTCCTCCAGCTCCGTCGGGGCGGTCGGGGGCTGCGGCGGCGCCGGCGGGTTCGCCGGGTCGATGCCGATCGAGGGTGCCACGAACTCGAGTTCGCGCAGGAGAACCTGGGACGAGCCCAGCGGACCGCCGCCCGCGAGGAGTTCGTCGTTGGCCAGCGGGTGCGGGAAGTCCACCGGGACGTAGGCGCCCGCGTGGTCGTAGTGCCAGACCAGATGGGACTGCTGGGCGTTCGTCTCGAACATCTCCAGCAACTGCTCGTAGTCGCCGCCGAGTTCGTCGACCGGCGCCACCGCGAGGCCGCACATCTGGAGCAGGTAGGCGCGGCGCAGGAAGTGCAGCGCGTCGTAGTCGAAGCCGGCGACCGGGGCCACGTCACCCGACAGGCCCGGCATGTACGCGTACACCGGGACCGGCGGAAGCCCGGCCTCGGCGAGCACCTTGTCGTAGAGCGCCAGTTCCTCGGCGAAGGGGTTGTCGGGGGTGTGGCACAGCACGTCGACGAGCGGGACCAACCACAGGTCACAGGCCAACAGACGGCTCCTCTTGCTCCTTGGGGTGCAGGGTGGTCAGGGCAGCGTAGTGCGCGTGGCGGTCCTGTGAAGAGGCCGGTGCGCAACTGGGCCGCCGGGCGGCCGGGGTTGTCCCTTTCCGGGGGCCGCGCCCCCATCCTCCCGATCACCCGCACAGGACGCCGCCAAACACGGGAACGGGACGATCCGGTCCCCGGGGCCGCGTCTCAGGGGGCGTCGAGGCGTTCGATGAGGGTGAGCGCGTGCTCGTTGTACGCCGTCACGATGGCCCGCGCACCGTCGGCGTCGCGGCGCGCGAGGGCGTCCACCAACTCGGTGTGGCCGGACCACAGGTGGCCCTTGAGATCGGAGACGTGGCGCAGGTGCTGGACCGTGCAGACCCATGACTGGACCCGCATCCGGTGCAGGAAGTCGGCGAGGTAGGCGTTGCCGAACAGGTTGCTGAGTTCGCGCCAGTAACGGAGGTCGTAGCCGATGAGGATGTTCAGGTCTCCGGCCGCGGCCGCGCGCTGGGCCTCCTCGCCGCGGCGCCGGACGGCCGCGAGGGCGGCGAGCGCGCGGGGGTCGTCCGCCTGCGGCATGCCGCTCGCCACGAGGCTCTGGAACATGCCCTCCGTGATCAGGCTGCGCGCCTCGATCATGCCGCGGTAGTCGGCGCCTGAGTACTCGTGGACGCGGAAGCCGCGGTGCTGGTCCGCGTCCAGCAGCCCCTGGGCCGACAGGTCGACCAGGGCCTCGCGGACCGGGGTGGCGGACACGCCGTACTGCTCGGCGATCTCCTTCACCGTGAACTCCTGGCCGGGCCGGAGGCGCCCGCCGAGCACCTCGTCACGGAGCGCGTCCGCGATCTGCTGCCGCAGGGTGCTGCGTGTTACGGCGCCACTGCCGCCGGTGCCGGCCATGGTGGTGGTCTCACTCCCCGTCGCGTGGGTCGGTGCGCGTGTCTACTCGCGTATCTCTTCGAGCAGGACACCATACGCCGTGGGGGCCGGCCGCCCGACTCCCCGCCACCCCGAAGGGGCGCGGGAAACCGCCACGACCGACCCCCACCGGGACCGGGAACCCTGAGCACCCCGTGCGGGAACCCCCGGGGACCTCAGGGCCTCACACCGTGTGCTCGTCAGCCACCGACAGCGCCTCGTCCAGGGCCGCCAGGCCCTCCTTGGCCTCGGCCTCGGTGATGTTGCAGGGCGGCACGACGTGCGTGCGGTTCATGTTGATGAAGGGCCACAGACCGCGGGCCTTGGCCGCCGCGCCGAACGCGGCCATCGGCGCGTTCGCCTCGCCCGAGGCGTTGTACGGGACCAGCGGCTCCCGCGTCTCCCGGTCCTTCACCAGCTCCAGCGCCCAGAAGACGCCCGTGCCGCGCACCTCGCCGACGCTCGGGTGCCGCTCGGCCAGCGCGCGCAGCCCCGGTCCGAGGACGGTCTCGCCGATCGTGGCCGCCTGGCCGACGATCCCCTCCTCCTCCATGACGTTGATCGTCGCCACCGCGGCGGCACAGGCCAGCGGGTGCCCGGAGTAGGTGAGCCCGCCCGGGTACGGCCGCCGCGCGAAGGTCTCGGCGATGGCGGAGGAGATCGCCACGCCGCCCAGCGGCACGTAGCCGGAGTTCACGCCCTTGGCGAAGGTCATCAGGTCCGGCGTCACCTCGTAGTGGTCCGCCGCGAACCACTTGCCGGTGCGGCCGAACCCGGCCATGACCTCGTCCAGGACGAAGACGATCCCGTACCGGTCGCAGATCTCGCGCACTCCGGCGAGGTAGCCGGCCGGCGGCGTCATGATGCCCGCGGTGCCCGGGATCGTCTCCAGGATCACGGCGGCTATGGTGCCGGGCCCCTCGAAGGCGATCGTGTCCTCCAGGTGCTGGAGCGCGCGCTCGCACTCCTGCTTCTCACTGTCGGAGTGGAAGGGGCTGCGGTACAGGTACGGCGCCCAGAAGTGGACGACACCGGCCGCGCCGATGTCGTTCGGCCAGCGCCGCGGGTCACCGGTGAGGTTGATCGCCGTGGAGGTGGCGCCGTGGTACGAGCGGTAGGCGGAGAGCACCTTCGGGCGGCCGGTGTGCAGCCGGGCCATCCGCGTGGCGTTCTCGACGGCCTCCGCGCCGCCGTTGGTGAAGAAGATCTTGTCCAGGTCGCCCGGGGTCCGCTCGGCGATCAGCCGGGCCGCCTCGGAACGCGCCTCGACGGCGAAGGCGGGCGCGAAGGTGGACAGGGTCGCGGCCTGTTCCTGGATCGCGGCGACGACCTTCGGGTGCTGGTAGCCGATGTTGGTGAAGACGAGCCCACTGGTGAAGTCCAGATACCGCTTGCCTTCGTAGTCCCAGAAGTACGACCCCTCCGCGCCGGCGACGGCGAGCGGGTCGATGAGCTCCTGCGCGGACCAGGAGTGGAACACGTGCGCGCGGTCCGCGGCCTTCACGGCGGCGCCGGCCTGGGGGTTGGGCTGAGGGGTCATGCGGCGAAGCGTAAATGTCCACGGACCGGGCGCGATATCGGCGTCCTGTCTGTGGTCGGGGGCTTTCCGCGACAGACTGTCGGGCTTGGCCGGGAGGTGCGCCGCACCGTCACGGAGTCCGGGCGCGGTCGCGGCCGTGGGTGCGCGGGACCGCGGCGGATCCCGCAGCGGCCCCCCGGGCACGGACGCCCGGGGCCCGCTCGGGGGCCGGTGCTCGGCGGGGGGCGTCAAGGACAACGGCGGGCCCTGTTACCCAAACGGCACCAGTCGTGACGGAACCGTAGACACCGCCCCGCCCGGCTTCCCGTACGGCGCACTATCCTCGGTCTGTTGCACACATATGGGGGAGGGTGGGCACTGCCATGGAGAAGCTGGGGGCGGGGGATCCGCAGCAGATCGGGGCGTACCGGCTGCTGGCGCGACTCGGCGCCGGAGGGATGGGCCACGTCTATCTCGCGCGGTCCGACCGGGGACGTACGGTCGCCGTCAAACTCGTCCGGCCGGAACTCGCCGAGCAGGAGGAGTTCCGGGCCCGCTTCCGCCAGGAGGTGCAGGCCGCCCGCCGGGTCGGCGGGCTCTGGACCGCGCCCGTGCTGGACGCGGACACCGAGGCCCCGATCCCGTGGGTCGCGACCGGCTACGTGGCGGGGCCCTCGCTCCAGGCCGTCGTCGGACGCGATCACGGAGCCCTGCCCGAGCGGTCGGTGCGCATCCTCGCGGCGGGCCTCGCGCACGCGCTCCAGGACATCCACACTGCGGGCCTGATCCACCGCGACCTCAAGCCCTCGAACGTCCTCGTCACCATCGACGGCCCCCGCGTCATCGACTTCGGCATCGCCCGCGCCCTGGAGACGGTGACGGACGGCGGCCTGACCCACACCGGGGCGCTCGTCGGCTCGCCCGGGTTCATGGCACCCGAGCAGGTGCGCGGCGACCGCGTCACGCCCGCGTGCGACATCTTCTGCCTCGGCTCGGTCCTGTCGTACGCGGCCACCGGCACCCTTCCCTTCGGCGCGGCCAACAGCGGTGTGCACGCCATGATGTTCCGCATCGCGCAGGAGGAGGCCGACCTGACAGGGGTGCCCGAGGGCCTCGCCGACCTCGTACGGGACTGTCTGCGCAAGGATCCCGCCGCCCGGCCCGGTCTCGACGAGATCCTGGAGCGCACGGGCGCCGAGGACACCGTCGCGGAGGGCCGCACCCTCGACCCCTGGCTGCCCGGTTCGCTGGTGGCCCAGCTCGGGCGGCACGCCGTACGGCTGCTGGACACGGAGAACCCGGACCAGGGACCGCCGCAGCTCCCGGCCGGCGCTCCGGCGCCCGGTGCCCTTCCCGCTCTGCCGCCCGCGCCCGTCGCCGCCCCCGATCTCTCCAAGCCGCCCGCCGGTGCGCCCTCCGCCTCGGCTTCCGCCTCCTCCTCGACGCCCTCGGCCTCCTCCTCGGCGCCCGCCGCGTCCTCCGAGGCGTCCCCGGAGCACGCGCCCGCGCCCGCCGAGGGGGGTGCCACTCCGCCCCCTCCGGGGCAGCCCGGCCCCGTGAACCATCTGCCGACCGTGATCGGGGGCGCCGGCGCGACGCCTCCCCCGGCGGCGCCGGCCGGCCCGCACCCCGCCTACGGCTATCCGCAGCAGCACCCGGGTCCCTCCGGCCAGGGCCCGGCCCACCCCGCGTACGGCTACCCGCAGGCCGGGTGGGGTGCGGCCCAGCCGCCGTACGGTTCGACGCCTCCCTACGGACCGGGTACGGCCGCCCAGCCGTACGGTCCCGGCGGCGCGACCCCGCCGTACGGCGCGACCCCTCCGTACGGTCCCGGTGTCGCCCCGCTCGGTCCGGAGCCCGCGCGGCGGACCGGCCGGTCCACGGCCCTCCTCGTGGTCGTGGCCCTGGTCGTCGCGCTCGGCGCGGGCGGCAGCGTGTACGCGATGCTGAACGGGCGAGGGGGCGGCGGCCAGGACGACCCCAAGGCGTCCGGCTCCGCCTCCGGAGCGCCGACGACACCGGGCCAGAGCGCCTCGCAGGTTCCGGCCAGCGGCACCCCGGAGTCGCCGGGCGCCCGGACGACGCAGGCGGGCACCGTTCCGGAGGCGTTCATCGGCACCTGGGACGGCGTCATCGACAACAGCACCGGCCATCACACGCGCCGGATGACGATCCGGCAGGGCGACGTCGGCGACACGGTGCTGACGATCACCGCGGACGGCTCGGCCGGCTACCACTGCGTCTTCGAGGCCGACCTGACGCAGGCCCCGGGCCCCGGCGGACCGCTGGAGATCGGCCCCTCCCGGGTCACCGTCGGCGCATCGCCGTCCTGCAACCCGGGCGCCGCCACCGAGGTCACCCTCCTGACGGACGGCCGGCTGAACCGGGTGAACATCAGCACGAACGAGTCGCTGGCCTACACGAAGAGCGGCTGAGCCCCTCCGCGGGTACTCCCCGTCGAAGTTCACTTCCCGTATACGGGCTGTTTCCGGCCGGAGCCGTACGGTGACCGCACCGCACCGCACCGCACCGCACCGCAGGGCAGGGCTCGGGGGAGTGGCTCACGTGGAGTGGCTGAGCGCAGAGAACGTGGTGGCCGTCGGGACCGCCGTGATCGGTGTCGTCTCCTCCGCCGTGATGGTCTGGTACGAGCGGAGGGTGCCGCGCCGCAAGCGGGTCGGCTACCGCGTCCAGATGGACAACCCCATCGGCGACGGCGTCCGCTCGGGGCGCGCGAACGTGCGGCTCGGCCTGTTCGACGAGACACCCGGCATGTCCGACGCCACCCTGGTGCTGCTGCGCATCGAGAACGACGGCTCGCGGAGCATCGGCGCGGAGGACTACACGAGCCGCGAACGGCACGGCCTGACCGCGGTGTTCACCGACCGCACCATCCGCGGTGTGTCGGTGACCCAGCCGCCCGGCACCGACCACCTGATGGACCACTTCACCCCGGCCGCGGGTATCGGCTATGAGAACGGCACGCTGCGCATCCCGCGGGTCCCGTTGTTCAGCCGGGCCGCGCGGCTGATCACCGTCCTGCTGACGGTGTGCGTCGTCACGCTCGCCGCGATCGTCGTGCTGCGCGAGGACACCCCGCCCCCGATCGGCTGCGAGCGGGGCACGCTGGCCGTCACGGGCTCGACCGCCTTCGAACCGGTGGCGCGCGAACTGGCCGAGAAGTACGAGCACGACTGCCGGGGCGCGACGATCACGGTGGACGCGCACGGCAGCACGGCCGGTGTGCGCGAACTCGACGCGGCGGGGCGGGCGTCGGCGAAGGGGTCCCCGGCCCTGGTCGCGCTCTCCGACGGACCCAAGCCGGGAGACCTCCCGCACCTGCGGGAGAACAGGATCGCGGTGTCGGTGTTCACGCTGGTCGTCAACGACGCCGTCCCGGTCAGGAACCTATCGCTGACCGACGTACGGCGGCTGTACCGCGGCGAGATCACGAACTGGAAGCAGCTCGGCGGACCCGACAGACCCGTCCTCCTGGTCAGCCGGGACGCCAACTCCGGTACCCGGCAGGTGTTCCAGCGCCGGGTGCTCGGGCGCGGCGAGATCGCCAACTCCTCGCTCGACTGTGTCCACAAGGACGATACGACGACACCGGTCGTGCGGTGCGAACTCGACTCCACCGAGCAGGTGCTCGACACGGTCGCCAGGCTGCCCGGCGCGATCGGCTACAGCGAACTCAACGGCGCCACCGGCCACGAGGGCCTGCACCGCGTCAGCCTCGACGGTCACGCCGCCTCCGTCGAGGACCTGGAGCACGGCACCTCGGACTACCCGTACCGCGAGATCGAGTACGCCTACACCTACGGACAGCCGCCGGCCGACTCCCTCGCCTCCAGCTTCCTCTCCTACATCGGCCGGGGCAGCGGCCAGGACGTCGTCCGCACCCACGGCCATCTCCCCTGCGGGACGCCGGTCGGGCTGAGGATCTGCGGAGCCGGGTGAGGCGGTGGCGTCCGGCTACCGGGGCTCGGGCGGGCGCTGGCGGGGCATGTTCGGGCGGGTGCCCGGCGGCAGCGGGGTACGGCCGTTCAGCGGAGGGCCGTCGGGGCGGGGCGCTCCCACCGCCGAGGACTGGATGCCCAGCGGCGCCGGTCCCGTACGGAACTCCACCATCCAGTCCGCCGTCTCGGTGCGCACCAGCTCCGTGACGTCCTCGGAGAACCTGCGCAGCACCCCGATGCACCGGTCGGCCGCCTCGCTGGCCGTTCCGTCGGCGGGCCCGAGGACCTCCCGGACGCTCTCGGAGGCCCAGTCGAACTGCAGCGCCTGGAGCCGCCGCTGCACGGCCTGCGCCGTGGCCACGTCCCTTATCCATCCGGAGGTCACACCGAAGAACCGGTCGACGCCGACGCAGGAGACCGCGAGCAGCAGCGCCAGATAACCCCACGGGGCCGCACCCCGCACCGATCCGGTGAGGTCGAGCAGCGGCAGCGCGGCCCCGGCGACGGCGCCCAGCGTGGCCCCGGACCGCAGCACACGCGCCGCCCACCGCTTCCACACGCGGTCGGAGAGATACCAGGCGGCCGTGTCGAGCGCTCCCTGCTCCACCCAGCGGTAGAGCTCGTGGAGCCGCTCGGCGGGCTCCCCCCAGTCGCCGAGCGGAAACGGCCGACCGGTCAGGTCGCCCGGCCGCAGACCCGCCGCGCCCTCGCTCCGCCCGTCCTGGAGCGGCCCCTCCGGCTGCATCTCCGGCTGACTCACCCGGCACTCCCTAGTTGACGACGCTGACGACGCTGATGACGGACGACGGTGGCGTCGGTGACGGCGGTGACGGCACCGGCGGTGCGTGCAGTGCGTGACGTCCTGTGACGCGTGGTGCAAATACGCAGCCCCCTTCCTACCGCCCAATGGGTGGCGATGGACCGGGTTTACCGGCTTTTCCGCCCGGAAGTGGGCCTTGATCAGGTATAGGCGCCGCTGTGATGTCACTCGAAAGAGTGCTTGGGCGACGGGCCCTTGGACCACGTAGGCTCGTGCTGGACAGGAAGAAGCGCTCGGACAGCCGTACTCGAAACCAGGAGCTGATCGTGATTCCCGGTGGTGGCCAGCCCAACATGCAGCAGTTGCTGCAGCAGGCCCAGAAGATGCAGCAGGACCTGGCGAACGCGCAGGAGGAACTGGCGCGGACGGAGGTCGGGGGCCAGGCGGGCGGCGGCCTGGTCAAGGCGACCGTGACGGGCTCCGGAGAGCTCCGCGCCCTGGTGATCGACCCGAAGGCGGTCGACCCCGAGGACACCGAGACACTCGCCGACCTGATCGTCGCGGCCGTCCACGCGGCGAACGAGAACGCGCAGGCGCTCCAGCAGCAGACGCTCGGCCCGCTCACCCAGGGGCTCGGCGGCGGCAGCGGCATCCCCGGTCTGCCTTTCTAAGACCGGCGGCATCCAACTACCGTACGCACCAGGAAGAAACAGTAGGACGGGACCAGGCGGTACCGCAGCACTCGGAAAGGCAGTCCGTTGTACGAAGGCGTTGTTCAGGACCTCATCGACGAACTGGGGCGGCTCCCCGGCGTCGGTCCCAAGAGCGCGCAGCGGATCGCCTTCCACATCCTGCAGGCGGAGCCCACGGACGTCCGCCGGCTCGCACAGGCCCTCATGGAGGTCAAGGCGAAGGTCCGCTTCTGCGCGACCTGCGGCAACGTCGCGCAGGAGGAGCTGTGCAACATCTGCCGCGATCCGCGCCGGGACCTCTCGGTGATCTGCGTGGTGGAGGAGCCCAAGGACGTCGTCGCGGTCGAGCGCACACGTGAGTTCCGGGGGAAGTACCACGTGCTCGGCGGCGCGATCAGCCCGATCGAGGGCGTCGGCCCGGACGACCTGCGGATCAGGGAGCTCCTGGCCCGCCTCGCCGACGGCACGGTCACCGAGCTCATCCTGGCCACGGACCCGAATCTGGAGGGCGAGGCCACGGCCACGTATCTCGCCCGCATGATCAAGCCCATGGGCCTCAAGGTCACCCGCCTGGCCAGCGGCCTCCCGGTGGGTGGCGACCTGGAATACGCGGACGAGGTCACACTCGGCCGCGCCTTCGAGGGGAGACGACTTCTAGATGTCTGACGCCACGCTGCACGAGACGAGCCAGGACCCCGACGACTTCGTGGTCCAGATCGCGGACCAGGTGGAGAGCTTCCTGGTCGCCGTCACCGAGGTGGCCAAGGGCGACGAGCCGGACTCGGCCGTGCCCTTCCTCCTTCTCGAGGTCTCCCAGCTCCTGCTGGCCGGCGGCCGTCTCGGGGCGCACGAGGACATCGTTCCCGAGGAGCGCTACGAGCCTGACCTCGGCCCGGAGGCGGACGTGGACGAACTCCGCGAGCGCCTCGCCGTGATGCTGGAGCCGATCGACGTCTACTCCGAGGTCTTCGACCCGTACGAGCCGCGCAAGGCCCCCGTCCCGGCGCGCATCTCCGACGACCTCGCCGACGTCATCACCGACCTGCGCCACGGCATGGCCCACTACCGCGCGGGCCGCACCACGGAGGCCCTGTGGTGGTGGCAGTTCTCCTACTTCTCGAACTGGGGCTCCACCGCCTCCGCGACCCTGCGTGCCCTGCAGTCCGTGGTCGCCCACGTCCGGCTGAACCAGCCCCTGGAGGAGCTGAACGGCCTCGACACCGACCAGGACCTCGGCGAGGAAGTGCTCGCGGAGGAGGCCGGCAAGGTGATGGCGGAGGAGATCGCCGGACCGCTCGGGCTGCGCACGGTCAAGTAGCCCGTCACCGCCCGTCCGGCCTTCCGTTTTCCGCCCCCTCCCCGGTGTGAGCTGGGGCACGTTCCGAGTGGCGGGGCTCCGGTCCGGGCAGGTGCCGTCTCGGAGCGGCCGGACCCCTTGCCACCTGACAGCCCGGAGTGATCACGTCGTGAGCGGGACATCTCACGATGCGACACTCCGGAAGGGAAATCCGGCCGCTCGTTAGACTGAGCCGACCGCAGTAGTGCGGTGCAGAGACGGACTGAGCGAGGAGCGCACGTGGGCCTTGTCGTGCAGAAGTACGGAGGTTCCTCCGTAGCCGATGCCGAGGGCATCAAGCGCGTCGCCAAGCGGATCGTGGAAGCGAAGAAGAACGGCCACCAGGTGGTCGTCGTCGTTTCCGCGATGGGCGACACGACGGACGAGCTGATCGATCTCGCCGAGCAGGTATCTCCGATGCCCAGCGGGCGAGAGTTCGACATGCTGCTGACCGCCGGAGAGCGGATCTCCATGGCCCTGCTGGCGATGGCGATCAAGAACCTGGGCCACAGCGCCCAGAGCTTCACCGGCAGCCAGGCAGGCGTCATCACCGACTCGGTCCACAACAAAGCCCGGATCATCGACGTCACCCCGGGCCGTATCCGTACGGCGCTCGACGAGGGCAACATCGCCATCGTCGCCGGCTTCCAGGGCGTCTCGCAGGACAAGAAGGACATCACCACGCTGGGCCGCGGCGGGTCCGACACCACGGCCGTCGCGCTGGCCGCGGCGCTCGACGCCGAGGTGTGCGAGATCTACACCGACGTGGACGGCGTGTTCACCGCCGACCCGCGCGTGGTGAAGAAGGCCAAGAAGATCGACTGGATCGCCTTCGAGGACATGCTGGAGCTCGCCGCCTCCGGCTCCAAGGTGCTGCTCCACCGCTGTGTGGAATACGCCCGCCGCTACAACATCCCGATCCACGTGCGGTCGTCCTTCAGCGGACTGCAGGGCACCTGGGTCAGCAGCGAACCACTCGTTCGAAAGACACAGCAAGGGGACCAGAAGGTGGAGCAGGCCATCATTTCCGGTGTCGCTCACGACACCTCCGAGGCCAAGGTCACGGTCGTCGGCGTCCCCGACAAGCCGGGCGAGGCCGCCTCGATCTTCCGTGCCATCGCCGACGCCGAGATCAACATCGACATGATCGTCCAGAACGTGTCGGCGGCGACCACGGGCCTGACGGACATCTCCTTCACCCTCCCGAAGACCGAGGGCCGCAAGGCCATCGACGCCCTGGAGAAGGCGAAGAGCGTCATCGGCTTCGAGTCGCTGCGCTACGACGACCAGATCGGCAAGATCTCGCTCGTCGGCGCCGGCATGAAGACCAACCCGGGTGTCACGGCCGGATTCTTCGAGGCGCTCACCGACGCCGGGGTCAACATCGAGCTGATCTCCACCTCCGAGATCCGCATCTCCGTCGTCACCCGCGCCGACGACGTCAACGACGCCGTCCGCGCCGTGCACACCGCCTTCGGGCTCGACTCCGACAGCGACGAGGCCGTCGTCTACGGAGGCACCGGGCGATGACCCGACGACCGACGCTCGCGGTCGTGGGAGCGACCGGAGCCGTCGGCACGGTCATGCTCCAGATCCTGTCCCAGCACGCGGACATCTGGGGTGAGATCCGACTGATCGCCTCGCCGCGCTCGGCCGGCCGCAAGCTGGCCGTGCGTGGTGTGGAGGTCGAGGTGACGGCCCTGTCGGAGGACGCCTTCGACGGGGTCGACATCGCCATGTTCGACGTCCCGGACGACGTCGCCGCCCAGTGGGCGCCGATCGCCGCCGCCAAGGGCACGGTCGTCGTCGACAACTCCGGCGCCTTCCGTATGGACCCGGAGGTGCCCCTCGTCGTCCCCGAGGTGAACCCGCACGCCGCGCGGGTGCGCCCCCGCGGGATCGTCTCCAACCCGAACTGCACGACCCTGTCCATGATCGTGGCGCTCGGTGCGCTGCACGCCGAGTTCGGGCTGCGGGAACTCGTCGCCTCCTCGTACCAGGCGGTCAGCGGCGCGGGCCGGGCCGGCGTCGACACCCTGCGCCGCCAGATGTCCCTGGTCGCGGGCACGGAACTGGGGAACAGCCCCGGTGACGTACGCCGTGCCGTGGGCGACGACACGGGCCCCTTCCCGGAGCCGGTCGCGCTGAACGTGGTGCCGTGGGCCGGGTCGCTCGCCGAGGACGGCTGGTCCTCGGAGGAGATGAAGGTACGCGACGAGACCCGCAAGATCCTCGGGCTGCCCCGGCTGATGGTCGCCGTGACCTGCGTCCGGGTTCCCGTCGTCACCACGCACTCCCTGACCGTGCACGCCCGCTTCCAGGACGAGGTGACCGTCGAGAAGGCGCGGGAGATCCTCGACACAGCGCCCGGCGTCGTGCTCTTCGACAACCCGTCCGCCGGCGAATTCCCGACACCCGCGGACGTGGTGGGCACCGACCCGACCTGGGTGGGCCGGGTCCGCCGGGCACTGGACGACCCGACGGCCCTCGAACTGTTCGTGTGCGGGGACAACCTGCGCAAGGGCGCGGCCCTGAACACCGCCCAGATCGCCGAGTTGGTGGCCGCGGAGATCACCAGGACTCCGTAGCGCACGGGGGTCCGGGCTCATGGGGACCCCGCGCATCCGGTTCTCCGCCGGGGCCCCGGCCCCGCACGTTCTCCGCCGCCGGTGGCCCCCGGCCGTAATCCCGGTGCCGACCGGGGGGCGGCTTTGTAGGATCTTTTCGGTTCAGTGATCAACTTAATGGTCCTGACCACTTGAACGGACTCGTGTCGGCGTCCGAAGATTTTGCTGTCGTCCCGCGCAACCGCGCGCGGGTCTCCGAGCGTCTTCGCCGTCGCCATTCAGGGGCGTCCGGGGGGCGGCAGAGCATTGGGCACAGGGGAAGAACTGTTACGCATGAGGGCATCTGGTGCACTGCCGCGCGCGCGGGGCCGCGTAACGGCGAGCGGTCCGTGGCGCGTTCCGACACGTCGGGTTCCGGCCGATCCGGCATCCGGTACGAATGTGATGACGGTCGCGTACAACCCTGCCGGGGGGACGTGTGTCCAACTGGCGTGGCAGAGGTACTCGAATTCACCGCGGTCCAGACACGGGGCATGGCCCTGCGTCCACCCCGCCGACCCCGCAGCCCCGGCGCGCCCGGCGGCATGCCGGTGATCGCCCCCATGCCCTCAGCGCGGCCCGCCCGCATCCCGAGCCAACGTGACGGCGCCCAGGACAGTCTGGCGGCGGGCACGACCGTCGACCATCTGACCGAGACCTACCGGGCGCACTACCGCTCGCTCCTCGGTCTCGCGGCGCTCCTCCTCGACGACACGGCCTCCTGCGAGGACGTCGTCCAGGAGGCGTTCATCCGGGTGCACTCGGCGCGCAAACGCGTCCGGGATCCGGAGAAGACGCTCGCCTATCTGCGGCAGACCGTCGTCAACCTGTCCCGTTCGGCGCTGCGCCGGCGCATCCTCGGTCTCAAGCTCCTCTCGAAGCCGATGCCCGACATGGCGAGCGCCGAGGAGGGCGCGTACGACCAGTTGGAGCGCGACGCCCTGATCAAGGCGATGAAGGGGCTCCAGCGGCGCCAGCGTGAGGTCCTGGTCCTGCGCTACTTCGCGGACATGACCGAGGCCCAGGTCGCCGAGACGCTCGGTGTCTCCCTGGGTTCGGTGAAGGCGTACGGCTCGCGTGGCATCGCCGCGCTCCGTGTCGCCATGGGGGCTTCGGCATGAGCGAGCACGACGACCGGCGGCGTCCCGAGGACGAGGGACGCCCGGAACACGAGCACAAGCAATCGCACGCTGGGAACGGAAATGTGAACCACGGCCCCGACGAACAGCCCGGCACACCGGACATGGACGGACTGGGACCCGAAGGGCTCGGCGACGAGCTGGCACTGCGCCGGCTGCTGCACCAGGCCGTTCAGGAGATCGAACCCGCCGACGGCACCCTGGACCATCTGCGCCGGGCGGTTCCGGCGCGGCGCGCGCGCAAGCGGCAGGCCCTGGTCGGCATGGCCGCGGCGGCGCTCTTCATGGGCACGGCGATCCCGGCGTTCGTCCACGTCTCCAACTCCTCGGGGTCGAACCCCGACCCGTCCATCGCGGCCAACAGCTCACAGGCCCAGGGCGGTGCGAGCGAGGGCAAGGGCTCGGACGGCGGCTCCGGCAAGAGCGCCGGCTCGGCGGGCACGTCCAAGGGCAACGGCGACGACGGCAAGACCGAGAAGCCGGGCGGCGGGGACAAGGGCGCGGGAGGGGCCGCCACGGGCGGCACCGACCCCTCGGCCTCCGCCTCGGCCGGCCTCACGTGCACGGCGGACCAGCTCGGCGGGGCCTTCGGCTCGGCCGCCGCACCGGACGCCACCGGCGCGGTCTACGGCTCCTTCACCGTCGCGAACGTCTCCACCACCGCCTGTACGGTCACCGGCGCCGGCACGGTCAACGCGCTCGCCCAGGGCGCGGCCGACCCCTCCCGGGTCGGTGTGGCCACGCACGTGGGGGGCGACGCGGCCACCGGGCTGCCCGACCCGTCCACGGAGGTCACCTCCCTGGTGCTCCAGCCGGGCGCCTCGTACGTGGTGAAGTTCGCCTGGGTGCCCTCGTCGACCTGTCCGACCGTGGAGCCCACTCCGGACCCCACGCCGACGCAGGGCGACACCGAGACCGGCGGCACGACGGGCGACTCCGCGGTGTCCGGCACGTCGCCGCAGCTCCTCGTCGAGGACGGCACGCTGGACGGCAGCGTCGTCGTCTCCAGCACGGCGTCGACCGGCGGCGCGAGCGCCTCGGTCAGCGTGGCCAACGCCTGCGCGGGCACGGTGTACCACACCGGGATCCTGGCATCGTCTTGACGGACGGGTGATCCGTCCGGTACCGGGCCGTCCGGTACCGGACGGCGTCTGTCCGCCGCCGCCCGGTCCGTCTGTTCAGGCCGTCCCGCTGTTCAGGCTGCTGTTCAGGCCGTCCCGGACGGCTCGACCGCGGTGGCGTCCTCGGACTCCTTGTCCGCGGTGGCCGTCGCGGTCGGGGTTCCGGGAGCGGCCGGGGCGCTCGGAGCGGCGGGGGCGCCCGGGGCGGTGTTCGAGGGCTCCGGCAGCAGTCCCAGTTCGGCGTCGCGGACGAACTCCGTCTCGCGGCGCAGCAGCCGGAACCACATGAAGACGACGAAGCCCGCGAAGACGAACCACTCGCCGGTGTAGCCGAGGTTCTGGAACGCCTTGAGGTCGAGTCCGCTGTTCGCCGGAGCGCTCGGAGGCACCGCCTTCATGCCGGCGTCGGCCTTGTCGAGCGTGATCCACGCGTCGTACGGGGTGTACGGCACCAGGTTCACCAGCGACGCCGAGCTGATCGCCGCCGTCTGTCCCGCGGGAAGCCCGCCGACCGCGCTGACACCGTTCGAGCCGGGACTCTCGGACGCCTGGAGCGCACCGGTGACCGTGACCTCGCCGGTGGGCGGGGCCGGGGTCTTCGACGCGTCCGCCGTGCCGGGCAGCCAGCCCCGGACGACGGGCAGCGCCTTGCCGCCGTCCACCCGGAGCATCGTCAGCACGTAGTACCCGCTCCGGCCGTCCAGTTCCCGGCCCGGCACGAGCAGCTGCTTTCCGTACCGGCCCGTCGCGGTGGTCCGCCTGCCGGACGTCTCCGTGGTCACGGGCAGCATCGAGGCCAGGGGCCGGGCCGGCTCCGTCTTGGCCTCCGAGGCCGCCGCGTCCGCCGTCCGGTGATCCTGCACGCGGTCCTCGAACCGCCCCAACTGCCACGAGCCCATGAAGACGCAGAAGGGGATGGCCAACAGCACGAAGACGTTGATCCCCCACCATCGGGGCGTCAGCAGGAACCGGTACACGCCGTCCACGGTACGGGGCGGCCGAGCCGGACTCGCCCGTGGGGCCCGCTCAGTACCGCTCGGCCAGATGGTCCCGGCCCGCCGGAGGCTCGTAGGGCTCGGGCCAGAAGTCGGTCACCGTGGTGATACGGCCCTCCTCGTCCGTCGTGAAGAACGTGATCGCGTGCATCTCCTCCAGGCCCACCGTGAAGTGGGTCCAGGTGACGGCCTGACCGGGCTCCGCCACGACACGTTCCATCCGTACGTGCCAGTCGCCCGGATACTCGCGGTTGAACTCGACGTACCGCTCCCTGCCGCTGATGCGCTCCCGCGTCTGCGGCAGGGTGTAGACGACGTCCTCGGCCAGCAGCTCCGCGAACGCTTCCCAGTCCCGGGCTTCGGCGGCGGCCCAGTAACCCTCGACGGCCTTGCGTGGATCGGTCATGCGAAAAAGTCTGCACCCCGCCACTGACAATGGCTCTGACCTGCGCACATGCCGTCTCCGCGAGACCGGACCGGACCGTGTTCCGCCATCGCTGGGCCCGCTTCGCCCGCCGTCCGGCGGCCGGCGGTGCGCGCGGGCGCCGCGAGGTTGTCCACAGGCCGGGGACCTCCCCGGCGCGAGAGGGCCCGGGCCAGGCACTATGGGGCCATGACTGAGAGCACCAGGTCCACCGAGCCGCAGCAGGCAGACATGCCCGACTGGGAGAAGCGCTTCCGGGCACCGCGGGTGTCGCTGCCGGACTGGGCGGAGGACGCCCCGCACCGCTCCCTGTTCGTCTCGAACGCGACGGGGACGTACGAGCTGTACGCGTGGGACCGCGCGACGGAGGAACAGCGCCAGGTCACCCACCGGGCGAACGGCACGACGGACGGGGTGCTCTCGCCCGACGGCGAGTGGATCTGGTGGTTCGACGACAAGGACGGCGACGAGTTCGGCGTCTGGCGCCGCCGCCCGTTCGGCGCCGCGCTGGTCGTGGGCGAGGCGGACGACCCCGCGGTTCCCGGCCTCGACCCCTCCTACCCCGCGGGCCTGGCCATCGGCCGCGACGGGCGGACGGCCGTCGTCGGCCGCTCGACGGACGAGGACGGATCGACGATCCACGTGGCCCGCTCCGGCGAGGCCACCGTGGAGATCTACCGGCACCGCGAGTCGGCCGGGGTCGGCGACCTCTCGCACGACGGCTCGCTGATCGCCGTCGAGCACACCGAGCACGGCGACGCGATGCACTCGGCGCTCAAGGTGCTGCGCCCGGACGGTTCGGAGGTCGCCGAACTCGACGACACCGAGGGCGGCACGGTCGAGCTGGGCCTCGAAGTGCTCGGCTTCGCCCCCGTCGACGGGGACAGCCGGCTGCTGATCGGGCACCAGAGGCGCGGCCGCTGGGAGCCCCTGGTGTGGGACGTGACGACGGGCGAGCAGACCGACCTGGGGCTCGACCTGCCCGGTGACGTGGCCGCCGAGTGGTATCCGGACGGCTCGGCCCTCCTCATCGCCCACAGCTTCGAGGCACGCAGCGACCTGTGGCGCTACGACCTCGCCTCCGGGGAGCTGACCCGGGTCCCGACCCCGCCCGGCACGGTGTCCGGGGCGACGGCCCGCCCGGACGGGACGGTGGAGTATCTGTGGTCGTCGGCCGCGGAGCCCTCCGTCGTCCGTTCGACGACCGGCGAGATCGTCCTGGACCCGCCCGGCCAGAAGTCCCCGGGGTCCGTCCCCGTGGAGGACGTCTGGGTCGAGGGGCCGGGCGGCCGCGTCCACGCCCTGATCCAGAAGCCGGCCGGTGCCACCGGTCCGCTGCCCACCGTCTTCGAGATCCACGGCGGTCCGACCTGGCACGACAGCGACTCGTTCGCCGCGGGCCCGGCGGCCTGGGTCGACCACGGGTACGCGGTGGTCCGCGTCAACTACCGCGGCTCCACCGGGTACGGCCGCGCGTGGACCGACGCCCTCAAGCACCGCGTCGGGCTGATCGAGCTGGAGGACATCGCGGCGGTCCGCGAATGGGCGGTCACCTCCGGACTGGCCGATCCCGACCGGCTGATCCTCACCGGCGGCTCCTGGGGCGGCTACCTCACCCTCCTCGGCGTCGGCACCCAGCCCGACGCCTGGGCCCTCGGCATCGCCGCCGTCCCGGTCGCCGACTACGTCACGGCGTACCACGACGAGATGGAGGCGCTGAAGGCCATGGACCGCACGCTCCTCGGCGGCACCCCGGAAGAGGTCCCCGAGCGCTTCGAGGCGTCCTCCCCGCTGACGTACGTCGACGCGGTCAAGGTCCCCGTGTACATCTCGGCGGGTGTCAACGACCCCCGCTGCCCCATCCGCCAGATCGACAACTACGTCACCCGCCTCGCCGCCCGCGAGGCCGTCCACGAGGTCTACCGCTACGACGCGGGCCACGGCTCCCTGGTCGTCGACGAACGCATCAAGCAGGTCCGCCTGGAACTGGACTTCGCGGAACGCCACTTGGGGGCGTGACGCCGGGCGCCCGGGGCTCGGCCGAGCCCCGGGCCACACCTGCCGTCGCCACGGTCGGCGCTGTCGGCTGAGTGCCGGACTACGCCTCCGCCCGCTGCCGGGGTCGGCGGCCGAGCAGTTCCGCCAGGCCCCGTCGTGTCGCGGCGAGCACCACGCGGTCCTCGGGCCGCAGCACATAGGTGGAGGGCAGGTCCCACACCAGTCGGGGACCGGGCGCGCCGGATGCCGCGTCCGCCCGGCGCTCCTCGGGTGTCGCCGTGTCCAGCGCGAGCACGCGCCAGGACCCCGCCCGGAACGCCTCTCCCACCGTGCGCCCCTCCAGCTGGGGATGCCCGTCCACGTCCACCGCCGCGAACAGCAGCACCCGTCGCTCGACGGGGATCGCCCCGAGGATCTGTCTCCCCAGCATGGCCCCGGCGAACGCGGGCGCGGCGAGATGGGACACGCTGCGGCTCCGGGTGAGCGCGCCGGGGTGCGCGGCCCGCAGGGTGCGGTAGACGGCGGTCGCGAAGTCGTCGTCGTACAGCCGCAGTACGACCCGTAGGTCGGGCTTCAGGGTGCGGGCGGAGAGCACGGCCTCCAGGTTCATGGTGTCCGCGCTGGTCAACGCCAGCAGCGCGTGCGCCCGATGGATCTTGGCGGCCTCCAGAACGCCTTCCTGCGTGACGTCCCCCAGGACCACGGGCACCCGCAGTCTCCGTGCCAGCGCGAGCCCCCGGGCCTCGGGATCGGCCTCCACGCACACCACGGGGATGCGCAGTTCGCGCAGCCGCGTCAGCACCCGCGTACCGATCTTGCCGACCCCGAGCAGCACCACGTGTCCGGACAGCCCGCGCGGTGGCTTGCGCAGCGCGGTCCCGCTGCGGAAGGTGCCGAGCGCTTCGAGCACGGCGGCGAGCAGCACCGGCAGCAGCAGCAACCCGACCAGCCCCGAGCAGAGCTGGAGGAGCTGGCGCCCGAGCGGCTGCCCGAGGGCGGGATCGTTGATGGCGAAGAGGTCGAGCAGCGTCAGGTACGTGGCCTGGAGCGGTTGCTCTCCGGTGACCAGCATCGACGCGACGGCGAGCCCGATCACGCAGGCGACGAGCCCCGCGAACGACCAGCGCAGCCGCCGGGACAGCAGCGAGCCGA
Organism: Streptomyces sp. NPDC001914; assembly: GCF_042891215.1. Classification (NCBI taxonomy): domain Bacteria; kingdom Bacillati; phylum Actinomycetota; class Actinomycetes; order Kitasatosporales; family Streptomycetaceae; genus Streptomyces; species Streptomyces sp. NPDC001914. The sequence continues at coordinate 421,568 of NZ_JBIASW010000005.1, forward strand.
ACCAGGGCACGACCCCTCGGCCGGCGCCCAGTTCGGGACCGGAGTACGACACGTTCTCCAGGACGACGGTGCCGCGCCCGGTGGCGGCGGCCACCGCCCTCTCGTCGGGCAGGAGTTGGGGTCCCTGTGCGCCGCTGCCCTCGGAACCGTCGGCACCGGCCGGGTCGTTGGTGGTGGCGGACAGCAACGCCAGGGTGCACAGGCCCGGATCGGCGACCTCACCCGGTCCCGGCGGCGGCCGCTCCACCGCGCGCAGCATCAGGCCGTCGGTCTGCACGACCTTGCTGGTGCCGGCCACGGCGGTCGCGGCGAGCGCGGGCGCGGCCGTGTCGGCGTCGGACAGCACGGTGGTGGAGGCGTCGTAGACGAGGGTGTTCCGGCCCGCGCGGGAGGCGCCCGAAGTCGGACCGTTCCCGGTGGAGTTGGCCCCATCGCTGTCGCCATCGCCTGGTGCGCTGTCGGGCGTGCCGGGGGAGGCGGTGGCGTCGGACGCGGCGGCGGCGGCCAGGGCCGAGGCCTGGTCGAGAAGGGCCTCGATGTGCTGTCCGAGGCGCCGGTTGTAGAGCCTGAGGACCAGCCGGATCCGCGGGTTGAGCCGCCGGGCGGTGAGGGCGGCACGGATGTTGGTCTCGTCGTCGTCGTAGACGAGGGCGAGCGCGGTGGCCCGGTCGACGCCCGCGTAGGTGAGCGTGTGCTCGTTGAGTTCGGCGGCTTCGACGATCCGCTCGGAACCAGGCGTCTCATCGCCCCCGCCGGCCCCTCCACCGTTCCCGTTCCCGTTCCCAGAGGCCCGGTTCACCGCCGCGGACACCCGGTCGAGCAGGGCGGTGGCCCGGGCCCGCCCGACGACGGGCGGTCGCGCACCGCTCCGCACGGGCGGCACCACAAGGGTCACCCGCTCGCCGTACACCCCCCGCAACTCGGCGGCGAGCCGCTGGGCCAGGGCGTCGTCCCCGGCCACCACCATGTGTTCGGCGGCGTCACTCGACGCACTCTGAGACGGAAGATTCCCCACGGAGAAGAAGACTGCCGCACGGATGCCACCGGTTCCAGTGAGGATCCCGGGAAGCCCGGGACCGGTGACGTCCAGCCACCGGTCGCCGCTGCCCCACTAGTTGGAGAAGTACAGGTACTTCCACGAGCCGTACGTCGTCGAGTTGACGGTGTCGCCCGAGTGTTCGTTGATGTACGACGAGCGGATGCGCACCTTGACGCCGGACGTGCCGGGGGACTTCAGGGTCACGGCCGACCTGCCGTTCGTGCCCAGCTTGAAGTACTGCGGGCTGTTGTCGGCGGTCCGCCACGCACCGGCCCGGTAGACCTGCAGGGCCACCTGCTGCATGCGGCCCGGGTAGTACGTCATGGTCGTGGTGAGCAGGGGGTCGGTGCTCTTGTGGAACCAGTAGTACGACGTCGAGCCGATCTTGGCCGTCTTGTAGTGCTTCGAGACGACGGTGGAGTTCTTCACCTGGGCGTAGCCCGTGGACGTGACGGTCCTGGCCTTGAACCGGGCATCGCCCTTGAACACCGCGGTGACCGCGGTGTCCCGGGTCATGTCGATCGTCGCGGAGATGTTGCCGCCGGAGTTGACCGTCCCGGTCTTGACCAGCTTGTTGGGCTTGTCGCCGCCGTAGGGGTTGGCCCAGATCTCGACCGTGCGGTTCTTGTACGTCGTGCCGAGGTGCGCGGTGAACGACACGTCGGTGCCGTAGGCGTACACCTTGCCGTCGTTGTTCAGGCTCAGCGAGGTCGAGGCGAGGGAGACGGCCACCTTGGCGCTCACGGAGACGGCCGAGCGATCGGCGTCGCCGGCGTAGGACACCTTGTAGGTGACGGTGCCACCGGCGGGCGGGGTGTCGGAGAAGGAGAACGTGCCGTCCGGATTCACCGTGACGTCCGGCAGTGTCTTGCCGCTCGGGGATTCCAGGTCGGTACGGGTGACCTGGAGCTTCGTGTCCGTCGGCATCCACGACATCCGCAGTTCCCCGTTGACGGTGAGCTGGTGGGCGCGGGTGGCCGTCGAGGGGGCGTACACCTTCAGGGCCGGGACGTTCCGGACAGGATCGGTGATCGCCGTGAGGAAATAGCCGTCGCCGTCCGTCCCCTTGAGTACGAACAGCCGTGAGGAGTCCGGCGCCCACGTCGTTCCGCCGAGCCCGTTGTACGAGACACGGTGGCTGACGGTCGGGGTGTCCGCGCCGGGCCGGTAGACCGTCACATAGCTGTCGTCGGACTTGGCGAGCAGGCCGCTCGGTGAGACGTCGCCGCTCCACCCGCCGTACGCGTACGAGCCGGCGTCGCTGAGTTTCCCGTCCGCGTAGGCGTACCGGTTCATCATGTTGATCAGCACTTCCGGAGCGCCGGGTACGAGATCGACGTCACCGGCCCCGGAGACCTGGGAGTTGTCGTGGGCGACGAGCCGGGGAGAGGTTCCGGAGACGTCCAGGACCCCCATCCCGCCGCTCGCGTCGAGGCCCGTCGCGGCGAACGCCAGCGTGTCCGGCTTGCCGGGGTCGGAGTCGAGGACCAGGTCGCCGAAGGTGCCCAGACCGCCCGGCAACTGCCCGAGCGTCACGGCGTCGGTGCCTCCCGCCGGGTCGACCGAGCCCAGGCCGCCGCCCTGCGGATCGTCGTAGCCGAACCAGACCCTGCCGCCGGCGAAGGCGAGGTGGCGCGGCCCTTCGGCCGCCGCCACGTCGTACCGGGCCTCGATGTCGAGCGTGGCGGCGTCCAGGGCCAGGATCTGGTGGCTGTCGGGCAGAGCCGCGTACAGGGTGGCGCCGTCGGCGGAGAGGGTCAGGTCGACGACCGCCCCGACTCCGTCCACCGAGTCGACGAGGGCACCGGAGTAGTCGCCGGCCACGATCCTCCCCCGCGCCTGGTCGCCGGCGAAGACCCGGTGCAGGGCGCCGTCGGCGACGATCCCGCCGGGCGTGATGACGACCGCGGTCCCGGCCGCGGCGGCGGGCACGGCCGGGACGGCCATCAGGACCGCCGAGCCGGCGAGGACGGCCAGTGCCGTCGCCGTGGCGACGCTGCGCGTACGCACAGTGGTGATACCCCCATGAGCGAGCCCGGTCGACCGGGCGGACGAGAGCGCCGTACAACCCCGAACGAGGCGGCTGAGCTGCGGTGACGCGGGGTGCGGCTGCTGCGCGCAGCGTAGGGCATGGCAGTGACGGTTGAGGAGGGGGTTGTTTGGGTGATCGTCCGCGCTCCCGCGTCAGTGGCTTCGCGGGGCTGTGGCACGGGGCGTCCCCGCATCCCAGGACGGCGTCTCAGGCAGTGCTCGTTCGCGCAGGTCAGGGTGGGTGGGACGGTTGCGTCGTTGCGGGTTGGGCGGTGGTCGTTGCGGTGGGTCCTCGGTGTCTTCGAAGCTGTGGGTGTCGCACCGGCCGGGGTTGATCGAGGCCCCGGTAGCAGTCCGCCGACGACTCCCACCTCATGCCTGCGCACCGGGCATCCGTGTGCCCATTGCCCACATGTCCGAGTGCCCAAGTGCTCGATGTGCGGTGGTCGGCGGGCGCGTTCGGCGGAAGAGCCGGCACGGACGGGAGCGACCCCATACGGACCACGAGAAGAAGGAAGTCACGACATGAGCAGGAACACCCACGCCCGCCGTCGTCCGGGCCGCCGTTCGGCCGTCGCCGCAGGGCTCGTCCTGGCCGTCGGGCTCGGTGTGTCGACGCAGGTGGCGGCACAGGCCGCCGCCCCCGCCAAGGCTTCCGCCACGGCATCCGCGAAGGCTTCCGCCGGGGCATCCGCGAAGGCCTCTGCCGCGTCGCGGTCGATCAGTGGCTTCAACGGTGACGTGGTGACCCAGGTCGCCGACTTCTACGGGGCCTACATCGACGCGAAGGACGACCCCGCGGGCCCGGACGGCGCGCTGTCCAAGGCGCTGCGCGCCCACTACCTGACGCCGGCCTTCGCCAAGCAGCTGACGGCCTGGGAGACGAAGAACGGCGCGGACGGTGTCCTGAGGGCCCAGAACGTTCCGGCGCGGTGGACGGTGAGCGAGGGCGGCAACGGCCTCGAGGTCGTCGTCGCCCTGACCTACGGCGGCGGGGAGTCGCCGACGACGACGACCAACCTCGTCGTGAAGCTGGACCCGGTCGACGGCATCACCGGCATCCGCTCCACGAACACCGCCCCCGCGAAGGCGTCCGCCGCGGTGCGGTCGGTCAGCGGCCGGACCGGTGAATCGGTCACCCAGGTCGCCGACTTCTACGGCGCGTACGTCGACGCGAAGGACGCCCCCCGGGGTCCGGACGCCGCACTGTCCAAGGCGCTGCGCGCCCACTACCTGACGCCCGCCTTCGCCAAGCAGCTGGCCGCCTGGGAGAAGAAGAACGGTGCCGACGGTGTCCTGCGGGCCCAGAACGTCCCGGTGGAGTGGACGGTGAGCGAGGGCCGCACCAGCCGTGAGATCGACGTGACCCACACCTTCGGCGGCGGGGAGGCGCCGACGGTGACGACTCGCCTCGTGGTGAAGCTGGAGCCGGTGTCCGGCGACATCACCGACATCCGCACCACGACCACCCGCTGACGGCACGCCAGCTCCGCCAGGTCCGCCAACTCCGGCAGGTCCGGCAGGTCCGCCTCCGGCTCCGGCCGTGGGCGGGGACCCGGCAGCACCGACCCCGGCCGGCGATCCAGGCCCTCACCGATCCGGTGGGGGCCTTCGTCCTGCCCGGCCATCCATGGCTCCGCGGCGGTAAGCGAGCCGCTTAGGCGCGAGAGGGAAGGGGCAACACGGCGCGTCTCCGCGGATGCCTTCGTCGCGGACGCACCCGACGCGGGCACGGTCGTACCGTCCTTTCGCAACGGCGTTCCGGCGGTGCCCGCCCGCGCACCCGAGGTCCAAGTGGACGGGGGAGAACAGCAGTCGACATCACCTGCCCGGTCCGCCGGAGACGAGAAGCGTCCGGGAAAGCCCAGAAGCATTGATCTTCCGCTCGGAATTCCGCCCGCGGTTCACCCAGTGGGTTCAACTGAAAGGAACATGCAATGACGCAGCTGATTGCCATGGATCCGATCGACCTGACCGAACAGGACTCGGCCGGCGCCGGCACGGACCTGGTGGCCGGCCGGCTGGCCACATACGGCTGGGCGTATGTGGGTTCCGTCCCCCGCGGCTTCGACTACGTCGGCTTTCTGGGGCAGTTCGGCGACCTCCTGCCGCAGTACCGCGGCGAGAAGGTGTGGGACCTGAAGCCGGAACCCGACATGGACGACGTCTACCACTCCAACAACACCCGGGCCCTCACGCCGCACACCGAAGGCTATGAACTGTCCGGCCTTCCGCCGCGGTACGTGGCGCTGTGGTGCGTCACTCCGTCCTCCGGACCGGGCGGGGAGACGACCCTGGCGGACGGCTACGAGATGCTGGACGGCCTGACGGAGCAGGACAGGGAGTCGCTGCGCGAGCGCCGGTACGAATGGCACTGCAGCGAGGGTCTCGCCCGCCAGGGCGTCCACCTCAGCAACAGCCACCCGGTCCTGGAGTCCCACGCCGGCGTCGACGTGATGCGCTACTCGTACAACAACGTCGCGCGCGTGCCCGACGGACTGCTCATCCCCTTCCTCGAAGCCGGCAAGGAGTTCTTCGATCGCGAGCACTCCTCCGTGCTGATGGCACAGGACGCGCTGCTGATCTGGGACAACTGGCGCATGATGCACTCGCGGAACGCCTTCACCGACCGCGGCCGCCACTTCAGGCGGGTGCTGATCGGAGCATGAGCGCCACACAGGTTGCGGCAGGGACCTACCGCCGGCGGATCGGTGTCATCGCGGGCCTCGGACCCCTGGCCGGCGCCAACTTCTACATGCGCCTGGTGACGGCCACGCCTGCGGGCAGCGACCAGGAGCACCCGGATGTCGTTCTCCTGTCCGACCCGGCCGTCCCCAGCCGCCTCGACCATCTCCAGGGCAGCGGCCCCTCGCCCGTCCCTCACCTGCAGGCCATGGCCCGGCGACTCGAGGCGGCCGACTGCGAGCTGCTCGTCCTGACCTCCGTCACCACCCACGCCTATTTCACGGAGATCGCTTCGGCGGTGACCGTTCCGGTGATCAACGGCCTCACCGCGACGGCGCAGGCGCTGCGGTCCGCCGGCATCGTCCGGCCCGCGTTGGGCGTGACGACGCCGGCCCGGTCGCTGGGCATCCTCGACGCGGCGTTGCGCGAGGCGGGAATGGAGCCGTGCTACCCCGATCCGGAGACCCAGGACGAGATCCAGTCGCTGGTGGAGGCGGTGAAGGGCGGACGCCCGCTTCCCTGGCTCGCACGCGACCTGGACGCCGCCCTGCACCGGGAATGGACCCGGGGAACGGACGCGGTCCTCGTGGGCTGTACGGACATCTCGCCGCTCGTGCCGTACCTGCGGGACGAGGTCCACGACGTGGCGGCGATCCTCGCCGAAGCGGCCCTGGCGGAGGCGCGGCGATGACGGCCGGGGCCGGCTACCGGCTCGTGGCCGACCTCGGCCTGGACAGCGTGCGGGCCCGGCAGGAGTGGGCCGCCCTCGACGCGCGCGAGACCGGCTTCGCCTGGAATCACCTGGCGAACTCGACTCTCCCCCTCGACGAGGTGCCCGGCACCCTGCTCAGGGCCGGTGTGCGCCCCCCTCGCACCGGCCACATCGGGGACTGGCGGGACATCTGGGCCGGGCGCAGCACCGTACTGGACTACAACGCGGTCGTCTGCCGGGACGTCGACGCGGGATATCCGCTCCTCTACGACCTGACCCAGACGGAGACCGCCGCGCTGGACGCGGGGGACACCCTCTTCCAGCCCGGCGCGCTGTTCCACGACGGACGGCGCGAGACCCTGGACCTGCTCCGCTGGAGCGACGGCGGGTTCGTCCCGCACGACGGCGGCACGCCTCTGTTCGTCCCCTTCACCGCGGTGGAGTACGAGGGACGGCGCCTCCCGCTGGCCGCCCTGCACCGGGACCGCAACGGCACGGCGCACGGCCTGCGCTACCACTCCGACCTGCTGCTCCACCACCGTGCCCGCTACCGGGAGCTGCTGCTGTGCCTCATCGACGCCGCCGGGGACGACCGGCGGCTGGGGGCGGTCTTCAACCGTGTCGCGTCCAGGGACGGCCGCCTGGAGCGCCGCCCGGTGACCCGGTACGGAACGGGTTTCCGGGCCGGCGACCAGTATTACCCCGACGCGGAGGCACTGGTCGACGCGAGTCTGATCCCGGCCGAGGCGGCCACGTGCCGGGGAGGGCTCGCGGACCTTCTCCGGAGCGCCCCGCAGGAGGTGCCGCTCGTCTCGGTCGAGGTGGTGGCGCTGTGCCACGCCTTTCTGGGCGCGCACCGGTCACCGCCGGGGCCGTCGGGAACCGGCGCGGCCGAGGTCCATGTCCACTGGGGCGCGCTGGCCATGGCCGGTGCCCCGCCCCGCCGGCGCGGGTACTTCGGCAAACAGGTCAAGGCGGTCCGCTGGATGTACGACGCGGTGGTCGCCGCGTTGCCGTGGACGTCGCCGGTCTACTTCGTACTGGCGCCCGTGGCCCCGTACTTCCTGTGGCTGCCCGAGACCGATCGGGCGGGCCGCGAGGCGCTGGGCGAGCTGGTCCGGCGGACGCTGCACGCGGTGGCCCGGTGGCCGGACCGCCTGGACCTGATGGCCCCGGCGTTCGACCAGGTCCTGGAGGGCTGGGTGCTGGAGGGGCACCTCGGCCCGGAGCTGAGTCGCAGATTCCAGTGGGCGGACCGGGATTCCCCGTACCCCGCGGATGGCGGCTCCCTGCGTCTGACGCCTGTCGACGATGCCGGCCGACTCACCGTCCAGCAGGCCTGCCTCCTGGTCGGCGGACTCACCCGAGCGGCACAGCGCCTACCTCTCCCGGCCTGAGCCTTTCCTTCTTGATCCCCTCGCCCCTGATCCCCCCAGCCCGTGACAGACGAACAGAGGACGTCGAAGTGACCGACACAGCGACCGACACACTGAGCGCCGAGCCGATCCACAGGATCCTCACCACTTCGCGAGACCACGCCGAGTACAGGGACATGTTCGCCCTGGACGAGGCGACCCTCCTCGCCGGTCCGGTACTCGACTGCGCCGCCGGGGCGAGCGACTTCGCGCTCCGCGCACGCGCGGTGGGTGCCACGGTCGTCAGCGTGGATCCCCTGTACGACTCGGCCCCTCACCAACTGTCGGCGACGGTCGTCGACGAGCTGGAACGGGGGACGCGACGGGCGGCACAGGTCCCCGACCTGTACGACTTCTCATGGACCGGCGGGCTGGACGCGTACCTCGCCCGCAGGCGGCACGCCGCCGAGTCCTTCCTCGACGACTACGCAGAGAACTGGTCGAGGCCGGACGGCGACCCCGGTCACTATGTCGCGGCAGCCCTGCCACAACTCCCCTTCAAGGACGGCTCCTTCGCCCTGGGCCTGGTGCCCAACCTGCTGTTCACCTACGCCAACCTCTTCGACCGGGCCTGGCACGCGGCGTCCGTACGGGAGATGCTGAGGGTCGCTCCCGAGGTGCGGATCCATCCCGTCACGGACACCAACGGACGCCCGTACGGCGAGCTCGCGCTCCTCCTGGAGGAACTGGCCGCCGACGGAATCGACTCCCGTCTCATCGACGTGGACTACCGGCTGCACCAGGGGCCCAGCCAGACCCTCGTATGCCGGAGCGCGCGACGATGACCCCCCAACGGCAAGGAATGGCGGCCGCCGTCGCGGCCTATGCGGCGTGGGGGCTGTTCCCCCTCTACTGGCCGCTGCTCAAGCCCGCGGCCGTGGGCGAGATCCTCGCGCACCGGGTGGCCTGGTCCGCGGTGGTGGCGGTGCTGCTGGCGGCGGTGTGGCGGCGAGGCCCCGCGATCAAGGCCGTACTGAGGTCTCCCGCCCGGCTCGGACTGATGAGCCTCGCGGCCGTGCTGGTGGGTGCCAACTGGGGCATCTACATCTGGGCGGTCAACGCGGACAAGGTCGTCGAGACGTCGCTCGGCTACTTCATCACCCCCCTCGTGACGATCGCCCTGGGAGTCGTCTTCATGGGCGAACGGCTGCGCCGCGCCCAGTGGGCGGCCGTCGCGCTGGGCCTCGTCGCGGTCGTGGTCCTGACGGTCGGCTACGACACGGTGCCGTGGACCGCGCTGTCACTGGCGGGGACCTTCGCGACGTACGGCGCGCTGAAGAAGAAGGCGAACGTGCCGGCCCTCGAAGGCTTCACGATCGAGACGGCCGTCCTGTTCCTGCCGGCCGTGGTGGCGGTGACGGCCTTCCAGTCGACGGGCAGCGGCACGTTCGCCGACCGGGGCCCGAGCCACGCCCTGCTCCTGGCGGGCGCCGGCCTGGTGACCGCGGTCCCCCTGCTGTGCTTCGGCGCCGCCGTGGTGCGGATGCCGCTCTCGCTGCTGGGGATGGTGCAGTACCTCGCACCCGTCTTCCAGTTCGTTCTCGGCGTCCTGCTCTTCGAGGAGCCGATGCCCCTCGCCCGCTGGCTGGGCTTCCTGCTGGTCTGGGCCGCCGTGGTCGTCCTGCTCACGGACTCCTGGCGCCAGCACATCCGGCACCGGAAGCAGACACCCGGCGGCATCCCGGCCCATGTCGGCCGGACCGTACCTCCCCCGCGTGGAGCGCTCGGCCACGGCCCCGGCACGCCCGCGGCCGCTCGGGATGCGCTTCTGGAAGCCCGCTAGCCGGCGCTGATTTCTCAGCACCGGGCCTTACCTGCAATTCAGCTGTCGATGTGGCCGGATTTGAACCCACGACCTCCTCGTCCCGCACGCGCGATCTACGACCCGCCCGACCCCGATCGCAGCGATCCGAGTGCGCGCCCGCCTCAGAGAAGGTGCCCGGCTCCCGGGTGACAGGCAGTGGACCTGCGGGAACTTGCACAGGTGTGCCGTACAACCCTGGAGGGACTCCAGGGGTCTTGTGGACATCCTGTCTTCCTAGTGGGGGTTGGCATCACTGTGCGTGTGCGCAGCATTTCGGCCGTGACAGCGCTCGCGGTCTCTCTCGGTTCTGTCGCGCTGATCGGGTCGGCGGCGGGCTCCGCCGTCGCCGACACCAGCGCCGCGCTGCCGATCTCGTCCAGCGGCGACATCATCGTGGACGGCGTTCACCGGCGGGTCTTCATCAGTGACCCGTATTCAGGCAAGGTCGTCGCCACCGACTACGACGGCACCGTCATCGGGACGATCACCTCGCTGCCGCAGGCCGACGGCCTGGAGCTCTCCGCCGACTCGGCAACGGTCTACGTCGCCGTGCCGGGAGCCGATGAGATCGTGGCCGTCGACACGGCGACGCTCACCAAGACCGGGCAGTACGCGACGGGTGACGGCACCGATCCGCAGCACCTGGCGTTCGCGGGCGGCAAGCTCTGGTTCGGCTATGGCGGCGTCGGTCACGGCAACATCGGCTCCCTCGACCTGTCCGGCGAGCAGCCGCAGGTTTCGCTCGCCCAGGAGGCAGAGGGGACCTGGAAGGACGCTCCCCTGCTGGACTCGACACCCGGCGCTCCCGACACCCTGGCGGCCGGCTCGCGCCAGTACTACTTCACGCTCGGCATCTACGACGTGTCGTCCGGGACGGCGGGCCGGACCGCGTTCCTCGGCGGGCAGGACGCCGCCATCGGCAACACCGCGGAGGACCTGGCGCTCACCCCGGACGGCACGGAGCTCGTGGTGGCCACCACGACAGGCGACTACCAGCAGGTCTACCGGACCTCGGACCTGTCGGAGACCATCAGATATCCGAGCGGCCACTGGGCACAGCGGTCGGTGGACGTCGCGCCGGACGGCCTCGTCGCGGTGGGCACCGACACCCACGCCTACTTCAGCCTGCCCCACGTGTCCGTCTACAAGCCGGGCGGCACGACCCCGAGGCGGACCGCCAACTTCACCGACGAAGTGGGTGGAGTCGCCCAGCAGACCCTGCTCGACCACGGCGACCTCGCGTTCGCGCCCGACAGCAGCCGGCTCTTCGCGGTCACACACGGCTTCAACAACAAGTACAGCCTGCGCGTCGTCACCGAACCCGGCAAGGCCGCCACCACCGTCACGGTGAACGCTCCGGAGACCGCAGTCCGTGCCAAGTCGCTGACCGTCTCCGGCAAGGTCACGAACACGCTCGGGCTGCCCGAGGGGAGCACCGTCGCGGTGACCCGGACGGACCTGGAGTCCCCGAACGGCAAGGCGCTCCCGGCCGCGACGGTGAAGGCGGACGGGACCTACTCCTTCACCGACACCCCGCCCGCGGGCAGCAAGGTCACGTACAAGGTCTCGTATGCCGGAGGCGCCGATCGCACGGCTGCCTCCGCCTCGGACACGGTCGAGGTCTCCCGGACCTCGCCGACCCTGACCGTGAACAAGAACGGCAACGTCTACGACTACGCCAGCAACGTGACGTTCACGGCCCATCTCGGCACGACGTACAAGAGCCGGACGCTCTCGCTCTACGCGGACACCGCGGGCGACGGCAAGGGCAAGTACCTGGTCAAGACCGGCACCGTCAACAGCGCGGGCGACCTGTCGGTCACCCTGCCCCTGAAGCGCGACACCACGGTGAGCGCGTCCTTCCCCGGCGATTCGCGGACCGCCCCGAAGACGGCGTCGAGCTGGGTGGGCGCGAAGGTCAAGGTGTCGCTGAGCCTGAGCCGCCACTACAAGACGGCCACGGTCAGCGGGCACACCAGGTACTACTTCCGGAAGACGACCAACCCGCTTCTCACGACCACGATGACGGCCTACCCCAGCCGAGCACAGAAGCTGGAGTTCCAGATCTACTCCGGCGGAGCCTGGCGGTCGGCGGGTTACAACTACTTCAACCTCGACTCCAGCGGCAAGTCAGTGGTGCAGCTGGGCGGCACGCACCAGACCGGCTACTCGATGCGCGTGCGGTCGTCCTACATCAACAACTCCTCGAACGACTCCGTGAACTCGACGACGCACGGCTCCTGGAAGTACTTCACCTTCACCAACTGAGGCCCCCCGCAGGCCCGGCGCATCGGATGACGCGCCGGGCCTCGGTCCCTGGTCCGGGCTGCGAGACGGCGGCGCACCAGGGGCGAGGATGAGTATCGGAAGGGGCAGTCGTGCAGGACGACGATGCGTACTGGTGGGTGATGCCCGCTGTCGCGGCGGGGTTCACTGTGGTGTTCGGTGCCGTACTGCTGCTCGTGGTCACGGTTTGCTTCATGGGGACCGACTGGGTCCGCCAAAGGCGGCGTCGCCTTCACGAAGGAGAATCCGACAGGTCGGCCTGAGCAGGGGGTTGCCGCCGGGCTGATAGGCAGCGGGCTGCCGCTGATCGAAGTAGTGCCAGATCGCGCTACGACGATCCCTCGTCCGCGGCGTCCCGCTGGAGGAGATCTCCCGACTCGTTGGGCACTCCGGGCACGGCCGTCACGAAGGAGGTCCACCGGAAGCAGATCCGGCCCGTGATCGAGACCGGTGCCGTGGCCATGGACGGCACCTCCGGCGCCGACTCACGCGGGTCCCAGGCACTCGGGAATCGATAGTCACGCCGGCAGACACGCAGCAAAGCCAGAGGGCCCTTATCGATCCGATAAGGGCCCTCTGGCCTGCTACTTAGCTGTCGGGGTGGCGGGATTTGAACCCACGACCTCTTCGTCCCGAACTATGGGCGGGAAGGGTGCTGAGGTCTGCTCGGCTACTCAGACAGTCGGATGGGGATGTAGGCGGTCAGCTCAGGTCGCGGTGGTTGCTGTACTTCGCTGCTGTACTTTCGCTTCGCAGAGCCAGCGAGAGGGGCACGGCTGTGAAACGGACATACCTTGGCCGTGAGGAAGCGGAAGACCTCATAACGAGGATCACGAACCTGGAGTTCGTGGAGGACGAGGAAACGGAGTACCAGCAACTTCAGTTGCTGAAGCGGGGGCTGGGGTGCGAGCACATCACGAGCCTGATCTTTTTCGCAGACCCGGAACTATCACCCGCAGAAATCGTGGACAAGGCACTTGCCTGTCAGCCCTTCGTCGCGGGCTCCTCCGGCATCACCCCGGGCAGCGAGGGGCACTAGGTGTTCTGTCCACGGAGGTTAGGGACGGCGGCTGGTCCGGCCGCGGCGCCGGATGCTACGGACCGAGGTTGCCGGTGAGTTGAGCTAGTTTCTGCTCGGATGGGCTGCCGGGCTCGGCGTGGTGCACGACGAGGAGTTGGCCTTCGATACCGGCGAGCAGGAGACGTTCGTAGCTCAGCTCTAGCCGCCCCACCTGCGGATGGTCTATCTGTGCGGCGCCGGATCCCCGGGGGCTGACGTCGTGGCGGGCCCAGAGACGGCGGAAGGTCTCGCTGTCTGCGGAGAGTTCATTCACCAACTCGACGATGCGTGGATCACCGCTGTCCGGGCCGATGAGGGCGCGCAGGCTGGCGACGACACGGACGGTCATCTCGCCCCAGTTGAGGTAGAGGGAGCGCATGCGCGGGTCGAGGAATGCGGACCGTACGGCATTCGTGCCTGGCTGGTTGCTGGGCGAGAGCGCCATGGCCAGGGGGTTGGCTGACAGGACGTCCATGTAGCGGTTCAAGACCACGGCAGGGGTGCTCGCCCAGGCCGTGTTGATCAGTTGCTGGATGCCGGGAGGAACCCGCTCATCGTCGAGGGTCGGGCTGTCGAGTCGCGGAGCGGGGGCGGCCAGCGCGTGCAGGTGCCGGGTCGCGTCCAGGTCGAGCTGGAGGACGCGGGCGAGGGCGTCGAGAACGGCCGGTGACGGGTTCTGGTCGCGTCCTTGTTCCAGGCGCAGGTAGTACTCACTGCTGATGCCGGCGAGCAGGGCGACTTCCTCGCGGCGCAGGCCGGGCACGCGGCGGCGGCCCCCGCCGGGCAGACCGACGTCCTTGGGGTCAACGAGGTCACGACGCGCTCGAAGGTAGTCGCCGAGGTGGTTGGCACTCACCTGCCCCACAGTACGAGGCATGGCGCCCCCAACCTGGTCGACTCCGCTGGCTGATGATCCGTTGCTGGGTTTCCTGGTCCTGGCACTACCAGTGTTGACACGGCACTAGCTGGGGTCGAGACACGGAGCAACGATGGCAGGGTCAAACGGTACGGAACATCCCGATTTTCGTGCGCATGGCCCGATCCGGAAGGTGACCGCAGTGAGCAGCCCCGAACAGCAGAGTTCAGCCGTCGGCTTCATCGGCCTGGGAGACCAGGGTGCGCCCATGGCCCAGGCGATCGCGGACCGTGGCTTCGACCTCCACGCGTGGGCCCGGCGCCCGACGTCGTTGGAGGCGGTGGGAGACGTCCCTCATACCGTTCACGCCACGGTTGTCGATCTCGTGGCCGCCAGCGACATCCTGGCGCTGTGCCTGCGCGATGACAGCGACATCTGGGACGTTCTGAATACTCCGGGGGTACGCGAGCACCTCCGGCCGGGGACTGTCGTCGTCAATCACGGCACTGGAGATCCGGGCGAGAACGTGAAGATCGCCGAGTCTCTTCGCAGCCTTGGCGCCTCCTACTTGGATGCTCCGGTCAGCGGCGGCGGCCCGGGGGCCAAGGCACGCACCCTGACTACGTTCGTCGGCGGCGACGAGGGCGCCTTCGACCGGTGCTCACCGGTGTTCGCCACCTTCTCCACCCGCGTCAGCCATATGGGCCCGGTCGGGAGCGGTCAGATGACCAAGCTCCTCAACAACGCCATGACAATGTCGAACCTGAAGAACGCCGTGGACCTGGTCCACCTCGCCCAGCAGCTCCAGGCAGACATCCCGGCCCTCCTCGACGTGATCTCCGACAGCAGCGGAGGCAGCGCCGCACTGCGCGCGCTCGTCACCGTCGTCACCCCAGATATCGCCCCCCACCTGCAGGGCCTGATGCGCAAGGACATCGAGCACTTCGCCGACGCCATACGAGCCCAGGGCCTCGACCCGGAAGAACTGCGCCACCGTGCACTGGCCGGCGCCGACGGACTGGTGGAGACAGTCGCCCTCGTAACCGCACCAGGCCATGCCGCCTGATACCCACGTCACCCCCCTCGGATGCCCACGGGCCCTCTCCGCGCCGGCATCCCCAACCTCCACTCCCCCGCGCTCTCGCGAAAGACATCTGCTCATGACTCGCATCACGACCCCCTTCGGCTTCTCCTCCACCGCTGACGAAGTCGCCCGCGGCATCGACCTCTCCGGACGGCGCGCGATCATCACCGGCGCCACCTCCGGCATCGGCATCGAGACCGCCCGGACCCTGGCAGCCACCGGCGCCCAGGTGACGCTGGCCGTACGCAACACGGCGGCCGGTGAAGCAACCGCTGCCGACATCACCGAAACCACCGGCAACAAGGACATCCACATCGCCCGCCTCGACGTCTCGGACCGCACCTCGGTGGACGCCTTCGTACAGGCGTGGGACGGGCCGCTCCACCTCTTGGTCAACAACGCCGGGATCATGGCCACGCCCCAACTCGAACGCACCCCGGAGGGCTGGGAGTTGCAGTTCGCCACCAATCACCTCGGCCACTTCGCCCTGGCCACCGGCCTGCACGGCGCACTGGCCGCCGACGGCAACGCACGCATCGTGGCTGTCAGCTCCAGCGGACATCTGGTCTCCCCGGTTGTCTTCGACGACATCAACTTCCGCTACCGCCCCTACGACCCGCTGGTGGCCTACGGGCAGTCCAAGACCGCCACCGTGCTCTTCGCCGTCGAGGCAAGCCGCCGCTGGGCGGCCGACGGGATCACTGCCAACGCCCTCATGCCCGGCGCCATTGCCACCAACCTACAGCGCCACACCGGCGGCCTCAGGACCCCGCCCGAGCGCCGCAAGTCCCCCCAGCAGGGCGCCGCAACCTCCGTGCTGCTGGCCACGTCTCCTCAGCTGGAAGGCATCGGCGGCCGCTACTTCGAAGACTGCAACGAAGCCGTCCGGGTCTTCGACGGCAACGGCTGGGCCGCCGGCGTCGCACCGTACGCACTCGACACCGCCAACGCGGAGCACCTGTGGGAGGAGTCCCTGCGACTCCTGTCCTGACCCCTCCGCCACCCACTCGCGGCCACCCACACCACGGCCGGGCACACCAGCCACCACTCGTGCGCCCGGCCGCCTCCATGCGTAGATCCAGAAAGACGTTCATGCCCCACCGCAACGCGCCCCTGACCGAAACCGGCCGCCTCCGCCTGGTCTATGCGTGGTACGGGACGGCTGGCCGCTACGACGGGCAGCCGAACGCTTCCAAGTTTCACCCACAACCGCCAAACGATGGGCGGACCGCTACCGCGAGCAGGGCGAGGTCGGAATGCGCGACCGGTCAAGTCGTCCTCACCTCAGCCCATGCCGCACTCCGACCCGCACTGAGCGGCGCATCATCAAGGTCCGCGTCCTGAGTCGCTGGGGCCCAGCCCGCATCGCCTACCTGCTCGGTCTCAATCCCTCCACCGTGCACCGCGTACTCAGCCGATATCGAATCGCCCGGCTGTCGCACCTGGACCGTGCCACGGGAGGGTCAATACAACTAGGTCGGGCGAGTCCCCTGGGCGAGTCCAGCCGTACACGGTCTTGAAAACCGTCGTGGCGCGAGTCACCGTGGGTTCAAATCCCACACCCACCGCCAGCAGAAACGGACCCTGACCAGGTAAATCGGTCAGGGTCCGTTCTCATGCCCGGTGTCCGCCGGCCCCCGCGACTCCCCGCTGTTTCCCGACCGAACGGGCACGAGAGGGGCACGTCGACTGGCGCCCTCTATGCGTAGGTAGCCAGCAGCACGGAAAGTAGCCCGGCCGCCGCAGCAGTGAAGACCCGTGGCTTCCTCCAGCCCGGCCCTGAAGCCTGGCGGTTCAGCTCCCACATGAACACCAGACAGCTGCCAAGGCCAAGCGCGTCGCGCAGCAGGAAAATGGTGGTGCTCACCGGGCGCCTCCAGGAGCCTTCGAACGGCAGACGCTCATTTCAGTAACCGAAGATCGCGCAGTCTTTGGAAGCGATGCCAGCGAGTTCACACGCGGCTGCGTCTTCCTGGCTCGCGGATGGGTGTTGCTGGAGATACGCCGCTGTCGCGCGCGTCCCGGCGTCGAAGCAGGTCGGATTCTGTCTCACGATCATGCCGAGGATCTTCAGTCGTGCCGTGGCGATCTCGTACTGTCTGTTGGTGTCTACACCTTGCGCGATCCGCTGCTGCTGCTTCCGGAACTGGCCGGCCCGTGCCTCGAATTCCTGGTTCGCCTGCGCGCACGTGGTCGACTGCTTGGACGCGTCGGCGTTCTGCGTTGCTCCAACGGCATACCCGCCCAGGGCGAATGTGATTGCTCCTGCGCTGACCAGCGCGATCATCGAACGCTTCATGGCCGGGGATCGTATACGCCCAGGTGAGGCCACTCGTCACCGGTGCCCACCGGCCTGCGGTCGACAACGCTGAGAGGTTGGCTCCGAGACTTTGGGCGGGAGCTGCCATGGGGCGAGTGATCATGGCCCCTTAAGCTTCCGGCGAGTCGGGCAGTCTGTGGACCTGCCCGTTAAAGCACGACGCTGGGGCCATGATCTTCGAGGCTCGCCCCATGGTGGCTGCCTAAAGTCTCGGAGCCAACCGGCCCCGCCAGCGTCTGTGCGGGAGCTCCCTCGTGCCTCGGACTTCTCCACGTGGGCGCGCGTTGGCGCAGCCCGCCGGAGCGGGCCGAAGGCAGGAGCGGCGGCGGAGCGGAGCCAGGAGCGCGCCCGGCGGAGCGGAGCGCAGCCGGGGCTTGAACCAGTAGAGAAAGTTTGAATCACGCGGGATCTTGGGGTCGGTGTGATCGTTCGCGCTGGGTGCTCGTCAGGCGTTGGTGTAGAACGCTGGGTATGGGGAGTGAGCGGCAGGAACGAATGCGGGCGCTGGGGGCACATCTTCGAGCTCTGCGGGTTGATGCCAGCCTGACGGGCGCCGTGTTGGCGCAGCGGGCTGGGGTTGGGCAGCCGACGGTTTCCAAGGTGGAGAACGGGCGCATGGTTCCCAGTCGTGACGTCCTCGATCGGCTGTCCGGAGCTCTTGGCCTGGATGCCTCTCTCGTCTTGGAGCTGCGGGCGGCTCTCGCCGAAGTTGAGTCGGCTCCTTCCGCGGACGCAGACGAGAGCCTGTCGGGCTTGAGCGTTTCCGCGGATGCCGTTGTCGACCTGGCGGTGCGCGGGGCCCGGCTCGTTCGGTCGTTCCAGTGTGTGGTTCTGCCGGCCATGCTTCAGAGCGCAGAGTACGCGCGGCATGTCTTCGCAAGCGCGCCCGGTGCTGCTGCGGCCGAGGTGGGCAAGGCTGTTGCGGCTCGGGTGGATCGGCAGAGCGTCTTGTACGAACCCGGGCGAGAGTCCGTCTTCGTGGTGACGGAGGGCGTGCTGCGGACGTGGCCTGGTAGCCCGGCGCTGATGCTTGCTCAGCTCGACCGACTGCTCGCGGTGGAGAGCCTGACCACTGTGCGGTTCGGGGTGCTCCCGTGGGACCGACCGGTGCCGGTCATGCCGCGGCACGGCTTCACGCTGTGCGATCAAGAGACGGTGGTCGTGGAGGCCTTCCGGGATGAGCGGACGGAGAAGGACCCGGACGTGTTCGCGTCGTACGAGGAGTTGTTCGGCCAGTTCGAGCGTGCGGCCGTCTTCGGTGATGAGGCGCGGGAACTGCTGATGCGGATCATGGGTGAACTGCGAGTCCTGCCCGAGGACGTCACTCCATAGAGGAATAATTCCTCTGAATGCCTAGAGGGTCGGCGCGTCTAGGAATACTCTGCCTGCGTGCTGTCTAGCCCTCTAGACGAGGAGTGTTCCTCTTGCTTGCGAAGTGGTGCCGTCCGTTCCCTGGCCTGCCGCAACAGGTCGCTGAAGCCCGATACTTCGTCGCCGCCCTGATGGAGGCCGAGGGCCCCCGCATGGTGGAAAACGCCGTCCTCATCGTCAGTGAGCTGGCGTCCAATGCGGTCCGGCACTCCCGGAGCGGTCGCAAAGGCGGCTGGTTCCTCGTGATCGTCGTACTAGACGACGACCGGGTACGCATCGAGGTGATTGACGAGGGGGGCGACGACAGACCGCAACTGCTCGCCGCCAACGACTGGGAGGAGGAGGGCGGGCGCGGGCTGCTGTTGATGGCGACCTGCGCCAAAGACTGGGGAGTGAAGGAGCGGATGCACGGCCGGTCTGTCTGGGCCGAGCTCGCCCGAGCTGGCGCATGATTCCCGTCGTCCTGGTCGGCCGCGCCGCATGCCCCGCTGGCGGCGGGGGGTGAGCCCCCGCGGGGTCCCTGGCTATCGGTCCGGCTTCTATGTGGTTGAAGTTCGTACGGGACGGCGTCTCCCACCCGAATCGTCTAGGGCCCTAGACTCCTGGATGTATCTAGGAGGTGTGGGCATGTCGGACGAGCTGCAGCGGATCGCGGCCATCGATGATCCGTACTTGCTGCTGCGTGAGGTCACCACCAGGTTGGCCGACGCTCAGCAGGAAGTTACGGAGCTCGCTCGGCTGCGCCGGCGCGTAGTGCAGGACCTGCACGCGCAGGGGCTGTCGTACGCGCAGATCGCAGCGAAGGCCGGCCTGAGCCGCGGACGCATTCATCAGATCCGGCATACCGGGCCGGCTCCCGAAGGGGCCTTTCTCGGGCGGGGCGCCGTCACCGTGGCCACTCCTCTGCGTCGCGATGACGAGCGTGGGCGCACGGTGGTCGCTGTGGACGACGTCAGTTCGGGCAAGCGACTGGAGGACCTGGCGCGATCGTACGGGCTCGATGTCCAGTCCGAGCACGTGTCGGTGAGCGGCGAGATCGACCTCGACCGCGACGGCCTGGTCGTGGTCTGCGGCCCCCGGATGTCCCAGCAGATGTGGGACACCTACGGCCAAGATCCGGTGCTTCGCTGGAAGCAGGCGGACGACGGGCCGTGGACGGTTGTCGACGGGCGCACGGGCGCTGTGTACCGGTCTGGGCAGGACAGCAACCCGGCTCGCCCGTACGACGTCGGGTACCTTGGCAGGCTGCCTCGGCCGGATGGAGCGGGCTCGCTGTTGGCCATCGCCGGAATTCACACTCAAGGCTCCCTCGGCGTCGTCCAGTTGCTCTCCTCCGACCTGAACAGCCTGTGGGGGCAGGTCGGTGAGCATCGCTTCTCCACTCTCGTCGGAGTCGAGTACGACCCCGAAACCGGCGAACCTCGCAGCGTCGAACTGCTCTGCCCGCTCTACCGTCACGCCGAGGAGCCGGAGGCGTGACGATCGCGCTGGTCTCGCTCCCGGCGGCATCCGACGTGCCGAATGAGGATTTCGCCGCCGCCTCATCCGGGGTGGCGGTCCTCCTCGATGGTGCGGGGGTGGCCGGGGGTGAGACCGGCTGTAAGCACGGTGTCGCCTGGTTCTCCGCAACGCTGGGCGGGGTTCTGCTCGGCACGCTCGTTGAGCAGTCGGGCCTCCCGCTGGTCGAGTGTCTGAGCCATGCGATCCGCACTGTCGGGTCCCTGCACGAGGATGACTGCGACCTGCGCCACCCGGCCAGCCCAACCAGTACCGTCGTCGCCGCGAGGACCAAGGCGGGCGCTCTGGAATACCTCGTCCTGGGAGACTCGGCGCTCCTCATGGCCGGCCGTGACGGCACGGTCGACGTCGTCACGGATCGACGATTGGACGAGGTGGGCAAGCAACTACGCGGACCCGTGGATTCCTTGCCCACAGGGTCGCCCGAACACGCTGCCGCTCTCGCCGAGTACAGGACTGCCCTTACCCGGCTGCGGAACCGGCCCGAGGGCTTCTGGATTGCCGGGCCCGACCCGGAAGCGGCCCAACATGCGCTCACCGGTTCTGTTCCGCTGGACTCCTTGGCGTCCGTGGCCCTGATGAGCGACGGGGCCACCCGCCTCGTAGACCGGTTCGAACTCGCCACATGGGATGAGCTGTTCGCACTCGTCGCCGCGTCCGGTCCTGCCGAGGCAATCCGCCAGGTGCGCGACGCGGAAGCCGGTGACTCTGACGGCCGGCGATGGCCGCGGGGCAAGGCCCGTGACGATGCCACGGTGCTGCACTGGGTGCTGCCGTAGTCGCTGCGGCCCACCGCGCCTTGCGTTTACCCCCCTAGACAGTTGATGGGTCGTCGGCTTACCGTTGTCGTCAACCCCCCTAGACGGTTGGGGTGGCTCCCCCCTTTGCCGTCTAGGGGGGTATCCAATCGAGATGGCGTCGAAAGTGGCGCCACCGACTCAGTGAGGTCAACAGAATGCGTGTTATCCCCGTGGACACTTCGGCCGCGACGCTCCTCGTCACCAAGCTGCCCGAGGTGAAGGTGAAGGACCGGCAGACGGGCGAGATCGCCGTAGACCCGGTCACCAACGACCGGCTGATGGTGCTGGAGGTGGTGTTCATCGCCCAGGGCGGCTCGGACATGGTCAAGGTGACCGTGCCCGCCAAGGGCATCGGTGAGGGCCTGGTCATGGGTACGCCGGTGATTCTTTCCGGCCTGATCGCGCGGCCTTGGGAGAGCGAGTTCGGCGGCCGGGCCCGGCACGGGATCGCCTATCGGGCCGATGCCGTCATGGCCAACGTCCCCGCCTCGGTGCAGGGCTGAACGCCATGACCGACTCCGTGTGGACGCTGCTCCTGGCGCTGGTGATGCTGGGCGTGGTCTTGCAGGTGCTGCGGCGCCGGTTACCGGTCGTCTTCTGGTGGCTCATCGGGTATCCGGTCGTCGCGCTGCGCGTGATCACCACTTACCGCGCCACGATGGACGCGTGCGGTCTGACCGTTCCGGCCTCGGCTGTACGGCGAGCGACGGCCCGGATGATGGGACGGGAGGCGGGGCCTGTTCCGCCGCGCCGATCGCTTCCGCTGCCCACAAGTTCTGGGCTCGTGATGCGACTGCGCATGGCGACCGGGCAGGCTCCGGAGGACTTTGCCGCCTCCGCCGACCGGTTGCGCCATGCCTGGGCGGCGCATGCCGTCCACATCCGGCCGACCAAGCCGGGACGTCTCGAACTGCGGCTCATCGGCTGGGACGTGCTCGCCAACGTGCGTCCCGCCCGGCGCCGGCTCGCTGGCGGACCGCTGACTCTGCCTCTCGCCCTGCGGGACGACGGGAGTTGGCACGTACGGGACTTCCGTACCGTGCCGCACGAACTGATCCTCGGTGCCACTCAGTCTGGTAAGTCCGTCTACCTGCGCAACCTGCTGTGCGGTCTGGCCCGGCAACGGGTCGTCCTCGTCGGCATCGACTGCAAGTGGGGCGTTGAACTGGCGCCGTTCGCGCCCCGGTTGTCCGCGCTCGCCGATACTTCCGACCGTGCGAACGAACTCCTGGACGTCCTCTTGGAGGAGATGGAGGAGCGGTTCCGGCTGATCGGTGTCACCTCTGGAGCGGGCCCAGATGCCGTGCTCACGTCCGACGTGTGGGGACTGCCCGACGTGGTCCGGCCCGTGCCGATCGTGGTCGTCGTCGACGAGGTGGCGGAACTCTTCCTCGCCGCGAGCCGCGATGACGAGAAGCGCCGGGACGCAATGGTCACCAAGCTGATCCGCATCGCCCAGCTCGGCCGCGCCGCGGGCATCTACCTGGAGGTGTGCGGGCAGCGCTTCGGCTCCGAACTTGGCAAGGGCGCCACCATGTTGCGGGCCCAGCTCACCGGCCGTGTCTGCCACCGGGTCAACGACGAGTCCTCCGCGAACATGGCCCTGGCCGACATCTCCCCGGAGGCGGCGCTCGCCGCGACGGGCATTCCCGCCGACTGCCCCGGTGTGGCCGTCGTCGGTGACTCCTCGGGCGGCTGGTCCCGTGCCCGCTCACCACACCTCACCCTGGACGACGCCGCGGCCGTCTGCCGCGCCACCGTCGACCTGGTCCCGGACCTGCCCCGCCTCGCCGCCTTTCGGCCGGCCGTCGCTCCGGAGAAGTCCACACCTGCCGCTGTGGCTGCCCCGCGCCCCGTAACCGAGTAGCAGCACCTCATTCCCCCGGTCGGCGTGACCGCCTCGCGCCGTGTCCCTACCTCTCCCATGCCTCGAACCGGAAGGAGTCCGTGCCGATGCGTGCCTTCCTGGCCCGTGTGGACGCCGTGATCATCCAAGCCGTCATCGCGGGCGCCCTGTCCTTCTCCCACCTGCACGACCTCGCCGAGGCGGCCGGACAGGGCGGCTGGAAGGCGTGGGCCTACCCCGTCTCCGTCGACCTGCTCTTGGTCGCTGCCTGGCGGCGGATGCGCGAACAGCAACGTGCCGGGCTCCCGGCCGGTGGGTCTCGGCTGTGGTTCCTGGTCGCCCTTGCGGCATCCCTCGGCGCGAACATCGCCACCGCCGGACTCCTCGACCTGACCGACGTCCCTGCCCTGCTCCGCGTGGTCGTCGCGGGCTGGCCGGCGGTGGCCTTCTTCGGCGGCACGCTGCTGGCCCACACGCCCCGCACCGCGGAGGGCGCCGACCGTAGTGCGTCGACTGGGTCCGAGGTGGGGGAGCCGATTTCGCTCGTCCGCACTCCCGCGATCGTCGAACCGACAATCAGCGGCCCGGCGGAGCCCAACCTCATCCCGGCCTTGGAGCCCCTGGCCGACTCGGGCCCGGCACCGGTGACCGCCTCGACCTTCCACCTTCCGCCCGCCCTCGTCGACCGTGCCCAAGCTCTCGCCCGAGAGCTTCACTCCAGTACCGGCGAACCCGCCGACCCCGACACCGTCCGTGCTCGGCTCGGCCTGCCCGCGTCCATGACGCCGGCCGTCGCCGCGCACCTCTGACCAGGGAGACGCCCGCCATGACCCCGCGCTTCCGCGACGTTCGCCGCATCGGCCCCGTTCAGGTCGCCTCTTACCTCTCCCGAGGCCGAAACCGACACGTCGCAGCCTGCACCGCCCCGCACTGCGACTTCTCCGCCGAGTACGACAGCCGCGCTGCCGCCGAACTCGCCGCCCGCATCCACCGCTGCCGCGCCTGACAGGAGACGACAGACATGCACGTTCCGCTCTGGCTCGCCCTCCTTGTCGTCGGGGCCCTCGGGGTCCGGCTGGCCCGCCCACCGTGGTGGCTCGTCGTCGTGCTCCTCCTGGGCGGCTACCTCGCCGCCGGGAGCTTCCTCGCCCCCGCCATCGACCCCGCCCTCAAGTAGCGCCCGAACAGAAGGGAGTCCGCTCCATGTTCAAGCCCAAGTACCCGCCCATGGACACCGCCCCGGTACTCGCCGCGCCGCCCTCGACCGTCCACAGCCCGGTTCCCCTCCAGCGCGGTGCGGTGCCTGCTCCCATGGTCGGGGTGACTTCGAGCCGTCCTGCCGTGCAGCTCACCCCGGGAGGCGTGCTGACCCTCGTGGTGGGCGGCTCCGCCGTCGTCCTGGTCGTGGGCGCCGTCCTGGTCTCCATGCTTCTTGCCGTCGCGATCACCGCCGCTTCCGTGGCTGTCTGCGGGGTCACCGTGCGCTCGATCCTCAAGAGCGACCGTCCTTGACCTCATCTCTTCCGCGCCTTGGCCTGCCCATGCTGTCTAGCCCCCTGGACGGGCCAGACGTCGTCACGAACCCGTTCCCTCAAGGAGGAACCCGCACATGCGCCCCGAGGCTCCGACCGGAGCCGTCCGCCAACTGGCGGCCCTCGCCCAACACGGCGACCTCAGCACCTACGCGCACCAGATCCAACGACTCGGCGGCTGCGAGCGACCCGTACGGATGGAGGGTCACCGCCTGGACGTCCTCGCCGCCACCGGCGAAATTGTCCGAGAGATCGTCGACCGCGACCTTCCCGCCGGACAACTCCTCATCCGCTGCAACAACCGCCGCGCAACCCGCTGCGCCGCCTGCGCCGAGGTCTACCGCAAGGACACCTTCCACCTCGTCACAGCCGGCCTGAGCGGCGGCAAGGGCATCGGCCCCGCGGTCGCCGAACACCCCCGCGTCTTCGCCACCTTCACCGCGCCGTCCTTCGGCCCCGTCCACAACCGGCCTGCTGGTGGTCGCTGCCGCTGCGGGCTCCTGCACGCGGATGGAGACGCCGTTCTCGGCACCCCGCTGGCCGCGGACCGCTACGACTACCGCGCCGCCGTCCTGTGGAATGCCCACGCCGGTGCCTTATGGGCCCGCTTCGTCACGTACCTCCGCCAGCAGCTCGCGTCTCGCGCGGGCATCGGCCGTTCGGAGCTGCGCGACTGCCTCAAGGTGTCGTACGCCAAGGTCGCCGAGTATCAGCGACGGGGCGCCGTCCACTTCCATGCCGTGATCCGCCTCGACGGCCCGGAAGGAGCCGAGGACACCCCGCCGGTCTGGGCCACCACCGAACTCCTCACCGACGCCATCCGCTCGGCCGCCAAGCTTGCCGAGACACCCGGCCCGGTCTTGGACGACCGCGCCCACACTTTCCGCTTTGGCGAACAACTCGACGTCCGCCCCATCCAGTCCGCGGACTTCACCGGCCCCACGAACTTGAGCAGCCGTGCCGTCGCCGCCTACATCGCCAAGTACGCAACCAAGGGCGCCGAAAGCGCGACAGGCACGCTCGACCGTCCCATCCGCAACCCGATCACCGACCTCATCGGAGCCGAAGTCACGGACCACGCCCGGCAGATGATCCTCACCTGCTGGCGCCTCGGCGGCCTCCCCGAGCTCGAAGAACTGCGCCTTCGCAAGTGGGCCCACATGCTCGGTTTCCGCGGCCACTTCTCCACCAAGTCCCGCGCCTACTCCGTCACCCTCGGTGCCCTGCGCCAGGAACGCGCCGACCACAACGAAACGCTGACCCGCGAACGCGCCGCCGCGGCCGGGCATCCACTGCCCGACCCGGACACCGTGCTCGTCCTCTCGCACTGGCGGTTCGCCGGCACCGGTCTGACCGCTGCGGAAGCTCTGTTCGCCGCCTCACGCACACCCGCCCCCGACGGAGAAGGAGAACAAACCCCATGACCACGGCGACCCTTCACCGCAAGTGGCACACGACGGCTGAGGTCGCCGAAATGCTCGCCTTCAGCCTTTCCAAGACCAAGATGCTCGTCCTCACCGGCGAGATCCGTTCCGTCAAGATCGGCCGCAGTCGCCGCATCCTCCCGGCCTGGGTGGACGACTACGTGAACCGCTGTGCCGACGAATCCGAGAGGTGGTCCGCGTGAGCGGCAAGCGAGGCAACGGCGAAGGATCGATCTACCCCTACCGGAACGGCTATGCGGCCTATGCCTGGGTCACCACCCCGGAGGGGAATCGCAAGCGGAAGTACGTCTACGGACCGACCCGCAAGGACGTCCACGAGAAGTGGCTCAAGCTCCACAACGAAGCCAAGAAGGGGCCGGTGGCGACCAACATGCCTTCTCTTGCTCAGTACTTGGCCTACTGGCTTCGGGAGGTCGTGGAGCCGAACCTCCGGCCGCTGACCGCGGCGACCTACGAGACGACTGTGCGCCTCTACATCGTGCCGCTCCTCGGCTCCAAGCGGCTGGACCGGCTGACCGTGCAGGACATGCGCGGCTGGCTGAACAAGCTCGCTGACGCCTGCCAGTGCTGCGCCCAGGGCAAGGATGCCAAGCGGCCCGAGGAACGGCGACGGTGCTGCGCCATGGGGGAGTGCTGCCGACAGACGCTCTCGAAGCGCTCGGTCAATGACGCCCGGACCATCCTTCGCAGCGCGCTCACCAATGCCATGGTCGAGGAGCGCATCTCGAAGAACGTCGCCCAGCTCGTCAAGGTCCAGCGGGCCCGGCGGAAGCGGCCGGAACCCTGGTCGGTGGAGGAAGCCTGCGCCTTCCTGGAGAACGCCCAGATCTGGCGGGACTACCTCTACCCGGCGTACGTCCTGATCCTCGTTCTCGGCCTGCGCAAGGGAGAGGTCCTGGGCCTCACTTGGTCGGACGTGAACCTTGATACGGGAGAGCTGCACATTCGCCACCAGCTACAGCGGGTCCGCCGGCGTCTGCTGCACACCGACACGGCCAAGACGGAGGCCTCGGAGGCGGTGCTCCCGCTGCCCGACATCTGCCTGACCGCCCTCCGGCTCCGCCAGAAGGAGCAGCAGGCGGCGAAGGAGCGAGCCGCGGATCTCTGGACGGAATCAGACCTCGTCTTCACCACTCGCTACGGCACCCCGGTCGAGCCGAGGAACTTCACCCGTGAGTTCGACCGCCGCTGCGAACGCGCCGGCGTCCGCCGTATCCGTGTCCACGACACCCGCCACACCTGTGCATCGCTCCTGGCGGCTCTCGACGTCCACCCCCGGATCGCGATGCAGATTCTCCGCCATTCGGAGATCGCGGTCACGATGGAGGTCTACACGCACGTGCCCTCCGCCGAGACCCGCCGGGCGCTCCGCAAGCTCGGCAAGGCGCTGGGCGGCGGCAGCAAGCAGAAGAAGGAAAAGAAGGGGAAGCGCAAGCAGCAGGAGCGGGCGGAGGAGCCGTCGGCCGAGGACGGCCAGCAAGAGTCATAGCGGTTGCTGTACTCCACTGCTGTACGCACGACAGAGGCCACATACCAAAGCTGGTATGTGGCCTCTGACCTGTGTCGGGGTGGCGGGATTTGAACCCACGACCTCTTCGTCCCGAACGAAGCGCGCTGCCAAGCTGCGCTACACCCCGATTGTCGCTGCTCTCGCGGCGACGTCGTTTACTTTAGCCCACCGGTGGCCTGAGACGAAATCCGGTTTTCTGGGCGTCGGACGCGGCGTCGGACCGGGTCGGGGCGCACGTGGTCGAGGACGACGATCAGGAGGCCCAGGGCGTAGAAGGCGGTGCCGAGGATGGCGGTGTTGCCGAGGACACCTCCGTAGCCGTGCCGGTCGACGTCGACGAACGGGTAGAGGTAGCGGGCCGGGGTCCCGGGCGTCAGCATCGCGCCGCGGGCCAGGCTGAACGCCAGGTACGCGAGGGGATAGATCAGCCACGTCGCCGCGTTCCGCAGCGCCAGCGGGGTCGGGCGGGTCAGCAGCAGCCAGTCCAGGGCCACGGCGATCGGCGTGACCGTGTGGAGGAGCTGATTGGCGAGCGCGTGCCAGCCGGAGAGCGTGTCGTCGCCCCCGGTCATGGCGAACGGCGTCGACTCGTTCGCCAGGATCAGGTGGTAGACCAGGCCCGTGATCGAGATGTAGATCAATGTGCCGCCGGTCAGCACCCCGGGCAGGGGCCTGCGGGCCGACCAGGCGCGGCGGGCCGACGCCGCGAAGACCACGGCGACGAGCAGATTCGTCTGGATCGTGAAGTAGCTCAGCAGACGGGCCGGCGCTCCCAGCCTCATCTCGATGGCCACGCCCGTCGCCGCCGCGAGGGCCACCAGGACGCGGTAGACCGCCGCGGCCGGGCGGCGGGAGGGGGCCACCACCGCCGTCGCGGGGACGAAGGGGTGCGTCGACGGGATGATGCCCGGTATCGCGGGGAGATCGGGTATGTCCCTGGGCATGGGGGTGATCATGCCCTCACGCTAAGTGGAGCGATGTATTTGGGCGATATGTGTCGACCGGGTGGGTTACGCGGTCTGTGCATGTCGCCCAGCCAAGGGTCTGGCACAAGGGGGGCGTGGCGCCGACCGCGATGCCAGCCGGTGGTGCCGATCCGTGGTGGCGCTTCTTGGCGTCGTGTGGTGGCGTCGTGGGGTGGCGTGATGCGGTGGCGTCATGCAGTGGGGCCGTCCGCTGATGCCCCCGGACACCGCCGAGGCAGCCATTCCCCGGCGTCCCGGCGTCCCCGTCGTCACCGTTCGTGATCGACGGGACTCTGTGTCGTCCCGGCCTGTGGCGTGGCGCCCAAGAGCTCCGAGAACCCCCGGTGCCCGCGACGTCCCGGCGCCCCCGCCCCGGGAACCCCTACACCCGCTCCACCTACACCCGCTCCACCAGCGTCAGCAGTGACGCCTCCGGCGGGCAGGCGAAGCGGACCGGTGTGTAGCGGCTCGCGCCGCAGCCCGCTGAGACGTGCATGTACGACGTCCGGCCCTCCGCCGTGTGCCGGGAGAGGCCCTTGACGCGGTCCGTGTCCAGGTCGCAGTTGGTGACGAAGGCGCCGTAGAAGGGGAGGCAGATCTGGCCGCCGTGGGTGTGGCCCGCCAGGATCAGGGGGTAGCCGTCGGCCGTGAAGGCGTCCAGGCTGCGGAGGTACGGGGCGTGCACGACGCCCATCGAGAAGTCGGCGGACTCGGACGGGCCGCCGGCCACGCGCGCGTAGCGGTCACGCTTGATGTGCGGGTCGTCCACGCCCGTCAGCTCGATCTCCGTGCCCTCGATCTTCAGCGTCCCCCGGGTGTTCGTCAGGTTCAGCCAGCCCGCGGTGTCGAAACCGTCGCGCAGGTCCTCCCACGGGTTGTGGACGGCGCCCACGACCGGCTTGTTGCCGTTCAGTCCGTGACGGCCGGCCGCCTTCTCGAACAGGTAGCGGGCGGGGTTGCGCAGCGTGGGGCCGTAGTAGTCGTTCGAGCCGAAGACGTAGGCGCCCGGGAACTCCATCAGGGGGCCGAGCGCGTCCAGTACCTCGGGCACGCCCTCCGGGTCCGAGAGGTTGTCCCCGGTGTTGATCACGAAGTCCGGGCGCAGACCGGCGAGGGAGCGCAGCCAGCGCTGCTTCTTGCGCTGTCCGCTCACCATGTGGATGTCGGAGACCTGGAGCATGCGCAGCGGCCGCATCCCCGGCGGCAGAACCGGGACCGTCACCCGCCGCAGGCGGAAGGAACGGGCCTCGAACCCCGCCGAGTACAGCAGACCGGCGGCGCCCACCGCCGTGATTCCCAGGGGTACTCCGTATCGCGCGCGCATGCGCCCATCGTGTCAGACTCCGCCGAGCGCTCCTCACCCCCTGTGGACAGTACGGAAGTCCCCCTCCCGGACCGCGACGAACCCGAGCCCGGACGGCCCTTCCGGCCCCGGCTGGGCGCGCTGGGAAATCAACAGGCGTCCGCATCACCGCACCTGCGACACTTGGCGGCATGACCACGCTCAAGTCGAAGTTGCAGGAAGACCTCAACGCCGCGATCAAGGGGCGCGACGAGCTCCGCTCCTCGACGCTCCGGCTGACCCTCTCCGCGATCACCAATGAGGAGGTCGCGGGCAAGACCAAGCGCGAACTCTCCGATGACGAGGTGCAGAAGGTGATCGCCCGCGAGGCGAAGAAGCGTCGCGAGGCGGCCGAGGCCTTCACGCAGGGCGGGCGCGCCGAGTCGGCCGAGCGTGAGCGGGCCGAGGGCGAGATCCTCGCCGTGTATCTGCCCAAACAGCTCTCCGACGACGAGCTTCGGCAGATCGTCGCCCAGGCCGTCGAGGAGGCCAAGGCGGCTGGTGCCGAGGGTCCGCGCGCGATGGGTGCCGTCATGAAGATCGTGAACCCGAAGGTGGCCGGGCAGGCCGAGGGCGGCCGTGTCGCCGCCGTCGTGAAGCAGCTGCTCGCGGGCTGACGCCGGTCGGTCCTGAGCGGGCGGGCTGACGTCGCCCGGTGTCGGTCCAATGCCGGTGCCAATACTGGTGCCGGTTCTGGTCCTGGTGTCGCTCCAGTTCCAGTTCCACTTTCAGGACCAGTTCCAGTTCCAGGACCAGTTCCAGGACCAGGACCAGATCCGGCCTCCGTGTTCTCGCCGGTCCGTAGACGGGCCCGGGGCACCTGGCCCCGGGGCGCCGTCACGTCCGCCGTGCAACACCCCTTACGCCGAACGCCCCGTGGGCCAGGATCGACTCCTGGCCCACGGGGCGTTCACGCGCTCAGGCGAAGGCGTACGGGCTGCGCCTCAGCGCTGGCCGCCGTTCGCGTTGCCGCTGTTCGTGTTGCCCTGGATCCATCCCTCGGGGAGCGAGAAGGAAGGCGTCGGGAACGTCACTCCGCCGTCGCTCTGGCCGCTGATGGTGTTGCCGTTGACGGTGCCGCCGGTGGTGTTGTCGTTACCCCTGCCACCGTGGCGGCCGCGGCCGTTGTTGTTGTCGTCGTCCTGGCCCTTGTCCCGGTTCTTGTCCGGGTCGGGGATGTTGACCAGGTTGAAGGACGGGGCGTCCTTGCCCACGAGCGCGCCCGTCATCAGGTCCCGCCAGATCGGACCGGGGACCTGACCGCCGTACACCTTGTCGTGCCAGACCCCGCCGATCTGGATGCCCCGCATCTGGACCCGCTGGGTGGCGCTGCCGACCCAGACGGCGCCGGACAGGTTCGGCGTGTAGCCGACGAACCAGGCGTTCTTGCGCTCGTCGGTCGTACCCGTCTTACCGGCGTTGGCGCGGTCGGTGAGACCGGCCTGCTGGCCCGTACCGGAGTCGATCACGCCGCTCAGCAGGCTGTTGACCGTGTCCGCGGTCGGCTCGGACATGGCCCGCGAGCAGGTCGACTTGGGCACGTCCAGGGACTTCTCGCGGCCGCCGATCTGCTGGCTGATCGACTCGATCGCGACCGGGGTGCAGTACATGCCGCGCGAGGCGAAGGCGGCGTAGGCCGTGGCCATCGTGAGCGGCGAGATGCCCTTGGCGCCCAGCGCGATGGAGGGCACCTCCGGGAGCTTTTCGCCGTTGCCCTGGACCACGCCGAGCTTGCCGATCTGGTTCATCACCGGGCACAAGCCGATGTCGGAGATCATCTGCACGAAGTAGGTGTTGACCGACTTGGCCATCGCCTCCTTCAGCTGATACGGGCCCTTCTCCGACGTGCTCTCGTTCGGGACCTGCTCGTTCGCCTGGTTCGTCCACGGCTTGCTGCTGCAGGTCTGCACCGGGCTGGGGTACGGCATCTTGTACGGCGAGGAGTACTCCTGCGTCGCCGGCCGGCCCTGCTCCAGCGCGGCCGCGGCCACGAACGGCTTGAACGTCGAACCGGTCGGGAAGCCGTAGTTCGAGCCGCCCATGTCGTAGTTGACCGAGTAGTTGTACTCGGTCTCGTTCTTGCCGTAGCCGTACGGCTTCGACTGGCCCATCCCGAGGATCTTCCCGGTGCCGGGCTCCACCAGGGTGGCTGCTGCGGCGACCTTGTCCGACTTGTAGATGTGGTCCTTCAGAGAGGCCTGGATCGACGCCTGGGACTGCGGGTCGAGCGTCGTACGGATCGTCAGGCCGCCCTGGTTCCAGACCTTCGCCCGCTGCTCCTTGGTCTTGCCGAAGACCGGGTCGCTGAGGAAGACCTTCTCCACGTACTTGCAGAAGAAGGCGGCGCCCTTGACGGCCGTGATGCAGCCGTTCTTCGGCTGGCTGACGTGCAGTCCGAGCTTCGTCTCCTTGGCGGCGTCGGCCTGCTCCTGGGAGATGTCGTGCACCTCGGCCATGCGCTGCAGCACGGTGTTGCGCCGCTTGAGGGCCTCCTCCTCGTCGTTGACCGGGTCGTACCGGCTGGGCGACTGGACGATGCCCGCGAGCAGCGCGGACTCCTGGAGGTTCAGCTTCTTGGCGGACTTGGAGAAGTAGCGCTGGGAGGCGGCCTCGATGCCGTACGCCTGCTCCCCGAAGAACGTGATGTTCAGGTAGTTCTCGAGGATCTTCTTCTTGCCCAGCTTCTCTTCGAGCTGGATCGCGTACTTCAGCTCGCGGATCTTGCGCCCGATGGTCTGCTGGGTGGCCTGGGCGACCTTGGTCGGGTCGTCGCCGGCCTCCTCGACGAAGTAGTTCTTCACGAGCTGCTGGGTCAGGGTGGAGGCGCCCTGGGCCACGCCGCCGTTCTGCGCGTTCTGGTTGACCGCGCGCAGGATGCCCTTCAGGTCGATCGCGCCGTGCTGGTAGAAGCGCGAGTCCTCGATCGCGACGATCGCCTTCTGCATGTAGGGCGAGATGTCCTTGAGGTCGACCACCGTGCGGTCGCGCGAATAGACGGTCGCGATCTGGCCGCCCTTGCTGTCCAGGATCGTGGTCCGCTGACTCAGCGACGGACTCTTCAGGTTGTCCGGAATGTCGTCGAATCCCTGGACCGACCCCTTGGCCGCCAGGCCGAGCGCACCCGCGGCGGGCAGCGCGATTCCGGCCATGACGGCGCCCGCGAGCACGCTGACACCGAGGAACTTGGCGGCCTGCTGCGTAGTGGACAGGCCACCGCCCGAGCGCTTCTTTGGCATGAGGGCAGCCTACGTTCTCATTCGCCGGACACGCGTATATGCCTTGGCCTAAGCTGCTCTCAACTGTCACAGCAGTGCGGCCACGTATCAATACGTCCGGCGACCCCGAATCGTTCCGGAAGTTCCGCGTTCTTGTGGAGCGTGTGTCCGAATCAGCCTTGTGTGTCACATGGAGTCCGTTGTGACTCGACCCGACTGTCCCGGTTTGCCGGGATCGTCGCGCATGTCCTCGGCTCACTCCCCCGGGTGATCTGCCGCTTACGCATAGTCCGTTCGGGCCATTCAAGATTGGGCCCGAAGGGGGTGTTGCGCTGTGCCCACCTTCCGTAACGTCCTCAACTGGCGGCGGTGAATATGCCGCTGCCGCCGTGGGGGAGCCTCGATTCGGGAGAGGACGGCGCCGGTATGGGCTGGGTAACCGACTGGAGTGCGCAGGCGGCCTGCCGCACTACCGATCCGGATGAACTGTTCGTTCAAGGAGCAGCGCAGAACAGGGCCAAGGCAGTGTGCACCGGATGTCCGGTTCGCACGGAGTGCCTCGCCGACGCGCTCGACAACCGCGTCGAATTCGGTGTGTGGGGTGGCATGACCGAGCGTGAGCGTCGCGCGTTGCTGCGCCGGCGGCCGACCGTCACTTCGTGGCGTCGCCTGCTCGAGACCGCG
This sequence comes from Streptomyces sp. NPDC001914, assembly GCF_042891215.1. NCBI lineage: Bacteria > Bacillati > Actinomycetota > Actinomycetes > Kitasatosporales > Streptomycetaceae > Streptomyces > Streptomyces sp. NPDC001914. The sequence continues at coordinate 455,088 of NZ_JBIASW010000005.1, forward strand.
CGTACGGAGTACGAGCGTGGGGCGGGACTGCTGCCCCTCGACGAGGAAGAGGTGTACGAGCGCTACGCGGCGGTGGGCTGAGGGGGGTTCGCCCGTCGCGGCCAGGGCGCCGCTCACGGGCCCCTCAGGCCTGTGCGGGCCCTTCCGGGGCCCGCTCGGAGGTCGCGGGGGCCGGGCAAGGCCTAGAGGCCTCTCGGCGCCTTCGCGCTGAGCTACGGCCGTAGTCGGCCACGGCCCCCCAGGATCTCCGTACTCAGCTTTCGGGAAGCTCCGGCCGGTGGGCCGCGAGGCGGTTCCCGATGTCCCGCAGCCCCGCGAGGTCGTGGACGTCGCCGGGCAGCGCGGCCACTTCGGCCACCGGCACCTCCGGGTGGCGCGCGGCGAAGCGGTCACGCGTGCGCTGCTCGCGGGAGAGCAACTGCATGCGCTCGGCGTGGAGCCTCAGCAGGCCCGCGGTGAGCTGGTCGATGGATCGCTCGGGGTCCGTGGCGGCGGTCCTGTCCGTGGCGGTCATGTGGTCCGGGCCGGCGGTCCTGTCCGTGGTGGCGGGGGAGCCTTCGTCAGGAGCTGATGTTCCGGAAGCCGGTGATTCTGAACTGCCGTACGTGCCGGGAGAGTTACGAAGTCCAGCCTTCCCGTCCGCCTGATCCACAATGCGGGCCCCGGCAAGATTTTCTACGGTGTCCCCCTGGGGGTTCTGCGCAGCGGCGGCCTCCGGATTCGTCGTGGCGGTGACCTCCGGATTCTCCGTTTCGGTGGCCTCGGAGTTCTCCGCGGTCTCCGGGTTCTCCCCGTCGGCGGAATCGAGGTCCTCCGCGGCGGCGAGCGCCCGCTCGGCGGAGAGCTGGGCGGCTCCGCTGCCGTGCACCCGGTTGAGCACCAGCCCGGCGAACGGCATCTCCTCCGCGGCGAGCCGCTGCACGAAGTACGCGGCCTCGCGCAGCGCGTCCCGCTCGGGCGCCGCGACCACCAGGAACGCGGTGCCGGGCGCCTGGAGCAGCTTGTACGTGGCGTCCGCGCGCGTACGGAAACCGCCGAAGGTGGTGTCCATGGCCGAGACGAACGTCTGCACGTCCTTGAGGAGCTGGCCCCCGAGCAGCTTGCCCAGGGTGCCCGTCATCATCGACATCCCGACGTTCAGGAACTTCATGCCCGCCCGGCCGCCCAGCTTCGCCGGCGCCGTCAGCAGCCGGATCAGCCGCCCGTCGAGGAAGGAACCGAGCCGCTTCGGGGCGTCCAGGAAGTCCAGCGCCGAGCGGGACGGCGGCGTGTCGACCACGATCAGGTCCCACTCGTCGCGCGCCCGCAACTGGCCCAGCTTCTCCATCGCCATGTATTCCTGCGTGCCCGCGAAGCCCGCCGAGAGCGATTGGTAGAAGGGGTTGTTGAGGATGGCCGCCGCCCGGTCGCCGTCCGCGTGCGCCTCGACGATCTCGTCGAACGTGCGCTTCATGTCGAGCATCATGGCGTGCAGCTCGCCGCTGCCCTCGACGCCCTTCACCCGGCGCGGAGTGTTGTCGAGGGAATCGATGCCCATCGACTGCGCCAGCCTGCGCGCGGGGTCGATCGTGAGCACGACCACCTTGCGGCCGCGCTCCGCGGCGCGCAGCCCCAGCGCCGCCGCCGTGGTCGTCTTGCCGACGCCGCCCGAACCGCAGCACACCACGATGCGGGTCTCCGGGTCGTCGAGCAGCGGGTCGAGATCGAGGACGCGGGCGGGGTCCAGACTCATGACATCCCTTGCTTACGCAGCTGTGCGGCCAGTTCGTACAGGCCCGCCAGGTCCAGGCCCTCGGCGAGCAGCGGGAGTTCGTGCAACGGCAGGTCCTGCTCGGCCAGTACGCCGCGCTGCTCGGTCTCCAGCGTGTACCGCTCGGCGTACTCCTCGGCCTGCTGGAGAAGCGGGTCCACCAGCCGTTCGGCGAGTCCGCCGCGACGCGCCCCGCCGAGTCCGGCCGAGGACAGCGACTTGGCGATCGCCGAACGGGAAGCGGTCTTCGTCAGCTCCAGGTCGACGCCGTCCAGGAGCGCCGGGCGCACCATGTTCACGATGATGCGGCCGACCGGGAGCTTCGCCGCGCGCAACTCCGCGATCCCGTCCGCGGTCTCCTGTACGGGCATCTCCTCCAGCAGCGTCACCAAGTGGACCTCCGTCTCCGGGGACTTGAGGACACGCATGACCGCCTGGGCCTGATTGTGTATCGGGCCGATCTTCGCGAGGCCGGCGACCTCGTCGTTGACGTTCAGGAAGCGGGTGATGCGGCCGGTGGGGGGCGCGTCCATCACCACGTAGTCGTACGTGAAGCGGCCGCTCTTCTCCTTGCGCCGCACCGCCTCGCACGCCTTGCCGGTCAGCAGGACGTCCCGCAGACCGGGCGCGATGGTGGTCGCGAAGTCGATCGCGCCGAGCTTCTTGAGGGCGCGGCCGGCACCGCCCAGTTTGTAGAACATCTGGAGGTAGTCCAGCAGCGCCAGTTCGGGGTCGATGGCCAGGGCGTACACCTCCCCGCCACCTGGAGCGACGGCGATCTTCCGCTCCTCGTAGGGCAGCGCTTCTGTCTCGAAGAGCTGCGCGATGCCCTGCCTGCCCTCGACCTCGACGAGGAGGGCGCGCTTGCCCTCCGTTGCGAGGGCGAGCGCGAGGGCGGCGGCCACCGTGGTCTTGCCGGTACCGCCCTTGCCGCTGACGACCTGGAGCCTGCTCACGTATTCGAGCCTAACCAGTCCGCCGCCGGAGTAAGCAGGAGGCTGTGGACAACCGGTGCTGTCGGCGGCGGGGCGGGGGTGGCGGTGCGGGGGTGGCTCGGGCGGGAGGTGGTGGTCGCCAGCGGCTACAGTCGGCCGCATGACCAAATGGGAATACGCCACTGTGCCGCTGCTCGTCCACGCCACGAAGCAGATTCTGGACACCTGGGGCGAGGACGGCTGGGAGCTGGTGCAGGTCGTGCCCGGCCCCAACCCCGAGCAGCTCGTGGCCTACCTGAAGCGCGAGAAGTCCGCATGAGCGGGGCTGTCGAGGCGAAGCTCGCCGAACTCCGACTGAGCCTTCCGGACGTCGTGCCGCCGCTGGCCGCGTACCAGCCGGCCGTGCAGTCGGGCGTGTACGTGTACACCGCCGGGCAGCTTCCGATGGTGGACGGGAAGCTTCCGGTCACCGGGAAGGTGGGCGCCGAGGTCACCGCCGAGGAGGCCAAGGAACTCGCCCGTACGTGCGCGCTGAACGCTCTGGCGGCGGTGAAGTCGGTCGTGGGCGACCTCGATCGGATCGCGCGTGTCGTGAAGGTCGTGGGGTTCGTGGCCTCGGCTTCGGACTTCACCGGGCAGCCGGGTGTGCTGAACGGTGCGAGTGAGCTGCTGGGTGCCGTGCTGGGCGACAAGGGCGTGCACGCCCGGAGCGCGGTCGGTGTGGCTGTTCTGCCGCTGGACGCGCCGGTCGAGGTCGAGATCCAGGTGGAGCTCACGCACGCGTAGCCCTTCGGGGTGTCACCAGGGCTGGCCCGGTACCGGTCCGGTTCCGGTCCGGTGGGTGGGTCGGGGCCGCGCCGGTGCATCAGGCCGTCGCTGTCGGGCAGAGAAGTGACCGTTAGTGGCGACGGCCATCGATGTACCGGCACGTCCCCTCCCGCCGGATCCCGGCTGCGGGTGCAGGATCCAGCCCCTCCGGCGATTGAGGAGCGGGGTCTGGGGCGGAGCCCCAGGGTGGGACGGGTAGGGGCGGAGGGGGCGAAAAGGGCTTGTGGGGCGGTGGGGCCTCGAACATCCGCCCGGCTCGGGATAGCCTCCGGCCATGGGGAATGGGCAATGGTTTCCGGCGGAGTGGCCGGAGCGGATTCGGGCGCTCGCCGAGGGCACGCTGACGCCGGTCACACCCCGGCGCGCCGCCACGGTGATGCTGGTCAAGGACGGCGAGACCGGCCCCGTGGTCCACATGCTGCGCCGACGCGCCTCCATGGCCTTCGCCGGAGGCGCGTACGCGTATCCGGGCGGCGGCGTGGACCCGCGCGACGACGAGCAGCAGATCCGCTGGGCGGGACCCACGCGCGCGTGGTGGGCGCAGCGGCTCGGCGTGGACGAGACCTCCGCCCAGGCCATCGTGTGCGCGGCCGTACGGGAGACGTACGAGGAGGCGGGCGTCCTGCTCGCCGGCCCCAGCCCGGACAGCGTGGTCGGCGACACCACGGGGGACGACTGGGAGGCGGACCGGGCGGCCCTGGTCGCCAGGGACCTGTCCTTCGCCGAGTTCCTCGACCGCAGGGGGCTCGTGCTCCGCTCGGACCTGCTCGGGGCCTGGGCCCGCTGGATCACCCCGGAGTTCGAGTCCCGCCGCTACGACACGTGGTTCTTCGTGGCCGTCCTCCCGGAGGGCCAGCGCACGCGGAACGCCTCCACGGAGGCCGACCGCACCGTGTGGATCCGTCCCGCCGACGCGGCGGCCGGCTACGACAAGGGCGAGCTGCTGATGATGCCGCCCACGATCGCGACCCTGCGCGGGATCGTGGCGTACGAGAGGGCCGCCGACGCCCTCGCCGCCGCGGACGCCCGTGATCTGACCCCCGTCCTGGCCGAGGCGCGCCTGGAGGACGGCGAGGTCGTCCTCTCCTGGCCGGGGCACGACGAGTTCACCAAGCACATCCCGACCGGCGGAGCGTCCGGATGACCGACGCAGCAGCCCTTCCCGGCCAGCCGCGCGGCACGGTCCTGTCCGGTCCCGCCACCGCGCGCGCGGTGAACGTCCTCGCCCCCAACGCCTCCGCGATGACCCTGGACGGCACGAACACCTGGATCGTCTCCGAGCCGGACTCCGAGCTCGCGGTCGTCATCGACCCGGGCCCCCTGGACGACGTACACCTGCGCGCGGTCCTGGACACCGCCGAGCGGGTCGGCAAGCGTGTCGCGCTGACCCTCCTCACGCACGGGCATCCCGACCACGCGGAGGGCGCGTCGCGCTTCGCCGAGCTGTCGGGGACCGCCGTGCGCGCGCTGGATCCCGCGCTGCGGCTCGGGGACGAAGGACTGGCCGCGGGAGACGTGATCAGCCTCGGCGGGCTCGAGCTGCGGGTCGTGTCGACTCCCGGGCACACCGCGGACTCGCTGTGCTTCCATCTCCCGGCCGATCAGGCCGTGCTGACCGGGGACACCGTCCTGGGGCGCGGTACGACCGTGGTGGCCCATCCGGACGGGCGGCTGGGCGACTATCTCGACTCCCTGCGCCGGCTCCGTTCCCTGACGGTCGACGACGGCGTCCACACCGTCCTGCCCGGTCACGGGCCGGTCCTCGAGGACGCACAGGGGGCGGTCGAGTTCTATCTCGCCCACCGTGCCCACCGGCTCGCGCAGGTCGAGACCGCCGTGGAGAACGGCTTCCGCTCGCCGGAGGAGGTCGTCGCCCGCGTCTACGCGGACGTGGACCGGTCGTTGTGGCCCGCCGCCGAGCTTTCGGTGCGGGCGCAGATGGAATATCTGAGCGAGCACGGGCTCATCTAGGACGCGTTCGACGCGTTCGCTCCCCAGGCGGTCGTCGCGTCCGTGGTGGCTTCTTCCTCGGTTCCGGTGGTCTTCGGGCGGTGACGTCCGGCGCGGTGTTCTCCGGGTTCCGGTGGTCTTCGGGCGGTGGCGTCCTACGGGTTCTGGTGGCCTCGGGCGGTGGCGTCCGCGGTGGCTTCTGGAAGTGGGCCTTCAGGGGCGGGGTGCCTTGATGCCGTGCACGCGCGTGTACTCCCCGGCCAGCCATGGCCCCAGATCCTCGGCGTACGAGCGCAGCACGGCCGGGTCGCCGGTCGGCTCGTAACCGCGCGCGGCCGCGTCGCGCATCTCGGCGGCCCGCTGCGGGTAGTACGCGCCGAACGCCCCGGCCATCTCCCCGAGGTCGCTGGTCCAGCCGTTCCAGCGCGGCATGACGAGCGTGAAGCCGGTGCGGACGAGGTGCCGGGACATCGAGCGCACCAGCGGGCGCCTGGCCGCGTCCGCGTCCGCGGCCGCGGCGATCCGCTCGCGCCAGCGTGGCAGCAGCAGCGCGAGGTCGCCGTTCGTCTCGCGGGCCAGCAGCGTGCCGGGACGGTAGCGCGGAAGGTGTCCGGCCAGGTCCTCGCCCAGAAGGGGCGTGCAGAGGCAGGCGACGAACCAGCCGAGGTCGTGGGTCTCCAGGTCGCTCAGCAGCCGCGTACGGCTGAACAGCAGCGTTCCCACGCCGTCGATCTCGGTGAACTCCTCGTCGAGCGCCGCTTCGAGCGCGCGGGCGTCGGCGTGGTCGGCGCCGGTCGGCTCCTCGCGCAGCGACAGCAGCAGGTCCAGATCGGAACGTCCCACGCGCGCGGTGCCGCGCGGGATCGAGCCGTAGAGGTACGCGCCGCCGTCCAGCCGGGCCCCGAAGACGTCCTGGACCCGCACCCGTGCCGCCGCGACGACAGCCTGGAAAGCGTCCGGCACGCGCGCGAGTGATCCTTCGCGCTCGATGTATCCCTGGGCGTCGAGCCCTCTGAGGTGCCCCTGTTCGGCCATGCGCACACTGTCCCGTGAAGGGGTGCGGAGGCGCAGATCATTTAACGCCTACGACGAAGGGGTCCCGCCTCCTGTCGAGGCGGGACCCCTTCGTCGTAGGGCCTGGGGCGTCAGCGCGAGCGCTTGGCGAGCCTCTCCACGTCCAGGAGGATCACCGCGCGGGCCTCCAGGCGGAGCCAGCCGCGGCCCGCGAAGTCGGCGAGCGCCTTGTTGACGGTCTCGCGGGAGGCGCCGACGAGCTGGGCGAGCTCCTCCTGCGTGAGGTCGTGCACGACGTGGATGCCCTCTTCGGACTGCACGCCGAAGCGGCGCGACAGGTCGAGCAGGGCGCGCGCGACACGGCCGGGCACGTCGGAGAAGACCAGGTCGGACATCTGGTCGTTGGTCTTGCGCAGGCGCCGGGCGACGGCGCGCAGCAGTGCGGCGGCCACCTCGGGGCGTGCGTTCAGCCAGGGCTGGAGGTCGCCGTGGCCGAGGCCGAGCAGCTTGACCTCGGTGAGCGCGGTGGCGGTCGCCGTGCGCGGGCCCGGGTCGAACAGCGACAGTTCGCCGATCAGCTCACCGGGGCCGAGGACGGCCAGCATGTTCTCCCGCCCGTCGGGGGAGGTGCGATGGAGCTTCACCTTGCCCTCGGTGACCACATAGAGGCGGTCGCCGGGGTCGCCCTCATGGAAGAGGGCGTCGCCTCGCGCGAGGGTCACCTCACTCATGGAGGCGCGGAGCTCCGCGGCCTGCTCGTCATCGAGCGCCGCGAAGAGCGGGGCGCGCCGCAGAACGTCGTCCACGAGTTCTCTCCTTGTCGACCTGCTCAGGGGACCGTGCTCCCCCTTGGTACCAGGGGACCGTGTTCCCCATCTTGCCGGACGGTCCAAACAGTGTGATCAGTCACAAGTCTGCCGCACTGGCGTCCCAACGAGTGCGGCAGGGGGCCAATTGGGGGCCGATCTTCAGGGTCCGGGGCGGATGTCGGTGCCGGGCTTTAGGCTGGCCGGGTGTCCAAATCGCCGGTGAGAGCACAGGCCAAGGGGGCTGGGCGGGTGGTTGTACGTCGCGATTCCGCTGTGGGCGAACAGGCCCCCGACGGAACGAAGGAACAGGCAAAAGCGGCAAAGCCGAAGCCGGTCGGGGCCGTGCCGGAGGCGGAGTCCGCGGCCGCGTCGACCACCACCGACGGGAAGAACGTGAAGAAGGACGCCCCCCGGACCGCCAAGAAGGTGACACCCGGGAGCACCGCCGCTGAGAAGACGGTTCCGGCCAAGGCGGCTTCCGGGAGGACCGCCACCGGGAAGGCGGTTCCGGCCAAGGCGGCTTCTGGCAGGACTGGTGCCGGGAAGGCGGCTTCGGCGAAGGCCACTTCTGGCGAGGCTGCCGCCGGGAAGACCGCCGCGAAGACTGCCGGGGCCACCCGGGCCGCCGGAAAGACCGTCTCCAAGAAGACCGCCGGAAGGACCGTCGCCAAGAAGGCCGTCGGGAAAGCGGCCGCCAAGAAGGCCGTTCCGGTGAGTGCCGCCGCCAAGAAGACGGCATCCGTGCGGCCCGTCGCCGCCCCGCCGCGGAACGAGTCGCACACCGCCCTCGTCCGCCGGGCCCGCCGCATCAACCGCGAACTCGCCGAGGTGTACCCGTACGCCCACCCGGAACTGGACTTCGAGAACCCCTTCCAGCTGGTCGTCGCCACGGTTCTGTCCGCCCAGACCACTGACCTGCGGGTGAACCAGACGACGCCGGCGCTCTTCGCCAGGTACCCGACCCCCGAGGACCTCGCCGAGGCCAACCCGGAGGAGGTCGAGGAGATCCTGCGGCCGACCGGGTTCTTCCGGGCCAAGACCAAGTCCGTCATAGGGCTCTCCAGGGCCCTGAGGGACGAGTTCGGGGGCGAGGTGCCCGGTCGCCTCGAAGATCTCGTGAAACTGCCCGGAGTGGGCCGCAAGACCGCCTTCGTCGTGCTCGGCAACGCCTTCGGGCGGCCGGGGATCACCGTGGACACCCATTTCCAGCGGCTCGTGCGGCGCTGGCAGTGGACCGCGGAGACCGACCCGGACAAGATCGAGAAGGCCGTCGGCGAGCTCTTCCCGAAGAGCGAGTGGACGATGCTGTCGCACCACGTGATCTTCCACGGCCGGCGCATCTGCCACGCCCGCAAGCCCGCCTGCGGCGCCTGCCCCATCGCCCCCCTCTGCCCGGCGTACGGAGAGGGCGAGACGGACCCCGAGAAGGCGAAGAAGCTCCTGAAGTACGAGAAGGGCGGGTTCCCCGGACAGCGGCTCAACCCCCCGCAGGCCTATCTGGACGCCGGCGGCAGGCCCGCGCCCCCGTTGGGCGCCGGATGACGGAACGAACACGGCCCCGGCGGGCGTTGGGAACAGCAGAACGGGGGCGGCGATGAAGCACGCAGGCAACACACGGGACGCGAGCGACGCGAAGGGCGGGCCGGTGCTCAGCAAGGACGGTCTGCCCGGCTGGCTGGACCCGGTCGCCGAGGTCGCGGAGACCGTCGAACCGCTCCAGCTCAGCCGCTTCCTGCCGCCGGCGAACGGCGCGGGCCGGCAGTCCGCGGTGCTCATCCTCTTCGGCGAGGGCCCGCGCGGCCCCGAGCTGCTGCTCATGGAACGGGCGGGCACCCTCAGATCGCACGCCGGACAGCCGTCCTTCCCCGGCGGAGCCCTCGACCCCGAGGACGGCGACCCGACGACCGACGGGCCGCTGAACGCCGCCCTGCGTGAGGCCGAGGAGGAGACCGGCCTCGACCCGAGCGGTGTCCAGCTCTTCGGCGTGCTGCCCAAGCTCTACATCCCAGTCAGCCGCTTCGTGGTCACCCCGGTCCTCGGCTGGTGGCGGCGCCCGACGCCGGTCGGGGTCGTCGACCCGGGCGAGACGGCCCGGGTCTTCACGGTCCCCGTGGTGGATCTCACGGACCCGGCCAACCGTGCGACCACCGTCCACCCGAGCGGCCACCGAGGCCCGGCATTTCTGGTCGAATCGGCTCTGGTCTGGGGTTTTACGGCCGGAGTGATCGACAAGATCCTTCACTTCGCGGGTTGGGAGCGTCCGTGGGACCGCGAGAAGCAGGTCCCGCTCGACTGGCGCTCGTGACAAGGTGACCTTCGTGAATGTGCTGGACATTTTGTTGCTGGTCGCCGCCGTGTGGTTCGCGATCGTGGGCTATCGCCAGGGCTTCGTCGTCGGCATCCTGTCGGTGATCGGCTTCCTGGGCGGCGGTCTCGTCGCCGTCTACCTGCTCCCGGTCATCTGGAGCTGGACGACCGACGACAGCAAGGTGAGTACGACCGCCGCCGTCGTCGCCGTGGTCGTCGTGATCGTCTGCGCCTCCGTCGGCCAGGCCCTCACCACCCACCTCGGCAACAAACTCCGCCGGCACATCACCTGGTCCCCCGCCAGAGCCCTGGACGCGACCGGCGGCGCCCTGGTGAACGTCGTGGCGATGCTGCTCGTCGCCTGGCTGATCGGCTCCGCCCTCGCCGGCACGACACTGCCGACGCTCGGCAAGGAGGTCCGCAACTCCAAGGTGCTGCTCGGGGTCTCGCGCGCGCTGCCCGCCCAGGCCAACACCTGGTTCGCCGACTTCTCCTCGGTCCTCGCCCAGAACGGCTTCCCGCAGGTCTTCAGCCCGTTCGCCAACGAGCCCATCACCGAGGTCCAGCCTCCCGACCCCCGGCTCGCCGCCGGCCCCGTCGCCACCCGCTCGCAGAACTCCATCGTCAAGGTCATGGGCACCGCCCAGAGCTGCGGCAAGGTCCTCGAAGGCACCGGCTTCGTCTTCAGCGACCGCCGCGTGATGACCAACGCGCACGTGGTCGGCGGAGTCGACGAACCCACCGTCCAGATAGGCGGCGAGGGCAAGAAGTACGACGCCACGGTCGTCCTGTACGACTGGGAGCGCGACATCGCCGTCCTCGACGTACCGAACCTGAAGGCACCCGCGCTGCGGTTCAGCACCAAGGACGCGGCCAGCGGCGACAGCGCGATCGTCGCCGGGTTCCCGCAGAACGGCTCGTACAACGTGCAGCCCGCGCGCGTGCGGGGCCGCATCACGGCCAACGGCCCGGACATCTACCACCGCAAGACGGTGCGCCGCGATGTCTACTCGCTGTACGCGACGGTCCGTCAGGGCAACTCCGGCGGACCGCTGCTGACGCCCGACGGCAAGGTGTACGGCGTGGTCTTCGCGAAGTCCCTCGACGACGCCGAGACCGGGTACGCCCTCACCGCCGACGAGGTCCGGCAGGACATCGCCAAGGGGCGTACGGCCAACCAGCAGGTGGACAGCGACAGCTGCGCTCTCTGACCGGCGGCCCGGCCGTTGCCGCAGGGGCGGCGCGGGCGGGCTCCTCGCCGGATGGAGGGTGCGGAGCGGGCGCTCTTCGCCGTGGTGAGGGTGCGGGCGGGAACTCAGCCGCGGGGATGGCGGAGCCGTACGGAGACCCAGCGGGCCCGGCGTCGCAGAATGTGCGGAATCCCTACACGCGGATCTGTGCCCGTCAATTGCGGGGTGCCCCCCTGACGAGAGCTCAGACCGGTGGCCGAGCGGCGATTGCGTGCTGCGTCACTGTAGTCGTGCGTCCAGCCCATACCCCGACGTCTGCCCCCGCCCCAAGGTCGATAACCTCGCCCCGGCCCCTCAATTGGCCTATGCGCCAGGCAAGTGGCCGTTCGTAGGACAGGTGTTCACGGACCGCGTTCCGGAGGTCGCACCGGGCGCGTTCGCGCGGTCACGCAGAAGTGACCGAGGTGTCACCGATCGGGTTCCGGGTCCTTCAGCCAGTTGATCAGTTCGGTGGAGAAGGCGACCGGATCCTCCTCGTGCGGGAAGTGGCCGAGCCCGTCGAACAGCCGCCAGCGGTACGGCGCTTCGACGTACTCCCCGGAGCCCGCCGCGCTCCGCGTCCGCATCACCGGATCGAGTGAGCCGTGCAGATGCAGGGTCGGCACCCGCACCGGCCGCTTCATGCGCCGGTTGAACTGGATGCCGTCCGGGCGCGCCATGGAGCGCACCATCCACCGGTACGGCTCGATGGAGCAGTGCGCGGTCGAGGGGATCCGCATGGCGCGGCGGTACGTCTCCAGGGTCTCCTCGTCCGGCTGCCGGGGGCCCGACCAGTCGCTCACCAGACGGCCCACCAGGGCGGCGTCGTCGGCGAGGAGTTGGCGCTCGGGGATCCAGGGACGCTGGAACCCCCAGATGTACGAGCCCGCCGTCGTCTGCCGGACGTCGGAGAGCATCGCGGAACGCCAGCGCCGCGGATGCGGCATGGACGACACGGCGAGCCGGCGGACGAGCTTGGGCCTCATGGCCGCCGCCGTCCACGCCAGATAGCCGCCGAGGTCGTGCCCGACCAGGGCGGCGTCGGGCTCGCCGAGGGAGCGCACGACCCCGGTGATGTCGAGCGCGAGGTTGGCGGGGTCGTAGCCGCGCGGGGTGCGGTCGCTGCCCCCGACGCCCCGCAGGTCCATGGCGACGGCCCGGAACCCGGCGTCGGCGAGCGCGACGAGCTGGTGCCGCCAGGCCCACCAGAACTGCGGGAAGCCGTGCAGCAGCAGCACGAGCGGCCCGTCGCCGAGCTCGGCGATGTGGAAGCGCGCGCCGTTGGCGGCCACGTCCCGGTGCGTGACTTTGTGGTCGCCGGGGAGGTCGATCCGTACGACCGAGGTGGGTTGCGCCGATGGTGTGGCGGGGTCCGTCATGAGGATGAGCGTGCCACAGCCTTGACGGCGTCCTCGACCGGTTCGGGCCGGGGGTGCGGCTTGGCGTTCTGCAGGACACCCGCCGTCTCCTTCATGGAGGCGGCCACCTTCTGCGGGCCCTTGCTCTTCTTGGCCTTCTTCGCGAAGATCACGCCGATCAGCGCGAGCACGGCCGCGACCAGCACGTTCGCCGCGAACGACAGCAGGAAGCAGATCGCGAGATTCCAGTCGCTCCAGGTCCGGATGCCGTACGCGAGGGCGAAGCTGAGCATCGGCAGGGAGAAGATCAGGATCGCCCCGGCCGCCGAGAACGCGCCGCCGCTGACCGCACCGCGCTTGACGTCCTGCTTGAGCTGCGCCTTCGCCAGCGCGATCTCGTCGTGCACCAGCGCGGACATCTCGGTCGTCGCCGCGGCGACCAGCTGGCCGATACTGCGTTCGGCACCGACCGGGCTCCCGTCGGGTGCGCTCATCGCGATCTCCCTCTTCTGCATGTGTTTGTACGGTCCTGTCAGATCATGCCGGACCGCCGTTCTCCTCGCTTGCCCCACCCGCCAGTTCGGCAAGCCTGCGGTGCTCCGCGGCCTTCTCCTCGTAGATCGCCGCCATACGCAGGTGGTACGCCGGCTGGTGCTCCTCGTAGATGTCGGGGATGCCGTCGCGGTCGTCGTCGCGCTCCTCGGCCTCGCACAGCGAGCGGTACTTGGCGTTGCGTATCTTCAGCAGCGCCGTGGCGATCACGGCCGCGATGAACGAGCCGATCAGGACGGCGGCCTTGGTCTCGTCGGTGAGGCTCGCGTCGCCCTCGAAGGCGAGTTCACCGATGAGCAGGGAGACGGTGAAGCCGATGCCGGCGAGGGTCGCGACGGCGGCGACGTCGGCCCATTCCAGGTCGTCGCTGAGCGAGGCCCTGGTGAACCGGGCCGTCAGCCAGGTGCCGCCGAAGATGCCGACCGCCTTGCCGACGACGAGTCCGAGCACCACGCCGAGCGTCTCGGGCCGGGTGAACACATCGTGGATCGCGCCTCCGGAGACCACGACACCGGCGCTGAACAGGGCGAACAGCGGCACGGCGAGCCCCGCCGACACCGGTCGCACCAGATGCTCGATGTGCTCGCCGGGGGAGTGCTCCTCGCCCTCGTGGGGATGACAGCGCAGCATCAGGCCCATGGCGACACCGGCGATGGTGGCGTGGATGCCGCTGTTGTACATCAGCGCCCAGATGACCAGCGCGAGCGGCACGTACACGTACCAGCCGTGCACACCCTTGCGCAGCAGCAGCCAGAAGACCCCGAGGCCGACGAAGGCCCCCGCGAGCGCGGCGAAGTTGATGGAGCTGGTGAAGAAGACCGCGATGATCAGGATCGCGAACAGGTCGTCGACGACGGCGAGGGTGAGCAGGAAGGCGCGCAGCGCGGACGGCAGCGACGTCCCGATGACGGCGAGCACGGCGAGCGCGAAGGCGATGTCCGTGGCGGTGGGGACGGCCCATCCTTCGAGCGAGCCGTGGCCGGACACGTTGGTCAGGACGTAGACGATCGCGGGTACGGCCATGCCGCAGACCGCGGCGGCCACGGGCAGCACCGCGGCCTTCGGGTCCCGCAGATCGCCGGCCACCAGTTCGCGCTTCAGCTCGATGCCGGCGACGAAGAAGAAGATGGCGAGCAGTCCGTCGGCCGCCCAGTGCTCCACGGACAGGTCGAGCCCGAGGGCGGCCGGTCCGAAGTGGTGATGCGAGACGGTCTCATAGCTGTGCGGCAGGGTGTTCGCCCAGATCAGGGCCGCGACCGCCGCGATCAGCAGGAGGATTCCGCCCACGGTCTCGGTGCGCAGCGCGTCCGCCACGAAGTTCCGTTCGGGCAGGGACAGCATGCCCAGGAACTTGCGTGGGGTGGTGCTGGGGGGCGCGGCCACGGGAAGGACCTCCGGTCGAGCAGGCAGGACGAAGCACTTGCCGACCAGACTTCCCGGCACACCATGAACGATCTTGTCACGTCTTTGACGCTTTGCTTACTTTACCCATGATCCGGCCGGGTCGGTGGGGGATCTTCACGCTACGGCGGAACCGGGCGCGGGGCCCGCTGATTGGGCCGAAGGGGCGCCGGGCCGATCGGGGACCAGGGGGCGCGGAAACGGGTGAGGGGTGCAGAAACGGATGAGGCGGGGGTGGGGAAACGGATGAGGGGTGCGGGAGCACGGTGAGCGTACTCCCGCACCCCTCAGGGCCGGGCCGGTGGGACGGGCCCGCCTCAGTCCTCGCTGGGCGCGGCCGGCAGCTTCGCCTGGATGAGGTCCATGACCGTGGAGTCGGTGAGCGTCGTGACGTCACCGAGCTCACGGTTCTCCGCCACGTCGCGCAGCAGCCGGCGCATGATCTTGCCCGAGCGGGTCTTCGGCAGCTCGGCCACCGGCAGGACCCGCTTCGGCTTGGCGATCGGGCCGAGCGTGGTGCCCACGTGGTTGCGCAGCTCCGCCATCAGTCCCTCGTCCTCCGCGGAAGCCGTCCCGCGCAGGATGACGAAGGCGACGATGGCCTGTCCGGTGGTCTCGTCCGCCGCACCCACGACCGCGGCCTCGGCGACCGCCGGGTGGGAGACGAGGGCCGACTCGACCTCGGTCGTCGAGATGTTGTGCCCGGACACGAGCATCACGTCGTCGACGCGCCCGAGCAGCCATACGTCGCCGTCGTCGTCCTTCTTGGCTCCGTCGCCGGCGAAGTACTTGCCCTCGAAGCGGGACCAGTACGTGTCGAGGAACCGCTGGTCGTCACCCCAGATCGTGCGCAGCATGGACGGCCACGGCTCGGTGAGCACCAGGTAGCCGCCACCGCCGTCGGGCACCTCGTTCGCCTCGTCGTCGACCACCGTGGCCGAGATGCCGGGCAGTGCGCGCTGCGCCGAGCCCGGCTTCGTCTCGGTGACCCCGGGCAGCGGCGAGATCATCATCGCGCCGGTCTCGGTCTGCCACCAGGTGTCGACGATCGGCGTACGGTCCCCGCCGATGTGCTTGCGGTACCAGATCCAGGCCTCGGGGTTGATCGGCTCGCCGACCGATCCGAGCACCCGCAGCGAGGTGAGGTCGAACTTCGCGGGGATGTCGTCGCCCCACTTCATGAACGTACGGATGGCCGTGGGCGCCGTGTAGAGGATCGTCACCCCGTACTTCTGCACGATCTCCCAGAACCGGCCCTGGTGGGGCGTGTCCGGCGTTCCCTCGTACATGACCTGCGTCGCGCCGTTCGAGAGCGGTCCGTACGTGATGTACGAGTGCCCGGTCACCCAGCCGATGTCGGCCGTGCACCAGTACACGTCGGTCTCCGGCTTGAGGTCGAAGACGGCGTGGTGGGTGTACGAGGCCTGCGTGAGGTAGCCGCCCGAGGTGTGCAGGATGCCCTTCGGCTTCCCGGTGGTTCCGGAGGTGTAGAGGATGAACAGCGGGTGCTCGGCGTCGAACGCCTCCGGCGTGTGCTCGGCTGACTGCCGTCCGACGATGTCGTGCCACCACACATCGCGGCCTTCGGTCCAGTCGACGTCCTCGCCGGTACGGCGCACCACCAGCACCTTGTCGACGCCGTCGACCCGGCTCACCGCGTCGTCGACGGCGGGCTTGAGCGCGGACGGCTTCCCGCGCCGGTACCCGCCGTCGGCGGTGATGACCAGCTTGGCGTCGGCGTCCTGGATGCGGGTGGCGATCGCGTCGGCGGAGAACCCGCCGAAGACCACCGAGTGCGCGGCGCCGATACGGGCGCAGGCCAGCATCGCGACGACGGCCTCGGGGATCATCGGAAGGTAGACGGCGACGCGGTCGCCCTTGCCGATGCCCAGCTCGGTGAGGGCGTTCGCGGCCTTCGACACCTCGTCCTTGAGCTCGGCATAGGTGATGGCCCGGCTGTCGCCCGGCTCGCCCTCGAAGTGGATGGCGACGCGGTCGCCGTTCCCGGCCTCGACGTGCCGGTCCACGCAGTTGTACGCGACGTTCAGCTTTCCGTCGGCGAACCACTTCGCGAACGGGGGGTTGGACCAGTCCAGTGTCTCGGTCGGCTCGGTGGCCCAGGTCAGCCGACGGGCCTGCTCGGCCCAGAAGCCGAGCCTGTCAGCCTTGGCCTGCTCATACGCCTCCGCGGTGACATTGGCGTTCGCCGCCAGGTCGGCGGGCGGCGCGAACCTGCGCTCTTCCTTCAGCAGGTTGGCCAGGCTTTCGTTGCTCACGACATCTCCCTTTCCCAGGGTGTCCGTTGTGTCCCAGGCCACAGCTCATCAGACCGCGAGCCCGGTGACAAGGGCCGACCCGAAATTGGTTTAGACCTATGCTGTGCTATCGGTCCGAACCCCGGTCGGCACGGCATCTCCGCACCCTGCGGTACGGCTCCGCCGCCTTTCCCGACGCGACACGAGTCCGCACGAGTCTGCCCCCTTGTGGCACGGACGTACCGGCCACCGGGTTCATCCGGGGGCGCGTTCGCCTGGGCGTCGAGAGCGTCGCCCGTGCCCGGGGTGCGTCGCCTGTGCTTGGGGTGCAGCGCGCGTGCCTTGGGTGCAGCGCGCGTGCCGGGGGAAGCGCCGCCCGTGGCGGGGTGCGTCGCCTGTGGCGGGGGTGCGTTGCCTGCCGTTGGTGGGAACGGGATCGGGAGGCCCCCGGGGAGTAGCGGGAGGCTCCGCGAGGAGTACGTGGTGCGCGGCCCCGCCGACCAGGGCCGCGCACCACCGTCCGATCACGCCGGATGCCTCAGCTCCTCCGCCGCGCCCGCCTGGTCGAACGCGCCCACGTGATCGAACAGTTCAGCCCCGTCGGCCTCGGCCAGCAGATACGCCTGCGCCTCCCCGACGTGGAAGTACATCCCGTGCAGTTCGAGCACGCCCTCCCTGAGGGCCCGCGCCACGGACTCGTGCGCCCGCAGGTGCTCCAACTGCTGCATCACATTGGTCAGGCAGAGCTGCTCCACCGCGTCGGCGGGTGCCCGCCCGGCGATCCGCGCGCCCGGTCTGTCGTCGGCGGCCATCCGGTCCAGGCTCGGCCGCCCGTGCCGCAGCCACCGCTTGAGCGGCGTGAGCGCCCCTCCCGGCTCCGACGCCAGCAGGGCCTGCATGGCCCCGCACCCGGAGTGTCCGCACACCGTGATGGACCGCACCTTCAGTACGTCCACCGCGTACTCGATGGCCGCGGCCACCGAGTCGTCCCCGCTCTCCTTCCCGGGCGGCGGCACGAGGTTGCCGACGTTGCGGACGACGAAGAGGTCACCGGGACCACTGGAGGTGATCATCGAGGTGACGAGCCGGGAGTCGGCGCAGGTCAGGAACAGCTGGGAAGGACGCTGTCCTTCCCGGGCCAGGCGGGCCAGTTCATCACGCACCAGGGGTGCCGTGTTGCGCTGGAACGCGCTGATTCCGCGGGCCAGTTGATGTCCGCTCGGTCTGGCCTCGTCCGCCTCTTCCTCGGGTCCGGCCGAAGGTGCCTGCGAGGACGGGAGTCCCGGTTCGGCGGCGGCGTCGCACTGGTGGTTCCGCCAGGGAGTCCAGGGCCGGCAGCGGCAGTGTCCGGAGTTCGCGGGCTCGGCGATCCGCGTTCCGGTCCGCCCGCCGAGATCGACCGTGCCGCCCTGGGCGACGTGGGTGGTCTGCCAGTCCTGCAGCGACTCGTAGGCGGCGTGGTCCATGAACGAGCCGTCCAGCTGCACGACCACGTCCGTGCCCCGGGGCACGAGGTGCAGCGTGCGGCTGAGTCGCGGCACCGCGAGGAACGTCAGCTGGCCTCTCACATGTACGTGATGGACTCCTTCCCTTTCTTCGTGCGTGATGCGGGTGCGGCCGAGACGGTGCAGGGCGACACCGACGGCCACGGCGACCCCCAGCGCCACGCCCTCGAGAACTCCGAGGAACACGACGCCGAGCGTGGTGACGGCGTACACCAGGACCTCGCGGTGGCGGGTGACCGTGCGGATGTGGTGCAGGGACACCATCTGGATGCCGACGGCCATCACCAGGGCGGCGAGCGATGCGAGGGGGATCAGCTCCAGGATCGGGACCATCAGCAGCGCGGCGATCACTACGAAAACGCCGTGCAGGATCGTGGAGTTCCGGCTGACGGCACCCGCGTGGACATTCGCGGAACTTCGTACCGCGACTCCCGCCACGGGCAGGCCGCCGAGCGCGCCGGAGACGACGTTGGCGGCGCCCTGCCCGAGCAGCTCCCGGTCCAGGTTGGAACGGCCCACACGGCCCTGGAGGTCCGGACGGCCGCTCGCCAGCTTGTCCACGGCGACGGCCCCGAGCAGCGACTGCACGCTGCACACCAGGGTCACGGTGAGGACGGCGGCCACGACGCCGAGCACCGGGCCCTCGGGCAGCCCGGCCAGGGCGTGGCTGCTCCAGGCGGGCAGTTCGACCATCGGCAGGGTCAGTCCGGCGGCCGAGGCGGTCAGGGTCGCGCCGGCGACGGCGACCAGCGCGGCGGGAATTTTGCGCAGCAGCCGCCCGGTCCGCCCGGGAAGCCGCGGCCAGGCGAACAGCAGCACCAGGGTCAGCACGCTCATCGACACCGCCGCGGGGTGCATGCGGGCCAGTTGGTCCGGCAGCCCGATGAGGTTGTCGAGGACGGAGCTCTGCGGGATGCCGCCCAGCACGATGTGCAGCTGGGCCACGGCGATGGTCACGCCGATGCCGGCGAGCATGCCGTGCACGATGGCGGGGCTGACGGCGAGGGCCGTGCGGGCTACGCGCAGGCAGCCGAGGCCGAGCTGGGTGAGTCCCGCCAGCATGGTGATGGCGCAGGTCGCGCGCCAGCCGTAGCGCTGGATCAGCTCGGCTGTGACGAGGGTGAGCCCGGCGGCGGGCCCGCTCACCTGGAGCGGCGAGCCGCCGAGCCGGCCCGCGACCATTCCGCCGACGGCGGCGGCGACCAGGCCGGCCTGGAGCGGTGCGCCGGTGGCGAGGGCGATGCCGAGGGACAGGGGAAGGGCGATCAGGAAGACCGCGATCGAGGCGGACAGATCGGCGCCCGCGACGCGGAAGCGTCGGGGCGGGGTCGGCGGGGGGCTGTGGGGCGGGTGAACCTGCGCGGGCCGAGTCGGGTCGGCGGCGCGGGTGGGGACGCAGGCAGACATGGTTCCCGTCTCCTCCGGGGCTACGCGGTCGCGGAACAGGTGATCCCCCGTCCGGAGCGGCGGGGGCGGGTCGCGGCCGTGGGTCACGGCGTACAGCGGCGGGATTCTTCAACGCTCGGTAAACGGATCGTAATGCAGAGTAAAGGGATGATGGCGAAAATGGGGGCGAATGGGGCATCAATTCACCCCCTGGAGTGAAGCGGGCTTTTGATCGGCTTGTCGTACTTATTCCTTCTCGGTCCCGTGAAACCTTGACGGCCCTGTCGTGCACCAGCGCGCCGGCGCCCCGACCGGCGCTGCCCGACCGAGGAGAAGGAGGGCGGAACATGGCCGCCACCCAGAGGATCGCCGCGGGTGTGGCAATCGCCGCGGCCTGCGCCACGACGCTCGCCGGCTGCGCGGGCGGCGGCGCGCCGTCCCGTGAGCGCGCGCACGGAGCGAAGAAGGCGACGGGGGCCCCTGCGCCCAAGGCCGCGGTCCGCCTGATCGGCGACGGATCCACGTCGTACACCGGGGCCCAGCCCCATCTGCCGCGGCCCGAGCGGCTGAAGCCGGGTCAGAAGCCGCCGCAGTTCGTGGTCTTCTCCTGGGACGGCGCGGGCGAGGACGGCCAGAAACTCTTCTCACACTTCCGGAAGCTCTCCAAGGCCAACCGCGCGACCATGACGTACTTCCTGAGCGGTGTGTACATGCTGCCCGAGGACAAGCGCGACCTGTACCGGCCGCCCCAGCACTCGGCCGGCAGCTCGGAGATCGGCTTCAACGACCAGCAGGGCATCGCGGACACGGTGAAGCAGCTGCGCGGCGCGTGGCTGGAGGGCAACGAGATCGGCACGCACTTCAACGGCCATTTCTGCGGCACGGAGGCCGGGGTCGGTCTGTGGTCGGTCGCGGACTGGAAGAGCGAGATCGCCCAGGCGAAGTCGTTCGTGAAGTCCTGGAGGACCAACGCGGGCCTGAAGGAAGCGGCTTCGCTGCCCTTCGACTACGACAAGGAACTCATCGGCGCCCGCACCCCCTGTCTGGAGGGCCGCGAGAACTTCATGAAGGCGGCCCGCGAACTGGGCTTCCGCTACGACACGAGCGGCGTCGGCGAACAGGTCTGGCCGAAGAAGAAGGAAGGGCTGTGGGATCTTTCGATGCAGCTCGTGCCCTTCCCCGGACACTCCTACGAACAGCTCACGATGGACTACAACTTCATGGTCAACCAGTCGGGAACGCAGACTCAGGGCGACCCGGCCAAGCAGGAGTCCTGGGGCAACCAGATGCGTGACGGGCTGCTGAAGGGCTTCGACCGCGCCTATGAGGGCAATCGCGCTCCGCTGATCATCGGCAACCACTTCGAGTCCTGGAACGGCGGCACCTACATGCGTGCCGTCGACGAGGTCGTCGAGAGCGTCTGCACCAGGGCCGAGGTGCGCTGTGTCTCCTTCCGGCAGCTGGCCGACTGGCTCGACGCGCAGGACCCGGTCATCCTCGACAAGCTCCGCGGCCTCCAGGTCGGTCAGGCGCCGGAGCGGGGCTGGGCGTCCTTCCTCGCAGGCCGCCCGGCCCCGGCACCGAAGGGCGTCCCCGGGGCGCCCGCGCTCAAGCCGTAGCGGTGCCCCGGGCCGTCCTGTCGTCCGGGCCGTCCTGTCGTCCACGCGGTGATGGCGCCCCGGGCCGTTCCGTCGCTCAGTCCGCGCCGCCTCTTCGGGCCGGCTGTCGCTCGGCCCGAGGCGGCGCCGCCGGCGGTCGGCCAATCACGCGGTGGCCATGGGGCTTTCGCCGAGTACGAAACCGGGGTCGACCTGTCCGGTGAGGTCCGCTCCGGTCTTGGCGTTGCCCCAACTGGCGGCGTTCTTCAGGTGGAACTGCACCATCTGGCGCGTGTACCGCTCCCAGTCACGCATCGCGTACGTGGCGTCGGCGGCGGCCCGCAAAGCGTGCAGCGAGCGCCGGTTGGACTCCTCCAGGGCCTCGAACCGGGGCGGCCGGCCCTTCTCCATGGCGCACACCCAGTCCGAGTGCCCGACCGTGACGAGGAGGTCGTCACCGACCTCTTCGCGCAGGAAGTCGACGTCGTCCTGGTTCTGCACCTTGTTGCCGACGACCCTCAGGGTGATGCCGAAGTCGCGGGCGTACTCCTTGTACTGGCGGTAGACGGAGACTCCCTTCCGGGTCGGCTCGGCGACGAGGAACGTGATGTCGAAGCGGGTGAACAGGCCGGACGCGAAGGAGTCGGAGCCCGCCGTCATGTCGACGACGACGTACTCGCTCCGGCCGTCGACGAGATGGTTCAGGCAGAGCTCCACGGCACCGGTCTTGGAGTGGTAGCAAGCCACCCCCACATCGGCCTCGGTGAACGGGCCGGTGACCATCAAACGGATGACGCCGCCGTCGAGTTCCACCGGCCGCGCGCAGGCGTCGTACACCGGATTGGTCTCCCCGACCCGCAGCAGCCGGGAACCCTCCCCGGGCGGGGTCGTCTTGATCATCGTCTCGGCCGACGCGATGCGCGGGTTGGAGCCGCGCAGATAGTCCTTGATGAGCGGCAGCCGCTCGCCCATGGCGGGAAGCCCCGCGGCCTCCGCCTCTTCGAGCCCGAGCGCGGCCCCCAGATGCTGGTTGATGTCGGCGTCCACGGCGACGACTGGTGCCCCCGAGGCGGCGAGGTGGCGGATGAAGAGCGACGACAAGGTGGTCTTGCCGCTGCCGCCCTTCCCGACGAAAGCAATTTTCATGTTCACCAAGCGTAGTGCGATCGTCGCTCCAGGTGTTCACGCCGCGTGAAGAAGACCACTCCTTCGTGGGGTGCGTGCCCGGGGTGCGTAATGTCGTACTCATGAGTACGACAGGTGCGACCGCCGATCCGCTCGCGGCCCTCGGTTCACTTCCCGGGGTGCCCGATTCCGTGGAGTCCGTGCGCAAGGCCGTGGACCGGGTCTACGGACACCGGATCATGCGGCGCCGCAGCAACGAGATCACGTCCGAGGCGGCGCTGCGCGGGGCCATTGGTTCCGCGGCGCTGTCCGGTGCCGACTGGGCCCTCGAAGAGGTGCGCCGTCGTACCGACTTCAGCGCGGGGGAGGAGGACCGTACGGTCGGCGCCGCCCTGCGGCTGACCGCCGAAGCGGGCCAGCTCCTGTCCATCTGGCGGCAGTCGCCCCTGCGCGTGCTGGCCCGGCTCCACCTGGTCGCGGCGGCCGACCGGGGCGAGGCCGTTGGCCGGCCGCGCCAGGCCGGCGAGAAGGCCGACGAGCCCCTGGTGGAGCTTCCGCTGCCGGACGCGGACGAGGTCGCGGGCCGGCTCGAAGGGCTGTCCCAGCTGATCATCGCGGGCGGTTCCGCCCCCGCTCTGGTCACGGCAGCCGTCGTCCACGGCGAACTGATCGCCCTGCGCCCCTTCGCCTCCCACAACGGCCTGGTCGCGCGCGCCGCCGAACGCATCGTCCTGATCGGCAGCGGTCTCGACCCGAAGTCCATCTGCCCGGCCGAGGTCGGCCACGCGGAACAAGGCCGTGCGGCCTACCTGGCGGCGCTGGACGGCTACGTCTCCGGCACCCCGGACGGCATGGCCGCCTGGATCGCGCACTGCGGACGGGCCGTCGAACTGGGCGCCCGCGAGTCCGCCGCGGTCTGCGAGGCGCTGCAGCGCGGCGCCGCGTAAGGGCGGGAGTGCCGGGAAAAGGGTTGCGGCGGTACGAATTCTCGTACCGCCGCTGGCATGTTCACCGGGTTACCAAGCGTCCTCGAGATGTTGCCCATCAGGCCGGGATCTTCTGCCCGTCACCTGGTGCGGCTGGCCCGTAATCGACGGGTCGACGTCGCGTGGGTGCTCGATGTTCATGCTCGGTCCGTGGGGCCTTGTTGCGTTTGAAGGTGATCCTCGCGGATGTCCTTGGTCTCGCGGGCCGTTAACCCCTTTGTACTCCAGGTCCCGAGGAAGCGAAACCCCTCGCCGCACTTCTTTACTTTTAGGTTCAAAAGGGTGAGAAATGGACTTCATTTGTGAGCCGTCACGCGCGCGTGACGGCTCACACCGCCGTCGCGCGGCGCCGGCTGGCGTACCAGACGAGTCCCGCCGTGGCCGCCGCCGCTCCTATCGCGGCCGCCGCGACGAGGGCGGGGCGGGGAGGTACGGACAGGCCGGGCAGCCGCTGCTTCAGCCGGACCGGGCGGTGGAAGTCCAGGATCGGCCACGAGCGGGCGACCGCCTCGCGGCGCAGCGCGCGGTCCGGATTCACCGCGTGCGGGTGCCCGACGGACTCCAGCATCGGCAGATCGGTCGCCGAGTCGCTGTAGGCGTAACAGCGGGGCAGGTCGTACCCCTCGGACGCGGCCAGCTCCTTGATCGCTTCGGCCTTCGTCGGTCCGTAGGCGTAGTACTCCACCTCCCCGGTGAAGCAGCCGTCCTCGCCGACGACCATGCGGGTCGCCACGACCCGGTCGGCGCCGAGCAGTTCGCCGATCGGCTCCACGACCTCGGCACCGGACGTGGACACGATCACGACGTCGCGGCCGGCCTTGTGGTGCTGCTCGATGAGCGACGCGGCCTCGTCGTAGATGATCGGGTCGATGAGGTCGTGCAGTGTCTCGGCGACGATCTCCTTGACCTGCTGGACGTTCCAGCCGCGGCACATCGAGGACAGGTACTTGCGCATCCGTTCCATCTGGTCGTGGTCGGCGCCGCCCGCCAGGAACACGAACTGGATGTATGCGGTACGCAAGGCCGCCCTGCGGTTGATCAGTCCGCCTTGGTAGAACGACTTGCTGAAGGTGAGCGTGCTCGACTTCGCAATGACCGTCTTGTCCAGGTCGAAGAAGGCCGCTGTACGAGGCAAGGAGTGGTTTTCCACGAGGTCGAGCATAGGGCCCACCATTCGGCGTAAGGTGAGGCGCGTGGGTTTGCCTGAGAGGGCTCTCGGGTACACCATGGAAGTCACGGATCGTTCGCGACCGTGCTAACCCGGTCCGACTCCTCCCCCCCCGAGTCGGCCGTGGGGACGACCCCCGCTCTCCCCCCCGGCGGGGGTCGTCGCATGTCCGGATGTGTTTTCTCCACTTCTGCGCGGCCCCGGAGCCTTCCCAGCACCGATGATCCCGCCGCTGCTGTGCATCCATGATCCGTCACTGTGCGTAGCTGTCGGAGTGCTCTGCGGAAGCCGTTGAGCGTTCACCGGTAGGCGTGAAGGCGATATTCACAGCCGCCGAGTTGTCCACAGTTTTCGACCAAGATCCACACGATTTCCAGGATCGCCGCACCGTGATTCTCACGCGCTCCGTTCGCGGCCCGGTTCATGGCCGGTTCCGTTTGTCGGACGTGTTTGACCGGTTCGTATCGGCCGTTCATATGGAGACCGCTTGCCGGTTCTTCACACGAGCGGGAATCAAGGGGTCCTGGAGGGCCCCGCGCAAGAAGCAGCGAAGGGGGCTGGAGATCGTGGCGGGAGCCATCATCCATGACCGGCCGCCCACCGCCGAGGGGCGGCAGGGCGGACCACTGATCGTCACCGAGGATGTCGAACTCCTCGACGACCTGCTGCGCCTGTGCGCCGCGGCGGGTGCGCGGCCCGAGGTCCATCACGGGATTCCGGAACGCAGGGACAGCTGGGAGGCGGCGCCCCTCGTCCTGGTTGGCGACGACGCGGCTCGGCGTGTCCGGGGCGCCGCGCGGAGAAGGGGAGTGGTCCTGGTCGGCCGGGACCAGGACGACTCGGGAGTCTGGCGGCGTGCCGTCGAGATCGGCGCCGATCATGTCCTGGTCCTGCCCGACGGCGAGCAATGGCTCGTCGACCGCATCGCGGACGTGGCCGAGGGAGTCGGCCGCCCCGCCATCACCGTGGGCGTGCTCGGCGGCCGCGGCGGGGCCGGCGCGTCCACGCTCGCCTGCGCGCTCGCCATCACCTCGGCGCGCGAGGGGAAGCGCACCCTGCTCGTGGACGCGGACCCTCTCGGCGGCGGACTCGACGTACTCCTGGGCGGGGAGACGGCAGAGGGGCTGCGCTGGCCGGCGTTCGCGGCGTCCCGCGGCCGGGTCGGCGGCGGGGCCCTGGAGGAGTCCCTGCCCCGCCTGCACGCCCTGCGGGTTCTCAGCTGGGACCGGAGCGACACGGTCACCGTTCCCCCGCAAGCGGTGCGCGCGGTGCTGGCCGCCGCCAGACGCCGCGGTGGCGTGGTGGTCGTCGACCTCCCCCGCCGTATCGACGAAGGCGTCGCCGAGATCCTTGCCCAGCTCGACATGGGACTGCTGGTGGTCCCCGCCGACCTCCGCTCCGTCGCGGCGGCCGGGCGGGTGGCGTCCGCCGCCGGGATGGTCCTGCGCGATCTGCGGATCGTGGTCCGCGGCCCCCGCGCTCCCGGACTCGACGACCGCGAGGTCGCCCGCCTGCTCGACCTGCCGCTGGTGGGCGGACTCCCGGCCGAGTCCTTCCCGCTCGACGGCGGGCCACCGCCGGGAAGCGCGGCGAAGGGGCCCCTGGCCCGGTTCTGCGCGGCCTTCTGGGAGCGCCTTCCGGTCGAGGGAGGAGGCCTATGAGCTGGGACGCGAGAAGGGAGACGCGGGGTGGCCCGCCAGGCCCGTCGCACGCGGGGACGGAGGCGTGGGAGGGGCCCGGGACGGGCCCGGACGGAGGCACGGGACTGCTGGACGGCGTGCGGCAATGGCTGGCCGAGAACGGATCCGAACCGACTCCCGCGCGCGTGGCCCAGGCACTGCGGGAGAAAGGACGGGTGCTCGGGGACGCCGAAGTCCTCGGCGCCGCCGAGCGGTTGCGCTCCGAACTGGTCGGCAGCGGTCCGCTGGAGCCGCTGCTCGCCGATCCGTCGGTGACCGACGTGCTCGTGTCGGCGCCCGACCGGGTCTGGGTGGACCGCGGCGGCGGCCTGGAACTGACCTCCGTGTCCTTCCCCGACACGGCAGCCGTACGACGTCTCGCGCAGCGTCTCGCGGCGGTGGCCGGCAGACGGCTCGACGACGCCCGCCCCTGGGTGGACGCAAGGCTCCCCGACGGAACCCGTCTGCACGCGGTGCTGCCACCGGTCGCCGTCGGCTCCACCTGCCTGTCCCTGCGCGTCGTGCGGCCGCGCGCGTTCACCCTCGACGAACTGGTGGCGGCGGGAACGGTGCCACCGGGCGGGGACCAGGTCCTCAGGGCGCTGGTGGACGCCCGGCTGTCCTTCCTCATCAGCGGGGGCACGGGCACCGGCAAGACGACCTTGCTGAGCGCGCTGCTGGGGCTGGTCGGTCCGGGGGAGCGGATCGTGCTCGCCGAGGACTCGGCCGAGCTGCGGCCCGACCATCCGCATGTGGTGCGCCTGGAAGGTCGGCCCGCCAACCAGGAGGGCGTCGGCCTCGTCTCGCTCCAGGATCTCGTCCGGCAGGCCCTGCGGATGAGGCCGGACCGGCTGGTGGTCGGCGAGGTGCGCGGTCCCGAGGTCGTCTCGCTGCTGGCCGCCCTGAACACAGGACACGAGGGCGGCTCGGGGACGCTCCACGCCAACGCGGCGGCTCAGGTCCCGGCCCGGCTGGAAGCCCTGGGCACCGCGGCAGGGCTGGACAGGGCCGCGCTGCACAGCCAGTTGGCGGCGGCGTTGTCCGTGGTCCTGCATCTCGTGCGGGACCGGACCGGGCGGCGCCGGATCGCCGAGGTGCACGTGCTGGAACGCGACCCGTCGGGGCTGGTGGTGACGGTGCCGGCACTGCGGTGGGGCGAGGACGCCTTCGTCTCTGAGCGGGGGTGGGAACGGCTGAGGGAGCTCCTGAGGGAGGGAAGCCAGGGATATCGAAGGCAAGGGACTCGCGAGGTGATCGGGTCGGGTCAGGGGTGTCGCGAGGCGGTCGGGTCGGGTCACGGGTGTCGCGAGGCGATCGGGATCGGGAGGGAGGAAGTCCCTCTGGGCCGGAGGCGTTCGAGGGGTCCTTCGGAGGTGGTGGACGCAGGGGTCCCCACAGGGCCCGGACGTCGGGATGCGAACGGGGAGCGGGATGAGGTTCGGTGAGATGGCGGGCGCGCCCGCCGGAGCGGCCGTGGCGTGCGCCGGGATCGCGGCCTGGCTGCTCGGCGAGCACGGCTCGGGCGGGCGCAGGGCGAGAGCACTGCTCGCCGGCGGCGGGACGGCGACCGGGCCGCCCCCGTGGGAGCGGGCCCGTGCGGACTGGCGACGGCTGCGCGGACGGCTACGGCCCGAAGCGTGGTCCCTGGTGGCGGGCACGGTGATCGCGGTACTGGGCACCTCGCTCGTACCCCTCCTCCTCGGAGCCGTCGGCATGCCGTTGCTGCGCCGGGCGCGGCGAGCGGCGGAGGCCCGGCGCGAGCGCGAACGACGGGGCGAAGCGGTGATCGCCCTGTGCGGTGCACTCGCCGGAGAGGTGCGGGCGGGACGTCAGCCCGGGGAGGCACTGCTCGCGGCCGCACGGGACTCGGACGGACTCGCCGACGCACAGCCGTTGGTGCTGGCCGCGGCGAGATTCGGTGGGGATGTGCCGGACGCGCTCACGGAGGCTGCACGCCGTCCCGGCGCCGATGGACTGGTGGGGCTCGCCGCGTGCTGGCGTGTGGCCGTGGACCGGGGTGCTGGGCTCGCGGCGGGACTGGACCGGTTGGAGGCCGCTTTGCGGGCGGAGCGCGATCAAAGAGCCGACATGCGTGCCCAGTTGGCCGGGTCGCGCTCGACCGCCTCCATGCTCGCGGGTCTGCCCGCCCTCGGTCTCCTGCTCGGAACCGCGCTCGGCGCGGACCCCCTGCACGTGCTGCTGCACACCGGTCCCGGGCTCGGTTGCCTGCTGGTCGGCGGAGTCCTGGAGGGAGTGGGGCTGTGGTGGGCGCTGCGGATCGTACGAGGAGCGGAGGCGGCATGAGCGCGGAAGTTGTCCACAGCCTGGGGGTATTTGCGTGCGGAGCGCTCCTGGTCGGCTCGCCGGTCCGCCGGCTGGGGACTTTGCGGCGGGCGAGGAGAGTACGCGGACGCCTCGCCACGATGCTGCTCCCGGAACCCACGCCCGCGCCGCGGCGCCACGAGGTCCGGGGCTACGGCCGACGGTGGCTGCCCCCGCTGGGTGTCGTGTGTGCCGGATGGGTCCTGGTCGGCGGGTTCGCCGGAGTCCTGGTCGGGCTGGCGGCCGGGTTCGGAGTCCGGTGGTGGCTCCGACGGCGCACGGCGGCACCCCCGGAGGAGTACGACGTGTCGTCGGCGGTCCGTCAACTGCCTCTCGCCGCCGACTTGGTGGCCGCCTGCATCGCGGCGGGCGCGAGTCCCGTGGCGGCCGCTCAGGCCGTCGGTGAGGCGTTGGGCGGGCCGGTGGGTGAGCGGCTGGCCCGGGGTGCGGCGGAGGTGCGGCTCGGCGGCGAACCGGGGGACGCGTGGCGGAGGTTGGCGGCACTGCCGGGTGCTCAGGGGCTGGCGCGACTGCTGGAGCGGGCGGGCGAGTCGGGTGTACCGGCGGCGGTACCGGTCGGCCGGCTCGCGTCGGAGGCCCGCGCGGAGTGGGCGCGCACCGCGACGGCGCGGGCTCGCCGGGCGGCCGTCATGGTCACCGCCCCGGTGGGGCTGTGCTTCCTGCCCGCCTTCCTCGCGATCGGCGTGCTGCCTGTTGTGATCGGGCTGGCCGGCGGATTGCTGAGAGGGGGTGGTGGGTGACGGTCGGCGACAGGGGTGAGCGGTGAGTGAAGCGGTGAACGGCAACCAGGCGAATTGATCCGACAGGGCTGAATCTCAAGGAGGTTGGAATGAGCGGGATGGTGCGGGTTTCCGGACTGGCGCGAGGACAGGGACGCGGACGGGGACGAGGTCAGGGGCGGCAACAGGGGTCGGTGCAAAGGGGCAGGCGTGCACGGATGCGGGCCTGGTTGTCCGCATCCGTCGCGGCCCGGCGGGACGCGGGGATGGTCACCTCCGAGTACGCGGTGGGTGTCATCGCGGCGGTGGCCTTCGCGGCCGCGCTCTACAAGGTGGTGACGAGCGGGCAGGTCGGCGAGGAACTGCAGGGAATCGTGGGGCGGGCGCTCAATGTCCAGATGTGAACGCCGCAGGGAACAGGCCAAGTTGAGGGCAGGGCCGGCCACGCGCCGGGACGGCGGATTCGTCACCGCCGAGGCCGCCGTGGTCCTGCCCTCTCTGGTGCTCGTCGGCATGGGCCTCGTCTGGGCCCTGCTCGCCGCGTCCGCGCAGATCCAGTGCGTGGACGCGGCGAGGGCGGGCGCCCGGTCGGCGGCACGCCAGGACCCGGCGGAGGCGGTGCTGGAGACGGCCCGTCGCGCGGCCCCGCCCGGTGCGAGCGTCACGGTGGGCCGGGAGGGGGACCTGGTCAGAGTCACCGTCGGCGCGCGGACACCTGGTCCGGCCGCTCTGTCCCTGGAGCTGAAGGACGAGGCGGTCGCGCTGGCGGAGGAGACGGTGGGGGACACGGCCGTGGAGACGGAGGGGAGATGAGGAGCCGGGTTCACCGGCTGAGTCGGCCATGGGTGTGGCCGCCCGCCGGGAAAGGGCTTCGTGGGCGGTGGCGTGCGACCTCCGACAGGTGGCGTTCGCCCTCCGACGGGTGGCGTGCGAGCTCCGACCGAGGGGCGGCGACGGTGTGGACGGTGGGCATGGTCGCCGTGCTCTGTGCCGTTTTCGGGGCGGTGCTGGCGATGGGCCAGGCCGTCGTGGTGCGGCACCGGGCGGCAGGAGCCGCGGACCTGGCGGCCCTCGCCGCGGCGGATCACTGGAGCGAGGGTGGCACGGCGGCCTGTGCCCGCGCGGACCGCGTGGCCCGAGCACAGAGCGCGCGGCTCGTGCGGTGCGAGGTCGATGGCCAGATCTCGGAGGTGACGGCGTCCTCCGGAACGGGGCCGATCACCGCCGAGGTCAGATCGAGGGCGGGGCCCGCGGGGTCAGCGAAGTCCGCAGGGCTTCCAGGACCTCCAGGGCTTCCGGGATCTGCGAGACCCACGGATCATCCAAAGCTTCGTTCAGGACCAGCGGGGCCCGCGGGGTCCATATGACCGTCGCGCATCCGCGTGCGCACCCGGCACTCACCCGTTCGGCCTATCCGGACCCGACTTTCATCCGGCCGGCCGCCGGACCTCACTCATCCGGGGCATCCAGCGCCGACGGCCCGCCCGGGCCATTCCCCGCCCGGGCCACTCCCCACCCGGCCGCTACCGACCCGGCGCCTCACGAAACCGGCACCTTTGGATCTGGTACCTCCGGGCCCGGCTCCGGTGCCGCCCGCAGGAGTTCCGTGAGCAGTCGTACGGCGCCTCGCTTGTGGAGAGGTTCGTTGCCGTTCCCGCATTTGGGGGACTGGATGCAGGAAGGGCAGCCGGCGTCGCACTCGCACGAGGCGATGGCCTGGCGGGTGGCCGTGAGCCAGGAGCGGGCGGTCTGGAAGGCGCGCTCGGCGAATCCGGCGCCGCCCGGGTGCCCGTCGTAGACGAAGACAGTGGGCAGGAGCGTGTCCGGGTGGAGCGGGACGGAGACGCCGCCGATGTCCCAGCGGTCGCAGGTGGCGAACAGCGGCAGCATGCCGATCGAGGCGTGCTCGGCGGCGTGCAGGGTGCCGCCGAGGATCTCCGGGTTGATCCGGGCCGCGTCGAGCTGGTCCTCGGTGACCGTCCACCAGACGGCACGGGTGCGGAGCGTACGGGGAGGGAGGTCGAGCTTGGTCTCGCCGAGCACTTCGCCGGTGATGACACGTCGGCGCAGGAAGGAGACGACCTGGTTGGTGACTTCCACGGAGCCGTAGCACAACCGGCCCTCGCCCCAGGGGACTTCGACGTCCGTCTCGAGGACGGCGATGGTGGTCGTGTCGCGCGCGACGGTCGAGTAGGGCGGGCTGGCCTCCTCGACCAGGGCGACGGAGTCCTCCAGGTCCAGCTTGCGCACCAGGTACGTACGGCCCTGGTGCAGATGGACCGCGCCTTCGTGGACCGCCGTGTGCGCGGCGCCCTCGTCGACGGTGCCGAGCAGGCGGCCGGTGCCGGCCTCGACGACCTGCACGGGGCTGCCGCCGCCCCCGCGGATGTCGGTCAGGTCGACGGCGCGCTCCCGGCGCGTCCAGTGCCAGGCCGAGGTCCGGCGGCGCAGCAGTTTCGCGGCCTCAAGCTGCGGCAGCAGTCCGGCGGCGGCGGGGCCGAAGAGGTCCAGGTCCTCGTCCGTGAGCGGGATCTCGGAGGCGGCGGCGCACAGGTGGGGGGCCAGGACGTACGGGTTGTCCGGGTCGAGGACGGTGGATTCCACCGGTTGGTCGAACAGGGCTTCGGGGTGGTGGACGAGGAAGGTGTCCAGCGGGTCGTCGCGGGCGACCAGGATCGCCAGCGCGCCTTCTCCGGAGCGGCCCGCGCGGCCGGCCTGCTGCCAGAGGGAGGCACGGGTGCCGGGGTAGCCGGAGATGACGACGGCGTCGAGGCCGGAGATGTCGACGCCGAGTTCGAGGGCGGTGGTGGCGGCGAGGCCGAGGAGTTCTCCGGAGTGCAGCGCGCTCTCCAGGGCACGGCGTTCCTCGGGGAGGTAGCCGCCGCGGTAGGCGGCGACGCGCCGGGCCAGCGAGCGGTCGACCTCGGCGAGGCGTTCCTGGGCGATCAGCGCGATCAGCTCGGCGCCACGCCGGGACCGTACGAAGGAGATCGAGCGCATGCCCTGGACGGTGAGGTCGGTCAGGAGGTCGGCCGTCTCGGCGGTGGCGGTACGCCGGACGGGTGCACCTTTCTCGCCGTGCAGTTCGGTGAGCGGGGGCTCCCACAGGGCGAACACGAGTTCCCCTCGCGGGGAGGCGTCGTCGGCGACCTCGACGACGGGCAGGCCGGTCAGGCGGCGCGCCGCGACCGAGGGTTCGGCGGCGGTGGCGGAGGCCAGCAGGAAGACGGGGGAGGCGCCGTAGCGGGCGCAGAGGCGGCGCAGACGGCGCAGTACCTGGGCGACGTGGGAGCCGAACACGCCGCGGTAGGTGTGGCACT
This sequence comes from Streptomyces sp. NPDC001914, assembly GCF_042891215.1. Lineage (NCBI taxonomy): Bacteria > Bacillati > Actinomycetota > Actinomycetes > Kitasatosporales > Streptomycetaceae > Streptomyces > Streptomyces sp. NPDC001914. The sequence goes on from NZ_JBIASW010000005.1 coordinate 487,305, forward strand.
CGTCGATCACGACGTAGCGCAGGGCGCGCAGGAAGGATGACCAGCGGGGGTGGGAGGGCAATATCCCGCGGTGCAGCATGTCGGGGTTGGTCAGGACGTAGTTCGCGTACTGGCGCACCCACTCGCGTTCCTCGAAGGGGGTGTCGCCGTCGTACACGGCCGGGCGTACGGCGTTGCCCAGCGGTTGTGAAAGTTCCTTCACCGAGCGGCGCTGGTCGGCCGCCAGGGCCTTGGTGGGGGCGAGGTAGAGGGCGGTGGCACCCCTGCCGTTCGGGGCCTCGGATCCCTCCAGGAGGGCCGTCAGGACGGGGGCGAGGTAGGCCAGGGACTTGCCGGAGGCGGTGCCGGTGGCGACGATCACCGACTCGCCGTCCAGGGCGTGCTCGGCGACGCGCGCCTGGTGGGCCCAGGGGTGTTCGATGCCCGCCGCCTGCACCGCGGCGATGACCTCCGAACGGATCCGGTCGGGCCAGACGGCATGGCGACCCGCCCGCGGGGGCAAGTGCTCCGTATGAGTGATGCGCGAAGCCCGGCTCGGCCCCGAGGCGAGCCGGTCCAGGACGGTGCTCGGCGACGGGCGGGAAGCGGTGTCCGCCGAGGATCGATCGGATCGGTGATTCTTGGCCATCGGCATCGAGTGTGTCACTGGCGTGACGGACAATGGGCCCAAGGCGTCGTGCACGCCTGCCGGTAAGTGATTGAATGCCATCGCGGCTGGCGAACCGTCCCGGGGGCTCTGCCGAGGTGTCCCATGGGGCGACCGCTCGATAGCAAGGTGCTGGAGGATCCGTGGACCTGTCCCTGTCGACTCGCAATGTGTCTGGCCCTAACGGCGACCGTACGGTCGTCGAGGTCGGCGGCGAAATCGATGTATATACCGCGCCCAAGCTGCGAGAGCAGCTGGTCGAGCTGGTGAACGACGGTAGCTTCCACCTCGTCGTCGACATGGAGGGCGTGGACTTCCTCGACTCCACCGGTCTCGGCGTGCTGGTGGGCGGCCTGAAGCGCGTCCGGGCCCATGAGGGCTCGCTGCGTCTGGTCTGCAACCAGGAGCGCATTCTGAAGATCTTCCGTATTACCGGTCTCACCAAGGTGTTCCCGATCCACACCTCGGTGGACGAGGCGGTCAACGCGACCGACTGACGACCGGTCTCCCGGGTCGTGGGCCCGGCATCGCACACAGCGGGGACCGGGCCCACGGCCCGGCCCCCGGACAGCACGCCCGTAGTTCAGAGGGGGATGCATGGCCACCGTTGAACTCCGCTTCAGCGCGCTGCCCGAGCACGTCAGGACCGCCCGACTGGTGGCGGCAGCGGTGGCGCGCAGGGCCGGAGTGGACGAGGCCGTCCTCGACGAGGTCAGGCTCGCCGTCGGTGAGGCCTGTACTCGTGCCGTCGGGCTGCACCAGAGCGGCGGTATCGCGGCGCCGGTGCACGTGACGCTGATCGAGGAGGAGAAGCAGTTCTCCATCGAGGTCGGCGACGAGGCGCCGGGTTCGGTGCCCGGAGGGGCGGCGTCCGGCGCCGCCTCGAACGGCTCGGACGCGGATGCCGAGGAGGACGAGATGGGCCTCGCGGTCATCAGCGGCCTCGTCGACGACGTGGAAGTCATCGCCGGAGAGCACGGCGGACTGATCAGGATGAGCTGGCCCACCACGCCGCCGGCCGTGGCTCTTTCCTGACAGCTGCCCCTCTTTTTGTCCCGAAGGGCCCCACCCGGTGGGGCCCTTCGGCATGTCCGGGAACATGCTCCGGTCCTTTGGGTGATCGCGCACTCCGGTGATCGTGTACTCCGGTCATCGCGTACGGCGTTTCGTGAATTGATTCACGATCAACCGCGTGATAATTGGATCAAGCGTCAACGCTTCTGGGGCATTACTGCATTTGGGTCCGTGGACGCCTGTCGATCATTTGCTGAAGGGCAAGTGAAGGCTAATTCCGCTTACCGCGCACTGTTTTGATCAGGTTCCGGTACCTAGAATCCGTCCACATCTTGAGCTCAGCCCAAGCGTCAAGGAGGACGAATGGCGGGGCTTTCTACCCCTCATCAGTTTGACCACCCCACAACCTTCGCAGCCGCGGTTCTGACGGACGACAACCGCCTCATCGTGACGGTCGTCGCGGTCGTGGCCGTGGCAGCGCTCGTGGTCGCCGGAATCCTGGTGCGCCAGGTTCTCGCGGCCGGCGAGGGCACCGACAGCATGAAGAAGATCGCGACGGCGATCCAGGAAGGCGCGAACGCCTACCTGGGACGTCAGATGCGCACGCTCGGCGTATTCGCCGTCGTGGTGTTCTTCCTGCTCATGCTGCTTCCCGCGGACGACTGGAATCAGCGCGCCGGACGGTCGATCTTCTTCTTGATCGGCGCGGCGTTCTCGGCGACCACCGGCTATATCGGTATGTGGCTCGCCGTACGGAGCAATGTCCGCGTGGCCGCCGCGGCAAGGGAAGCGACCCCGGCGGAGGGTGAGCCGGAAAAGGATCTCACCGCCGTCTCGCACAAAGCCATGAAGATCGCTTTCCGCACCGGTGGCGTCGTCGGCATGTTCACGGTGGGGCTCGGTCTGCTGGGCGCCTCCTGTGTGGTGCTCGTGTACGCGGCCGACGCGCCGAAGGTCCTGGAGGGCTTCGGTCTCGGCGCGGCACTGATCGCCATGTTCATGCGTGTCGGCGGCGGCATCTTCACCAAGGCGGCCGACGTCGGGGCCGACCTGGTCGGCAAGGTCGAGCAGGGCATCCCGGAGGACGACCCGCGCAATGCCGCGACGATCGCCGACAACGTGGGCGACAACGTGGGCGACTGCGCCGGTATGGCCGCCGACCTCTTCGAGTCGTACGCCGTCACGCTCGTCGCCGCGCTGATCCTCGGCAAGGTGGCGTTCGGCGACTCCGGGCTCGCGTTCCCGCTCATCGTGCCCGCGATCGGCGTACTCACCGCGATGATCGGCATCTTCGCGGTGGCGCCCCGGCGCTCCGACCGCAGCGGCATGTCGGCGATCAACCGCGGTTTCTTCATCTCCGCGGTGATCTCGCTCGTGCTGGTCGCCCTCGCCGTCTACATCTACCTTCCGGGGACCTACGCCGAACTGGACGGGGTCACGGACGCGGCGATCAAGGCCAAGGGCGGTGACCCGCGGGTCCTCGCCGTCATCGCCGTCGCGATCGGCATCGTGCTGGCCGCGCTCATCCAGCAGTTGACCGGCTACTTCACCGAGACCAGCCGCCGTCCCGTCCGGGACATCGGCAAGAGTTCACTCACCGGCGCGGCCACCGTCGTCCTCGCCGGCATCTCCATCGGTCTCGAATCGGCCGTCTACACCGCCCTGTTGATCGGCCTCGGCGTGTACGGGGCGTTCCTGCTGGGCGGTACGTCGATCATGCTGGCGCTGTTCGCCGTGGCGCTCGCCGGAACGGGCCTGCTCACCACGGTCGGTGTCATCGTCGCGATGGACACCTTCGGTCCCGTCTCCGACAACGCGCAGGGCATCGCCGAGATGTCCGGCGACGTCGAGGGCGCGGGCGCGCAGGTGCTCACCGACCTGGACGCCGTCGGCAACACCACCAAAGCCATCACCAAGGGCATCGCCATCGCCACCGCCGTCCTCGCGGCCTCGGCCCTCTTCGGCTCGTACCGTGACGCGATCACCACGGCCGCGAGCGACGTGGGCGAGAAGGTCTCGGGCGCGGGCGCGCCGATGAACCTGATGATGGACATCTCACAGCCCAACAACCTGGTGGGTCTCATCGCGGGTGCCGCGGTCGTCTTCCTCTTCTCGGGGCTGGCGATCAACGCGGTGTCGCGGTCCGCCGGAGCGGTGGTCTACGAGGTGCGGCGGCAGTTCCGTGACCACCCGGGGATCATGGACTACTCCGAGAAGCCCGAGTACGGAAAAGTCGTCGACATCTGCACCAAGGACGCGCTGCGCGAGCTCGCGACACCGGGCCTGCTCGCGGTGCTCACACCGATCGCGATCGGGTTCACGCTCGGCGTCGGCGCGCTCGGTTCGTTCCTCGCGGGTGCCATCGGCACCGGCACGCTGATGGCGGTCTTCCTCGCCAACTCCGGTGGCGCGTGGGACAACGCGAAGAAGCTCGTCGAGGACGGCCACCACGGCGGCAAGGGCAGCGAGGCCCACGAGGCGACGGTGATCGGTGACACCGTCGGTGACCCGTTCAAGGACACGGCGGGCCCCGCGATCAACCCGCTGCTGAAGGTCATGAACCTGGTGTCTCTGCTGATCGCCCCGGCGATCGTCAAGTTCTCGTACGGCGACGACAAGAGCGTCGGCGTACGGGTGTTCATCGCCATCCTCGCGCTCATCGTGATCGTGGGCGCCGTGTACGTCTCCAAGCGGCGCGGGATCGCCATGGGCGACGAAGAGGAGGGCGACGAAGGGGTCGCCAAGTCGGCCGATCCGGCGGTGGTTTCGTAGCGCACCGGTTCCGCTCCCCGGTCCGGAACGTCATTTCGTGCCGGACCGGGGAGCGGGCCAACGGGCGGGCGCGCGGCGCGTGTTGACGTGCCGCGCGCCCGCCCTGCGCATGTTCACATTGCCGTCGTGAGCCTTCTCTCGCTTGGTGCAAATGGCTTCAATAGGTGTCATAGCGGGCATTCGCCATGTGGGTGTCGCCCACATGGCGTGTATGTTCCGGGGCCGAGAGCCATGGAAGGGACCAAACCGGTGAACAAGAAGCTCGCGGCCGCACTGTCCGGCGGTGCGGTACTGGTGCTCGCGCTGTCGGGATGCGGCAGCAGCGGCGACAGCGGCAACGACAAGTTGAACTCCTGGGCCAAGCAGGTCTGCGACGCGGTGAAGCCGCAGGCGCAGAAGATCGAGGAAGCGAACGCCGCGATCCAGAAGCAGACCTCGGACAACAGCACGCCGGAAGCCGTCCAGAAGACCGACGCCCAGGCCTTCCAGGACATGTCCGACGCCTACAAGGCGATCGGCACCGCCGTCGACAACGCGGGACCGCCGGACGTCGAGAACGGCAAGACGAAGCAGACCAACGCGGTCAAGGAGCTCAACGACATCTCCGCCTCGTACGCCAGCCTGAAGACCCAGGTCGCCAAGCTCGACACCAAGGACCAGGCCAAGTTCGCCGAGGGCCTCAAGGGCATCGCGACCCAGCTCGGCAAGCTGAGCCAGAGCGGGAGCGACGCCCTGAAGAAGCTGGAGGAGGGCGACGTGGGCCAGGCGATGGCGCAGCAGGAGAGCTGCAAGTCGGCGTCCGGATCCCCTGCGGCGGCCAACGGCTGAGATCGACCGGCGGGAGCGTAGGACGGCAGGGGCCGAGAGCCCGGCACGCAGGTGTGCCGGGCTCTCGGCCCCGCTGCGCGTGGCGGCTCGCTGTCCGTCGGCGCGCCGGCGGCCGTCGACGGGCGAGCTGCAGTCCACGGGCGGGCGGCCGCGGTCGACAGCCGAGCGCTTGCCGGCGGGCGAGCCACGTCCACAGATGAGCCTCTGTCCACAGGCGGAGAGGTCCGTGGGCGGGCTCTGTCCACAGGTGTGGGTGCCCGTGGGCGATAGCGGACACAATGGGAGGCGTGAGTCACACCAGCCTGTCACCACTGCCCTCGTCCGATCGCACCGACATCGCCGCCCGGCTGCGGAGCGCGCTCCTCGACGCCTCCTTCACCGCGGACGGTCTCCTCGACCTGCTCGGCGCCCCCGCGTACGCGGCGCTGGCACGCAGCGAGACCGTGCCCGCGCTCCGGGCGACCCGCGGGGACACACCTCTGGAGACGCTCGTCCGGCTGTTCCTGCTGCAGCAGCCCGTGCCGTACGCCCGCGTGGCGGACGTGCTGCCCGTCGAGGACGCGCTGGAAAGCGGCTGGCTGACCCGGACGGGCGGGGACGAGGTCGCCGCGAGCGTCGACATCCGGCCCTATGGCGGACCCGACGACGAGGACTGGTTCATCGTGTCCGACCTCGGATGCGCCGTCGGGGGCGCGGGAGGCATCGGCAGCCGGGACGAAGGGGTCGTCCTGGGGGTGGGGGGCGCCTCCACGACCCTCGCCGGCATCACCGTGCGCCGGCCCGTGGACTCCGCGCTCGATCTCGGCACCGGCTCCGGGATCCAGGCCCTGCACGTCGCGCAGCACGCCACACGCGTGACGGCGACCGACCTGAACCCCCGTGCCCTGCACATCACCGCGCTCACCCTCGCGCTCTCCGGCGCACCGGCCGCCGATCTGCGCCAGGGCTCCCTCTTCGAGCCGGTCCGCGCCGACGAGACGTACGACCTGATCGTCTCGAACCCGCCCTTCGTGATCTCGCCGGGCGCCCGGCTGACGTACCGCGACGGCGGAATGGGCGGGGACGACCTGTGCCGCACGCTCGTTCAGGAGGCGGGGGACCGGCTGAACGACGGGGGGTACGCCCAGTTCCTGGCCAACTGGCAGCACGTGGAGGGCGAGGACTGGCAGGACCGGCTGCGTTCCTGGGTGCCGCGCGGCTGCGACGCGTGGATCGTGCAGCGCGAGGTGCAGGACGTCACGCAGTACGCGGAGCTGTGGCTGCGCGACTCGGGTGACCACCGGGCCGACCCGGCCGACTACCAGGCGCGGTACGACGCGTGGCTCGACGAGTTCGAGGCCCGCAAGGTGAAGGCCGTCGGCTTCGGGTGGATCACCCTGCGCAGGACGGCGGCGGCCGAGCCGTCGATCGTCGTGGAGGAGTGGCCGCACTCCGTCGAGCAACCGCTCGGCGACGCCGTACGTGAGCACTTCGACCGGGTCGACTATCTGAGACGGCACGACGACGCGGGTCTGCTCGCCGGTCACTTCAGACTCGTGGCGGAGGTCGTGCAGGAGCAGGTCGGGCTGCCAGGAGCCGAGGACCCGGAGCATGTGGTGCTGCGTCAGCACCGGGGAATGCGCCGGGCCACCAAGGTGGACACGGTCGGCGCGGGCTTCGCCGGCGTGTGCGACGGCACACTGAGCGCCGGGCGGATCCTCGACGCCATCGCCCAACTGGTCGGCGAGGATCCGGTGTTGCTGCGGGACCGGACACCCGCGCAGATCCGCCTGCTGGTCGAGCAGGGATTCCTGGAGCCGGTCGAGTAGGGGACACCGGGTCGGCCGCCGGACCGTATGCGGGCAGCTCGGGCAGCTCGGGCAGCTCGGGCAGCTCGGGCAGCTCGGGCAGCTCGGGCAGCTCGGGCGGTTCGGGCGCGGCGGGTGGGGCCGCGAGCTGCCGGGTGTCCGTTCCCTCGCCCGCTCCACCGGGAGGGGAATCCGGCCAACCTCCTGCCGCCCGCGGCGGTACCCAAGCCGTCGCCTGCGGTTACCCGGAGTATTCGTGCTGCCTGCAAGGGGACGGCTCCGGTGGACTCGATGGCCGATGGGAATGGCCGGTCTGCATGACGGAAATGGATAGGCGGACGGACCGGGGAGACCCCCTGCGGCGACGGACTTCGGCGACGGTCTTTGGCCACGGGAAAGGCCCCGCCGAACAGGGCGAGACAGAAAGGGACCGGTCGCGGGGGGAGAGCTCCGCCGCGGTTGCGGGGCGATCCCGGAGCGGAAGGGAGCCTGGCGGAGCCCCGCCGGCAGGGCGGGAGGGGGACGGGAACGACGGATTCGCCACAGTCGGGAGTGCGGGAGGCCGCGACGGTGGACGCAGGACTGCGGGGTGGACCGCGCCGTCGGGCGGGCTGCGAGGGGCCCATGGGGCGCCGGTTGCCCGGCGTTCACCGTGGGTTCGTACGCCGGCTGCCGGGGCGTGTCAGCCTCCCGAGCCTGAGCACCCGGGTGAAGGGACAGAGCGATGGAAAGCAGTCCGGCGATCTTCGCGGGGATGGTGTTCGCCCTGTTCGGAGGCGGAATCCTGGCCTGGACGGTGGTCCGGGTGCGGCAGGGCGAGCCGGTCGCCCACGGTGTGAACCGCGTCGCATCGGTGACCCTCGCGAGTGTCGCCGGAAGCGGGGCGCTGGCACTCGGGGTGTGGTGCTTCACGCGCCTGTGAGACCGCGCGCGAGCACGGTGACTCCGGTAACTGGGAAGTTACCCTCCGGATAGGCCCGGAACAGCAGGTCGACACTCCGGGCGGCAGGAATGGCGGTAGTCGGGTTACCGTTCGAGTGGCCGTTGCGGGCTTTTCCCGTTTGACACGGGGGCGGGATGTACCGTCACACTCCGCAGCGTCAGCATGACCCGATCCCCCGGGAGGCAAGTCCCCGGGGAGATTCCGCGTCGACCGGAGAGAAGAGCGAAGTTGTCCCCGACCAGCGACACCGCACACGGCGGCCGCCGACTCGTCATCGTCGAGTCGCCTGCCAAGGCGAAGACGATCAAGGGCTACCTCGGCCCCGGCTATGTCGTCGAAGCGAGCGTCGGGCACATCCGCGACCTCCCCAACGGCGCCGCGGAGGTGCCGGAGAAGTACACCGGCGAGGTCCGCCGCCTCGGTGTGGACGTCGAACACGACTTCCAGCCGATCTATGTGGTCAACGCCGACAAGAAGGCCCAGGTCAAGAAGCTCAAGGACCTGCTGAAGGATTCCGACGAGCTCTTCCTCGCCACCGATGAGGACCGCGAGGGCGAGGCCATCGCGTGGCACCTCCTGGAGGTCCTGAAGCCCAAGGTTCCCGTCCACCGGATGGTCTTCCACGAGATCACCAAGGACGCGATCCGCAGCGCCGTCGCCAACCCGCGCGAGCTGAACAAGCGCATGGTCGACGCGCAGGAGACCCGCCGCATCCTCGACCGTCTCTACGGCTACGAGGTCTCGCCGGTCCTGTGGAAGAAGGTCATGCCGCGCCTGTCGGCGGGCCGTGTCCAGTCCGTGGCGACCCGGCTCGTCGTCGAGCGGGAGCGCGAGCGCATCGCCTTCCGTTCCGCCGAGTACTGGGACCTGACCGGCACCTTCGGCACCGGCCGCACCGGTGACGCGAGCGACCCGTCGAACCTCGTCGCCCGACTGACCTCGGTCGACGGCAAGCGAGTCGCCCAGGGCCGCGACTTCGACTCGCTCGGCCAGATCAAGGGCGCGAACACGCTCCACCTGGACGAGACGAACGCCCGCGCGCTCGCCGCCGCCCTGGCGGACACGAACTTCGCCGTCCGCTCGGTCGAGTCCAAGCCCTACCGCCGCTCGCCGTACGCGCCGTTCCGTACGACGACGCTCCAGCAGGAGGCCTCGCGCAAGCTCGGCTTCGGCGCGAAGGCGACCATGCAGGTGGCGCAGAAGCTGTACGAGAACGGCTTCATCACCTATATGCGTACGGACTCCACGACCCTGTCGGACACGGCCGTCACGGCCGCCCGCGCCCAGGTCACCCAGCTCTACGGTGCCGACTACCTGCCGGCGCAGCCGCGTACGTACGCCGGAAAGGTCAAGAACGCCCAGGAGGCGCACGAGGCGATCCGCCCCTCGGGTGATCGTTTCCGCACCCCCGCCGAGACGGGACTGACCGGCGACCAGTTCAGGCTGTACGAGCTGATCTGGAAGCGCACCGTCGCCTCCCAGATGAAGGACGCGGTCGGCAACTCCGTCACGGTGAAGATCGCCGGCACGTCCGCCGACGGCCGGGATGCCGAGTTCAGCGCGTCCGGCAAGACGATCACCTTCCACGGCTTCCTGAAGGCGTACGTCGAGGGCGCGGACGACCCGAACGCCGAGCTCGACGACCGTGAGCGCCGCCTTCCGCAGGTCGGTGAGGGCGACCCGCTGTCCGTCGAGGAGATCACGGTCGACGGCCACGCCACCAAGCCGCCGGCCCGCTACACCGAGGCCTCCCTGGTCAAGGAGCTCGAAGAGCGCGAGATCGGCCGCCCGTCGACGTACGCGTCGATCATCGGCACGATCCTCGACCGCGGCTACGTCTTCAAGAAGGGGACGGCCCTGGTGCCCTCCTTCCTGTCGTTCGCCGTGGTCAACCTCCTGGAGAAGCACTTCGGGCGGCTCGTCGACTACGACTTCACCGCCAAGATGGAGGACGACCTCGACCGCATCGCCCGCGGCGAGGCGCAGGCCGTGCCGTGGCTCAAGCGCTTCTACTTCGGCGAGGGCGACGCGACCGGCGCCGCCGACGCCGGCAACGGCGACGGCGACCACCTGGGCGGCCTCAAGGAGCTCGTCACCGACCTGGGCGCCATCGACGCCCGCGAGGTGTCCTCGTTCCCGGTGGGCAACGACATCGTGCTGCGCGTCGGCCGCTACGGCCCGTACGTCGAGCGCGGGGAGAAGGACGCCGAGAACCACCAGCGCGCCGACGTCCCCGAGGACCTGGCCCCGGACGAGCTGACGGTCGAACTCGCCGAGGAACTGCTCGCCAAGCCGAGCGGTGACTTCGAGCTCGGCGCCGACCCGCAGACGGGTCACCAGATCATCGCCAGGGACGGCCGCTACGGCCCGTACGTCACCGAGGTGCTCCCCGAGGGCACCCCGAAGACGGGCAAGAACGCCGTCAAGCCGCGTACCGCCTCGCTCTTCAAGTCGATGGCGCTCGACACGGTGACCCTGGAGGACGCGCTCAAGCTGATGTCGCTGCCGCGCGTCGTCGGCACGGACGCCGAAGGCGTGGAGATCACCGCGCAGAACGGGCGCTACGGTCCGTACCTGAAGAAGGGCACGGACTCGCGGTCGCTCACAGCCGAGGACCAGCTCTTCACCATCACGCTGGAAGAGGCGCTGGAGATCTACTCCCAGCCCAAGCAGCGGGGCCGCGCGGCCGCCAAGCCGCCGCTCAAGGAGCTGGGCACCGACCCGGTCAGCGAGAAGCCGGTGGTGGTCAAGGACGGCCGCTTCGGCCCGTACGTCACCGACGGCGAGACCAACGCGACCCTGCGCTCCGGCGACAGCGTCGAGGACATCACGCCGGAGCGGGGCTACGAACTGCTCGCCGAGAAGCGCGCCAAGGGCCCGGCCAAGAAGACCGCGAAGAAGACGGCGGCCAAGAAGGCGCCCGCCAAGAAGGCCCCGGCCAAGAAGACCGTCGCCAAGAAGACGACTGCTTCGAAGACGGCCGCCAAGAAGGCGCCGGCGAAGAAGACCGCGGCGAAGAAGACGACGGCCTCGGAAGGCTGAGTCACCTGCCGGACCCGCAGGACCTGCCGGACCCGTCGGACCTGCCAGTCCCGGTTCCGGTTGCGTGACGGAGAAGCGGACGCTCCTACACCATTTCGTGTAGGGGCGTCCGTATGTTCGGGCAGCGCCTCGGGGAGTCAGTGGGTCCGGATAGGCTTGCAGGATGACGCGAGCCGAGCAGCCAACGGCCCACAACTGGGCCCCCGACGAAGCCCTGGTCGCGGATTCGCGCGAGCGTGCCGTCCGCGCACTGCTGCGGCAACCGCAGTTGAAGCGGTTGTGGAGCGCACACCTCGTGGGAGGTGTCGCGGACGTACTGTCCCTGCTTGTCCTGGTCATACTCGCGCTCCAGGCGGCGATCTCCGTGGGCTCCTTCGGCGGCGGCGCCCGCGGGGCCGCCCTCGCCGTGGCGGCCGTCTTCGGGGCCCGCGTCCTCGCGACCCTGCTCTTCGGAGCCGTGCTCCTCGGGCCCCTGACGTCGCTCACCTCCCCCGAGGGACCCCTCGACCGGCGCTGGACGATGCTCGTGGCCGACGGCCTGCGGGCCGCGCTCCTCATCGTCGCGCCCCTGTTCATCGACTGGACCCCGGACAACGCGCTCGCCGTGCTCCTGGTCATCGTCTTCGTGTCGGGAGTCGCCGAGCGGTTCTGGACGGTGTGCCGGGAGAGCGCGGCGCCCGCGCTGCTGCCCGCGCCGCCGCTTGAGGGCGCCACCGTGCGCCCGCTGCCGGACCACATGGACGCGCTGCGCCGGCTGTCCCTGCGCACCGCGTTCGTCGCGGTGCCGCTCGCGGCCCTCGCCCTGGTCGCCGTCTCCCTCGTCAGCAACCTGCTGGGCGCCGGGATCGACTGGTTCCACCTGCACCAGGTGGCGCTCGCCTCGTACGTGGCGGCCGGACTGTTCGCGGCCTCCCTCTCGGTGATCACCTTCCTCGAACTGCCCGACGCGCGCACCCCGCGCGCGCGGTCGCCGCTCGAAGGGCTGCGCCGCCCGAAGTCGGCCACCGGCGGCGACAAGGGCCGTACGGGCGCGATCCCGTACCTGGTGCCGGCCTGCGCCGCCGTCGCCGGGGCGATCTCGGCCGCCGTCGCCGTCGCCGTGCTGGACGCCATCGACCTGGGCGGCGGACCGGTGACGTACGGACTGCTGGTGCTGGCGCTGACCGGCGGCGTCGTCGCCGGTATCCGCACGGCCCCCTCCCTGCTCCCGTCGCTGTCGCGGCGCCGGCTGCTCGCGCTCGCGATCGCCTTCACCGGGATCACGCTGCTGGCCGCCGGCCTCGTCCCGGACGTCACCACCGTGCTGCTGATCCTCGCCTTCGCCGGCGTGGGCGCGGGCGTCGCCGCCAACACCGGGCACGCCCTGCTCGACCAGGAGACCGAGGACTACCGGCGGGCCCGCACGACCGAGCACCTGCACGCGGTCGTACGGGTCTTCGTGGCGGTCGGCGCGATCGTGGCGCCGCTGGTCGCGGCGGCGATCGGCCCGCACCGTCTGGAGAGCGGCAAGTTCGTCTTCGCGCACGGCGGCGCCGCCTTCACCCTGATGCTGGTCGGCGCGCTCCTGCTGCCGGTCGCGGCCCTGGTGCTCGCCAAGGTCGACGACCGTTCCGGCGTGCCGCTGCGCAAGGACCTGCTGGACGCGCTGCGCGGCGGCGACGACCCCGCGCAGGTGCCCGCCACGAGCGGCTTCTTCATCGCACTGGAGGGCGGCGACGGGGCCGGCAAGTCCACCCAGGCACAGGCCCTCGCCGACTGGATCCGGGCCAAGGGCCACGAGGTCGTCGTGACCCGTGAACCGGGCGCCACGCCGGTCGGCAAGCGGCTGCGTTCGATCCTCCTGGACGTGTCGTCCGCGGGTCTCTCGCACCGCGCGGAGGCCCTGCTGTACGCCGCCGACCGCGCGGAGCACGTCGACACGGTCGTCCGTCCCGCGCTGGAGCGGGGCGCCATCGTCATCTCCGACCGCTACATCGACTCCTCCGTGGCCTACCAGGGCGCGGGCCGCGACCTGTCCCCCACGGAGATCGCCCGCATCAACCGCTGGGCGACGGACGGGCTCGTACCGCATCTGACCGTGCTGCTGGACGTGTCGCCGGAAGCCGCCCGCGAGCGGTTCACCGAGGCGCCCGACCGGCTGGAGTCGGAGCCGCTCGAGTTCCACGCGCGCGTGAGGTCCGGTTTCCTGACGCTCGCCGCCGCCGACCCGGGCCGCTACCTGGTCGTCGACGCCGCGCAGGAGCCCGAGGCCGTCACCACCGTCGTACGGCACCGGCTCGACGTGATGCTGCCCCTCTCCGAGGCCGAGGTGAAGGCCCAGGAGGAGGCGCGCAGGGCGGCCGAGGAGGAAGCTCGGCGCAAGGCCGAGGAAGAGGCCGCCCGCAAGGCCGAGGAGGAGCGCCTGGAGCGTGAGCGCCAGGCGCAGCTCGCGAAGCTGCGCGCCGAGGAGGAGGAGCGCAAGCAGCGCGAGCTCGAGGAGGCCCAGCGGCGCGAGGCCGAGCGCCAGGCGGAGGAGGCCCGGCAGCGCGCCGAGGAGGCCCGCCGCCGTGCCGAGGAGGAGCGGGTCCGCCTTCTCGCCGAGGAAGAGGCACGCGCCGCGGAGCAGGAGCGGGCGCGCAGGCAGGCCGAGGAGGAGGCGCGGCTGCGCGCCGAGGCCGAGGAACGCCGTCTGGAGAAGCAGCGGAAGGCCGAGGAGGCGCTGCTGCGGGCCGAGGAGGCCCGGCGGATCGCCGCGGAGGCCGCCGCCGCTTCGGCGGCCGCGGCAGCTTCGGCCGAGGCAGCGGTGTCGGGTGCCGGGGCGTCCCCGAAGCCCGACGGCCCGACGGGTTCGGGGACCGGGGCGGGCAAGGGATCCGAGGCCGCGGGGGCCCCGACGCGCTCGGCGGCCGCCTCGCCGTCCGCCGCTCCCGCCGCCTCGAAGCCCTCGTGGCCCGCGGCGCCTTCCAGGGGTGGGGCGTCGCCCAAGCCCGTGGCGCCCTCCGTGCCGGACAACGAGTCGACCGTGCCCACGCCGGTCGTCACCGACCCACGGGGGGTCGACGAGACCGCCGTGCTTCCGCCCGTACGACCGGACGCGCGCCGCGCGGGCAAGCGTCTGGGATCGCGCGCCGACGTCGAGGACACGGCCACGCTGCCCAAGCCGCCGGTTCCGGGCGGGTCTGCGGACGAGACGGCGGTGCTGCCGCCCGTCTCCCCGGGTCCGGGTCCGGCCGACGAGACGGCCGTCCTTCCTCCGGTACGGGACAGGGCCGCGGGGAGCAGCGGTGCGGGGAGCAGGTCCGAGGGGCCGTCCGCGGACCCCGCGGACCGGATGCCCCGGGGCTTCTTCCGCGACGAGCGGCCGGCGGGCGGGCCCGAGGGTCCCTCCGACCGCACGCGGGAGCTGCCCCAGGTGGACGAGACGGGCACCCCGCGCCGCAGGCCCCGCCCGGACTGGGCCGAGGAGACCCCGCTCGACGACCTCCCGACCCTGGCGGACGAACTGCTGGGCCCGCGCGACGAGCGCGACGAAGAGGACGACTGGGACGAGGGTCCCGGCCGAGGGCGCGGCCGGGGTGGGCGGCGCCGCTAGTCCGGCCGTCGGCCGGGGCTCGTGCCCGAGGGCGGGCACGTGGGTTCCGGTCGACGGCGGGTTCGTCCTGCGCCTGGGTCCTTGCGCCGGGCCCTTGTTCCGAGCCTTCTGTCGGGGTGGGCGGCGCCGCTGATCCGGCCTTCTGCCGGGGTGGGTGGTGCTGCTGGTCCGGCCTTCTGCCGGGGTGGGTGGTGCTGCTGGTCCGGCCTTCTGCCGGGGTGGGTGGTGCTGCTGGTCCGGCCTTCTGCCGCTGCTGGTTCTGCCGTCGGCCGGGTGGGTGGCCTCGGTTGTCAGTGGCGACCCGCACAATGGACGACGCGAGACGAAGTGCGACGGAAGGGCGGAGCCCATGCCTGTGTGGGACGACCTGGTGGGCCAGGAGAAGGTGAGCGAGCAGCTCGCCGCCGCTGCCCGGGACGCCGACGCGCTCGTCACGGCGGTCGCCGCGAACGCCCCGCTCCCCGAGGCGTCCAAGATGACGCACGCCTGGCTGTTCACGGGCCCGCCCGGCTCGGGCCGCTCCACGGCCGCGCGCGCGTTCGCCGCCGCGTTGCAGTGCGTGAGCCCCGACCGCGCGCTCGGCGGAATCCCCGGCTGCGGGTTCTGCGACGGCTGTCATACGAGCCTGGTCGGCACCCACGCCGATGTGGAGATCGTCCGTACGGACCTGCTCTCCATCGGCGTCAAGGAGACCCGCGACCTGGTGCGCCGCGCCCAGCTCTCCCCGGCGGGCGGCCGCTGGCAGGTCATCGTGCTGGAGGACGCGGACCGTCTCACGGAGGGCGCGGGCAACGTCCTGCTCAAGGCCGTCGAGGAGCCCGCTCCGCGCACTGTCTGGCTCCTGTGCGCGCCCTCCATCGAGGACGTGCTGCCCACCATCCGCTCCCGCTGCCGGCTCCTCACGCTGCGCACGCCGCCGGTCGACGCCGTCGCCGACATCCTCATCCGGCGTGACGGCATCGAACCTGACGTGGCGGCCGCCGCCGCGCGCGCGACGCAGGGGCACATCGGGCGGGCCCGCCGCCTCGCGACGGACCCGAGCGCCCGTCAGCGCCGCGCCGCCGTGCTCAAGCTCCCGCTGCGGATCGACGACGTCGGTGGCTGTCTCAAGGCGGCGCAGGAGCTGATCGACACGGCGTCGGAGGACGCGAAGCAGCTCGCCGAGGAAGTCGACGTCAAGGAGACCGAGGAGCTGAAGGCGGCGCTCGGCGCGGTGCAGGGCGGCCGGATGCCGCGGGGCACGGCGGGCGTCATGAAGGAGCTGGAGGACCGGCAGAAGCGCCGGAGAACGCGCACGCAGCGCGACAGCCTGGACCTGGCCCTGATCGACCTCACCGGCTTCTACCGCGATGTTCTCGCCCTGCAGCTCGGCTCCCGCGTGGCCATCGCCAACGCGGAGGCCGAGGACGCGCTGGAGCGGCTGGCCCGCGGCAGCTCGCCGGAGTCGACGCTGCGCCGCATCGACGCGATCGCCGCGTGCCGGGACGCCCTCGACCGAAACGTCGCTCCGCTGCTGGCGGTGGAGGCGATGACGATGGCGCTCCGCGCGGGTTGATCCTGGCGTGTCGGCCCGGGCCGGGGGAGGCCAGGCCGGTGGGGCTTGGTCAGGAATGGATGACCTGGCGGGTGGGACCCGTCCCGTGGAGATCGGGCACAGGTGCCCCGGCGGATCGGGCAGAGGTGACCCGCCGAGTTGGGGTCGGTCAGGGGTGACCTGGCGGGTGGCTTGTCCGCTCGGGTCGGCCGGAGCCCCTGTCTGTCAGGTGAGGCCTGTCCCGGGGCCGGCTGTCCGGTGAAGCCGGTCGGGATGGGCTGTCCGGTGAGGTCGGGCATGGGCGGGGCGGGCGGTGTAGACCTGGTGGGGAGCGGTCTCGCTGGTGGCCGGTTGACGGGGTCACTCGTACGAGCCGCTTCCTCGGCTGGGGGTGATCAATTGATCGCGCACGGTTACGCTCGCGAGATGGACTTGAGGCGCACCACACGGCCGACCCGACCCCTCCGTGCGAGCGGCGTGCTGCTGGCCGCCGCGGCGCTGTTCATCTCGGCCTGCTCCTCGGGAAGTTCCACGACGACGGCCGCGACGACGCAGGCGGTGCTCACCGCGCTGCCGCGTGCCACGCCGTCCGCGCTGACGCCGTACTACGAGCAGAAGCTGAACTGGCGCAGCTGCGGTGTCCCCGGCTTCGAGTGCGCCACGATGAAGGCGCCGCTCGACTACGAGAAGCCCGGTTCGGGCGACGTCCGGCTGGCGGTGTCCCGCAAGAAGGCCACGGGTCCTGGCAAGCGGCTCGGGTCGCTGCTGGTCAATCCGGGCGGGCCGGGCGGTTCGGCGGTCGGCTATCTCCAGCAGTACGCCGGGATCGGCTATCCGGCGGACGTCCGCGCCCGTTACGACATGGTCGCGGTCGACCCGCGGGGAGTGGCCCGCAGCGAGCCGGTCGAATGCCTCAACGGCCGCGCGATGGACGCGTACACCCAGACCGACATGACGCCGGACGACGGCCGGGAGACGGATCAGCTCGTCGAGGCGTTCAAGAAGTTCGCCGAGGGCTGCGGGGCGCACTCGCCCGATCTGCTGCGGCACGTCTCCACGGTCGAGGCGGCCCGTGACATGGACATCCTGCGGGCGGTTCTGGGCGACGAGAAGCTGACGTACGTGGGGGCGTCGTACGGCACGTTCCTGGGGGCGACGTACGCCGGGCTCTACCCGGATCGGGTGGGCCGGCTGGTGCTGGACGGTGCGCTGGATCCGTCCCTGAACGCGCGCAAGCTCAACGAGGAGCAGACGGCGGGGTTCGAGACGGCGTTCCAGTCCTTCGCGAAGGACTGTGTGCGGCACAGCGACTGCCCGCTCGGCGACGCGGGCACGAGCCCGGACGAGGTGGGCCGGAACCTGAAGGCGTTCTTCCAGCGACTGGACAAGGAGCCCATTCCGACGGGCGACCCGGACGGCCGCAAGCTCGGCGAGGCGCTGGCGACGACCGGGGTCATCGCGGCGATGTACGACGAGACGGCCTGGCCGCAGCTCCGTGACGCGCTCACCTCGGCGATGAAGAAGAACGACGGCGCGGGTCTGCTCGCCCTCTCCGACAGCTATTACGAGCGGGACGCCGACGGTCAGTACGCCAATCTGATGTCCGCGAACGCCGCCGTGAACTGCCTCGACCTGCCGCCCGCCTTCTCGGGCCCGGACCAGGTCCAGGAGTCGCTGCCCGACTTCGAGAAGGCGTCCCCCGTCTTCGGTGAGGGCCTGGCCTGGGCCTCGCTGAACTGTGGGTACTGGCCGGTCAGGAACACCGGAGAGCCGCACCGCATCGAGGCGAAGGGCGCGGCGCCGATCCTCGTCGTCGGCACCACCCGGGACCCGGCGACCCCGTACCCGTGGGCGCAGTCCCTCGCCTCCCAGCTCTCCTCCGGAACGCTCCTGACGTACGTCGGCGACGGCCACACCGCCTATGGGCGCGGCAGCTCCTGCATCGACTCCACGGTCAACCGCTACCTCCTCCAGGGCACCCCTCCCGAGAAGGGAAAGCGCTGCTCATAGCCCTGCTGGGCCCCCACGGGGACCCCGCCCCGGGCCATGTACGGAGCACCCCCGGAAACTGTGTAGACTTACCGACGTTGCTGATCGCACCATAGGTGTGGACAGCGCGCCGCCTTAGCTCAGATGGCCAGAGCAACGCACTCGTAATGCGTAGGTCTCGGGTTCGAATCCCGAAGGCGGCTCTGTGGAAGCCCCAGGACTCACTCGCCGTGACCTGGGGCTTTTGCTTTCATTGGACGCGGTGATGAGGTTGGAACCGGGCCCCTGGAGTGTCGGCGGTCTCCGTTCTGGTCTCAGCCCGCGGGTTCATCTGAGGGTGCCGAAGTGCTTCCGCCTCGAAGACGCTGCAGATGTGGAAGCGCACGGGTTGCTCACTCTCGATCGGACCGCAGGTCGGGCGGCGTCTTGCTGAGCGCCTCCCGCGCCGCGCTCGTGAACCGTTCCCGGCTGCGTTCCCGCGCTTCCTTGTTCCGCATGAGTACATCCGCCATTGAGAACGCCTCGCTTGCGGCCGCGGAGATTCGCTCAACGTTCGCTCTCAGCGCTTCTCGTGCCTCTCCCGAGGTGAGTCGATAGCGCTCCGCACTCTCCATCGCTGCCTGCAACAGGGGGTGGCCATCAAGCTCCCGCATGTCGCGCCCCTGGCTTCGATGGGCAGAGATGAGATCCGCAACTTGTTGGGCGTGGTGTCGGTGATCCTCTGACGCCTCGGACAGAGCGTCAGCGGGTATCGGGCGTCCGTCGACCTCCGCTATCGAAGCTTTGGTCACCTCGATGAAGCGGACAGCGACTCTGACGTCTTCCTGCATCGTCTCCGCCAGAGACTCAGCCGCACGCGTGACTTCTGCGGGACCTAAGATCGCGATGCGTCGCGCGCGCCCCACCATGCGGTCCGCTGCCAAACGAAGGTCCTCAAGGCCCGCTAGGTCTGAGGCATCAGTTTCTGCGGATGCCTGAGTGATACGCAGGCACTCATCCCAGGCTTCGAGGAAGCTTTCGTAGGTACTGAAGCGCTGCTGCCTCAGCCAATGAGCATGCTCCACGGCACCTTGGTCATGCACTTGGCTTCGAATGGCCTCGGCGCTCTTCTCGGCA
This sequence comes from Streptomyces sp. NPDC001914, assembly GCF_042891215.1. Classification (NCBI taxonomy): domain Bacteria; kingdom Bacillati; phylum Actinomycetota; class Actinomycetes; order Kitasatosporales; family Streptomycetaceae; genus Streptomyces; species Streptomyces sp. NPDC001914. Next base: position 506,547 of record NZ_JBIASW010000005.1, read on the forward strand.
CCGAATTTGGCTGCTCGTGCCCCAACGATGGCTCCCAGCCACGTTGCCGCTAGCCCGACTGCAGCAAGAGCGAGAGGAATCATGAAGTCCTTCACGCTTGTTCATCATGTCGGTGCAGCCTGTGCTTGGGAACCCTGTGCGCCTCTTCGAAGCGCCCCCCCGGGCAGGAGTGGCTCGCGTCCTTGGACCGGTGAGACCGCCCCTTCACGTACCGACGGGTCTGCTGATCTGGGTGTGCCGGAGCATCTCCATGCTGGTGCATAGTCCACGCCCAGCTCGTCCAGGATGGTGCCGACCGTGTGACGGCTTCCGTCGTGTAGGCCGTGGTCGTCCATTCCGGCTTCGGGGAGTAGTTCCTTGAATTTCTCCCAGTCGGCCCGGGGTCGAGCGGCCGGCCGTCGGACCGCGTGAATGCGGCGCCGTGCTCCTCCGACCCGTCGCCCGCAGCCTCACGTAACTCGTCTTGCCGGGCCTTGTGCTCGACCAGGCAAGGGATGAACGGCGGTGGGATCGGCACGGCATTGCGGCTCTTCGTCGTCTTGAGGCGGAGTGAAGCCGATCACATGGGACGTCAACGAGAATGACCACTCGGCGCCAAGAGCCTTCTTGGCTTGTTCATGCGCTTGAGCTCACAACGAGGCTGCTCTGAAAGCAACTTGACGCCTACTCAGGCAGTCCTCTTTCGAGAGATCGTCGTGCGAGGTGATCGCATTGGTTGAATAGGTTCGCTTTGTGAAGCGAGCACTGGGCGAGCATATCTCGCCACTTCACCTCAGGATTTCCTCAAGCGGTCGTGACTCCCTGTCGCGTACATGATCTGCTTCGCGGTGGCGACCGGCCCCCTGATGACCAACAGGGGCTGGCACGACATATGGGGGATTTCTGTGAAGTACAGGGCACGCGTAACGATTGCCGCGACGGCGCTGCTGATAGCCGGGTCATCCGTTCCCGCGCTCGCAGCCGACGGCGACACGAGCCCCGCGGTGACGTCCGCCGACAGTCTGACGGAGGCCGGGACGGAATCCGATGCCGCGCTGAACGAAGACTTGCCGATCCCGGGGGAGACGGCGGAGAGCGACATGCCGCCCGCGAAGACGCCGATGAGCAACCAGTGTGATCCTGAGTGGTTCTTCCACGTCACTCAGAACAAGAAGAACACGATGTCGGTCAAGTACCACACGTACGTCCAGAACAAGAAGGACTACGCGATCGACTTCAAGTTCTCCTCGAAGAAGAGCGGGACGACGGAGGTCGGTGCTTCGCTGACGGTCAGTGGCGAGACCAAGGTCATGATCCTGGGGAAGATCAAGGTCGACGTGAATGCGAGCGTCAAGCACAGCTGGACCTCCGAACTCGGTATCGAGACCAGTGGCAAGGTCAAGGCGCACTCCACCGTCAACGGCGACTACGGGATCATGAAGGAGAACGTCTACGGCTACAAGGCTTACCGGTACAGCAACTGCGGCACCGGCACGAAGCAGTACATGACGGCGTGGGCGCCGTACCGCGAGGGATGGGTCGTCAGCTAGCGGACCCGTAGTCCCACCGGCCTGGGCCCGAGCCCCACATCCTGTGAGGGGCAGGGCCCTTCCCCCCTCTTTGGAGAATCGCCATGCGCCGTTACGCATCACTCGCAGCCGCCGCACTGGTCGGACTGTTCGTCAGCGGCTGTTCGGCCTCGCATGAGGCGAGCGCCCCGGTGGAGACGAGGACTTCGGCGAAGCCTTCGGTGAGGCCCTCGGTGAAGGAGTCGTCCTTCGACCTCCCCGAGAACGCGGAGGTTCTCGTCGCCGAGACTTCCGGTACGTCGGACAAGGACCTGAAGGAGTTCAAGCCCGGCAAGGGTGTGTACACGATCTACTCGCGCTGTTCGGGGAAGGGGAAGGTCACGATCGTCGACAGGGACGACGACAAGGACGGCACGACCTTGGTGCGGTGCGACGGTGTCGTGTCCGTCGGCCGCGTCTACGTCGACATCGAGACGCAGCGCCTGCAGATCCGTGTGGCCGGTGACCCGACGAACTGGACCGTCGCGGTCGTCGCGGGCGAACACGACGTATAACCCGTGCCCCCGATGGATGTGGGGGTCAGTGGCCTTCGCGGTCGTGGGCCGATACCGGGATCGTTTCCTTGTGGAAGTAGGACGGGCGGACCGCGCTGTACACGAGCATCAGGACGGCTCCGAGGAGAAGGGCGCCGACGCCGGTCACGAAGACGCCGCCGAACTGCCAGTGCGGCGGGAACGGCAGGGTCCATGAGGTGCTGCCGTAGTCGGCGGCGGCGTACACGAAGCAGGCGTTGACGAAGAAGTACAGGAGCAGCAGACCGCCCAGGCCCGGCATGATCCCGCGCGTCCACAGGTCGTGCGCACTGCGCGTGAGGACCCTGCGGTAGTACCAGACGCAGGCGAAGCCCGTGAGCCCGTAATAGAAGGCGATCATCAGGCCGACCGAGCCGATGGAGTCGGCCAGCACGTTCTCGCTCACCCTGGTCAGGAGGACGTAGAAGACGATCGAGGCGATCCCCATGCCCACGGTGGACCAGGTCGGGGTGAGGAACCGGGGGTGGATGCGGGAGAAGCGCTGCGGGATGGCCTTGAACACGGCCATGGACAGCGTGGTGCGGGCGGTCGGCAGGATGGTCGTCTGCGTGGAGGCCGCCGCCGAGGTGAGGACCATGACGATCAGGAGCTTGGTGGCGACCGTGCCCCAGGTCCCGCTGCCGAAGACCTCGGCGCCGAGACTCGACAGGACGTCTCCGGAGTTGTCCGGGTTGCCCAGGCCGATGCCCTTCTCGCCGACCCCCGCGAAGGCCTGCGCGGACGTGGTGACCAGGACGTAGATGAGAAGCAGGATGACGGTCGAGATGACCGCCGCGCGGCCGGGGGTGCGGTCGCGGTCGACGGTCTCCTCGTTCACCGACACGGCGGTGTCCCAGCCCCAGTAGATGAACACTCCGGCGAGGATGCTCTTGGTCAGGTCGTCGAACGAGTTGATCTCGAAGGGGTTGAACCACGACCACGAGATCTCCGAGGAGACGTCCGGCGCCGTGCCGCCGTACACCTTGACCAGCGCGGTGACCGCCAGCAGGGCCAGCACGACGATCTCGATCGTGAGCAGCGCCTTCTGCAGGTTGGCCGAGAGCTCGATGCCGATGTAGCAGACCAGGGTCATGACGGCGATCCACAGCACGCCGACGAGGGTGACCCAGAAGGTGTCCTCCGCCAGCCCGTCGGCGCCGATGAGCTGGAACCCGTACGCTCCGGCGATCTGGGCCAGGTTGGCCATCACGATGATGTCGGCCGCGACGATGCCCCAGCCGCCCAGCCAGCCGGTACGGGGGCCGAAGGCGCGGGCCGCCCAGGTGAACGTGGTGCCGCAGTCGGGGTCGGCCCGGTTCAGCTCCTTGTAGCCGTAGGCGATCAGGAACATCGGGACGAACGCGAGGATGATCACGATCGGTGACTGGAAGCCCACGATTCCGACGATGACGCCGAGGGTCGCCGCGAGGCTGTAGGCGGGGGCCGTGGAGGCCAGCCCGATCACCGTGCTGGAGAACAGACCCAGGGCGCCGCCCTTGAGGCCTTTGTCCATGGATCCCGGGCCCAGCGGTGGCAGGGGCGCGGGCGGCGGGACGGATGGTGAGCTCATGACGCCCTCCGGAACCTGGTGGCGCCCGCCGGGGGTGGACCGGGCGCACGCTGTCCCCGGCCCGGGAGCCTCGGACATCCCGGGAATCGCCGGGGACGTCCGGGGGACCGGGCCGCTCCCACCAGCATGAACCCGCTCGCCGACAACCGGTAATCGAGCGTGCCCAGGACGGCCGGCACCCCTGCCCGCCCCTCGCGCCGCCGCGCTTCACGGAGCCGGCGGGTGGTGCGTACGGCGCTGCGTACGGCGTCTGACGGGGCCGGGTCGCGTACAGGGCCGACCGGGCCGGGTCGCGTATGGCGCCGACCGGGCCGGACCGAGTACGGGGCTGACCTCGGGCGGGCCCCGAACGCGAGGCCGACCGGGTCGGGCGGTGTCATCCTGCGGGGATGACGGGATCCAGCGTGGCGGGCGGCGGCGGGTACTCGGGTACGCCGCTCGCCCGGAAGATCGGCATCAAGGCGGGGCACCGGGTGCGGCTGCTCCAAGCGCCGCCCGACTGGGAGATCCCCGGGCTGCCCGAGGACTGCGCGGTCGGGGAGGGCGGCCCGGAAGGGGCGGACGTCACCGTCGCCTTCTTCCGGGAGCGCGCCGAACTGGCGGCGCGGGCGGCCGCACTGGCCGGCGGCCTCGCGGACGAGGCCATGCTGTGGATCGCCTGGCCCCGCCGCGCCGCCGGGCACACCAGCGACATCACGGAGAACGATCTGCGGGACCTCTTCCTGCCGCTCGGACTGGTCGACGTGAAGGTGGCGGCCCTGGGGGAGGACTGGTCGGGACTGAAATTCGTCCGCCGCAAGGAGAACCGGCGCTCCTGATCCGCACTTATGGGCCTAGATCAGGACGTACGCACGACGGACCAGCCGGCGTATTTGAGGGGTCGTCCGGGTGAACGACTAGCATCGCGGCACAGTTGTCGGCCGGGATGGGGTGGGTGTCGTGTCGCAGGCGGAGGAGGGGCCACGGATCGCAGTTGCCGTGGTGACCATGGGCAACCGGCCCGTGGAGGTCGACGCACTGCTCACCTCCGTGGCCAAGCAGGACGTGGCCCCCACCCGGATCGTGATTGTCGGCAACGGCTGTCCGCTGCCCGAGTTCGCCGAACGGCTCGGCCTGCCGGGCGAGGTGACCACCGTCGAGCTGGACGACAACCTCGGCTGCCCCGGTGGCCGGAACGTCGGCCTGAGCCGGCTCCGTGAGTTCGGGGACGTGGACGTGGTCGTCGAGCTCGACGACGACGGGCTCCTCGTCGACGGCGACGTGCTGCGCAAGGTGCGCGATCTGTACGCTGCCCGGCCGCGCCTCGGCATCGTCGGCTTCCGTATCGCCGACGAGCACGGGGAGACGCAGCGCCGCCATGTGCCGCGGGTCGGCGCCAAGGACCCGATGCGCGGCGGACCGGTCACCGGCTTCCTCGGGGGCGGCCACGCGCTGTCCATGCCGATGCTGGCCGAGACGGGGGACTGGCCCGCCGAGTTCTTCTTCGCGCACGAGGAGACCGACCTCGCCTGGCGGGCCATCGACGCCGGCTGGACCGTGCTGTACGAGCCCGAACTGCTGCTCCAGCACCCCAAGACCTCGCCCGCCCGGCACGCCATCTACTACCGCGTGACCGCCCGCAACCGGGTCTGGCTCACCCGCCGCCGGCTGCCCCTGGTGCTGATTCCCGTGCACCTGGGGATCTGGATCGCGCTCACGCTCCTGCGGACGCGGTCGGTCGGCGGGCTGAGGGCCTGGTTCGGCGGCTTCGCGGAGGGGCTGCGGCGGCCCGGCGGAGAGCGGCGCCCGATGCGGTGGCGGACGGTCTGGCGGCTCACCCGCCTCGGCCGGCCGCCCGTCATCTGAGCCGGTCGGTCGTCTGAACCGGTCGGTCGTCTGAACCTGCCGGTCCACCTAGCTTGCCGGTCGTCCGAGCCTGCGGTTCGTCCGAGCCTGTAGGTCGTGAGTCGGCTGAACCCGCGGGTCGTCGGTCGGCTGAACGGGCTGAACCCGTAGGCCGTCGGCCGGCTCGCCACACGAGACGGCTTGCCGTTCCGAGGCGTCTGTTTCGAGGCGTCTGTTCCGAAGCGTCTGCGTCGACGTGTCTGCTCCGAGGCGTTCGTCACCCGGAGCGGCACCGCTCGTCATCCGGGACGGCCCACCGGCCGGGTACGGACGGAGGCCCCGGTCGATCACCTCGACGACCGGGGCCTCTGACGTCCCCGGATCCGGCCACGGCGGCGACACTCCCCCGAGTTACGCGTAGTACGCGCGCACCGTCGGGCCAGATCCGATGGCTTGATCACATCAGCCTGCGCCAACGGATCGCTAACATATGGCCAACGGTTCCCTCGGGGACGATCAGTTGACCGGCGTGAACTCGTCCCGAGAGGCACGAAACCGCCGTGGTGCGCGGCCGGCGCGGCCGGGCGGAAAGGCGATGGGGCGGCGTGATGCGGAACGGGCTGCGGTTCGGACTGCTGGGGCCGCCGGTCCTGTACGACGCCGATGGCGAGGTCGTCTCGATCGGTGGCCGGAAGATGCGCGCCCTGCTCGCCGCGCTGCTCCTCGAACCGGGCCGGGTCGTCTCCGTCGACGCGCTCAAGGACGCGCTGTGGGGCGGGGCGCCGCCCGCCTCCGCCCAGGCGTCCCTCCAGAACCATGTGACCCGGCTGCGCCGTCTGCTCGACGATCCGGAACGGCTGCGCGCGGTCTCTCCGGGGTACGTCCTGCGGGTCGGCGAGGGCGAGTTGGACGTCCGAGTCTTCGAGCGGCACGCCACCTCCGCGCGGGACGCGCACGCCGAGCGCGACTGGGAGCGGGCGCTGCGCGAGGCCACCGCCGCGCTCGCGCTGTGGCGCGGCACCCCCCTGAGCGGCCTCCCGCCCGAGACCGGCGGACACGCCTTCGTCCAGCGCCTGGAGGAGGGGCGGCTGCTCGTCCTGGAGTGGGCGTACGAGGCGGAGCTGTGCCTCGATCCGACGGCCTCCCGGCTCGACCGGCTGGCACCGGAACTGGCCGCCCGCACGGCAGGGCATCCTCTGCGCGAGTCGTTCCACCGGCTGCTGATGCTGGTGCTGCACCGCACCGGGCGCCAGGCCGAGGCCCTGGCCGTCCACCGCGATCTGCGGGCCCGCCTGCTCGACGAACTCGGCATCGAACCGGGGCCCGCCGTGCGCAGGGCCCACCTGGAGATCCTGCGGGACTACGACCGGCTCCCGGGCGAGGCCCGTACCGACGACGTGCCCCCGGGCGGGAACGGGCTCCAGGACGGTTCCGGAGATCCGCAGGGGAGCGGGAGCGGGGGCGCCGACGGGGGCAGTGCCTGGATCCCGGGCGTGGGCGCGGACCGGAGACGAGGCGGCGACAGACGCCGGGGCGGCGACGCCGACGACCGGCGGAAGGCCGGGAACGCCGACCAGCCGTCGAGCGGCGACGCCGACGGGGGGCACGATCGGGCTGGGAGCGGCGATCAGTCCTGGCGTGGCGAGAGGGACGGCACCAGGAGTGACGACAGAGGCACTTTCGGACACACCGGCGAGGCCGGAGGCAGTGGCGGCGAGGCGGACAACGGCTGGGGCGTAGGCCAGGGCGGCGACGGCGCCGACGACGCCGCCAGGTATGGGATCGCCGGTCGGGACGGCGGTGTGGGTCACGGCGGCGATTACCGCCGGGGCGGGGGTGTAGGCCGTGACGCGAGCGTCGACGGTGATCGGGCTGCCGGTCGGGAGGACAGTGTCGGCGAGGCCGGGACTGTCGACCGCGACGAAGACGATGGCTGGTACGGGGGTCCTGGCCGTGTTGGAGACGGTGGTCGCGAGGGCGATGCCGCCGGGGCTGAGCGCGCCGGTCGTGGTGGCGACGGCGGCCGTGACAGGCGCGGGAACGTGGGTGAGGTCGGGAACACCAGCCGGGTCGGGAACACCAGCCGGGACGGGAAGGTCGACCGGGACGGGAGTGTCAGCCCGGACGGAAACGTCGACCAAGACAGGAACGTCGACCAGGACAGGAGCGGCGACCGGGACGGAGGTCGTGGTCGGCACGCTGACGCCGGCACGGCGGAGTCCGTGGTCGGCTCCGGCCGGGGCGAGCGCGGCGTCGGCGTACCTCCCCGGCCCGCTCAACTTCCCCCGCCCCCGCCCCACTTCACCGGACGTGAAGACGTCCGCGACCAGCTCTTCCGAGTCCTGGACCCGGAGCCCTCGCCGCGCCGGGCGCACCCGGCCGACGCCCCGGGCCGCCCCGACGCCGGAGCATCCGCAGGCGCGTTCGACCGTGCGTCCGCGCGTGCGTCCGAGGCGGGCCCCGGTGTCACGACGCCCGCCGGGGCGCCCGCCCGGACGACCGGCCAGGTGACCGACCCCACGACCGAGGGCCGGGCGACCGACGGCCGTACGACCGCAGGCCATACGACCGACGGCCATGCGACCGACAGCGGTGCGACCGCCGGTGTCACGTTCGCCGGTGGCGCGTACGCCGACGGGTCCCCCGACGGCGCCGGAGGCGACACTGGCCCGCACGACCGGCCCTTCGCCGGCGAGCCCGCCACCGTACTGCCACGCGTCGCCGTGATCAGCGGCATGGCGGGCGTCGGCAAGAGCGCGCTCGCACTGCACGTCGCGCACGGACTGCGGGAACGATTCACCGACGGCCAGTTGTACGTCAACCTGCACGGCGCCACCCCCGGCATGACCCCGCTCACCGCCGGTCAGGCGCTCGCCGCGCTCCTGCGCGACCTGGGGACGGAACCCCGGCGGATCCCCGAACACCCCGACGCGGCGGCGGCGTTGCTCCGGTCGATGCTCGCTCCCACCCGCACCCTGATGGTGCTGGACGACGCCGCGCACGCCGCCCAGGTGCGGCCACTGCTGCCGGCCGGCGCGGGCTGCGCGGTGATCGTGACGAGCCGCTCTCCGCTCACCGCCCTGGACGGCGCCGACCGTTTCCCGCTCGCGCCGCTGACGGACGAGGACAGCGCGGCCCTGCTCCGCGCGGTCTCCGGCCGCCGAGAAGGGCTCGACGGAGGTCACCCCCTCGTCGAACTCACCGGCCGGCTGCCGCTGGCGCTCCGGGTGGTCGCGGCCCGTCTCGCCGCCCGCCGCGCACTGACCCCCGACGTTCTCGCCGGTCAACTGGCCGCGACAGAAGGCCGGTTGCATCATCTGGAGTACGACGACCTGAGCGTGCGCCGCTCGCTCGCCGTCGCGCACGACGCGCTGCGCGCCTCCGAGCGCGAGGCCGACCGGGACGCGGCGCTCGCCCTGTGCCGTATCGGCGCGCTCGACCTGCCCGCGTACGGTGCCGCCCTCGTCGCCCGCCTCACCGGCACCGACGAACGTCGTGCCGAGGCCGCGCTCGACCGCCTGGTCGACGTCGCCCTCCTGGACGAGACCGCGTACGGGCGGTACGCGCCGCACGATCTCGTACGGGACTTCGCCCGGGAGATCGCGGGCGCGGCGGAGTGCGTCCTCGCGACAGCGCCCGCGCCCACGTCGGCCCCCGGGCCCGCGGCTGAGACAGCGCCCGCGCCCGGGCCGGCACCCAGGCCCGCGGCCACGGACGTCGTCGCCGGCCACGTCGCCAACGGCCCGGCCCTGCTCGGCGATGACGCCGTCGTCGCCGAACGTGCCCTGCGCTGGTACGCCGGTGTCGCCGCCCGCTCCCTGGAGGCGATTCTCGAACCCGGTCTCGACAGGGAGGACCGCGGCAGGCCGACCGCCTCGCAGCCGGCCGGGCACGCGGCGGACGTGGCGGCCACACCCCCGTTCTGCTCCGCCCGGGAGGCCTTCGCCTGGGGCGACACCGAATTGGCGAACGTGGTCGCGCTCGCGGAGCGGTACGCGCACGGCTCGCCGTACTTCCCCCTGCTGGCCCGCCTGCTCAACCCGTACGTCCAACGCAGTGGCCGGGTGGCCGAGTTGGAGGTCCTTCAGCGGGCCGCGCTCGACGCGGCGCGGCTGCTCGGCGACGAGGCCGCGGAGGCGTACGCGCTCGGCGACCTCGGGGGTCTGCACTTCATGACGGGCCGGGTGGCCGACGCCCTGACCCTGAACGACGAGGCGCTGGCGATCTGGCGCCGCCTCGGCGTGCGCTCCTGCCAGCGACGGGCCCTGAACAACCGGGGCATGCTCCTCGAAACCCTCGGCCGCCACGCCGAGTCGAGTGAGGCGCTGCTCCAGAGTCTCCAGTTCTCAAGGGAGTTGGGCGACCCGCACATGGAGGCCATCACCTACAGCCACCTCGGCAACCTGTACGAGCACACCGACCCGCGAGCCGCCATCGATCACCACAAACGCAGTCTCGCGATCGGCGACATCCTGCACGACGTGATCATCCGGCACTCGGCGCACTGCAACATCGGCTACGCCCACCTCACGCTCGGCGAACCGGCCGCCGCCGTGCCGCACTTCGAGGAGAGCCTGCGCATCCTCGGCGGCCACGGCGACTGGCACGGCGAGTCACAGACCAGGCTCGGCCTGGTGCGGGCCCTGCGCGGTGTCGGTCACCGGGAACGCGCGGCGCGCGAGTGCGATCTGCTGCGGTGCCGTGCCGACCGCCGGGCCGACCGGTACACCGGAGGGCTCGCCCGTCACCAGGCGGGCCTGCTGCTCCGGGAATGCGGCGACTTCGAAGCGGCCTACGAGGAGTGGGCGTCGGCTCTGGAGGCCCTGGCGGAGACGGACAGCCCGGTGACGGGCGAACTGCGGACGCTGCTGGCCGAAGGAGCCGAACGAGCCCAAGGGGTCGAAGGGGTCGAAGGAGCGGACAGGGTGGAAAGAGCGGACAGAGCGGACAGAGCGGTCTGACCGCGTCACTTCGCGTCCGCGTAGCACCGTACGACCGCCGTCGTGAAGGGAAAGCGCACCGGGGTCTCGCCGAAGGTGAGGCGGCCCGCGAGTTCGGCCGCGTCCCGGATGGCGGCCACCACGGCGTCGGCCTCTTCGGCGGGGCAGTGCACGATCACCTCGTCGTGCTGGAAGAAGACCAGCTCGGCGGCGAGCCCCGCACAGGTGCGGCGCAGAGCCGCCAGCATCAGCAGGGCCCAGTCGGCGGCACTGCCCTGCACGACGAAGTTGCGCGCGAACCGTCCGCGGGCGCGGGAGTCGGAAGACGCGTACCCCGGCACCCAGCCCTGGTCGACGGCCGTGTCGACGGGATCGTCCTGCGGGATGCCCGCCTCCCCGCCGCCGTCGCCCGATCCGACCGCCGGAGGGCAGGTCCGGCCCAGCCAGGTGCGCACCAGGCGCCCCTCCTCGCCCGCGCGGGCCGCGTCGTCCACGTACGCGACCGCCTTGGGGAAACGGCGGCGGAGCAGGGCGAGGTTCTTCAGGCCGTCGCCTGAGGTCTGGCCGTAGACGGCGCCGAGCACGGCGAGCTTGGCCTGCGCCCGGTCGCCGGAGAACGCCCGGTCCGAGACCGATTGATAGAGGTCGCTCTCCCGGCCCGCGACCTCCATCAGACCCGGATCGCGGGAGACGGCCGCGAGGACGCGCGGCTCCATCTGGTCGGCGTCGGCGACGACCAGCCGCCAGCCGGGATCTGCGACGACGGCACGCCGGATCACCTTGGGGATCTGGAGCGCGCCGCCCCCGTTGGTCACCCAGCGTCCGGTGACGGTCCCGCCCGGCAGGTACTCGGGCCGGAACCGCCCGTCGCGCACCCAGTCCTGGAGCCAGGACCAGCCGTGGGCGACCCAGATCCGGTACAGCTTCTTGTATTCGATCAGCGGTTTCACCGCCGGATGCTCGATCGACTCGATCTCCCATCGCCGGGTGGACCTGACCTTGATCCCGGCCTGCGCGAACGCCTTGACGACGTCGGCCGGCAGGTCGGGTCTGACCCGCCGCCCGAACGCGGCGGAGACCTCGTCGGTGAGTTCGGCGAGGCGCCGGGGTTCACCGCCCCCGGTGTACCGCTCGCCGAGCAGTTCGTGCAGCACGTCCCGGTGGACGTCGGCGCTCCACGGCAGCCCGGCCCGGTTCATCTCGGCGGCCACCAGCATTCCCGCGGACTCGGCGGCCGTGAGCAGCCGCATCCGGTCCGGGTGCGCGGCCGCGTCGTGCCGGCGCTGCTGGTCGGCGTAGACCGCGAGGAGATCCGCCAACGGCACGTGCACCGGGCGGGGTTCGAAGAGGGAGGACTGTAATCCGGGCTCGGCGGAACGCTGCGGCGGGTCCGGCGGCACGGGGCCGCCGCGCAGTCTCGCCAGCGCGGCGGCCGCCGACCGGGGCTCGCCGAGCCGCCCCTCGTGTCCGAGCAGCAGGGTCTCGGCGGCCTCCATGTCATAACACCGCTCCACTCGCACCCCCGTGGCGAGCAGTCGCGGATAGACATCGGCCGTCGACCGCCACACCCACCGGCTCACGTCCGGCCGGGCCCGTACGGCCTCCGCGAGGTCCGCCTCCCGGCGGACCTCCCCCGCGGGCAGCCCGTCCGGGCCGAGGGCGGCGAGCTCCACGCCACCGTCCTCGGCCGGCGCGAGAGCCCAGCGCTCGGTCATGCCTCCGAGTCTCGCAGGAGGGTCTGACAATGCCGGTCCGGCGCCGCCGCCGACGCGGGACGGTCCCTCCGGTCGCCCCGGGCTCGCGTCCGGACATTCCCTCCGGCGTTCCCGCGGCCGCTTGCGGGCTGCTCCTTCGAGCGGTGTCCCTAGCGGTGTCCCGAGCCGTGTCCCGAGCCGAGTCCCGAGCCGCGCCCCGGGCGATGCCCGAGCCCTGCCCTCGGTTGCCCTAGGACGCGCTCTCCGCCTCCGTCTTCTCCTTCACCAGTTCCGTGATCATGCGTCCGATGTGTGCCTCGGCCGCCGCCTTGTCGACGCCCGCGCCGCTGAGCACGCCCTGGCCGTTCTCGAACTCCAGCAGGGCGAGCAGGATGTGTTCGGTGCCGACGTAGTTGTGACCGAGGCGAAGGGCCTCGCGGAACGTGAGCTCCAGGACCTTCTTGGCCGCCGGCCCGTACGGGACCAGCTCAGGGACCTCGTCGACGGCCGGCGGGAGCGCGGCGACGGCCGCCTCGCGGACGGCGTCAAGGGAGACTCCCTGCGCGGTGATGGCCCGCGCGCCGAGCGCGTCGGGCTCGCTGAGCAGGCCGAGGACGAGGTGCTCGGGCAGTCCCTCGGTCCCGCCCAGGGCCTTGCACCGCTCGTGCGCGACCACGACGGCCTTCCTGGCCCGGTCGGTGTAACGGCCGAAGCCCTGGCTGGGGTCGAGGTCCGCCTCCGCCTTGGGCACGAAGCGCTTCTGCGCGGCCTGCCGGGTCACGCCCATGCTCCTGCCGATGTCCGTCCAGGACGCCCCCGAACGCCGCGCCTGGTCCACGAAGTGCCCGATCAGATGGTCGGCCACCTCGCCGAGGTGGTCCGCCGCGATCACCGCGTCCTGGAGCTGGTCGAGCGCGTCGGTGTGCACCTTCTTGATGGCCTCGATGAGGTCGTCGAGACGCACGGATGCCTTGCCGGGAGAGTTCGTCGTCATGTGTCAACGTTAGGTTGACAGTTCATGAGTGTCAACCCGGAGTTGACACTTCGAGTAGTGCCGTGGAGCGCCCGGGGTGGCGCGGCCGGGCATCCTCGGGAGGGGGAAGTGGGACAGGGTGTCCGCCGCAGGATCCGGGCGGGCGGAGCACTGTCCACAGGCTGTGGACAGTTGGCGGCCGCGGCGCCGGGGTGTACGCGGAGACCCGGGCCGCCCGTGACACGATCGGGGGATGAGTACGTCCAGCACCGTGGAGCGCGCCTTCGCGGCCGCCCTCTACGCCGACACCGACGCGGCGCTCGACACCGGAGCCTCCGTGCTCGCGGCCGACCCGGCCTCCGACGCCGAACTCGCCCGGCGCGGTGAGGAGTTCGTGGCGGCTGCCTGGCGGCGTGGCTGGCAGCCCGCCGACGTCGTACGGATCGTGCGACGCGACCTGGACGACGTACACGTACGCCTGGTGATCTCCTCGATCCTCGAGCAGCGGGACGGCGACCGCGAACCCCGGGGCGCGCGCTGGGCGGCCCAGCTCGACGAGCTGGCGGCCGAACCCCACGACCTCAGGGCCGACCGTTTCTCACGCGCCACCGCGACCCTGGAGCTCTACCGCCTGCTCCTGCGCCTGCCGGCCATCGAGCCCCTGTACCCGCCCCGGACACCGGTGACGGCCGCCGCCCCGCAGGAGACGCGCATGCTCACCCGCATCCGCGCCCTGCTCGCGAAGGCGGAGGCGACCGGGTTCCCGGAGGAGGCGGAGGCGCTGAGCGCCAAGGCGCAGGAGCTGATGGCGCGGCACACCATCGACGAGGCGCTGCTCGCGGCCCGCACCCACGCGAAGGACGCGCCCGGCGCCTGCCGCGTCGGCGTCGAGCCGCCGTACGAGACGGCCAAGGCCGTGCTCCTGGACGCGGTCGCGGGGGCGAACCGCTGCCGGGCCGTGTGGAACGACGCCCTCTGCTTCTCGACCGTCGTCGGCTTCGAACCCGACCTGGAGGCGGTCGAGCTCCTGTACACCTCGCTCCTCGTGCAGGCCACGGCCGCGATGACGAAGGCGGAGGCGGCGCAGCGGGCGGGCGGCCGCAAGCGTACGAAGACCTTCCGGCAGTCGTTCCTGGCCGCGTACGCGCACCGGATCGGCGACCGGCTCGCGTCGGTCGCCGAGGAACAGGTGACCGCCACGGAAGGGGACCTGCTGCCGGTCCTGGCGGCCCGTGACGTGGCCGTCACGGACCAGCTGGACCGGATGTTCCCGGAGACGGTGACGACCAGGATGCGCGGGATCACCGACGAGGCCGGATGGCACGAGGGCGCCGCGGCCGCGGACCGAGCCCAGGTCCGCGGCAGACGCCCGCTCCCCTAGAACCGCGCCACGTCCGCCAGAGCCGCGCCGGGTCTCCTGGAACCGAGCCACGTCCGCCAGAGCCGCGCCGGGTCTCCTGGAACCGAGCCACGTCCGCCAGAGCCGCGCCGGGTCTCCTGGAACCGCGCCACGTCCGCCAGAG
>NZ_JBIASW010000005.1:521247-614198 GCF_042891215.1 Streptomyces sp. NPDC001914
GAGCCGCGCCGGGTCTCCTGGAACCGCGCCATGTCCGCCAGCGCCGTGCCGGGTCCCTTAGAACCGCGCCGCGTCCCCTAAAGCCGCGCCGCGTCCGTCAGAACGCCGGGCGCCGCTCGTACGTCAGTCGCCCGCGTGCTGGAACGGTGTCACCGAGGCGTTCGGCTCGCTCGCCGAACCCTTCCCGGCCAGCGGACCGTACGACCACGGGAAGCTCTGCGTGGTGTCGGCGCCGGGCAGGGCGATCTTCAGCGTCTTCACGGCGAGGGTCTTGGCGTCCCCGTCCGCGCCCCGTACGTAGGTGATCGTGAAGGTCGCGGTGTCGCCCTCGGCGAGGGTCAGCGGCTCCGGCGCCGCGGACTTGTCCGCCTCGATGGCGGCGGAGACGCCGCCCCCCTCCACGGTGAGCCCGGGGAAGCCCGTCAGGGTGCACCGGGCGCCCTTGTTGGTGAGGGTGACGGGGATGTTGCCCGTGTCCCCGGCGGCCGTGGCGGCGTTCGCGGGGCCGACCTGGATTCCGGTGTCGCCGATCGCGCAGGCCGCGGCGGTCGCCTTCTCCGACGATCCGGCCGCGTCGCCGGACTTCCCGGAACCGCCGGTGCTGCCGGAGCCGCCGCCGTCGCAGGAGGTCAGGGCGAGGGCCGCCGCGAGGACGGTGACGGCGATGGGCAGAGCGCGCATGGGTTCCCCTGGAGGTCGTGACGTTGTGCATGGATCATCACGCACCCGGGTCCACCGAGGTTGCGCGCCCCTCGCTGTTCACCCGCACGGGACCGGTATCGCCCGATATTGTCCGCGGACGTTCGCGCCTTGTCGGGGCGGCCGCGTGATCCCGTCGGGTTCGCGTGGCCGGGCCATCGCCGGTTCGAGCGATTGCCGGTTCGAGCGACCGCCGGATGAAGCCGTCGCCGGATCAGGTCGTCGCCGGATCAGGCCATCGGCGGATCAGGCGATCAGGAGCCCAGGCTCGCCGTCGGCAGGCCCGACGGCAGCTTGCCGCCCTCGCTCTTCGTGTACGTCTCCTTGCCGAGGCCGCCCTCCCAGGTGACGGTCAGCGTCGTACCGCTGACGGAGTCGACCATGCCGACGGCGCGCTTCTTGCTGCCGTCCGTGCAGGCGAGGCGGATCATCCGCATGCTCGCCTCCTCGGACGAGGTGCCGCTGCACACCGTGCCGCCGGTCGCGAAGAGGCCGGCCTGCTTGCCGTTGATCATGAGCACCACGGCCTTGCCGTCGGCGGTCGTGAGCCAGCTTCCCTGGAGCTTGCCGCCCGCGGCGGGGGTGCCGCCGGAGCCGCCGCCCGTACCGGCGCCGTCCGTCGTGGACGCGCTCGGGGTCGCCGACGGGTCCCCGGAGTCGTCGCCCCCGCCGCTGCAGCCGGTCAGTACGGCCGCCGCCGCCAGTCCCGCGGCCACCGCCGCGATACGCGCGCGGCGGGACGGGAAGGTCGCCGTAGTCACTGAAGCCCCCAAGGGTGGGATGGATGCGGGTCGTCCGGACGATCGCAGCAAGCTATCAGGAGGACCCGGAGACCCCCTCCGGTGATGCGGGGTGCGGTTGCTCACGGGTGTACGACGGTGCGGGGGCGCGAGGGCGCAATAGGTAGGAGATTCCCTACGGTTGACGCGTAGGGAATCTCCTACCTATTCTCGCATCATGAACGTCACTCACGCCTCCTTCGTCACGCTTCCCGTCGCCGACCAGGAACGGGCCCTTCGCTTCTACCGGGACGTCCTCGGATTCGAGGTCACCGCCGACCTGGACATGCCGCCCGGCCGGTGGCTCCAGGTGGCGCCGAAGGGGGCGCAGACCGTCTTCACGCTCTCGGGTCCCGGGATGGGGGGTTTCACGCCCGGCGAGGTCCGGGGGATCATGTTGGTGACGACCGACGTCGACGCCGACTGCGCGCGGCTCACCGCCGCCGGAGTCGGGGTGGAGGGTCCGGACGACCTTCCCTGGGGTCGCATGGCCTCGTTCCGGGACCCCGACGGCAACGGTCTGATGCTGATCACGGAGAAGGCCCTGGAGTCGGCCTCGGAGTAGGAGCGAAGGGTGCTGAGCGCGCCATGACCGGGACCGGAGTCGGGCAGGGGGCCCCGGCCGGAGTGCCCGTCGAAACGGGGGCGCCCGTCGGCTTTCCCGGCGGAGCCGCCGCCGCGGCCGCCGGAGCTGGTGCGCCCGCCGGAACCGGCTCTCTCGCCGGCGCCGATTCTCCGGCCGGAGCCGGCTCGACGGTCGGAACCCGCTCCGCGACCGCAACGGGCTCGACGGCCCGAACGGGCTCGACGACCGGAACCGGCTCAACGGCCGGCGTCGACTCTCCGGCCGGAACTGCCTCAACGGTCGGCACCGGCTCCATGACCGGAACTGGCTCGACGGCCGGCACAGGTTCTCCAGCCGGCACGGGCTCTCCGCCCCGACAGGGTGACCCCTCCGCCCAAGAGGATCAGCTCTTCGCGGCGCTCGCCAACTCCACCCGGCGTGAGGTGCTGCGGCTGCTGCGGGAGCGGGGGCCGCAGCCGGTCCAGGCGCTGGCCGACCACTTCGCCATGCGGCGCCCCAGCCTCTCGGAACACCTCAAGGTGCTGCGGGAGGCCGGACTCGTGTCCGAGGAGCGCGCGGGCCGGCAGCGCATCTACCGCCTGGAGGCCGGCCCGCTCGCCGACGTCCAGGACTGGCTCCATCCGTACGAGCGTTTCTGGAGCGACAGGCTGAAGGATCTCGGCGCCCTCCTGGACCGCATGCCCGACGATGCCGGGACATGACCTCCGACCCGCAGGGCGCGACCCCCGATCCCCGCAGCCCGGCCCCCGCTGACGGCGACGACGACCTCACGACCGTCCGTGTCGCCCAGTTCTTCCCGCACCCGCCCGCCAAGGTCTGGCGGGCGCTCACCGAGCCCGGACTGCTCGCCCAGTGGCAGATGCCGGGCTCCGAGGACTTCCGGCTGGAGGTCGGCCACCGCTACAGGCTGACGGCCGTCCCGCGCCCGAACGCGAACTTCTCCGGCACCGTCGACGTGCGCGTTCTCGCCTTCGAGCCCGAGCGGATGCTGAGCGTCCGCTGGGCCGACGCGGACGCCCGGCGGCCCGCGGACTGGACCATTACCTGGACACTGGAACAGGAAGGGCGCGGCACGCGTCTCTTCCTAGTACACGAGGGATTCGATCCGGACGATCCCACACAGATGATGGCGCGGAAGATCATGGACGGGGGCTGGAGGTCGCATGTGATGCGATCTCTGGGGAATGCGCTGGACCGGATGTAGGACCGTAGGGCACTCCGGTGAGGTGCAGGCCGTAGTCGGGCGAGCGACAGCCGGTAGTCAAAGGCCGGTAAAAGCTGTAACCGCAGGACCACCCCGCGTGCACGTGCATCTGCCCATGCATCTGCACATGAACAGAGCTATGATCCGAGTCAGTTGACTACTGCACCTATGGCCACCTCAGCCACTGCACGACCGGGGAGCGACCTGTGGACCACGACGTGTTCGACGTGGATGACGTGTACGACGGTATGGCTGAATTTGCGTACAACGGCATGGCTGCGACCGAGCTTGACGGCGTCGCCTGGCAGAAGAGCCGGCACAGCAACTCACAGGGTTCCTGCGTGGAGTTCGCGCGGCTGCCCGGCGGTGACGTGGCCGTGCGGAACTCGCGGTTCCCCGAGGGGCCCGCGCTCGTCTACACGCGCGCCGAGATCGAAGCCATGCTTCTGGGCATCAAGGACGGCGAGTTCGACCACCTGATCGCGGGCTGACGGCCGTGATCACGGGGTGTCCCGGACCGGTGGGTCGCGAGGCGGCGACGGTACGGGTGGCGTAATCCGAGGGTGAACTTCACTCTGCGTTCAGTAACGCGCGTAGAACCGCGGCGCCAGAAGGCGCCGCGGTTCTCTATTCGGAGGAGAGCGCGGGCGTCGCGGGCTGCACTCCGAGCCGGAACAGCGCCCAGACGACCTTGCCGCTGAGCGTTCCGGCGAGCGGGTGCCAGCCCCAACTGTCCGAGAACGAGTCGACGAGGAAGAGGCCGCGCCCCGACTCCGCCGCGAAGTCGTCCGAGTCGCCGGCGACGGGACTCTCGTGGCTGGGGTCGCGCACCGCGCACACCAGTCGTGAGGTCCACCTCATCAAGTGCAGCCGTACGGGCGGCCCTTGGTCGTCCTTGCGGGGCGTGTCCGCGGGCAGCGCGTGCCGCAGGGCGTTGGTGACGAGTTCGGAGACGACCAGACAGACGTCGTCGAAACGGTCGCCGATCTCCCACTGGTCCAACGTCTGGCGGGTGAACTGCCGGGCCTCGCGCACCGCTTCGTAGCGGGCGGGCAGGGCGCACGAGGCGGCGCTGGACACGGCCGCGGGATCGAGAGGCGGAAGTCCCTGCCGTAAGGGTTCGAGCATGGTCGATCCATTCGTCCCCATGCGAGGCACTCCCGGGTGTTCGCGGTCGTTGCGATGCAGCGGTGGCGCGGGGACCATGGTTCCGAATGCGTACAGCAGATGCAAGGGCAGATGCACGTGCACGCGCCCGAATTGGACCTTCCTCTGCTACTTCTGGCTCATTTCTTCCTTCACCTTATTCTCAGTTCTCGACGCTTCACTGATCCTTTCCTGTGCCTCTGCTTTGGCTGCTTTCCGTTTCCGTAACTGAACGAGTACTGCTTGAAGTGTTTTAGTGGC
This sequence comes from Streptomyces sp. NPDC001914, assembly GCF_042891215.1. NCBI lineage: Bacteria > Bacillati > Actinomycetota > Actinomycetes > Kitasatosporales > Streptomycetaceae > Streptomyces > Streptomyces sp. NPDC001914. Next base: position 525,923 of record NZ_JBIASW010000005.1, read on the forward strand.
AGACTTCGGCGTCTGGAAGACGGTTGGGGAGGCTGACGAACGTGAGCGCTGGTGAGTCGAGCGGCTCGGTGGTGCGGCGCATGCTGCTGGGGTCACATCTGCGGCGCCTGCGTGAGGCGCGTGGCATCACCCGTGAAGCGGCCGGCTACTCGATCCGCGCCTCCGAATCGAAGATCAGCCGTATGGAGTTGGGAAGGGTGAGCTTCAAGACCCGCGACGTCGAGGACCTGTTGACGCTCTACGGGATCACGGACGAGGCCGAGCGCACCTCCCTCGTCTCGCTCGCCAAGGAGGCCAACGTCGCCGGCTGGTGGCACAGTTACTCCGACGTCCTGCCCAGCTGGTTCCCCACCTACGTCGGCCTGGAGGGCGCGGCCCACCTGATCCGGGTGTACGAGGTGCAGTTCGTGCACGGCCTGCTCCAGACCGAGGCGTACGCGCACGCCGTCGTCCGGCGCGGCATGAAGGGTGCCTCCGCGGCCGACGTCGACCGGCGCGTGGCCCTGCGCCTCGAGCGCCAGAAGTACCTCGTCTCCGAGAACGCCCCCGAGTTCCACATCGTCCTCGACGAGGCCGCGCTGCGCCGCCCGTACGGCGACCGCGAGGTGATGCGCGGACAGCTCCAGCACCTGATCGAGGTCTCCGAGCGGCCCAACGTGCGTCTCCAGGTGATGCCGTTCAGCTTCGGCGGGCACTCGGGCGAGAGCGGCGCGTTCACCATCCTGAGCTTCCCCGAGTCCGATCTGTCGGACGTCGTCTATCTGGAGCAGCTGACCAGCGCGCTGTACCTGGACAAGCGCGAGGACGTCAACCAGTACGAGGGCGCGCTCAAGCAGCTCCAGCAGGACAGCCCCGGTCCGGCCGAGAGCCGTGATCTGCTGCGCGGGCTGCTCCAGCTCTCCTGAGAGTGGCCGCAGACTTCTCTGGTCTCCTTCAACTCCCTTGAAACACAAGTACGATGACATGTGATCAGACCGTGATCGGATGTCTGCTGTCCCGGGCCAAGGACTGTCTCGGCAGCACAGGGATTGAGGGAGCACATGTCGTCCTACTTCACCGACCTGGCCCAGCAGTACATCGACGGCGAGTGGCGCCCGGGAACGGGCTCCTGGGACATCATCGATTTCAACCCGTACGACGGCGAGAAGCTGGCCTCGATCACGATAGCCACGGTCGAAGAGGTCGATGACGCCTACCGCGCCGCCGAGCGCGCCCAGAAGCAGTGGGGCGCGACGAACGCGTACGCGCGCCGCGCGGTCTTCGAGAAGGCCCTCGCCGTCATCGACGAGCGCGAGGCGGAGATCACCGACGTGATCATCGCCGAGCTCGGCGGCACCCGCCTCAAGGCGGCCTTCGAGCTGCACCTCGTCCGGGAGTTCCTGCGCGAGGCGGTCCAGCTCGCGCTGCGCCCCGAAGGGAAGATCATCCCCTCGCCGGTCGACGGCAAGGAGAACCGCCTCTACCGCGTCCCCGTCGGTGTCGTCGGCGTCATCAGTCCCTTCAACTTCCCCTTCCTGCTGTCGGTCAAGTCCGTCGCCCCCGCGCTCGCGCTCGGCAACGGCGTGGTCCTGAAGCCGCACCAGAACACCCCGATCGTCGGCGGCTCCCTGGTCGCGAAGATCTTCGAGGAGGCGGGCCTGCCCGGCGGCCTCCTGAACGTCGTCATCACCGACATCGCCGAGATCGGCGACGCCTTCATCGAGCACCCGGTCCCGAAGGTCATCTCCTTCACCGGCTCCGACAAGGTCGGCCGGCACGTGGCCACCGTCTGCGCCGCGAACTTCAAGCGCTCGGTGCTCGAACTGGGCGGCAACAGCGCCCTGGTGGTCCTGGAGGACGCGGACATCGACTACGCGGTCGACGCGGCGGTCTTCAGCCGCTACGTCCACCAGGGCCAGGTCTGCATGGCCGCCAACCGTGTCCTCGTGGACCGCTCGATCGAGGCCGAGTTCACCGAGAAGTTCGTCGCCAAGGTCAGGACGCTGAAGACCGGCGACCCGAGGGACCCGCAGACGGTCATCGGCCCGGTCATCAACGCCTCCCAGGCGGACGCGCTGTCGGGCGTCGTCGAGCAGGCGATCACCGAGGGCGCCACCGCCCTGGTCCGCGGCACCACCACGGACAACCTGGTCGAGCCCTCCGTCCTGACCGGTGTCCCCGCCGACTCGGACCTGCTGCGCCAGGAGGTCTTCGGCCCGGTCGTCTTCCTCGTCCCCTTCGACGGGGAGGAGGAGGCGGTCCGGATCGTCAACGACACGCCGTACGGCCTCTCGGGTGCCGTCCACACGGCTGACGTCGAGCGCGGCGTGAACTTCGCCAAGCAGATCGACACCGGCATGTTCCACGTCAACGACGGCACCGTCCACGACGAGCCCCTCGTCCCCTTCGGCGGCGAGAAGCACTCCGGCATCGGCCGCCTGAACGGCGAGACCACGGTCGACGCCTTCACCACGACGAAGTGGATCTCGGTGCAGCACGGACGGAGCCGCTTCCCCTTCTGAGACGCCTTCGCGTGCTCCGGTACGCCTTCGCGTGACCGTTCAGCGCGCCCGGACCCTTGCGGACAGAACCTGACCGCAAGGGTCCGTAGCGTCGTCGGTGTCAGTCGGAAGGACCCGATGAGAGGCGGCCGGTCATGGTCACGCATGTGCGAGCGGAAGAGCGGGGCGACGAGCGGGGGGCGCTGCTCGCGTTCATCGAGGAGCAGCGCGGCGGCATCCGCCGGTCGCTCCTCGGGCTGACGGAGGAGCAGGCGGCGAGCCGGCCGAGTGCCAGTGAACTGTCCCTGGGCGGACTGCTCAAGCACGTCGCCGAGGTCGAGCAGGGCTGGATCGCGCGGGCCAAGGGCGAGCAGCCGGCCGTCAAGCGGGACGAGTCGAACTGGCACGAGTGCTTCGTCCTCGTCGACGGCGAGACGGTCGCCTCGCAGCTCGCCCACTGGGAGAAGGTCGCCGCCGAGACCGAGGCCTTCCTGCGCTCGGTGCCGAGCCTGGATGACACCTTCGCGCTTCCGCCGGACCCCTGGTTCCCGCCCGAGGGCCGCGTCTCGATGCGCTGGCTGGCCCTCCACCTGATCCGCGAGACGGCCCGGCACGCCGGGCACGCGGACATCATCCGCGAGTCCCTGGACGGCAAGACGGCCTTCGAGCTGGTGGCGCTGGAGCAGGGCTCCTCCTGGGCCTGACCGCACCACCCCTAGGCTGGACGCCATGTCAGCGATCCGTCTCCTCGTGCTCGGCGCGGTCCGCCAGCACGGGCGGGCCCACGGCTACCAGGTGCGCAACGACCTCGAATACTGGGGCGCGCACGAGTGGTCCAACGCCAAGCCCGGCTCGATCTACCACGCGCTCAAGCAGATGGCCAAGCAGGGACTGCTGCACGCCCACGAGATCGCGCCGTCCACGGCCGGCGGGCCGCCGCGCACCGAGTACGAGCTCACGGCCGCGGGGACCGAGGAGTTCCTGGCGCTGCTGCGCGAGTCCCTGACGTCGTACGACCAGAAGATGGACGTCCGCTCGGCAGGCATCGGCTTCATCGTCGACCTGCCGAGGGACGAGGCGGTGGCCCTCCTCGAGGAGCGGATCCGCGGGATCGAGCAGTGGCGTGCGGCCGTCACCGAGCACTACGTGCCCGAGGACGGCCCCGCCCAGCTCGGGCACATCGGCGAGATCATGGACCTCTGGGTCCACTCCGCCGACGCCGACGCGGCGTGGACCCGCGGTCTGATCGCCCGCGTCGAGGGGGGCGCCTACACCTTCGCCGGGGAGGGCGAGCCGTTCGTCGGGGTCCTGCGTGACGACCAGGAGAACCCGTACGCGACGGGGGAGCGCCACCCGGAGGACGCGCGCTGACCGGCGAAGGTCGGCACGGAGCACGGATCCCACCACTCGGCCTCGCCGCTCGATTCCGCCACTCATCAAGACTCGATTCCACCACTCATCAAGTTTGACTAATCCCATGACCGGCCTTACCCTCCGTTGGCGTGTGTCGGTAGTCAAGTTTGATTACTGGCGTCGAGGGCGGCTGAGAACGGCCGCGGACCGGCCCGGAAGCGGGCCGGAACGAAGGGAGCGGGATGACCGGGGCGATCGTCGTCGAAGACGTACGCAAGCGGTACGGGGAGCATCACGCGCTGGACGGACTGGACCTCCTGGTCGGGCGCGGCACGGTGCACGCGGTGCTCGGACCCAACGGAGCGGGCAAGACGACCCTGGTCCGGGTCCTGTCGACGCTTCTGCGCCCGGACGGCGGCCGGGTGGAGGTCGCCGGGCACGACGTGGTGCGCGAGGCCCGCCGGGTGCGGTCCCGCATCGGCCTGCTCGGCCAGCACGCCGCCCTCGACGAGGAGCTCGGCGGCCGGCAGAACCTGGAGATGTTCGGACGCCTGCACCACCTGGGCTCCCGCGCCGCGCGGACGCGGGCCGGTGAACTCCTGGAGCGCTTCGGTCTCGCCGGCACCGGCCGCAAGGCGGTCCGCGACTACAGCGGCGGCATGCGGCGCCGCCTGGACCTGGCCGCGTCGCTCATCACCGACCCCGAGGTGCTGTTCCTGGACGAGCCGACGACCGGACTCGACCCGCGCGGCCGGGCGGAGGTGTGGACGGCGGTGCGCTCCCTGGTGGGCGGCGGTACGACGGTGCTGCTCACCACCCAGTACCTGGAGGAGGCGGACCAGCTCGCCGACCGCATCTCGGTCGTCGACCGCGGACACGTCATCGCGGACGGCACGGCCGACGAACTGAAGTCCCGGACGGGCGGGGACCGCATCGACGTGGTGCTGCGCGATGCGGGTCTGCTAGGCGCCGCCGTGGCCCTGCTGCCGTTCGCGGGGGAGGGGGTCTCGGTCGACGCGGACCGCCGGCTGCTCAGCGCTCCGGTCACCGACCGCATGGCGGCCCTCGCCGCGGTCGTCCGCGCCCTGGAGGAGGCCGGCATTGAAGCGGAAGACATCGCGCTGCGGCGCCCGACGCTCGACGAGGTCTTCCTGCACCTCACCGGAGACGCGTCACGAGCCAAGGAGGCCGTGTGAGCACGACGTACGACACCGTCCGCGAAGGGAACCGGGGACCCGGGCGACCGGGAGGAACCGGCGGGCCGCGCGAACTCCGCCCGGGAGGTCGCCTGCTGTCCGACTGCTGGACCATGACCCGCCGTGAATTCGCCCGCTGGGCACGGCAGCCCGTCCAGGCGGCGGTCGGCCTGGTCTTCCCCGTGATGCTGCTCCTGATGTTCGGCTACCTGGTCGGCGGCGGCCAGGGCGTCGAGGGCGAGTACGTCGACTACCTGGTGCCGGGCATGCTCGCCCTGACCATGGCGTTCGGCCTGGAGGGCACGATGCTGGCCGTCACCCAGGACCTCGGCAAGGGCGTCATCGACCGCTTCCGCTCCCTGCCGATGGCCAACGGGGCCGTCCTCGTGGGCCGTTCGGCCGCCGACATGGTCCAGTCGGCGGCGAGCCTGGCCGTACTGACCGGGGTCGGGTACGCGATCGGCTGGCGCCCCGACAGCACTCCCGGCGCGTTCCTCGGAGCGATGGGGCTGCTCCTGCTCCTGCGCTTCGCCATGCTGTGGATCGGCATCCACCTGGCGATGGTGGCCGGGAAGCCCGAGCTGGTGCAGGCCGTGCAGATCCTGGTCTGGCCCGTCGGCTTCCTGTCCAACGTCTTCGCCTCCCCCGGCTCCATGCCCGGCTGGCTGGGCACGGTCGTCGGCTGGAACCCCATGTCCCAGACCGCGACGGCCGTCCGCGAACTGTTCGGCGGACCGGGCGGCGAGCCGGGTCACATCGCCCCCGCGATCCTGTGGCCCCTGGCCCTGCTCGCGCTCTTCTTCCCCCTGGCGGTACGCCGGTTCGCCCGCCTGAGCCGCTGACGGAAACGCCCCTCCCCGGGCCGCCTGCTCCGGAAGGCGGCCCGGCCGGGCCTCAGTGGTGGAAGCCCGTCGCCGCCTCCCTGTCGTGGGTCAGCGGGTGGGGCTGGCGGCGCAGCTCGGGCAGCAGGCGGGTCAGGTCCTCGATGAAGAGGTCGGCGAGGTCGGAGGAGAAGCCGTTGCGGCACACCACCCGCAGCACGGACAGGTCCTCGCGGTTCTCGGGGAAGGTGTACGCGGGCAGCAGCCAGCCGCTCTCGCGCATCCTCCGGGACACGTCGAACACGTCGAACGCCGTCACCTCGGGCGCCGTCGTGAAGGCGAACACCGGCAGCTGGTCCCCTCGGGTGATGAGCCGGAAGTCGCCCAGGCAGTCCACGCGCTCGGCGAGGGCGCGCGCCACGTCCCTGGTCGTCTGCTGCACGGCGCGGTAGCCCTCCCGGCCCAGCCGCAGGAACGTGTAGTACTGCGCGACGACCTGGGCTCCGGGGCGGGAGAAGTTGAGCGCGAAGGTCGGCATGTCGCCGCCCAGATAGTTCACCCGGAACACCAGTTCCTCCGGGAGCTCGGCCGCCGTCCGCCACAGGGCCCAGCCCACGCCCGGGTAGACCAGGCCGTACTTGTGGCCCGAGGTGTTGATCGAGGACACCCTGGGCAGGCGGAAGTCCCAGACCAGGTCCTCGTCCAGGAACGGCGCGATCATCGCGCCGGACGCGCCGTCGACGTGGACCGGGATGTCGAGTCCCGTGCGTTCCTGGAGCCGGTCCAGCGCCGCGCACAGCTCCTCGATCGGTTCGTAGGACCCGTCGAAGGTCGAGCCCAGGATGCCGACGACCCCGATCGTGTTCTCGTCGCACAGCGCGGCGGCCGCCTCGGGGTCGAGATGGAACCGGTCGCCCTCCATGGGGATCTGGCGGGCCTCGACCTCCCAGAAGTTGCAGAACTTCTCCCAGCACACCTGGACGTTCACGCCCATGACCAGGTTGGGCCGGGCGCCCGGGTAGCGGTCCGCGTTGCGCAGGGCCCAGCGCCGCTTCAGCGCCATGCCGGCGAGCATGCACGCCTCGCTCGACCCGGTCGTGGAACAGCCCACCGCGGCCGACGGGTCCGGCGCGTTCCACAGGTCGGCGAGCATCGACACACAGCGCCGCTCCAGTTCGGCCGTCCGGGGGTACTCGTCCTTGTCGATCATGTTCTTGTCCCGGCACTCCGCCATCAGGACGCCCGCCTGCGGCTCCATCCAGGTGGTGACGAAGGTGGCCAGGTTCAGCCGGGAGTTCCCGTCCAGCATGAGCTCGTCGTGGACGAGCTGGAGCGCGGTCGTCGGCGGCAGCGGGCCGTCCGGGAGACGGTGCTTGGGCGGTGCCTCGACCATGCCGCTGACCGGGTTGGCCTCGCCGTAGAAGGGGTTGACGGAGTGCGGGTGGGCGTCGGGCTTCTGCTGGCCCTGGTGCAGCGCCATGGGGTTCTCCCAACGGTCGGCGGGACGGGCGTCCCATTTCTTCATCGGATGAGGGCGCCCCGGCGGTTCACCGGATCGCGCTTCCGTCCTTGCGCAGCTGCATCTGCGGCCGCCCGGTCACCAGCAGCCACGCGGGCAGGGAGGCGATGCAGAGCAGGGCGATGATCGACGGCGAGGCCACCAGGACGGCGGCGGTGAACAGGCTCACCCAGCCCTGCCGGGTGATCGCGAGAAGCGTGCCCAGGACCCCCGCGGCCAGTCCGAGCGACGGATCGACGGCCGGCACCAGGGCATGGGCGCACAGACCGAACGCGGCGCCGACGAAGACGGCGGGGAAGATCCGGCCGCCGCGGAACCCGCAGGACGCCGCGACGACGAGCGCGGCCAGCTTCACCACCGCCATCAGGGCGAACCGGCCCGCCGACCAGCCGTCCGGGTCGTGGGCGATCTCGGCGACCTGGTCCAGGCCCTTGAACAGCGTCAGTGGCCCGCCCAGGCAGCCCAGCAGGCCGAGGACGAGCCCGCCGACGGGCAGGGCCGCCATGGGATGGCGCAGCAGGGAGAAGGCCTTGTGGACGTGGGGGAAGGCGTAGACCCCGGCCATGCCGAGCACCGCCGCGGCGGAGGCGACCACCACCGCGGACAGCACATCGGCCCAGCCCGGGCTTCCGAGCGGGGGAAGACCGAGGTCGAAACTCGCGTGTCCCAGCAGCGACGTCAGCATCGAGCCCACCGAGGCGGCCGTCAGCGGTGCGAAGAGGTTGTCCCACAGCATGCCCTTGACCTGCCGTCCGGCGAGCGCCTCGGAGATGACCAGCGCCGCCGCGACGGGCGTGCCGAACAGGGCGCCGATGGTCCCCGCCTCGGCCAGCATCACCCACAGTTCGCCGGGCGCCGCGGGGGCGAACCGGCGGCCGGCCCAGAACGCCAGCGCGACGTTGGTGGCGATGATCGGGTTCTCGGGGCCGAGGCTCGGACCGCCCGCCAGCATCAGCGCGGCCGCCACGAGCAGCCCGGGCAGGATGTAGGGGGCCATCGGTTCCGCCTGGAGCCCCAGCGTGGCCGGATCGGGGCCCGCGTGGCCCGGCGCCTTCCACACCACCAGACCGACCAGGATGCCGGTGGTGGTGAGCATGACGATCATCCAGAGCGAGGAGTATCCGCCGATGCCGAGCGCGTCGGGCAGGTCCGTCCACAGCACGTCCTTGAGCTGGTCGGCGAGCTTGCTCACGCCCACGAACAGAAGGCTCGAGACCGCGCCGACGACCACGGCGGGGAGGAAGAGGGGCAGCAGCCTCCGCGCGGGCGTCGCCCGGGTGGGGGCCGGTCCCGGGGGAGCCGCTTCGTCGGTCACGGGCTCACCATAAACGCGCGAATCGGACATAACATCCCGGGCGTCGTCGGTCGGACCGGCCCGAACGGGCACCGCGGGCTTGCACCTCACGTCACGTCAGGACCCATCGTGGAGGGCGTACCGAGGAAGGAGCGGAAGTGGGCTACTCAGTGGGCCAGGTCGCCGGATTCGCCGGGGTGACGGTGCGCACGCTGCACCACTACGACGAGATCGGTCTGCTCGCGCCGGGCGGACGCAGTCACGCGGGCCACCGGCGTTACAGCGACGCCGATCTCGACCGGCTGCAGCAGATCCTGTTCTACCGGGAACTCGGCTTCCCGCTCGAGGAGGTCGCCGCCCTGCTCGACGACCCGGAAGCGGACCCGCGCGCGCATCTGCGCCGCCAGCACGACCTGCTGACCGCCCGGATCGAGAAGCTGCAGAAGATGGCCGCGGCCGTGGAGCACGCCATGGAGGCACGCACGATGGGTATCGACCTCACGCCCGAGGAGAAGTTCGAGGTCTTCGGGGACAAGGACCCCGAGGAGCACGCCGAGGAGGCCGAACGCCGCTGGGGCGGTACGGAGACGTACGCCGAGTCGCAGCGCCGCACCGCCCGCTACACCAAGGACGACTGGAAGCGCATGCAGGCCGAGGTGGCCTCCTGGGGCGAGCGGTACGACGCCCTGATGGCGGACGGGGAGCGGCCGGACGGCCCGCGGGCCATGGACATGGCCGAGGAACACCGGCAGCACATCACCAAGTGGTTCTACACGTGCACGTACGAGATCCACCGGGGACTCGGCGGGATGTACGTCGCGGACGAACGGTTCAAGGCGTTCTACGACTCGATGCGGCCGGGGCTGGCCGAACACCTGAGGGACGCGATCACGGCGAACGCCGCCCGGCACCCCGGGGAGGCCTGACCGGTGAGGGGCGCCCGCGAAGGCGGGCGCCCCTCACCGGTGCCGGGTGCCGCGGGTCCTACTCCTTCACCAGGACCACGGCCGTGCCGTAGGCGCAGACCTCCGTGCCCACGTCCGCCGCCTCGGAGACGTCGAAGCGGAACATGAGGACGCCGTTGGCGCCACGCGCGCGTGCCTGCTCGACGAGTCGCTCCATGGCCTGGTTGCGGGTCTCCACCAGTGTCTTGGTGAGCCCCTTGAGCTCACCGCCGATCATCGACTTCAGGCCCGCGCCGATCTGGCTGCCCAGATGGCGGGAGCGGACCGTGAGGCCGAAGACCTCGCCGATGACCTGCTCGACGCGATGGCCGGGAACGTCGTTCGTCGTCACGACCAGGACGTCCGCGTGGGGACGCTGACCGCCGCCGTATTCATCGATGCCCATGGTCCACAGCTTTGTCCCAGTCGGCGCACAGTGCATCCTGGAGTCACGGGTGGAACCTGGCGTTGACACATTGCGTTGATAGCTTTGACCGGCCGTACAGGACCGCCGTACCTCCCTTCACCCCTCAGGAGCCCGGACCCGTGATGACGCTCGCCCTCGGTCCCAGCTGGCTGGATCCGAACACGCTCCTGGACAATTTCGGCATCTGGGGCCTGCTGCTGGTGGTCTTCGCCGAGTCCGGCCTGCTCATCGGCTTCTTCCTGCCGGGCGACTCGCTGCTGTTCACCTGCGGTCTGCTGATCGCCACGGGCGCCCTGGACTTCCCGCTGTGGGCGGCGGTCCCGCTGATCTGTCTCGCCGCGATCCTCGGCGACCAGGCGGGTTACCTCTTCGGCAAGAAGGTCGGGCCCTCCCTCTTCACCCGCCCGGACTCCCGCCTGTTCAAGCAGGAGAACGTGGTCAAGGCCCACGAGTTCTTCGAGAAGTACGGCCCCAAGTCCCTGGTGCTGGCCCGCTTCGTGCCCATCGTGCGCACATTCACGCCGATCATCGCGGGCGTCAGCGGCATGCGGTACCGCCCCTTCCTCACCTTCAACATCATCGGCGGCATCCTGTGGGGCGCCGGCGTCACCCTGCTCGGCTCCTGGCTCGGCAAGATCGAGTTCGTCAACAAGCACATCGAGATGATCCTGATCCTGATCGTGCTCGTCTCGGTGGTCCCGATCGTGATCGAGTTCCTGCGCGCCCGCTCCCAGGCCAAGAAGAACCCGCCGCAGCCGGCGCAGGAGCCGCAGGACTTCCAGGAGGACCCCTTCCCGGCTCCGTCCGAGGCCGCCCGCACCCGCCCCGCCGCGCCCGTCATGGACGACGCGACCAGGCCGCTGCGCGTGCCGCCGGTCCACGAGGGCCAGGACTCGCCGTACGGCGGCCGGAACCAGGCCCGTCCGTACGGGAACCAGGGTCACGGTCAGTCGTACGGGAACCAGGATCAGGACCAGTCGTACGGCAACCAGGGGCACGGCCAGTCGTACGGGAACCAGGGCCAGGACCAGTCGCACGGGAACCAGGGCCACGGCCAGTCCTACGGGAACCAGCACCAGGGCTACGGCAACCAGCACCAGGGCTACGGCCGCCAGGGTGAGCCGTACCCGTCCCAGCAGCAGTACCAGCCCCAGCCGTCCCAGCACCGGCCGCGGCAGCCCCAGCAGCAGTACCAGCAGCCCCAGCACCAGCAGTCGTACGGCTCGGACCAGGGCTACGCCTACGACCAGCAGCAGTACGACCAGGGGTACCAGCAGGGCTACGACCAGGGGCAGGCCCACCCGCAGCAGCACCCCCAGGGCCACCCGCGCCGTCAGTACGACGCCGACCAGTACCCCTACGGCCAGGGCCCCGCGCAGAACTGAGGCATCGGCCCGGTCCTCCTGGGACCGGGCCGATCTTCGTACCGACCGGGCCGACGTCCGTACCGCCCCCCGCCGGGACCGCGCCTCAGAACCCGCGGGTCCGCTTGGCGGCCCGCCGCCCGCCGGCGGAGCCGCCCGGCAGACGCAGGAACAGCCGCGAGATCTCCGAACCCAGGTTCACGCCGATCGCGATGGCCATCGCCAGGGCCGCCGCCTTGGTGAGCGACACCAGCCCCTTGTCGACGTTGTTCTGGGCGATCGACAGCAGTCCGAAGTAGGTCGCCGAACCGGGCAGCAGCGGCCCGATCGCGGCCGTCGTGTAGGGCAGCGCGGAGGCGAACCGGTAGCGGCTGAGCAGCTGCCCGAAGAGGCCCACGAGGCCCGCCGCGACGGCCGTGGAGGCCACCGGAGATATACCGCCCGCGAAGTGCATCGCCCCGTAGACCGACCAGGCCACGCCTCCGTTGAGGGTCACGGCGAGGACGGTGGAACGTTCCTGCTGGAGCAGGACCGCGAAGGTGAGCGACAGCAGCATCGACGCGGCGATCTGGATCAGCGGCCGCTCGGAGATGTTCAGCGCCGCGTCCGGGTCGAGCTGCGCGCCCAGCTTGACGCCGAAATAGAGCACCACCAGGACGCCGACGACGATGCCCACGAAGAAGTACATGACTTCGAGCAGCCGCGCGGACGCGGTGATGTAGAAGCCGGTCAGTCCGTCCTGCACCCCGGCGACGAGCGCCCGCCCCGGCAGCAGCGCGAAGAGCCCACCGGTGATCACGGCGGACGCCTTCACGTCGACGTGCGCCACCGTGAGCGCCACCCCTATCGCGGCGGGCGGCATCGCGGCGGCCGTGAACTGGTAGAACTCCGGAAGCCCGCGTCCCGCGCACAGCCAGGCCAGGCGGTCTCCGAGCATCGCGCCGAGCGCGGCGGCGACGAACACGATCGCGTCACCGCCGACGAGCACCGAGGCCGCGCCGGCCAGCAGCCCGCCGGAGGCCGTCAGCGCCCAGCCGGGGTAGGGATGCCGGTTGCGCCGCATCTCCGCGAGCCGCCTGTACGCCTCCTCCAGCGGGATCGCCGTCTCCGGGTCGCTCAGGTCGTCGACGAGCCGGTAGACGGCCGCCAGGCGCGTGTAGTCGGTGCCCCGGCGGCGCACCGTCCGTGAGGCCGTCACCGGGTCGTCCACCAGGGACGGCTGGTGCGAGATCGACAGCAGGGTGAAGGTGACGTTCGGCTCGCAGCGGTCCAGGCCGTAGGAGCGGCACACGGCGAACATCGCCGTCTCCACGTCCTCGGCGCCCTCGCCGCCCGCCAGGAGCAGCTCGCCGATGCGCAGGGTCAGGTCGAGGACACGCGGGACGGCGGGCCCCGACTCGTCCTCCTTGTGCACGGGCTCCGGCGCGGGCCGCTCGGTCACCGGCATGCGCAGCATCGTGCGCATGCGGTCCTGCCAGGGCGCGTCCTTGGTCAGGCTGACCATGGGGATCCCGGTTGCGGGCGTGAACGCGGGAGGCGCTTGCCGGGCGCTGTAGGTGTGCGGCGTGCTGAAGGCCGAGCCCTCGTGCTCCGGCCCGGCCGTCTGCGGTGCGTCGAGGCCCTGGGGGAGCGCGAACTCCGACGTCGTCGAGGATTCGTCGTCGGCCGCCGCCGGTCCCGGCGGCGCCACACCCGTGGGCGGGCTGAAGGCACTCCTCGCCTCGTCCGAGTGCGGCTTGCGGTCTTCCGCTTCCGGGTCCGCCACCAACTCCAGCCTCGCCTTTTCCGTCTGTGTCGTTGTCCTTCTTGCCTTCCGTATGCCTCAGTATGCGTACGGACACACGAACGGGCCGCGTGACCCCAGGAGGATCACGCGGCCCGTTCGGAAGAGTGGGGAGGTCGGCGACCGCCCGCAGGGAGGTCAGTGACCGCCCTGGTCCTTGAAGCGCTTGTAGGACCGCTCGATCTCGGCCTCGGCGTCCGCGCGGCCGACCCAGTCGGCGCCCTCGACGGACTTGCCCGGCTCCAGGTCCTTGTAGACCTCGAAGAAGTGCTGGATCTCCAGGCGGTCGAACTCCGACACGTGGTGGATGTCACGCAGGTGCTCCACGCGCGGGTCGTGCGCCGGGACGCACAGCAGCTTGTCGTCGCCGCCGGCCTCGTCCGTCATACGGAACATGCCGATCGCGCGGCACTGGATGAGGCAGCCCGGGAAGGTCGGCTCGTCCAGGATGACCAGCGCGTCCAGCGGGTCGCCGTCCTCGCCGAGGGTGTTCTCGACGAAGCCGTAGTCGGCCGGGTAGCTGGTCGAGGTGAAGAGTCGACGGTCCAGACGGATCCGACCGGTCTCGTGGTCCACCTCGTACTTGTTCCGTGAACCCTTCGGAATCTCGATCGTGACGTCGAACTCCACCGGTGGCTCCTCCATGATCAGCACATAGTTCTGGTGATTAAGTGTCCCTCACGCAGGTGGGTGATCGCGAAAGGGGCTGGTGGTCGTGCCAGAGCTGAGGGCTTGGCGGGCCGCGAGACCGCATGTGGTGCGGGTCGCGCGGATGGTGAGACCGCATGTGGCGCGGGTCACCCAAGCCGTGCGGCCGCGTGCCGGGCGGTTGACGACGCCGCAGCTCACAGCCGTCGCCGCGACCGCCGGCCTGGCACTCGCGGCCGGCGCGGTGACCGTGGCCGGTCCCTGGGACTCCACCGGTCAGCGTACGGCCGAGCGGGACTGGGCCGCATCGCGGACGCCCGAGGGTGGCACACATCACGCACGTAAGTCCGGTACGCACCGAACCTCCCCCCGGCCCGCCCCCAGCGCCGCCACGGTGCTCGCCGGGCTCGGCGGCCGGACGAGCAACGGGTCCGCGCCCACCGGGAAGGCCCTCGCGGACGTTCTCGACCCGCTGCTGGCCAACCCCGTCCTCGGCTCGGCCCGCACCGCCGTCGTGATCGACGTGGCCACCGGCGAGCGGCTCTACGGCAAGGGCGCCGAGCAGGTCCAGACACCGGCCTCCACCACGAAGATCGCGACCGCCGTCGCCGCCCTCACGGCGCTCGGTCCCGACCACCGCATCGAGACGCGTACGGTCCTGGAGCCCGACACCAAGGAGGTCGTGCTCGTCGGCGGCGGCGACCCCACGCTGACGGCCCGCAAGCCCACGGACGGGTGGGCCGACCTGGACTCCCTCGCCCGGAAGACGGCCACCGCCCTGAAGGCCCGTCACATGGATCACGTGACGCTCTCCTACGACACCTCGCTGTACTCCGGCCCCGCCCTTCACCCCATCGGGGTCAACGACAACATCGCGGCGGTCACCCCGCTGATGGTGGACGAGGGTCGCCTGGACCGCTCGACCAGCGGGACCGCCGGGCGGGCCCCGGACCCGGCCGCGGACGCCGCGCGGAAGTTCGCCGACCTGCTGCACGACCACGGCATCACCGCGGCCGCGCCCGGCCCCTCGAAGGCGACGAGCCGCTCCCAGGCCCTTGCCTCCGTCTCCTCGCCGCCGCTGTCCGCCCTGGTCGAGCGGATGCTGACCAACAGTGACAACGACATCGCCGAGGCCCTGGCCCGTCAGGTCGCCCTCGCGTCCGGCGAGAAGGCGAGCTTCGACGGCGACGCGAAGGCGATCCGCGCCCAGCTCAAGAAGCTCGGACTCCCGCTGACCGGGGCGCAGTTCGCGGACGGCAGCGGCCTGAACCGTGCCGACAGGCTCTCCGCCGACCTGCTCGCCGCGCTGCTGGCCGCGGCCGGCGACCCGGCCCACCCCGAACTCCGCCCGGTCCTCACCGGCCTGCCCGTCGCCGGCTTCACCGGCACCCTCAGCACCCGCTACACCGACGCCCCCACCGCGACCGGGGTCGTCCGCGCCAAGACGGGCACCCTGACCGGGGTCAACACCCTCGCCGGCACCGTCGTCGACAAGGACGGCCGCCTCCTGGCCTTCGCCTTCCTGACCTCCGACGCCGCCAACCCCCCGAATGCCGTGGAGGCCCGGGCGGCGCTGGACCACGCGGCCACGGCACTGGTGGCGTGCGGCTGCCACTAGACGTGTCCCGCCCTCGGGGGCCGCGAACCCGGCCCCTCCCGACCTCTCCCGGCCCCTGAGAACCAGAAGCACCAACGGCCCCTCGGCGGCGACGCGGACGGCGCCGGACCCTCACCGCAGCGGGACCCGCTCACGTACGGTTGACGCATGACGAGCATCGGTGGTGCTGCATCTACTGGGATGGTCGACTGGAATCTCGCGGTGGCGACCGCGACCCGGCTCGTACGGCCGGGCCCGGAGGTGAGCCGCGACGAGGCCAGGGCCATCGTCGCCGAGCTGCGCCGGCACGCGAAGGCCTCGGAGGAGCACGTCAGGGGCTTCACCCGGATGGGTGATGACGTGCTCCACGACACCCCCGTCCTCGTCGTCGACCGCCCCGGCTGGGTCCGGGCGAACGTCGCCGGGTTCCGGGAGATCCTCAGGCCCCTGCTGGACAAGATGCAGGAACGGCGCGGGAGCTCCCCGGGCGGAGCCGTCCTCGGCGCCGTCGGCGGCAAGGTCACCGGCGTCGAGCTGGGCATGCTGCTGTCGTTCCTGTCGTCGAGGGTCCTCGGGCAGTACGAGACGTTCGCGCCCGCGACCCGGGACCTTCCCGCCGGATCGCCCTCCGCCACCGGCAAGGGCGGCGGCAGGCTCCTGCTGGTCGCCCCGAACATCGTGCACGTGGAGCGCGAACTCGACGTCCAGCCGCACGACTTCCGCCTGTGGGTGTGCCTCCACGAGGAGACGCACCGCACCCAGTTCTCGGCCGTGCCCTGGCTGCGCGACCACCTGGAGGGCGAAATCCAGTCGTTCTTGGCGGAGACCGAGGTCGACCCCATGACCGTCCTGGAGCGCGTCAGGGAGGCCGCCCAGTCGCTCTCCGGCTCCCGCCCCGACACCGAGGAGGACGACGGCGGACGTTCCCTCGTGGAAATCGTGCAGACACCCGCCCAGCGCGAGATCCTCGGCCGGCTCACCGCCGTGATGTCCCTCCTGGAGGGACACGCCGACTTCGTGATGGACGGCGTCGGACCCGCCGTGGTCCCCTCCGTCGCCGAGATCCGCGAGAAGTTCCAGCAGCGCCGCGCCAAGGGAGCCTCCCGCCTGGACATGGCCCTGCGCAAACTGCTCGGCCTGGACGCCAAGCTCCGGCAGTACAGGGACGGCGAGCGGTTCGTACGGGCCGTCGTCGACGAGGTCGGCATGGACGGCTTCAACCGTGTGTGGACCTCTCCGAACACGCTCCCGACCAAGGCGGAGATCGCCAAACCGGCGGACTGGGTCGCGCGGGTGCACCGCAAGGCGGAGTCGTGAACCCGGCGGGACGGTCGTGAAACGAATCCGGCCGATGGCAGGCAAACGCTCCTGCTATCACCCGTCCGAGGGACCGTGGAGCATGGGTAGGCGTGCAATGCTCGGGGAACGCCCCGGTTCTGTCACCATCTACACACTCTGAGTGACAGATCCCCGGGGCTAACCCCCCGAAAACTTCATGAAGGGAACCGGACATGGGTCCCCATCCTGCGGTCGCGGCGATACGCCTGGCGGTCCGCCGCGTACTCCACGACATCCTGACCGAGCAACCGCCCGCCCACGACACCCGGCGCACGCCCGCACGCGGTGCCGCGCGCCCCTGCGCGCCCGACCCGGAACGCGTCCCCGCCCCCGGAACGCGGCGCAGCGTCGCCGCGCCCGCACGCGCCGCGCACGACCAGGCCCACGCGAGCTCCCGGCCCCGGCCGGGCGAGGACGTCCCCCCGGCGCCGCTCGTGCTCGTCGCCTGCTCCGGCGGCGCCGACTCCATGGCGCTCGCCTCCGCCCTCGCCTTCGAAGCCCCCAAACTCGGCATCCGCGCCGGTGGCATCACCGTCGACCACGGTCTTCAGCCCGGCTCCGACCTGCGCGCCGACGAAGTCGTGCTGCGCCTCACCGAGCTCGGGCTCTCCCCGGCCGAGTCGATCGCCGTCACCGTCGGCCGCGACGGAGGCCCCGAGGCCGCCGCCCGCGACGCCCGGTACGCCGCTCTGGACTCCGCCGCCGAACGCCACGGCGCCACCGCGATCCTGCTCGGCCACACCCGCGACGACCAGGCCGAGACGGTCCTGCTCGGCCTCGCCCGCGGCTCCGGCATCCGCTCCCTCTCCGGAATGGCCGCGGTCTCGGGGGCCGACGGCCGCTACCGCCGTCCCTTCCTGCACCTGGACCGGCAGACCGCCCGCAAGGCGTGCATGGTCCAGTCGCTGCCCGTCTGGGACGACCCGCACAACGCCGATCCGGCCTACACCCGCTCCCGGCTCCGCCACGAGGGTCTGCCCGCCCTCGAGAAGGCCCTCGGCAAAGGAGTCGTCGAGGCTCTCGCCCGTACGGCCCAGCTCTCCCGGGACGACGCCGACGCCCTCGACGCCTGGGCCAGCCAGGCGGAGGCGTCCGTACGGGACGCGGCCGGCCTTCTGGAGTGCGCCAAGCTCTACGCCCTGCCGCCCGCCGTACGCCGCCGGATCCTGCGCCGCGCGGCCATCGAGGCGGGCGCTCCGGCCGGATCGCTGTTCGCCCGGCACATCGAGGAGATCGACCGGCTGATCACCGGATGGCGCGGCCAGGGGGCCATCAATCTCCCGGGCAAAGTCGTCGCCCAGCGCCAGGGTGGCAGACTGGTGATTCGGCAAGGCTGAAACCGGACCACGCACCGGGGCCGCTCGCGCGGCTCCCCGGAACCCCTCGATTCGGGGCGCGGGCGGTCCGAACGGCCGCGCGGGCGTGCCGAAGGGGACCGTCGCCGGTTACATGGCGCCCTGTAGGTGACGAGCCCAAAAAAGTGGGACGGACGACCGAAAGTGATGCGGGTGGACGCGAAAGACATGGGCACCGACCTCAAGTCGGTGCTCATCACCAAGGAAGAGATCGACGCGAAGCTGGCCGAGCTGGCCGCGAAGATCGACGCGGAGTACGCGGGCAAGGATCTGCTGATCGTCGGAGTGCTCAAGGGTGCCGTGATGGTCATGGCGGACCTCGCGCGTGCGCTGTCCACCCCCGTCACCATGGACTGGATGGCCGTCTCGTCGTACGGCGCGGGCACCCAGTCCTCCGGTGTGGTGCGGATCCTCAAGGACCTGGACACCGACATCAAGGGCAGGCACGTCCTGATCGTCGAGGACATCATCGACTCGGGACTGACCCTGTCCTGGCTGATCTCGAACCTCGGCTCCCGCGAGCCCGCCTCGCTCAAGGTGTGCACGCTGCTGCGCAAGCCGGACGCGGCCAAGGTCGCGATCGACGTCGAGTGGGTCGGCTTCGACATCCCGAACGAGTTCGTCATCGGCTACGGCCTCGACTACGCCGAGAAGTACCGCAACCTCCCGTTCGTCGGTACGCTCGCGCCCCACGTCTACGGCGGCTGAGAGCCCTCTTCCTGAGGGCTGCTCAGTCCTTGTGGGACGGATCGGGAACCCCAGCGGGTTTCGCGCCGTTGGAGCATGCGTGGACGGGATTGCCAGCGGTCCCCTGCGGCTTCGGGTGACAATGCTGGGGTACCGTCCGAAGAACAGTCTTTATCAAACTCACTATGGCAGGAGGGACGGGGCGGCACCGCTCCGTATGGATGGACGTGAAGCGATACTTCCGTGGGCCGGTCATGTGGATCGTGCTGGCCGTCCTTGCCGTGGTCGTGTTGATGCAGGTCGTCGGTTCGTCCGGCGGCTACAAGACGGTGGACACCGGCCAGGTCGTCCAGGCGATCAATGACAACAAGGTCGAGTCAGCCAAGATCACCACTGGCGACGAGCAGGTCATCAAGGTCTCGCTGAAGGACGGCGAGAAGGTTGACGGCAGCTCGAAGATCCAGGCGAGCTACATCGGCGACCAGGGCGTGGCCCTGGCCAACACCCTGCAGGACAAGTACCAGAACAAGCAGATCCCCGACGGCTACACGGTCTCGCCGACCAAGCAGAACGCCTTCGTCGGGATCCTGCTCTCCCTGCTCCCCTTCGTGCTCATCGTGGTCGTCTTCCTGTTCCTGATGAACCAGATGCAGGGCGGCGGCTCCCGGGTCATGAACTTCGGGAAGTCCAAGGCGAAGCTCATCACCAAGGACACCCCGAAGACGACGTTCGCGGACGTCGCGGGCTCGGACGAGGCCGTCGAGGAACTCCAGGAGATCAAGGAGTTCCTCCAGGAGCCGGCGAAGTTCCAGGCCGTCGGCGCGAAGATCCCCAAGGGCGTCCTGCTCTACGGGCCTCCCGGAACGGGCAAGACGCTCCTCGCGCGCGCCGTCGCGGGCGAGGCGGGCGTTCCCTTCTACTCGATCTCCGGTTCCGACTTCGTCGAGATGTTCGTCGGTGTCGGTGCCTCGCGAGTCCGTGACCTGTTCGAGCAGGCCAAGGCGAACGCTCCGGCGATCGTCTTCGTCGACGAGATCGACGCGGTCGGCCGCCACCGCGGCGCCGGCCTCGGCGGCGGTCACGACGAGCGCGAGCAGACGCTGAACCAGCTCCTCGTCGAGATGGACGGCTTCGACGTGAAGGGCGGCGTCATCCTGATCGCCGCCACGAACCGGCCCGACATCCTCGACCCGGCCCTCCTGCGTCCCGGCCGCTTCGACCGCCAGATCGCGGTCGACCGTCCGGACATGCAGGGCCGTCTGGAGATCCTCAAGGTCCACCAGAAGGGCAAGCCGGTCGCCCCGAACGTCGACCTGTCCGCGGTGGCCCGCCGGACTCCGGGCTTCACCGGTGCCGACCTGGCGAACGTGCTGAACGAAGCCGCGCTGCTCACCGCGCGCAGCAACCAGAAGCTGATCGACAACGGCATGCTGGACGAGGCGATCGACCGTGTGGTCGCGGGCCCGCAGAAGCGGACCCGGATCATGTCGGACAAGGAGAAGAAGATCACCGCGTACCACGAGGGCGGACACGCCCTGGTCGCGGCGGCTTCCCCGAACTCCGACCCGGTCCACAAGATCACGATCCTGTCGCGCGGCCGTGCCCTCGGCTACACGATGGTCCTGCCGGACGAGGACAAGTACTCCACCACGCGCAACGAGATGCTGGACCAGCTCGCGTACATGCTGGGCGGCCGCGCTGCCGAGGAGCTCGTCTTCCACGACCCGACCACCGGCGCCGCGAACGACATCGAGAAGGCCACGGCCACCGCTCGCGCGATGGTCACGCAGTACGGCATGACCGAGCGTCTCGGCGCGATCAAGTTCGGCGGCGACAACACCGAGCCCTTCCTGGGCCGGGAGATGTCGCACCCGCGCGACTACTCGGAAGAGGTCGCCGCGCTCGTCGACGAAGAGGTCAAGAAGCTCATCGAGAACGCGCACAACGAGGCCTGGGAGATCCTGGTCGAGAACCGCGACGTGCTCGACCAGCTCGTGCTCCAGCTGCTGGAGAAGGAGACGCTGAGCAAGGAGCAGATCGCCGAGATCTTCGCTCCCATCGTGAAGCGCCCGGCCCGCCCCGCGTGGACCGGCTCCTCCCGTCGAACCCCGTCCACCCGCCCGCCGGTGCTCTCCCCCAAGGAGCTGTCGCTGACGAACGGGGCGAACGGCTCGACGGCGGCCATCGCCACCGCGACGGAATCCGTCCCGGCGGCGGAGAAGGCCCCCGAGGACCGCACCGACAGCTGAGTCCGCTCGGCTCCGGGCGGCCTCACCAGGCCCGGAATGCATGCCGCGCCCCCCAGGTTCTAGCCTGGGGGACGCGGCATTTTCGTGTGCCCGCACCTTTTGGACGCGTCGAGGCACGCGCAGGCTCCACAGGAACGAGGACCAGATGACCGACCCCGTGACGCTGGACGGCGAGGGCGAGATCGGCGAGTTCGACGAGAAGCGCGCCGAGAACGCCGTACGAGAGCTCCTGATCGCGGTCGGCGAGGACCCGGACCGAGAGGGCCTGCGGGAGACTCCGGCGCGGGTGGCGCGGGCGTACAAGGAGATATTCGCGGGCCTGCTGCAGCGGCCCGAGGACGTGCTGACCACGACGTTCGACCTGGGCCACGACGAGATGGTCCTCGTGAAGGACATCGAGGTGTTCAGCACGTGTGAACATCATCTTGTCCCGTTCAGGGGTGTCGCGCACGTCGGCTACATCCCGTCCACGAGCGGCAAGATCACCGGCCTGTCGAAGCTGGCCCGTCTCGTCGACGTCTACGCGCGGCGCCCCCAGGTCCAGGAGCGGCTGACGACGCAGATCGCGGACTCGCTGATGGAGATCCTGGAGCCGCGCGGCGTGATCGTGGTCGTCGAGTGCGAGCACATGTGCATGTCCATGCGGGGCATCCGCAAGCCCGGCGCGAAGACCATCACGTCGGCGGTGCGCGGACAGCTGCGGGACGCCGCGACCCGCAACGAGGCGATGAGCCTCATCATGGCCCGCTAGCCGCCGCTAGCCGCCGCTAGCCGCCGCTAGCCCTGCTGGACTCGCTAGAACCCTGCTGGGCGCCGCTAGCCCCCGCTGGCCCCTGCTGGACTGCTAGGACCCCGCTAGGCGCCCCGCCAGGACTCCGCTGCACCCTGCTGGACCCGCTAGACCCTGCTGGACCTCACCAGACCCCGCCGGACCTCGCGCCCCGGTGCCGCTACGCCACCGGGGCCGTGCCGCCCCGGTGTTCGTCGTCGTCCTCGGGGAGCTTGCAGACGCGTTCCAGGAAGAAGGCGGCCGCTATCACGCCGATTCCGGCGAGGACGGAGAAGCCGGCGTAGATCGCCTGGTCACGGCGGGCGGAGTCCTCCAGCCAGCCCAGGAGGAACACGCCGGTGCCGCCGTACATGCCCGCCACCAGGGCGGCCACCAGGGCGCTCGCCTGGCCGAAGACGACCGCGCGGGCGGCCATCAGCGGATCGACCCCCTTGGCGCCGGGACGGCGCTCGCGCTGGGCCTTGAGGCGGGAGCGCAGCGACAGGGCCGTCGCGAGGAGGACGATCGCGATCAGGGCGAGGACGATGGGGGCGGCCAGCGGGACCCGGGGCAGCGTGCCCACCGCGTTCCACAGGCGGGCGCCCGCCCAGGACAGCACTCCGGCCACCACGAAGACGGCAGCCAGTGTCCTGATCCGCAGCTCTTTCACGTTGCCCCTTCGATAGCCGCGTGCGGCCGGGGCCCGTGTCGGGCCGGCCAGTGGTCGTCTTGACCTTAACGACTACTCGGGCAGCCGGAGTTCCAGGTCGCCGCGGGCCGCGACACCCTCCCGGGTGAGGGAGTCGAGGAGCCCGGCGACGGCGCCGCGGCCGGGGAGCTGCGCCTCGGGATCCACGTCGTGCCAGGGGGCGAGGACGAAGGCCCGCTCGTGCGCCCGCGGGTGAGGGAGGGTCAGGACCGGGTCGTCCGAGACGACATCGGCGTACGCCACGATGTCCACGTCGATCGTCCGCGGGCCCCAGCGCTCGTCCCGTACGCGGTGGAACGCCTCCTCGACGGCGTGGGCCCGCTCCAGGAGCGAGGACGGCGGGAGCGTGGTCCTGAGCACCACGACCGCGTTGAAGTACGAGGGCTGGCTGCCCGGCTCGACACCCCACGGCTCGGTCTCGTAGACGGGCGAGACGGCCTTGACCCGGACGCCCGGGGTGTCCTCCAGGGCGTCGACGGCACCCTGGAGGTTCTCCAGGCGGTTGCCCAGGTTCGAGCCGAGGGAGATCACCGCGCGCTTGGGGTTGCTCAGCGTCGTGTCGGCGGCGTCGACCTGTTCGACCACGGAGGCGGGCACCGGCTGGACGGTCGGGTCGCTCTGACCCTCGGTGAAGGACGTGGTCATACTCGGCTCCGGATGATCGTGACGGTCACGTCGTCGAAGGGGACCGTGATCGGCGCGTCCGGTTTGTGGACGCAGACCTCGACCTCCTGGACGCCGTCGTGCTTGAGACATGTCCGGGCGATCCGCTCGGCGAGCGTCTCGATGAGGTCGACCGGCTCGCCCTCGACGACGGCGACGACCTCTTCCGCCACGACGCCGTAGTGCACGGTCTTCGCCAGGTCGTCGTCGGCCGCGGCCGGGCGGGTGTCCAGGCCCAGCGTCAGGTCCACGATGAAGGTCTGGCCCTCCTCGCGCTCCTTCTCGAAGACGCCGTGGTGCCCGCGGGCCTTGAGGCCGCGCAGCGCGACACGATCCACGCGAATCACTCCTGCAATTGTCGGTGAGGGCCGTCATGCGCCGAGTGCGGTCGGCGCACGGGCCTCGAACGAATCTACCTGCGGGCACTGACAACGCCCGCCCACGGGGACGGGTGCCCCGGTGGGGCCACAAGGCTTCACCGGGCGTTTCCCCTGGGGAACGCGGCGGCTCACGGGTTGGTAGCCGCCCCTACCCCGGACCGGCGATTCCAATCACCTTTCCGTGCCGGGGGGCCTTATCCCACTCAACCGGCGGTGTCCTCGTCCTCTTCCTCACCGGACTCGGCCAGCACCGGGGAGGCGTGGTGGGACCAGAGCTTCCAGCCGTCGTCGGTGCGGCGGAACACGTTCGTGGCGACGACGAGCTGGCCCACGAGCGGGCCGAGCTCGTCGCTGTCGTCCGGGGCGGGACCGCCGCTGAGGATGTTCTCGGTGCAGGTCACCAGGGCCGTGTCGCCGGACACGGACACGCGCACATCGGTGAGGAAGAACTGGATGTACTCCGTGTTCGCCATGATCAGCGCGTACGAGCGGAGCACGGCGCCGCGGCCGTTCAGGACGGGCCAGCCGGGGTGGACGCAGGACACGACCGCGCCGGCACCCTCGAAGTCGTCGTCGGACGTGTCCAGCGGGGCCAGCCACAGCGAGGTCAGTTCCTCGAAGTCACCCCGTTCCATCGCCTCGTAGTACGCCGTGTTGGCGCGTTCGACCTGCTCGACGTCGGTACGCGGTGTGCTCACCGGGCTCCCTCTGCGGCCGGACCGCCCGTGGTGTCCGCGGCCCCGCCGGTCCGGGCGCCCTCGACGGCGCGCGCGACCCGTACGGCGTCGGCGGTGGCCCGTACCTCGTGCACGCGGACCGCCCAGGCGCCCTGCTGGGCGGCTATCGCGGAGACGGCGGCGGTGGCGGCGTCGCGCTCGCGCGCGGGCGGCGGGGCGCCCTCGGGGCCGGCCAGGACACGGCCGAGGAAACGCTTGCGGGAGGCGGCGACCAGCAGGGGATGGCCGAGGGCGCGGAGGCGGTCGAGATGGGCGAGCAGGGCCAGATCGTGCTCGGGGTCCTTGGAGAAGCCGAGCCCGGGGTCGACGACGACGCGGTCGGGGGCGATGCCGCCCGCCAGGACGGCCTCCACGCGCGCGCGGAGTTCGTCGAGGACTTCGGTGACGACATCCTCGTAGGACCCCTGGACGTTCCCCCCGGCCAGGAAGCCGCGCCAGTGCATGACCACGAAGGGGGCGCCCGCGGCCGCCACGGCCGGGATCATGGCGGGGTCGGCGAGGCCGCCGCTGACGTCGTTGACGAGGGCGGCGCCCGCGGCGAGCGACTGCTCGGCGACGGAGGCGCGCATCGTGTCCACGGAGACGGTGACGCCCTCGGAGGCGAGGCCGCGGACAACAGGGATGACCCGTTTGAGCTCCTCGGCCTCGTCCACGCGCGTGGCGCCGGGGCGGGTGGACTCGCCGCCCACGTCCACGAGGTCGGCGCCCTCGGCGACCAGGCCGAGGCCGTGCTTGACCGCGGCCGTCGTGTCGAACCAGCGGCCGCCGTCGGAGAAGGAATCGGGGGTGACGTTCACGACCCCCATGACCGCGCAGCGGTCCCACGTCGGCAGTCCCGCGACTCGGCCGCGCCCGCGCTCGATACTCATACGTCCAGCCTAGGCCCCCCGGGGGAGGCGTCAGCGCCCCTTGACGGCCCCCGTCGCCTCCGCCGGTCCCGCGTTCCCGGCCAGGGCCCGTCGGACAGGCCTAGAGCCCGTCGGACAGGCCCTAGGCCGCCCTGACCCCCCGTTCCGGCACCGCGTGGGCGCAGGGGCGCGGGGACGGTGCGCGGCGGCGCAGGATCCGGGGCAGCGCGAGGTTCACGAAGCCCTCGGCCTGCATGGCGGCGAAACCGATGCGGGGGAGGTCGCGGGAGGAGGCGTAGACCACGAAGCGCGGCTCCCAGCGCGGGCGGAACTTGGCGTTGAACTTGTACAGCGACTCGATCTGGAACCAGCGCGACAGGAACACGAGCAGTCCGCGCCAGGCGCGCAGCACGGGTCCGGCGCCGATCTTCTCGCCGCGTGCGAGCGCCGAGCGGAACATCGCGAAGTTGAGCGAGATCCGCTCGATGCCGAGGCGGGGTGCCGCCTGGAGCGCGGCCACGATGAGGAGTTCGTTCATGCCGGGGTCGGCGGCGCGGTCGCGGCGCATGAGGTCGAGCGACACGCCGTCCGTGCCCCAGGGGACGAAGTGCAGGACGGCCTTCAGATCGCCGTACGGGCCGGGCGGATCGTCGGCCTTGTGCGCCGTGGCGATCAGACAGTCGCCGTCGGACGGGTCACCGATCCGGCCGAGCGCCATGGAGAAGCCGCGTTCGGTGTCGGTGCCGCGCCAGTCCTCCGCCGCGCGCCGTATCCGCTCCAGCTCGCCTTCGCCCAGGTCACGGATGCGCCGTACCCGGGTCTCGTAGCCGGCTCGTTCGATGCGCTTGACCATCTGGCGCACGTTTCGCATCGCGCGCCCGGACAGGGAGAAATCCGCGGCGTCCACCACCGCCTCGTCGCCGAGTTCGAGGGCGTCGAGGCCGGTCTCGCGCGTCCAGACCTCGCCGCCCGTCTCGGAGCAGCCCATGACGGCGGGCGTCCAGGAGTGCGCCCTGGCCTCGTCCATGAAGCGCTCGATCGCGCCGGGCCAGGCCTCCACGTCGCCGATGGGGTCACCGCTGGCGAGCATCACCCCGGAGACGACCCGGTAGGTGACCGCCGCCTTGCCGCTGGGCGAGAAGACGACCGCCTTGTCGCGGCGGAGCGCGAAGTGGCCGAGGGAGTCGCGGCCCCCGTGCCGCTCCAGGAGGGCGCGCAGCCGGGTCTCGTCGTCCTCGGTGAGACGGGCTGCGGGATGCTCGGGGCGGAAGGCCAGGTAGACGGTGGTGACGGCGGTGAGCCAGCCGAGCGCGCCGAGGGAGAAGGCGACGGTCCAGGAGGTGGGTCCGGCGTAGTCGACGGGGCCCTCGAAGCCGACCAGGCCGTACAGGACGTGACTGATGCGGTCGGCCAGGCTCGGGTCGCCGATCATGCGGTCTTCGTGGACGCTGACGATGACGAGTCCGAGGACGAGGGAACCGGCGCCCATGAGAACGAAGTTGGCCAGCGCGCGCCAGCGGCTGCGTGGATCGGGCAGCGCGGCGAACTCGTCGCGGTGGCGCAGCAGCGGCAGGAGCAGCGCGGCGGAGATGACGACACCGATCACCGAGTGGCGGTACGCGAACTGCGCGGCGGCCCCCGCGGGCAGCAGCAGCACCGCGGCGCGCCACGCCCGGCGCTTGCGGCGCCGCAGCCCGTGGGCGAGCAGCAGCAGGAGCACGCCGGCGCTGAGCGACAGCGCCGCGGCGAAGGGCCCGAACGAGCCGGGCAGCACCTCGGCCATGGCGTGCATACGGCTGTGACGGAAGCGCGGGAAGACTCCCGCGGCGACGTCCAGGAGACCCACGAGTGTGCAGGCCCTGGCGATCAGGGCGGGGACGGCCTCCGGGCTCGGACCGCGGAGCACGCGCCGCGTCCGGCCTGCACGGCTCGGAACCCCACCCGACATTTCCCCATCTACCCTGACAGACATCGCATCCCGTGGTTCCGCGAGAGACCTTGAATCCGGTGCCATTCCGGCATCCGGCGACATTGCGCCCTCTAGGACGGTGTCTTGGGGAGACAGGTTCACTCCCTTCCGGAAAGCCGGTTCAAAAGGCAAGGAAAGTCCAGGGCAAGGCCTCGCCAATGGGCGGGACGGACCCGGACGGAAAGCGCAGGCGGTGCACCCCATGGGTCTCACGAGCAACACGACGCTGGCGGTGGTGATCCTGCTCGCCGTACTGCTTTTCGTCGGCACGGTGTGGTGGTGGCCCCGCCTCGCCAGGCGTACCTGGCGGTCCGTCAGCGGGCGTGTCGGGCTGCTGCTGGTCACCCAGGTGATGCTGTTCGCCTCGATCGGGCTGTTCGCCAACCAGGCGTTCGGGTTCTACGCGAGCTGGGCGGACCTCCTCGGCCGGGAGCGGGGCGAGGGTGTGGTCGTCGACCACGACGGGGCGAGCGGCCCGGGCGGCGGGCCCCTCGAGGTCGTGGACACCGAGCAGGTCGCCGTCCACGGCGGTGCGCGGCCGCAGACCGGCGGCCAGCTCCAGAAGATCGACATCATCGGCCGTACGACCCGGATCGCCACACCGGCGTACGTCTATCTGCCGCCGGAGTACTTCCAGCCGCGCTACCGCACCCGTACGTTCCCGGCGGTCACCGTGCTGACCGGCTATCCCGGCACGGCCAAGGCGCTCGTCAAGGCCCTGCATTTCCCGCAGACGGCGAATCGTTTGGTCAAGGAGGGCAGGAGCCAGCCGATGATCCTGGTGATGCTGCGGCCGACCGTCGCCCCGCCGCGGGACACCGAGTGCGTGGACATCCCCGGCGGTCCGCAGACCGAGTCCTTCTTCGCCAAGGACCTGCCCGAGGCGGTGTCGGCGCACTACCGGGTGGGCGGAAATCCCCGGAGCTGGGGCATCATCGGCGACTCGACGGGCGGGTACTGCGCGCTGAAACTCGCCGTGCACCACCCCGGGGTGTACGCGGCGGGGGCCGGCCTGTCGCCGTACTACAAGGCGCCGATCGACCGTACGACGGGCGACCTCTTCCGGGGCGACAAGGTCCTGCGCGACAGCGCCGATCTGCGCTGGTACCTGAGGAACAGGCCCGCTCCGGACACCTCGCTCCTCGTCACGAGCAGCAGGGCGGGCGAATCCAACTACAGGGACACGCTCGACTTCATAGAGCTCGTGAAATCGAAGAAGCCGACCAGGATCTCGTCGATCATCCTCGACAGCGGCGGCCACAACTTCAACACCTGGCGGCGGGAGATCCCGGGTGCCCTCCAGTGGCTCAGCGGGCGCCTGAGCGACCGCTGAGCCCGGCCGGGCCGGCCCCGGCCGCCGCCCGGCCGCCCAAGCCCTGTCCGCCCTGGGGCGGGTCAGCGCGCCCCGTGGACGAATGGGGTTGTCCGGCACCGGGAAATGCCGTCCCCGGCGGAATACCGCACCCCTGGAGATGACGATTGGGGAACTGTCCGGAGCCCGTGCAATTGATCGCCCGGCCGGTGCGATCGGGGGCGGGACGGGCTTTGTGGGACAAGCGGTGTGCCCTGTAGGCGCTTGGTACAGGACAAAGCCTCGGGGGACACTGTGTTTTTACCGGGCGGGGCACCAAGATTCGCCTACGCGCGGTAAGTTTCTGGCCATGCCACGTGGACGCCACCGCCATTCCCCGCCCTTGCACAGGGTGCTGCCTTCTTCGGCGATCGCCGGTGTGTCGCTCGTCTGCGCCATAGGGCCCTGGCTGTTCACGGACGCGTTCGCGCTCCGTGTGCTGGCCGCGGGTGCCGCGGCGACGGCGGTCGTCAGCGCGGTCGTCCTGCGCCGCTGGGACACCGCGGCGGGCAAACGGGTCGCCGACCTCACGCGCGCGCGGGCGAGCGACGAGTGGCGTCATGAGGAGCGGGTCGCCGAACTGGAGACCGACCTCGACGAGTCGCGCGAGCTGCGCGCCAAGCTGGAGCAGAAGCTGCGCGCCAAGCGCACCGAGCTGGCCGGCCTGCGCAACGAGCACGCGGCGCTGCTGCGGCGGTACGCCACGGCCGAGACCGAGCGCGCCACCGCCCTGGAGGGGCGCCGCAAGCTCGCCATAGAGGCCGCGGTGCCGGCGCGGGCGCTGCCGGCCGCGCGGACGGCTCCGGACGAGATCGAGACCCCGGACGAGACCGAGGCTCAGAACGCCTCCGCGCCCGACTCGGACGCCACTCCGGACTCCCCGGACTCCGTGGACTCCGTGGACACCTCTGTGGCGGTGGACGCGCCGGAGACGCCCGAGGAGGACGAGGCGGACGGGATCGACGGGACGGACGAGACGTCGGAGGGACCGGACGCGTCCGAGGGTCCGGCACCGTCCGAGGCGTCCGGGAAGCCGGCACCGTCCGAGGGTCCCGGGAGCGGGGCGCCCGCGTCCACGAGCGGTGCGGATGCCATCGAGGCCTTCATGGCCCCCGACGACGACCCGGTCTCCCCGGAGGCCGAGGACGACGCGGACGCGGACGCGAAGGCGGAGACCGGTTCAGGGACCGACGGGTCCCCCGAGGTGTTCTCCCCGGCCGGGTCGTCGCTCTTCCTGCGGGCCGGAGCGGCACTGAGCCGGATAACGGGCGACGCCCCGCAGACGGAGGGCGCCGGCGCCGGGACGGCTTCGACGTCCGTGGCGCTCGCGCTGCCGGACGCGGACCGCGACGCCGGCACCGGCGCCGCCGAGGCTTCCGCGCCCCGCGCGGCGATCGCCGGGTCCCTGACCGACATGCCCGCTCCGGGCGGGTCCGCGCTGGACGCGGCCGTCCAGCGGGACGCGGCGGCACGGAAGCGCGCCGCGCTGCAGAAGGGCGCGGCCGCCACCAAGGAGCCGGCCGCGAACGGCGAGGCCGCCCCGAAGGGCGCTCCGGCCACCGAGGCGGGTCCGTCCGCGGACTCCGCCGCGGAGGCGGGTGGGGCGCAGGGGAAGCCCGAGGCGGCCCGCGAGCATCAGCGCGCGGCCGCCGACGCCGAGTCGCCGGCCGTCGCGCCCGACAGGGCCCGCCGGGCCGTGACGGCGCCTCCGGCGCGGGCGGCGCTTCCGCCCGCCAAGTCCGCCCAGCGCTCCGGGCACTTCACGGTGCCGACCGCGGTGGCCGTGGTCCCGCAGTCCGCGCCGGTGCGGCGCCCCTCGGTCGAGGGAGGGTTCGACTTCTTCGGTACGCAGAAGGAGGCGCCCGACGCCGCCGCGGTGGAGGCCGTGCAGAACGAGGACCTCGCCGACGTGGTCGGCCAGGAGGCGCTCGCCGTGCACGAGGCCGAGGCCGGCGCGTCACGGACCGAGCCCGCGGGCGAGGCCGCGGACGGTGCCGGCCGCCAGGTCATCGACCTGACCGAGCACGACGAGACCGAGCACATCGACATGACGGGACTGCGGAGCGCCGCTTCCTGATCCACGGCCCGCCGAGCGGGCCGGAACGGGTGAACGCGTGAGGGCGGTGGCACCGGGCCACCGCCCTCACGCGTTCCCGTCCCCGACGCGTTCCCGTCCCCGACGCGTTCCCGTCCCCGACGCGTTCCCGTCCCCCGGACCCGGGCGGTTCAGGCCATCCAGCGGTCCGGCCGGGCCTCCCGGCGGCCCGTGCGGGAGCGGTCCGCCTGCGCCTGCAGGAGCGCCGCGGCCTCGTCGGCGTCCCGCAGCCGCGCCGTCACGGTCCGGCCGGCGCCGGCGTCGATGTGGACGTCGGCGAGCCCCTTGAAGCGCTGCCAGGGTCCCTGTGTCAGCCGGACGCTCTGCGCCTTGGCGTGCGGGACGAGGTGGAGGCGGCGGCGCAGCAGCCCGTGGTGCGCGGCGAACACGGTGCCGGTGACGGCGAGTCCGTACCCGCGCCACCAGAACGGCACGCACCAGCCGGCCCGCCGCGGCGGCCGGTCCAGCGAGGAGGGGACGGTCACGCCGGGCAGCACGGCGGTGATCACGGCCTCGGCGACCTCGCGCGGAGCGACGGGCACGAGGACCGAGTTGGACGACCCGGCCACGTCCAGCTCGACGCGCACCCATCTGCCGCGCCACAGGAGGGGTTCGACGATCCGCACGGTCTGCACGCGTCCGGGCGGCACCGTCTCGTGCGTACGGTCCAGGAGCCCGTGGTCGATGCGCAGGCCGTCGGGCGACTCGCCCACCGTCCAGTCGTACTCGCCGACGAACCGCCCGACGCTGCTCGCGCCCGCCGCGCCGAGCAGGGGCAGTCCGGTCGCGAGGACCGTCCACAGGCTGTGGGTGGCGAACCACAGCAGCGTCGGCACGACGACCGCGGCGACCAGGGAGGCCCAGGTGGCACCGGTGAGGAGCAGGGAGACGGCGAGGGCGGCGGGCGGGACGTGCAGCAGCCGCCGGACCGGCGCCTCGCCGACCTCGCGGGCGGACTCGGGCGCGAACCCGGCGGCGCGGGCGAGGAGTTCGGCACGCAGCCGGCGGGCCTCGCCCTCGCCCAGATAGGCCAGCTCGTCCTTCTGGTCGGCCCCGACGACGTCGAGCTTGAGCTTCGCGACGCCCGCGACGCGGGCCAGCAGCGGCTGGGTGATGTCGACGGCCTGGAGGCGTTCCAGCCGGATGTGCGCGGTGCGGCGGAACACCAGGCCCGTACGGATGCGCAGTTCGGTGTCGGTCACCGCGAAGTGGGTGAACCACCAGCTCAGGAAGCCGTAGAGCGCGGCGCCCGGGACCACCACCGCGAGCCCCAGGAGCAGCGCGGTGGTCGTGAGCCGGGAGACCTGCTCCTGCGCCTGGCCCGGGTCGTGGACGGCCCAGCCGGCGAGGACGGCGACCGGCGCCCAGGCCCGCCGGAACGGGGTCACCGGGTGCAGCCGCCGCTCGGACAGCGGCTCCTTCGGTACGGAAGCGCCGTCGCCCGGAGCGGCCGTCGCGCCGGGGAGGGCGCCGGACGCGCCGGACGGGGGCCCCGAGGAGTCCGGGGAGGCCGTGCTCACAGGCCCGCCGACCGGGCCTCGCCCAGTTCGGTCAGCCGGTCCCGCAGCCGCTCGGCCTCGGCCGGGTCGAGCCCCGGGATGCACGCGTCGGTGGCCGCGGCGGCCGTGTGGAGCTGCACGCTGGCGAGCCCGAAGTGGCGCTCCAGGGGCCCGGAGGTCACCTCGACGAGTTGCATGCGCCCGTACGGCACCACGGTCTCCTCACGCCACAGCACCCCCCGGCTGATCAGCAGGTCGTCCGCGCGTTCCGCGTACCGCCAGGAGCGCCAGTTGCGCCCCAGCATGGGCCAGCCCCACGCGGCGAGGGCGAGCGGCAGCAGGGCGAAGGCCGCCCAGCCAGGACCGGCGAACAGGGCGAGCAGCAGGCCGGTGGCGATCGTCAGGAGCCCCAGCCACACCACCAGCAACAGCCGTCGCATCCGCAGCAGCCCCGGAGGCAGTCCGGTCCAGACCGGCTCCCCCGGCACGCTCTCCTCGGTCCGCGCGCTCCCCGTCTCCATGGAGCAAGCGTACGTACGAGAGACTGTGGCCATGACTCCCACGACGGAGACCATGGTCGGCATCGGCGGCGCGGCCGAGAGCACCGACATGGTGCTCAACATCGGCCCCCAGCACCCTTCGACCCATGGCGTGCTGCGACTGCGGCTCGTACTCGACGGCGAGCGGATCCAGCACGCGGAGCCGGTCATCGGCTACATGCACCGCGGTGCCGAGAAGCTCTTCGAGGCGCGCGACTACCGCCAGATCATCATGCTCGCCAACCGCCACGACTGGCTGTCGGCCTTCTCGAACGAGCTGGGTGTCGTCCTCGCCGTGGAGCGGATGCTCGGCATGGAGGTCCCCGCGCGCGCGGTGTGGACGCGCACGCTGCTCGCGGAGCTCAACCGGGTCCTCAACCACCTGATGTTCCTCGGCTCCTACCCCCTGGAGCTGGGCGGGATCACGCCGATCTTCTACGCCTTCACGGAGCGCGAGGAGCTCCAGCACGTCATGGAGGAGATCTCCGGCGGGCGCATGCACTACATGTTCAACCGCGTCGGCGGGCTCAAGGAGGACCTTCCGGCCGGATGGGCCGGCCGCGCGCGTGCCTGCGTCGCCGCCCTGCGCGCGCGGATGGGCGTGTACGACGACCTGGTGCTCGGCAACGAGATCTTCCGGGGGCGAACCCGCGGTGTCGGCGTGCTCACCGCGGGGGCCGTGCACGCGTACGGGGTGAGCGGCCCCATCGCGCGCGCCTCCGGCGTCGACTTCGACCTGCGCCGCGACGAGCCCTACCTCGCCTACGGGGACCTCCAGGACACCCTGAAGGTCGTCACGCGCGAGGAGGGCGACTGCCTGGCGCGCTTCGAGTGCCTTCTGGAGCAGACGCACAACTCCCTCGACCTCGCGGACGCCTGTCTGGACCGGCTGGCCGAGCTGCCGCCCGGCCCGGTCAACCAGCGTCTGCCGAAGGTCCTGAAGGCGCCCGAGGGACACACGTACGCCTGGACCGAGAACCCCCTCGGCATCAACGGCTACTACCTCGTCAGCAAGGGCGAGAAGACCCCGTACCGGCTGAAGCTGCGGTCCGCGTCCTTCAACAACATCCAGGCGCTCACCGAACTGCTGCCCGGGACGCTGGTCGCCGACATGGTGGCGATCCTCGGGTCACTGTTCTTCGTGGTCGGGGACATCGACAAGTAGGGCCTCGCGCAGGACGGCGTCGGGGGAGTCGCGGAGCCCGTCGGGGAAGCCGACGGGCTGGAGCAGCCAGCCGAAGTCGCCCAGCCCGCCCGGCGCGGTGAGTTCCGCCGCCTGCCCGGCTCCCGCGAGGGCGCGCACATAGCCGGCGGGGTCCGTGGACGCGAGGGCGAGCGGGGGGCGGGCGCCGCTCACGCCCAGCGCTCGCAGCGCCGCGCGCTGGGTCACCACGCGGCCCCCGGGCAGCGCGCACGCGTCGAGCGCCACATGCGCGGTGATGTCGCACGAGCCGTCCGGCACCGGTGCCGTCCCGCGCCCCTCCCGGAAGCCGGTGAGGGTCCCGAAGGGCGGCCGTGCGCCCGCGAAGTGCGCGTAGTCGGCGGCGACGGCGAGCCCCCGGTCGAGCGCGGCCACGGCGGAGGCCCAGGCGAGGTCCCGGGGAACCCCGATCTCGGCCCGCGCGCCCCCGGCGGACACCAGGGGCGCCCCGGAGGCCGCGTCCGCCCCCGGTGGGTGGGGTGCTTCCGGTGCTCGCGCCGCGGGGCCGTCCTCCGGCCGGGGCCACCACCAGGTCCGCAGCCACCGGGCGTCCTCGCCGGTGACCGGCTCTCCCAGGCGTTCGGTTCCGTCGGCGCGGACGAGGACCCTCCGCGGCGTTCCGTCCGGGCCGATCTCGGCGACGTCCACGGGCACGTTGTCCAGCCACTCGTTGGCGAACAGCAGCCCGGTGACCCCCTTCGGCGGCTCGCCGAGCCACGAGATCCGCCGGTCCAGGCCGTCCGGCCGGTCCGCACGCTCGACGGCGTACGCGCGCACCCGCCCGGCCACATCGGCGGGGAGGGCGGCCAGGACGCCGGTCACCAGCTCGCCGCGGCCGGCCGCCATGTCGACGAAGGCGAGCGGGTCCGGGCGGCCGAGCGCCGCGTCGAGACGGCACAGCAGGCGCGCCACGGCGCCCGCGAACAGCGGGGAGGCGTGCACCGAGGTCCGGAAGTGCCCCGCCGGTCCCTCGGGCCGGCGATAGAAACCGCGGGGCCCGTACAGCGCCTCCTCCGTCGCCTCGCGCCATCCACGCCACTCACCCGCCGCCGCACCGTCCACCGGCCCAGGCTAGGCCACGCCCCAGGGCCTCTCAGGCCGCTTCCCGGTGCCCCGGAGCGGGGGGCATCCACCTTGGGGAGTACGAGGAGCGGTCCCGGATCGGTCCTCCGGTTGACCCGGGCACACCGCACGCCTTTCTACTCTGGGTTACGTGCAGCGCCTCTATGACCTTCTCCGCAGGTACCCGACATGGGTCGACAGCTTCTGGGCCGTCGCCCTGCTCGGGATCTCCCTGGTGAGCATCAGCAACGTCAACGGCGCCGCGGAGGGGCCGCGGTCGACCGCCGTGGCGGTCCCCATCGCGCTCGCGCTGAGCACGGTCGTCGCGCTGCGCCGCCGCATGCCCGAGAAGATGCTGCTCCTGGCCGTGGCCGCGGGCCTCGCACAGCTCGTCCTGGACGTCCCCTCGGCGCCCGAGGACTTCGCGATGCTGGTGATCATCTACACGGTCGCCGCGAACGGAGCCCGCTGGGCCTCCCGGCTCGCGCTGATCGGCGGCCTGTGCGCGGGCACCGTCGCGCAGCTCCGCTGGCCCGCCACCGAGGCCAGCGGGCCCGGCGGCGTCTTCATAGCGATCTTCCAGACGGTCCCGTTCGCGCTCGCCTGGGTGCTCGGCGACTCGATCCGCACCCGCCGCGCCTACCTCGCGCAGCTGGAGGAGCGCGCCGCCCGCCTGGAGAAGGAGCGCGAGGCGCAGGCCAAGGTCGCGGTCGCCGCCGAGCGCGCCCGGATCGCGCGCGAGCTGCACGACGTCGTCGCGCACAACGTCTCGGTGATGGTGGTTCAGGCCGACGGCGCCGCGTACGTCATGGACACCGCCCCGGAGCAGGCCAGGAAGGCGCTGGAGACCATCTCGGGGACCGGCAGGCAGGCCCTCGCCGAGATGCGCCGGCTGCTCGGCGTGCTGCGCACCGGCGAGCACCAGGAGGTCGGCGAGTACGTGCCGCAGCCCGACGTCGAACAGCTCGACGACCTCATCGAGCAGTGCCGCACCTCGGGCCTGCCCGTCGACTTCAAGGTGGAGGGCACCCCGCGCCCGCTGCCCAGCGGCGTGGAGCTCACGGCGTACCGCATCGTGCAGGAGGCGCTGACCAACACCCGCAAGCACGGAGGCCCGAACGCGGGCGCGAGCGTGCGTCTGGTCTACTTCGACGACGGCCTCGGTCTGCTCGTCGAGGACGACGGCAAGGGAGCCCCCCACGAGCTGTACGAGGAGGGCGGCGCCGACGGGCAGGGCCACGGCCTGATCGGCATGCGGGAGCGCGTCGGCATGGTCGGCGGCACCCTGGACGCGGGGCCGCGGCCCGGCGGGGGTTTCCGCATCAGCGCCCTGCTGCCGCTCAAAGCGGCCCATTGACACCTGTACACACCCGACCCCCCAACGATCCTGACGAAGTGAAAGGCCCCCGATGGCGATCCGCGTGATGCTCGTCGACGACCAGGTGCTGCTGCGCACCGGCTTCCGGATGGTGCTCGCCGCCCAGCCGGACATGGAGGTCGTGGCCGAGGCGGGCGACGGCGTCGAGGCCCTGCAGGTGCTGGCCGCCACCGAGGTCGACGTGGTCCTCATGGACGTCCGCATGCCGAAGCTCGACGGCGTGGAGACCACCCGCCGCATCTGCTCCGACCCGAACCCGCCGAAGGTGCTGATCCTGACCACCTTCGACCTCGACGAGTACGCGTTCTCCGGACTGAAGGCGGGCGCCTCCGGCTTCATGCTCAAGGACGTGCCGCCGGGCGAACTGCTCGCCGCCATCCGTTCCGTGCACAGCGGCGACGCCGTGGTCGCGCCGTCCACCACCCGGCGGCTGCTCGACCGGTTCGCGCCGCTGCTGCCCAACGCCGGCAAGGAGCCCCAGCACAAGGGCCTCGAACGGCTCACCGAGCGCGAGCGCGAGGTCATGATCCTCGTCGCGCAGGGCCTGTCCAACGGGGAGATCGCGGCTCGTCTCGTCCTCTCGGAGGCCACCGTGAAGACCCACGTCGGGCGCATCCTCACCAAGCTGGGCCTGCGCGACCGGGTCCAGGTGGTCGTCCTCGCCTACGAGACGGGACTCGTCCGCGCGGGCGGCCTCGGCTGACGTGACCGGGACGTGACCGGCGCGCACTAGGGTCTGCGCATGCTCCTGTGGATCAACGGGCCCTTCGGGGGCGGCAAGACACAGACCGCACACGAGATCCGGCGCCGGCTGCCCGGCAGCGTCATCTGCGACCCCGAACACGCCGGCTTCGGCCTGCACCGCATGCTGCCGCCCGAACTCCGCGGGGACTTCCAGGACTTGGTGTCCTGGCGGCGGGGTGTGGTCGAGGTGCTGGACCTCGCGCTCGGCAAGCGGGACGGTGTCGTCATCGCCCCCATGACGATCACGAACCCCGTGTACTTCGCGGAGACGGTCGGGCTGCTGCGTGAACGGGGCCACGACGTACGGCACTTCACGCTGCTCGCCGAGCGCGAGACCGTCCTGCGGCGGCTGCGCGAACGCGGCTTCGGGCATTTCGTGGGCCATGTCGCCGGGAAGAACGCCCCGTTGCGGCGCGAGAGCTGGGCCGTGGGGCGGCTCGACCACTGCCTGGAGCGGCTGAGGGAGCCGGAGTTCGCCGAGCACCTCTGGACCGACGAGACCACGGTCGCCAGGACCGCCGACCGGATAGCCGTCCTCGCGGGGCTGACGCTCGCGCCGAACCGTGACGGTGCCCTGCGCGGACGCCTGCGGCGGGCACGCACGAGCGTGCGCCACATCCGCCTCGACTGACCGGCCCCCGGGCCAGCGCCACCACCGTCTCTCGCCCCCTCCGCCCCTACCCGTCCCGTGCCTGGGGCTCCGCCCCAGACCCCGCTCCTCAATCGCCGGAGGGGCTGGACTTTTGCTGGCCGGGGCTGGATGTTCCCGGCAGGGGTTGGAAGCTTCGTCGGCCGGAGCTGGATTTTGCCCCACGCCCGAAACGTTGCCCGTGCGGACGGATCTCGCACCCGCAGTCGGGATCCGGCGGAAGGGGACGTGCCGGTACATCGGTGGCCGTCGCCACTAACGGTCACTTCTCTGCCCGACAGCGGCGGCCTGATGCACCGGCGCGGCCCCGACCCACCCACCGGACCGAACCCGGGGCGGCGCACCTCAGCGCAGGATCCCCTCCAGGAAGTCGCTGCCCAGCCGGGCCACCACACCGACGTCCAGCTGATGCAGCACATAGCGCCCGCGCCGCCGCGTGGTGATCAGACCCGCCTTCTTGAGCACGCTCAGATGCCGGGATATCTCCGGCGCGGTCATGCCGTGCACCTGGGCGAGCTCGCCGGTGGTGTACGCGCTGCGGGCCAGGTGACGGCAGATCCGCATCCGGACCGGGTGCGACAGGGCGGCCATCCGCAGGGTGAGCTGCTCGACGGAAGGCGGAGCGGCGAGTTCGGGGGAGCTGACCGGGTAGTGCAGCACCGGCTGCCACCGATAGCGGTGCAGCACCATCAGGTGCGGACGGCCGAGGCTGGTGGGGACCAGCAGCAGACCGCCGTCCGCCGTGACCCTCGTGTTCCCCTCGGTCAGCTTGTCGACGGTGATGATCCGCGCCGCCTCGTCCAGGGACAGGGCGGAGGAGACGGACGCCAGCGCCTCGGACAGTCCCTTGTGCCGCAGCAGGTCCGTCTTGTGGCGGGCCTCCGCGGCCAGCGGGTGGCGCAGCCGGGACCAGGTCTCGGCGAAGAATGCCTCGTCGCAGTCCTCCAGGAACTGCCGCAGCCAGGCCCGCACGCCCGGCGGGTCCACCAGCAGCCGCTCCGTGAACCGCGTCTGCTGCGGTCCCCGCGAGGCGGCCAGATCCACGGCGCGGCGCCGCACCTCGGGATCGGAGAGGGCGTGCGGCCCTTCGGTCCCGTAGGCCAGCGCGCAGGTGAACTCCAGGGCCGCGTCCACGAACTGCTCGTCGGTCAGCTTGTCCAGCAGATCCAGGTCCTCGGCGAGCGTCGCGCCCGGCACCGAGGCCCCGCCCGGCACGCCCGCGCACGGCAGGAACAGGTCCGAGAACGTCGTACGCCACAGGAAGTCCGCCTCGCACATCCGGTCCGCGAGATGGGCGTCGAGCCCGGCGGTCACCCCCGTCGTCCAGCCCTGCAGCCCGGGGTGGTGCCCCGGTTCCGCCAGTGCGTGCAGCGCCATCCCCAGCTCGGCGAGCGGCGAGGGCACGACGGCGACCCGCTCCGGCCGCAGGCCGCCGATGTCGATGTGCACGCTCATGCCCCCATGGTGCACCCCGCCACCGACAGCGGCCGCCGCCGATTGACGACGGCCGTCAATCGGAGCGACAGCCGCTGTGATCAGGCGCAACCTGGGACGACCGGGCAGTTCGCACGGGGCCTTCGGACCCCATCCCTCTCCCGAGAGGCGGTCGGTCATGAGCATCACCCAGCAGTACTTCCTGGACAGCTACCGGTCCTCGCAGCACGGGGAGGCCGCTCCTCCGGCACCCGGCAGCCACGACTGGGAGACCGCGCGCGCGGTGCGTGACCACCGCCGGTTCCGCGCCGTCGTGGCCGGACGTCCGGCCCACGGCCGCCTGCGCGGAGCCCTGACCCGCTGGCTGCACGGGCGGCCGGCCCACTGAGACCCGCAGCGCCCGCCCGGCCCGCCCCGCCCGGACCCCGTGCCGCGCCTTCCAGGATTCGCGTCCTAGGAGAGACCGCACGAGCCCCGGTCCCATGCGGGGCCGCGCGAGCCCCCGTCCTACGAGGCTTTCCGGTCCGGCAGCATGCCCACGAACGCGCGGGCCGCCGCCTTCACGTCCTCCGCCGTCCACTCCAGCCCCGGTTCGGCCACCGTGACCTCGGTGTACGCGAGTCCCGGGCCGCCCCGGTTCCAGCCCTGGGCGAACAGGCCCGTCCCGGTCTCCTCGACCTGCCGCAGCGCCGCGTCCCCGAGGACGTCCGGGTCGTACGGCAGCCAGACCTGGAACTGGTGGGTGTGCGGCTCCTCCGGGTGGACACGGACCCAGGGGACCCCCGCCTCGGTGAAGCCCTCGCGCAGGGCGCCGGCCACCACGCGCGCGTGGGCGACGTACTCCGGCAGCCGGGGCAGCTCCCGCTCCAGGCCGATCAGCGCCGACAGGACGGTCGGGAACTGCTGGATGATCATGCCGCCGTACCGGTGCCGCCAGGTCTTCGCCTCGTCGACGAGCGTCCTCGGTCCCGCGACGGCGGCACCGCCGAACCCGCCGAGCGACTTGTAGAACGAGACGTACACGCTGTCCGCGAGACCGGCGATCTCCTCCAGGGAACGGCCGAAGTGCGGGGCGCACTCCCACAGCCGGGCCCCGTCGATGTGGACCACCGCGTCCCGCTCCCGGGCCGCCTCCACGACCTCGGTGAGCTCCTCCCAGGTGGGCAGGACGAAACCGGCGTCCCGCAGAGGCAGCTCCAGCAGCAGCGCGCCGAACGGCTCGGGGAAGTCCCGTACCTCCTCGGCGGTCGGCATCCGGGGCTCGTCCGTCAGACGGACCGGGCGCAGACCGCTGACCTGGCTGAACGCCTGCCGTTCATGGACCTCGGGGTGACTGAGGGCGTGCAGGGCCACGGTCGGGTTCCCGGTGCGGCCCGCCCAGCAGCGCAGGGCGACCTGCTGGGCCATGGTCCCGGTCGGGAAGAAGACCGCCGCCTCCGTGCCCAGCAGTTCGGCGACCCGCTCCTCCAGGGTCTCGACGAGGCCGTCGCCGTACATGTCGACCCGCCCGTCGAGGTCGGACACGTCGCCGGCGCCCTCGTTCAGCCACGCCAGGCGCTCACGGAGCGTCAGCTGGTAGCCGGGCCGCCACAGGACCCGCCCGGCCGCCTTCCAGGCCGCCACGCGCCGCTCGAACCGCTCCTTGGGGGCCAGTCCCGCCGCCCCCTCCCCGCCCTGCCCCGCGGGGTCGCTCCCGCCCTGCCCCGCGAGGCCGCTCCCGCCCTGCCCCGCGAGGCCGCTCCCGCCCCGCTCCGCGGGGTCCGTACCGCTGTCCGCACCGCTTCGTGCCGCCGTATCGCTCATCCCAGGATCATGTCCCGAGCGGACCCGGCCGGTCACCTCCAATTCCGCACGCCGGTGACCTGTGGAAATCCCGGTCACCCGGCCCGGGACCCCGGCGGTGTCGCGGCGCACGGAAACCCACAGCCTGTGGACGGCCGGGCTCCCCCCGGACCAATCGCGTTAACATGACGAGAAATCGTCCGGTACCCCGAGCGGACTGGAACGGAAGGCCGCCGTCGCGTGAGTACGTACCCCCAGCCAGAGCCCAAGGACCGCCCCGCGCGGCTGACCGTCGGCGTCGTCGGCGCCGGCCGCGTCGGACCCGCGCTCGCCGCCGCGCTCCAGCTCGCCGGACACCGCCCGGTGGCCGTCTCCGGTGTCTCCGACGCCTCCAGGCGGCGGGCCGCACAGCTCCTGCCGGACGTCCCGCTGTTGTCCCCGGCCGAGGTCCTCCAGCGCGCCGACCTCGTCCTGCTGACCGTTCCCGACGACGCGCTCCCCGGCCTCGTCGAAGGACTCGCCGAGACGGGCGCCGTCCGCCCGGGACAGCTCCTGGTGCACACCTCCGGACGGTACGGCGCGCGCGTGCTCGACCCGGCCCTCAGGGCGGGCGCGCTGCCGCTGGCCCTGCACCCCGCGATGACCTTCACGGGCACCGCCGTGGACGTCCAGCGGCTCGCCGGATGCTCCTTCGGCGTCACCGCCCCCGAGCAGCTCCGGCTCGCCGCCGAGGCCCTCGTGATCGAGATGGGCGGCGAGCCCGAGTGGATCGCCGAGGAGTCCCGGCCGCTCTACCACGCGGCCCTCGCGCTCGGCGCCAACCACCTGGTGACCCTGGTCGCCGAGTCGATGGAACTGCTGCGCACCGCCGGTGTCGAGGCCCCCGACCGCATGCTCGGCCCGCTCCTCGGCGCCGCCCTGGACAAC
This sequence comes from Streptomyces sp. NPDC001914, assembly GCF_042891215.1. Lineage (NCBI taxonomy): Bacteria > Bacillati > Actinomycetota > Actinomycetes > Kitasatosporales > Streptomycetaceae > Streptomyces > Streptomyces sp. NPDC001914. The sequence continues at coordinate 567,714 of NZ_JBIASW010000005.1, forward strand.
GCGCTCAGGTCGGGCGACGCGGCCCTGACCGGACCCGTCGCGCGCGGGGACGCGGGCACGGTCGCCGCGCACGTCGCCGAACTGCGCAGGCACGCCCCGGGCACCGTCGCCGGCTATCTGGCGATGGCCCGCGCGACCGCCGACCGCGCGCTCGCCCACGGACTGCTCAAGCCCGAACTCGCCGAGGACCTCCTGGGGGTACTCGCCGCCGGGACGGACGCGACCCAGGGGACCGAGGGAGACACCCGATGACCACCGCCCTGCTGCGCACCGCCGGCGAACTGTCCGCGCGGGCCAGGACCGGCCGCAGAGCCGTCGTGATGACCATGGGCGCCCTCCACGAGGGCCACGCCACCTTGATCCGCACCGCCCGCGAGATCGTCGGCGACGGCGGCGAGGTGGTCGTCACCGTCTTCGTGAACCCCCTCCAGTTCGGCCAGGGCGAGGACCTCGACCGCTACCCCCGCACGCTCGACGCCGACCTGAAGATCGCCGAACAGGCGGGCGCGGACGTCGTGTTCGCGCCGTCCGTCGACGAGGTCTACCCCGGCGGCGAGCCCCAGGTCCGGATCTCCGCGGGACCGATGGGCGAGCGCCTGGAGGGTTCCGTGCGGCCCGGTCACTTCGACGGCATGCTCACCGTCGTCGCCAAGCTGCTGCACCTGACCCGGCCCGACGTGGCCCTGTTCGGCCAGAAGGACGCCCAGCAGCTCGCCCTGATCCGGCGCATGGCACGGGACCTGAACTTCGGCGTGGAGATCACCGGCGTCCCCACCGTGCGCGAGGAGGACGGGCTCGCCCTCTCCAGCCGCAACCGCTACCTCTCGGCCGAGGAGCGGCGCACCGCGCTCGCCCTCTCCCAGGCCCTGTTCGCCGGCCGGGACCGGCACGCCGCCCAGGAGGCACTGCGCGCGCGGGCCCTGGAGGTGCCGGCCACGCGCGAGCGCGCCGAAGCCCTCAGCGCCATAGGCGAGTCCCGGGCCGCGGCCGACGCGCACGCCGTCGCCAAGGCCGTCCCCGGCTGGCCGGGCGGGGTCCGCTCGGCCGCCCGGCTGGTCCTCGACGAGGCGGCCCGCCTGCGGCCGCCGCTGGTCCTGGACTATCTCGCTCTCGTCGACCCGGACGACTTCACCGAGGTCCCGGACGACTTCACCGGCGAGGCGGTCCTCGCCGTCGCCGCCCGGGTCGGGACGACCCGGCTGATCGACAACCTTCCCCTCACCTTCGGAGCCGCCTCGTGACCGGCAAAGGCACAGGTTCAGACACCGCCACCGGAACCGGCATACGCCTGCACGCGCCCGCCCCGGGCTGGGCCCTGAGCGCGGACGTCGTGGTCGTCGGCTCCGGCGTCGCCGGGCTCACCGCCGCCCTGCGCTGCGAGGCCGCGGGGCTGCGGACCGTCGTCGTCACCAAGGCCCGCCTCGACGACGGCTCCACCCGCTGGGCGCAGGGCGGCATCGCCGCCGCGCTCGGCGAGGGCGACACCCCCGAGCAGCACCTGGACGACACCCTGGTCGCGGGCGCGGGCCTGTGCGACGAGGAGGCCGTGCGCATCCTCGTCACCGAGGGCCCGGACGCCGTCCGCCGGCTCATCGCGACCGGCGCCCACTTCGACGAGACCTCCGAGGGCGGCCTCGAACTCACCCGCGAGGGCGGCCACCACCGCCGCCGCATCGCGCACGCGGGCGGCGACGCGACCGGGGCCGAGATCTCCCGGGCCCTCGTCGAGGCGGTCCGCGCGCGCGGCCTGCGCACGGTCGAGAACGCCCTCGTCCTGGACCTCCTGACGGACGCGGAGGGCCGCACCGCGGGTGTGACCCTGCACGTCATGGGAGAGGGCCAGCACGACGGCGTGGGTGCCGTCCACGCCCCCGCCGTGGTCCTCGCGACCGGCGGCATGGGCCAGGTCTACTCCGCGACCACCAACCCGTCCGTCTCCACCGGCGACGGCGTGGCCCTCGCCCTGCGCGCGGGCGCCGAGGTCTCCGACCTCGAATTCGTCCAGTTCCACCCGACCGTGCTCTTCCTCGGCGCCGACGCGGAGGGCCAGCAGCCGCTGGTCTCCGAGGCGGTACGCGGCGAGGGCGCCCACCTGGTCGACGCGGACGGCGTGCGCTTCATGGTCGGACAGCACGAGCTGGCCGAACTGGCGCCCCGGGACATCGTCGCCAAGGGCATCACGCGCCGCATGCTGGAGCAGGACGCCGAGCACATGTTCCTCGACGCCCGGCACTTCGGCGCCGCCATGTGGGAGCACCGCTTCCCCACGATCCTCGCCGCCTGCCGCGCCAACGGCATCGACCCGGTGACCGAGCCCGTCCCGGTCGCCCCGGCCGCCCACTACGCCTCCGGCGGCGTCCGCACCGACGCCCGGGGCCGCACCACGGTCCCCGGCCTGTACGCGTGCGGCGAGGTCGCCTGCACGGGCGTCCACGGCGCCAACCGGCTCGCCTCCAACTCGCTGCTGGAAGGCCTGGTCTACGCCGAGCGGATCGCCGCCGACATCGCGGCGCGCCACGCCGAGGACGGCCTGCACGCACGCGTGCCCCAGCCGGTGCCGCACCCCGAGACGCCCGCGCACCCGCTGCTCGCCCCCGAGACCCGCTTCGCGATCCAGCGGATCATGACGAGCGGCGCCGGAGTGCTGCGCTCCGCCGAGTCCCTCGCCGCCGCGGCGGAACAGCTCCAGCGGCTGCACACCGACGCGCGGGACGCCCTCGACGAGAACGGCAAGACCTCCGAGCCCGGCGTCGACACCTGGGAGGCCACCAACCTTCTGTGCGTGGCCCGCGTCCTGGTCGCCGCCGCCCTGCTGCGCGAGGAGACCCGCGGCTGCCACTGGCGGGAGGACCACGCCGACCGGGACGACGAGTGGCGCCGTCACATCGTCGTACGGCTGAATCCCGACCGGACCCTCGCCGTGCGCACCACCGATACCGCAGACTTCCCCCCGACATCCCGGCAGCCCCACCCGGCGCCCCCGTCCCGTCCCCAGGAGCAGTGACCGAAGTGAGCACCCACGACCTTCCCCTCGCCGAGAGCGGCGGCTGCGGCGACGGCTGCGGCTGCGGCGCAGACATGGACGAGGCGTACCTGGAGTGCGGTCTCGATCCCGCTCTGGCCCAGCTCCTCGCCGACGCGGGGCTCGACCCCCTGGAGGTCGAGGACATCGCGAACGTGGCGATCCAGGAGGACCTCGACCACGGCGTGGACGTGACGACCGTCGCGACCATCCCCGAGGACGCCGTCTCCACCGGGGACTTCACCGCCCGGGACGCGGGCGTCGTCGCGGGCCTGCGCGTCGCCGAGGCCGTCCTGTCCGTGGTCTGCACCGACGAGTTCGAGGTCGAGCGGCACGTCGAGGACGGCGACCTGGTCGAGGCCGGCCAGAAGCTGCTGAGCGTCACCACGCGCACCCGCGACCTGCTCACGGCCGAACGCAGCGCCCTGAACCTCCTGTGCCGCCTGTCCGGCATCGCGACCGCCACGCGCGCGTGGGCGGACGCCCTGGAGGGCACCGGCACGCGTGTGCGGGACACCCGCAAGACCACGCCGGGCCTGCGCTCCCTGGAGAAGTTCGCGGTGCGCTGCGGCGGCGGCGTCAACCACCGCATGTCGCTGTCCGACGCCGCGCTGGTCAAGGACAACCACGTGGTCGCCGCGGGCGGCGTGGCCGAGGCCTTCAAGGCCGTACGGGAGATGTTCCCCGAGGTCCCCGTCGAGGTCGAGGTCGACACCCTGCACCAGCTGCGCGACGTCGTGGACGCGGGCGCCGACCTGATCCTGCTCGACAACTTCACCCCGGTCGAGTGCGAGGAGGCGGTCGCCCTCGTTGCCGGCCGTGCCCTGCTGGAGGCGTCCGGCCGGCTCACCCTCGCCAACGCCTCGGCCTACGCCAAGACGGGCGTCGACTTCCTCGCGGTGGGTGCGCTCACGCACTCCTCCCCGATCCTCGACATCGGCCTCGACCTGCGAGCGGCGGAGTAACCCCGGCCATGCTGCTGACCATCGACGTGGGCAACACCCACACGGTCCTCGGTCTCTTCGACGGCGAGGAGATCGTCGAGCACTGGCGGATCTCCACCGACTCGCGCCGCACCGCCGACGAACTCGCCGTGCTGCTCCAGGGCCTCATGGGCATGCACCCGCTGCTCGGCGAGGAGCTCGGCGACGGCATCGACGGCATAGCGATCTGCGCGACCGTGCCGTCCGTGCTGCACGAGCTGCGCGAGGTGACGCGGCGCTACTACGGCGATGTCCCCGCCGTGCTGGTCGAACCCGGGGTCAAGACGGGCGTGCCGATCCTGACGGACAACCCCAAGGAGGTCGGCGCCGACCGGATCATCAACGCCGTGGCGGCCGTCGAGCTGTACGGAGGACCGGCGATCGTCGTCGACTTCGGTACGGCGACCACCTTCGACGCGGTCAGCGCGCGGGGCGAGTACATCGGCGGTGTCATCGCGCCCGGCATCGAGATCTCCGTCGAGGCCCTCGGCGTCAGGGGCGCGCAGCTCCGCAAGATCGAGGTGGCCCGGCCGCGTGCGGTGATCGGCAAGAACACCGTCGAGGCGATGCAGTCCGGCATCATCTACGGGTTCGCGGGCCAGGTCGACGGGGTCGTGAACCGGATGGCGCGCGAGCTCGCCGACGACCCCGAGGACGTCACCGTCATCGCCACCGGTGGACTCGCCCCGATGGTCCTCGGCGAGTCCTCGGTGATCGACGAGCACGAGCCCTGGCTGACGCTGATCGGGCTGCGTCTGGTGTACGAGCGGAACGTCTCGCGCATGTGACACCCGCCCGCGTGCGGCGGGCAGCCGGCATCGAAGGGGCTCCGCGTCCGCGGGGCCCTTTCCGTTTCCGCTCCGCCGGGGCCGACGCGTTTCCGGATTCCCGAACGGAATTCCCCAGCCAGTACCTGGCCCCGGCGCCCGGATCCGGCCTCTGACCCCGGCGCCCGGCGCCTGGCCCCACACCCGGCTTCCGCACCCGCACCCGGCTCCGGCACCCGGACCCAGACCCGGCACCCGCACCCGGCACCCGCACCCCGCCCCGGCACCCGGACCCGCACCCGGGCCCTGCCCCGGATCCTGCCCCTGCCCCTGTCCCGGACTCGGCCCCGTACCGGGCGCCCGGCACTCGGCCCCCGGTCACAGCAGGACGCGCCCCCGGCCATAGCAGGACGCGCCACATTTCTTCCGCTATGCGGATTTTGTCTGATTAGCACGTATCGTCGCCCCATGCCCACGCCCTACGGATCCCACGGCGGCATGGCGTTCGGTGCGGAGGAGCTGCGTGTGCTCCGCCGTGCCCTCGCCCTCGCCCTGCACCCCAGCCCCGTCTCGGCCGAGGACGTCCAGGACTGCCTCCGCCTCGCCGAGTCCGTCGACGAGGCCGCCCACGAGGGGGCCAGGCTCCGGGCCTTCCTGGTGGCCGATCTCGCCCGCTACCGGGCCGCCCTGCCGGGCACCGTCGCCGGCTATCTGGCCCTCCTGGAGGAAGTCCTCGCCTCCGGATACCGGCCGAACCCCGACGACCTCGCGGCGCTGCGCGCGCTGCGCGGCAACCCCGCGGCCGCCGCTCTCCTGGAGCGCTGCCGGGTCCTCGCCGAGCAGGACGTGCGCGCCCGGCTCGCGGGCCGCGCGGTCGTCCCGGTCCCCCCGTCCCGCACCCGTCTGCTGGCCCTGCCCGGCGGCCGCGCGGCCGAGGAGCCCGACAGGAGGCCCGAGCCGAGGCCGCAGCCCCAGCCGCCGGCCCGGTCGCCCCGCCCGGACCGGCCGATCCCCACCCCGGGCGAGGTCTTCCCGCCCCGGCGCAAGCCCGGCCCCCCTCCGGCGGACCCGCCGCAGCACCTCGCCGCGGGCTAGGCGCCGTCACGGACCCCGGCTGAGCCCAACGGTGCCCGCTGGCTACTCTGGTGGCATGGACTACGTCTCCGCGCTCGTGCCCCCGGTAGTGATGGCCGTGTTCTTCATCGGGCTCATCGTGACGATCGTGAAGAGTCAGGGCGGGGCCAACAAGGCCAAGGAGGACGGGGCCGTCGACGCCGCGCTCGCGCGCGTGGAGTCCGCCCAGCAGACCTCGGCCCCCAAGGACTCCGGGGCCTGATCCCCGGGGGGCCCGCGCGGCTCCCGCCGGCATCCCCCGGTGCGGGCCCGCACCGCACCGGCCCCGCCGTCACGGCGTACGACTCGGACGTTTCCTGCGTCCTTCGAGTCGTACGCCCTTTTTGTTGCCCCTCTCCCACTATTGTTCTGAACTGTGCCTCGCCCATTGGGAGAACTCGAAGACGCGGTCATGACGCGGGTGTGGAAGTGGAACCGCCCGGTGACCGTTCGGGAAGTCCTGGAAGACCTTCAACAGGAACGGTCCATCGCCTACACCACGGTGATGACCGTTTTGGACAATCTCCATCAGAAGGGCTGGGTCCGCCGCGAGGCGGAAGGCCGGGCCTATCGATATGAGGCGGTCTCCACACGGGCCGCCTACTCGGCGGCCCTGATGAACGACGCCTGGTCGCAGAGCGACAACCCGGCGGCCGCTCTCGTCGCCTTCTTCGGGATGATGAGCGCGGAACAGCGCGTGGCCCTCAGCGATGCCGTACGCATGGTGCAAGGGCCGGAACCGCGAGCCCCCGAAGCCGCCGAAAGGCCACCGGCGCCCGAGCCCTCCGAGGAGAACCCCGCCGCTGACGGGGACGCCTCCGGGCGATAGCGTCCGCTCATGTCAGCAGAGCATCCCGCGGAGGTTCCGGCAGGGCTTCCGGCGGAGCATCCCGAAGTCAGCGCAAAAGCCGTCACCGTCCGGCGGGCCAGGACCAGCGATGTCCCGGCCGTACGCCGACTCCTCGACGCGAACGTGCGCCGCCGTATCCTGCTCGACAAAGCCACCGTCACCCTTTACGAGGACATCCAGGAGTTCTGGGTCGCGGAACGCGACGACAACGCCGAGGTGGTCGGCTGCGGCGCCCTCCACGTGATGTGGGAAGACCTCGCGGAAGTCCGCACTCTCGCGGTGAACCCCACGGTCAAGGGCCTGGGCGTCGGTCATCAGTTGCTGGAGAAGTTGCTCCAGACCGCCCGCTGGCTCGGTGTTCGGCGGGTTTTCTGTCTGACCTTCGAAGTCGGCTTCTTCGCGAAGCACGGCTTCGTGGAGATCGGTGAGACACCCGTCGACACCGATGTCTACGCCGAGCTCCTGCGTTCCTATGACGAGGGCGTCGCGGAGTTCCTCGGTCTCGAACGAGTGAAACCGAACACCTTGGGCAACAGTCGGATGCTTCTGCATCTGTGATCGCGACCGGCTATTCCGGCGGAGTGCGTTGCCCACGTTCCCTATGTCCGAAACGCGCACGTTTCCGGGCGGGCCGAGTCCACTGAGTCCCTGCCAGGGGTTTGTGTTTTTCCGGCAAAAGCGGTTTGCTTTCCGACGTACTGCAGTACTGCATATAACAAGGGACGGCGAAACGGCGGACGCCGCGGGGCCCTCCTTGCCCTTGAAGTTATCGATGAAAGGAAATCCGGTGGCACAGAAGGTTCAGGTCCTTCTTGTCGACGACCTCGACGGTGGCGAGGCGGACGAGACCGTGACGTTCGCGCTGGACGGCAAGACGTACGAAATCGATCTCACGACCGCCAATGCGGACAAGCTCCGTGGCCTTCTCGACGCCTACGTCAAGGGTGGCCGTCGTACCGGTGGCCGTGCTTCGGGCGGACGCGGAAAGGCCCGCGTCGCTTCCGGCGGCGCCCAGGACACCGCGCTCATCCGCGCCTGGGCAAAGGAGAACGGCCTGGAGGTCAACGACCGCGGCCGTGTTCCCGCGACCATTCGCGAGGCCTACGAGAAGGCCAACGGCTGAGCACGCGCTCGCCGCAGTCTTACCCGATGGCACTGCGTCGCCATCGTCTGCACCAGTCGTACGAGATCGGGGGCGCCCCCAACGCCCCCGCCGGCGGCCCCACCGCCCAGCGCCGACAGTGTCGGCAACGCCGGTTCCACCGCGCGGCCGGGCTCCGGGGGCCGCAGCCAGCGGACGGCCCCTCGTGGGCCACTGGCTGTTTCCGGACCGGCCGTGGGCGGGGGAGCCTCGATGCTTCCGCCCGCGCCGATCGCCGTGAGATCCAGCGCGAGAGCGCCCCACTCCAGCCAGTCGAGCAGCCCCGGCAGCTCCTCCGCGCTCCCCGCGGCCACCAGCAGCCGCATCCGCTCCCCGTGAAGCACCACCGGGGAAGCCGGTCCCAGATGCCGCAGCGCCGGGAATCCCGCCTCCGCCGGCACCTCCAGGACGTCGAAGCGCAGCCCCGTGACCAGCCGTACCGGCGGCCCGGGCACTGCCGCCCAGCCCAGTTCGTTCTCGTACCACCGGCACACCGGATCGACCGGATCACCCGGATCGGACGGCCGACGGGGGGCGGGGACGGTGGGAACCATGCAAGGAGCAACCGTCAAAAGACCCCCGGAGTTACGCTGGGTGTTCACGCAACCGCACAGAGTTCCTTGTGAAGGGGCGTGCGGGAGCGTTTCGCCGGGCATGGATGTTCGCCCGTAGCGGAGGGAAACGGTGCGCGCGGCATGGACTGTCAGTGCGCGCGGGTAAGACATGCCTAGTGGGGAGGGGCGACACGCAGGGCTCGGGCATCTCACGTTCGCCATCGGCGTACAGCGGGAGAGGGTATCTGCCTGGCCTGCGGGAACATCGTCTCGCACCATCAGGTTGGAGCAGATGTCGGCGTTCGGGGTCAGGAGGCCAAGGACGGTGTCGGCAGTTGGAATGAGCGGTCCCCGCTTGCGGGACTAAGCTGCGGAAGGACAGGGAGGGGAGCGTCCCCTTACTGCCTGACCGCTCTGAGGAGCGATTAACGATGTTCGAGAGGTTCACCGACCGCGCGCGGCGGGTTGTCGTCCTGGCTCAGGAAGAAGCCCGGATGCTCAACCACAACTACATCGGCACCGAGCACATCCTCCTGGGCCTGATCCACGAGGGTGAGGGTGTCGCCGCTAAGGCCCTGGAGAGCCTCGGGATTTCGCTCGAGGCGGTCCGCCAGCAGGTGGAGGAGATCATCGGCCAGGGCCAGCAGGCCCCCTCCGGCCACATCCCCTTCACCCCCCGTGCCAAGAAGGTCCTGGAGCTGTCGCTCCGCGAGGCCCTTCAGCTGGGCCACAACTACATCGGCACGGAGCACATCCTGCTCGGCCTGATCCGCGAGGGCGAGGGCGTCGCCGCCCAGGTCCTGGTCAAGCTGGGCGCAGACCTCAACCGGGTGCGGCAGCAGGTGATCCAGCTGCTCTCCGGCTACCAGGGCAAGGAGACCGCCACCGCCGGCGGTCCTGCCGAGGGCACCCCCTCCACGTCCCTGGTCCTCGACCAGTTCGGCCGGAACCTCACCCAGGCCGCTCGTGAGTCCAAGCTCGACCCGGTCATCGGGCGCGAGAAGGAGATCGAGCGGGTCATGCAGGTGCTGTCCCGCCGTACGAAGAACAACCCGGTGCTCATCGGTGAGCCCGGCGTCGGCAAGACCGCCGTCGTCGAGGGCCTCGCCCAGGCCATCGTCAAGGGCGAGGTGCCCGAGACCCTCAAGGACAAGCACCTCTACACCCTGGACCTCGGCGCGCTGGTCGCCGGCTCCCGCTACCGCGGTGACTTCGAGGAGCGCCTGAAGAAGGTCCTCAAGGAGATCCGCACCCGCGGCGACATCATCCTGTTCATCGACGAGCTGCACACGCTGGTCGGTGCGGGTGCCGCAGAGGGCGCCATCGACGCCGCTTCGATCCTGAAGCCGATGCTGGCCCGCGGTGAGCTCCAGACCATCGGTGCGACCACGCTGGACGAGTACCGCAAGCACCTCGAGAAGGACGCGGCCCTCGAGCGCCGCTTCCAGCCGATCCAGGTGGCGGAGCCTTCCCTCCCCCACACGATCGAGATCCTCAAGGGTCTGCGCGACCGGTACGAGGCCCACCACCGCGTGTCCATCACGGACGAGGCCCTGGTGCAGGCGGCGACGCTCGCCGACCGGTACATCTCGGACCGCTTCCTGCCCGACAAGGCGATCGACCTGATCGACGAGGCCGGCTCCCGGATGCGCATCCGCCGGATGACCGCGCCGCCGGACCTCCGCGAGTTCGACGAGAAGATCGCGGGCGTGCGCCGCGACAAGGAGTCGGCCATCGACTCCCAGGACTTCGAGAAGGCGGCCTCTCTCCGCGACAAGGAGAAGCAGCTGCTGGCGGCGAAGGCCAAGCGCGAGAAGGAGTGGAAGGCCGGCGACATGGACGTCGTGGCCGAGGTCGACGGCGAGCTGATCGCCGAGGTCCTGGCCACCGCCACCGGCATCCCGGTCTTCAAGCTGACCGAGGAGGAGTCCTCGCGTCTGCTGCGCATGGAGGACGAGCTCCACAAGCGGGTCATCGGCCAGAAGGACGCCATCAAGGCGCTCTCGCAGGCGATCCGCCGTACGCGAGCGGGTCTGAAGGACCCGAAGCGTCCCGGTGGCTCCTTCATCTTCGCCGGCCCCTCGGGTGTCGGTAAGACGGAGCTGTCGAAGACCCTCGCGGAGTTCCTCTTCGGTGACGAGGACGCACTGATCTCCCTCGACATGTCGGAGTTCAGCGAGAAGCACACGGTCTCGCGTCTCTTCGGTTCGCCCCCCGGCTACGTGGGCTACGAAGAGGGCGGCCAGCTGACCGAGAAGGTCCGCCGCAAGCCGTTCTCCGTCGTCCTCTTCGACGAGGTCGAGAAGGCCCACCCGGACATCTTCAACTCGCTGCTGCAGATCCTGGAGGACGGTCGTCTGACCGACTCCCAGGGCCGGGTCGTGGACTTCAAGAACACGGTCATCATCATGACGACCAACCTCGGCACCCGGGACATCTCCAAGGGCTTCAACCTCGGCTTCGCGGCCGTGGGCGACGTCAAGACGAACTACGACCGGATGAAGGCCAAGGTCAACGAGGAGCTGAAGCAGCACTTCCGCCCCGAGTTCCTGAACCGTGTCGACGACACGGTGGTCTTCCACCAGCTCACCGAGGAAGACATCATCCAGATCGTCGACCTCATGATCGCCAAGGTCGACGAGCGTCTGAAGGACCGGGACATGGGCATCGAGCTCAGCCCGACCGCCAAGTCGCTCCTCGCGAAGAAGGGCTACGACCCCGTCCTGGGCGCCCGGCCGCTGCGCCGGACCATCCAGCGCGAGATCGAGGACGTCCTCTCGGAGAAGATCCTCTTCGGCGAGCTCCGTCCGGGCCACATCGTGGTCGTCGACACGGAGGGCGAGGGCGAGGCCAAGACCTTCACCTTCCGCGGTGAGGAGAAGTCGGCACTCCCCGACGTCCCGCCGATCGAGCAGGCCGCGGGCGGTGCCGGTCCCAACCTGAGCAAGGAGGCGTGACCTCCGGGTCCGCCTGAAAAGGGGCTGCCCCGGGACTTCGGTCCCGGGGCAGCCCCTTTTCCGTGGCCGGGGAGTCACATGACGCCCTGGGTGACGGTCGCCGTGTGCTCGCCCGGCAACTGCTCCGCGAGCCGTTCGGGCACGGTGCCGGTGTCCGAACCGAGGACGAAGTGGACCGTCCGCAGATGGGGCAGCATGGTCCTCAGCGCGGAAAGGTCCTCGTTCCCCGCCGGCTTCCTCAGCTCCAGATGTTCGACGGACGGCAGCGGCGGCGCCGACACGAGGGCTCCGAGCGCGGACCGGTGGATCCGCAGCTCCCTGAGCCCCGGCAGCGCGGCGGCCTCGGACCAGTCCTCCGGACCGAGCTCTCCGGGCACCCGGCTCAGCCACAGGGTGCGCAGCGACCGCCGCCAGTGGCCCAGCCCCCGCAGCCCGGTCTCCCGCAGCACGTCCAGCCCGAAGGAGAGGACCTCCAGCGGCGAGTCCAGGGGGAGCGTCCCGCTCAGGGACGGGCCCGGGAGCCGGTGTCCCACGTTCAGTTCCCGCAGGGACGTCAGCGCGGTCAGACCGGCGGGCGGCGGGGTCCGCCCCTGGTGGGACAGCATCGACAGGGTCCGCAGGGGCAGCTCCGCGAGGGGCGCGAAGCTGCCGACCTCCGTGCACTGGTCGAGGTTGAGCTGCGCCAGCCGCGGCTGGGCCCTCAGGAAGTCCAGGTCCTCCATGCGGCTGTTGTAGAGCAGCGCCAGATGGGTCACCCGGTCGGGCGGAAGGCAGGAGCGCAGGTCCGCGGACCCGATGTCCCCGATGATCTGCAGCCTGGACCGGCCGCCCAGTTCGCGGAGCACATGGAGCTGGGAGGCCGAGTGCGCGGTGAAGTACAGCCCCGCCGGATCCAGTCCGGCGATGACCTCGGCCCCGTAGCGCTCGGTGTCGAACCGGTGCCATGCCCAGGTGAGCTGGGCCCGCACCGACACGGCCGGGTGGGAACGGAAGCGCGCCAGCACGGGGACGGCCGCGTCGGTGCCGATCAGGGAGGCGGTGATCACGACACCGCGGGCCTCGGCATCGGTCAGCCCCTCGGGCCCGGGCAGCAGTTCCAGGACGAGCGGGCCGGCCTCGGCGAGGGCGCGCGCCTCCGCCGCCGACCTCGGCGGGACGAGGGCTGCCGCGTCGCTCTCGACGGCGGCCCGTACGTCGGGCGCGAGCTGCGTGGCGTGTTCCAGCGAGGCGAGGGCGAGCAGTCGTACGCGGGTCGCCGCCGCGCCGTCGAGCCGTGCCGCCGCTCCGGTCATGGAGCCGAGCAGTTCGGCCCGTTCACGGGGACGGGCGTGGGCGACGGCCATCCGGACCACGTCCGCCCACTGGGACTCCCCGGCGTTGCGCACCAGCAGCCCGAAGTCCCCGTCCTCCACGGCGGCCTTGGCGCCCAGGTAGTCCTGGAAGGTGCGGTGGACGAACTCCACGGTTCCCGGGGCGGGTTCACGCAGCAGGCCGCTGCGCAGGACGAGGTGACGCAGGATCTGTCCGGCGTCGCCCTGCCGGGCCGCGGCCGGGAGCGAGGGCAGGACGTCGGCGACGATGCGTTCGGCGCGGTCCCGGTCCATCTCCGACCGGTTGTTGCGGATCAGCCAGTAGGCGAGCCGCTGGAGGAGCTGGATCTGGGGGAGTTCGGTGAGATGGACGCCGTCGTGGCCGCTTCCGGTGGCGAACATGTCGCGCTCCTCGTCGCGGCGCGCGAGCAGCATGGAGAGCGCGGCGTCGTACAACTCCTGTCTGCCGTGCGGCAGATAGCCCCGCCGGTCGCGGTGCAGCGCGCAGATCAGGCCGCACATCAGGGGATTGGTGGCGAGGCGGCCGAGGTCCTGCCTGATCCGGACGGCGTCGAGGAGGGAGCGCTCGTAGCCGTCGAGGAGGTCGGTGCCGGGGGAGTCCAGGCGTGCCGCGTCGTGCCAGCGGCGGATGAAGGCGGCCACGTCGTCGCCGGTCATCGGTGAGAGGACGAGTTCGGTGAAGCCGTCGGGTGTGAGCCAGTCCTCACGTACGGCCGAGGGGCGGGAGGTGACGAGCCACTGGTTGCCCGGGTAGGCGTCGAGGAGTTCGCGCAGCCAGCGGCGGGTGTGTTCGCGCTCACGTTCGGGGATCTCGTCGAGCCCGTCGACGAGGAGGAGGCCGCGGCCGTGCCGGAGCACCCTGTCGCTCCAGCCGTCCGGCTGGGTCGCGTGGAAGGGGATCCGGACGGCGGACAGGAAGGCGTCGGGGGCCGGCAGGCCGTCGGGCCGGCGGACCAGGGTGCGCAGCGGGAGGACGAAGGGGACGCGGTCGCCCCGCTCCCCGCGCGCCGCGGTCACCGCGAGCCACTGCACCAGCGTGGTCTTGCCGGAGCCGGCCACCCCGCGCAGGAGGACGAGGTCCTGTTCCGCGAGGGCCTGTTCGGCGGGCAGCGGGGCGCCTGCGGCGGCGAGGGGCACGCCCTCCGCGGTGGCGGTCCGCTCGTCCTCCGGGGGGCGCAGGGCCTGGAGGCTGAGGTAGGCGGCGTCCAGCGGCCAGCGTTCGGGGGAGTTGACGAGGTCGATGCCGTAGATGGTGAGGTGGCCGTGCCGGGTGGCGACATGGGCGAGATAGCGCTGTTCGAAGGCCTGGTCGGTGCCGCCCGTCATGGGCGTGCGGGCGATGAGCTCGTCCACCTTGGCGATGAGTTCGCGCTGTCTGCGGCTCTGTTCCACGAGGGTGCGGGGGACGAACGCCGAGCGCTGCGTGAAGAAGTGCAGGACGTGCAGGCAGGCGGTGTCGAGCAGCCCCTCGTAGAACAGGGTCGCGTCGAAGGACAGGTCCCGGCCGGGGTCCCCGGCGGCCGCGCGCAGCCGCAGGGCGAGTGCCCGGTGGCCGAGCTCCACCGCCTGGACGTCCGTCATGGTGAGGTCGCCCAGGGCGTGCAGGGTCCGGCCGAGGGCGTGGACGACGGCCTGTTCCTCGTCGGCGGGGAGGGGGCGCTCGCCGCCCCGCAGGGCCCGGCCGACGAGGTCGGCCGAGAGCCTGGCCAGTTCCCTCTCTCCGACGACCCGTTTCTCGCCCGTGAAGGAGACGAGCGCCGAGATCCGTACGGGCCTGTCCACGAGCCCCGCTCCCGGCCCCTCGGCCACGAAGAGCTTCCTGACCAGCGGCGCGGCCACGCTCGAGGCCAGGCGCGTGCCGATGGTTACTGGGTCCATGACGATCCCCCCGGAGAGCGTTGGGCCGGAAGGGCAACCGTATGGTCTGGCGGCGGATCGGCACAGTGGTGCCGCGGGGTGCCCCTGAAGGGTTCGCGGACGCCCCAAGACCCTTGAAAGCAGGGGCAGGCAGGGTAGCCCGCGTCACATTCAGGGGGGTCCGGAGCGGGTGCCCCGGTGACATGAGGCACAGGCGTTTTGTCCGGTACTAGGTTGATTAGTGGATACCCGAAAACGGACAAAAAGGACCTTTGGCCCAGGGTGGGAGGGACTGACGGCAGGGAGTCCCGACGGGTGGGTCGAAGGCAGGTTTAGCAAGGGATGTATAGGGCTGAAGTGGGGTTAAACCCTGCTTTCGGCGCCAAACAGGCAAGATCCAGTGCCGGATGTCCGGAGTGTCAAGGTTCGGGAAGTTTCAGTATCAAGTACTACTTCGCACCGTAGATGGGGGGTTTGAACCGGGTTGGGGGCGCGGGTTACCAATGAATGGCCAGCACGGCAGCGAGCAGTCCGCCGGAGCTGTTGTTCAGTCCCTTGTCCCCGTCTCCACGAGGTTTTCATGTCGAAGCGCGTCACGTCCCGCAAGTCCCTTACGTCCCTGGTTCGCACTCGGGCGGCCGTTCTGACCGTCGGTCTGGGCGCCTCGGTCGTGCTGGGCGCAGGGGTCGCGACCGCCGCTGAAACCGGCGTCAGCAGCAGCGCCACCGTCACCGCGGCCAACGCCGTTCACACCCAGGCCGCCGCTCAGGCCAAGGCCGCCGCCGCGAAGAAGGCCGCCGTCACGAAGGCGACCGTCGCGAAGAAGGCCGCCGCCAAGAAGAAGGCCGCCTCCTGGGTCGACCCGGTCGCGAAGTACTCCCTGTCCGCCAGCTTCAACCAGGCCGGCGGCATGTGGGCCCACAAGCACTCCGGCCAGGACTTCGCCGTGCCGACCGGCACCAACGTCATGGCCGCCCACGGCGGCACCGTCGTCAAGGCGGGCCCCAACGGCGCCGGTGACGGTCCGGCGTACGGCAACGCCGTCGTCATCAAGCACGCCAACGGCACGTACTCGCAGTACGCCCACCTGTCGCGCATCGACGTGCACGTCGGCCAGGTCGTGTCCACCGGCCAGCACATAGCCCTGTCCGGCAACACTGGTAACTCCAGCGGCCCGCACCTGCACTTCGAGATCCGCACGACCCCCAACTACGGTTCGGCCGTCAACCCCGTCGCGTTCCTGAACAAGATGGGCGTCAAGGTCTGACCCGCTCGCGCCGGTGACCCGGCGCGGAGCCCCGGCGTGTGTGCCGGAGAGCGGAACCCGAGGCGGAGCCCCGGTGCCGAAAGCGGCACCGGGGCTCCGTCGTCGTACGCGATGCCGTGAGGCAGGTCACCGCTGGGAGGCCCCGCCTCCGTGAGCCTGTGTCACCAGATCGATCGCGACCTCCAGGACGGCCCTGCGCTTGTCCTCGGGGTCGCCTTCGACCTCCTTGAGGACGAACATCCCGGCGTGCATCGTGAAGAGCGCGCTGATGCAGCGGACCTGGTCGGTCAGCGGTGCCTCGGGCTCCTTGATGATCTCCAGCATGCTGATCATGCGGTCCTTGAAGGTCTCGCCGATGCTCAGCTCGCGGACCGTCGCCTGGTTCTCCTGCATGAAGCGGAAGAGCGGGGACGCTCCGCCGAGGGCCTCGCTGTAGCGGCGCAGCACCTCCTGCTTGGTCTCCAGGCTGTGCGGCTGCCGCCTGCCCCATTCGATCAGCTCGTCGAGCGGCCGCGTCAGATCCTGGAAGATGCTGATCAGGATCTCTTCCTTGGTCTTGAAGTGGTAGTAGAGCGCCGCCTTGGTGACGTCCAGGTGCTCGGCGATCTCGCGCAGCGAGGTCTTCTCGTAGCCGTGCTCGGAGAAGAGTTCGAGGGCTACGTCCTGGATGCGCTGCCGAGTGTCGCCTCGGCGCTGCCGCTTGATGCCGTCCATGGTGCCGCCCATCCTCGTCTCCCTCGCCCTGCTTGGAAACTTACCTGTCGACCGGCAGGTAAAACTAGTCCAACTTACTTGACGCCCGGCTAGTTAGAGGGCTATTTTCCCGGATGTGATGAGCTTGCCGGTCGGCAAGTAAGTAGCCGGTCCGACGGCACAGGTACATAGGGGAGTGGGAACGATGGCGGACAAGACGAAGGCGGCCGAACCGGCCGCCGAGCAGACCGGGAAACCGGCCGAGGGTGAGAAGCAGCAGCGCAGCGTGCGCGTGGTCCTGCTCGCGCTGATGCTCACGATGATGCTGGCGATGCTCGACAACATGATCGTCGGCACGGCCATGCCGACCATCGTGGGCGACCTCGGCGGACTCGAGCACCTTTCCTGGGTCGTGACGGCGTACACGCTCGCCACCGCGGCCTCCACCCCGATCTGGGGCAAGCTCGGCGACATGTACGGCCGCAAGGGCTCGTTCATGACGTCGATCGTGATCTTCCTGATCGGCTCCGCGCTGAGCGGCATGGCCCAGAACATGGGTGAGCTGATCGGATTCCGCGCCATCCAGGGTCTCGGCGCCGGCGGTCTCATGGTCGGTGTCATGGCGATCATCGGCGACCTGATCCCGCCCCGCGAGCGGGGCAAGTACCAGGGCATGATGGCCGGCATCATGGCGCTGGCGATGATCGGCGGCCCGCTGATCGGCGGCACCATCACCGACAACTGGGGCTGGCGCTGGTCCTTCTACATCAACCTGCCGCTCGGCGCGATCGCGCTCGCCGCGATCAGCATCGTCCTGCACCTGCCGAAGAAGCGGTCCGAGACGCGCATCGACTACCTCGGTGCCGCGCTGCTCACCATCGGCATCACCTCCATCGTCCTCGTCACCACCTGGGGCGGCACGGAGTACGCCTGGTCGTCCGCGCGGATCATGGAGCTCATCGGCCTCGGCGTCGCCGCGCTGGTCGGGTTCGTCTTCTGGCAGACCAAGGCCGCCGAGCCGATCGTGCCGCTGCACATCTTCCGCAGCCGCAACTTCACCCTGATGTCGATCATCGGCTTCGTCACCGGCTTCGCCATGTTCGGCGCCACGCTGTTCCTGCCGCTCTACCAGCAGGCCGTGCAGGGCGCGTCCGCGACCAACTCCGGTCTGCTCCTGCTGCCCATGCTCGGTGCGATGCTGGTGACGTCGATGGTCGCCGGCCGGGTCACCACCGCCACCGGCCGCTACAAGATCTTCCCCGTCCTCGGCGGCGTGCTGATGGTGATCGGCCTCTACCTGCTGTCGACGATGGACACGGACACCACCCGCTTCATGTCCGGCGTCTACATGGCCGTCCTCGGCCTGGGCATGGGCTGCCTGATGCAGGTCACCATGCTGGTGGCGCAGAACAGCGTGGAGATGAAGGACATGGGCGTCGCGTCCTCCTCCACCACCCTGTTCCGCACGCTCGGCTCGTCGTTCGGTGTCGCCGTCATGGGCGCGCTGTTCAACAACCGCGTCAACGACGTCATGGCGGAGAAGGCCGGCGCGCTGGGCGCGAAGATCATCGAGCAGTCCCCGCAGCTCGACGCGGCGAGCCTGGCCAAGCTGCCGGCGCCGGCGCGCGCGGCCTACCAGCAAGCGGTGTCGGCCGGTATCCACTCGGCCTTCCTGCTGGGCGCGGCGGTGTCCGTGATCGTGATGATCGCGTCGGTGTTCGTCAAGGAGGTCGCCCTCAAGGGCGCCGGAGGGCCCAAGCCCGGCGAGGGCGGCGCGTCCGACGAGGCACCCCAGGTCCCGCTCGCCGAGGCGGTCTGACCTGATCATGGGGCCGGCCTCGCCGCCGGCCCCGCAAGCCCGCCCGACGAAGAAGGCCCCCGGCGTTGTCCGCCCCGGGGGCCTTCTCCCGTATCCGGCGACAGCCGTTCACCTCCACCCGGGTGGCGAGAGACCCCGCGACCCCGGTGTCTACTTCCCCGACGTCGGCAGCATCGGGTAGCTCCCGGTGTTCGTCGGCGCGTGCTCCGGCAGCCACAGGACCGCGACCGCGCCCTCGGCGGGCACGCCCTGCGGAGCCCCGGCCGGCCGTACGTTGCGGAAGGTCAGCCGCGCGCCGAGCACCCGGGCCTGGCCCGCCGCGATGGTCAGGCCGAGTCCGTGGCCGTCGCCCGAGCGGTCGGTGCTGCCCGTGCGGAACCGGCTCGGCCCCTCGGCGAGGAGCTTCTCGGGGAAACCGGGGCCGTGGTCGCGGACCCGGATGACCCGGCCCTCGACCGTGACCTCGATCGGCGGCCTGCCGTGCCGGGCCGCGTTCGCCAGGAGGTTGAGAAGGACGCGTTCCAGCCGGCGCGGGTCCGTCGTGACCTCCGACTCGTGCACCACCCGCACCTCGACGTCCGCACCCTTGGCGGCGATCCGCCGGGCCACGAACTCGCCGAGCATGATGTCCTGCAGCTCGGCCCGCTCGGAGGCCCCGTCGAGCCGGGCGACCTCCAGCACGTCCTCGACGAGCGTGCGCATGGCCTGCGCACGGTCCCGGACGAGTTCGGTGGGGCGGCCGGGCGGCAGGAGTTCGGCCGCCGTGAGCAGCCCGGTCACCGGGGTGCGCAGTTCATGGGCGATGTCGGCGGTCACCCGGCGCTCCGCCTCCAGACGCTGCTGGAGCGCGTCGGCCATGGCGTCCACGGCCCGCGCCAGATCGTCCGTCTCGTCGAGCACGACACCGCCGATCGCGTCCCGCACCCGGACGTCCGGCTCGCCCTTGGCGACCCGGTTCGCCGCGGCCGCCGCCTTGCGCAGCCGGCGTGAGAGCTGCCCGCCGATCAGCACGCCGAGCGCGCTGCCGCCGAGGACGACCGCGATCGAGCCGATGATCAGCGCCTGGTCGAGATCCTTCATCACGTCCGCGTTGCGGTCCGTGAAGCGCTCGTGCCAGGACAGCACCTGGCCGTTCCTGAGCGGGACCGCGGCCCAGATGTCCGGCACGCCCGTGGAACTGTCGGAGACGTAGGTCGCCCGCCGTCCCTCGGAGACCTTCGCCAGCAGGTCCGCCGGGATGGAGGAGTCGTCTATCTTGGCGCCGAACGGCGGCGGCCGGCCCGGCCCGTACATGCGCTCGGCGAGCTGGATGCGTTCGTCGGCGAGGTCGCGCGAGTTGTCCAGCATCGAGACGCGGGCCGCGTTGTGCACGACCAGACTCAGCGCGACGGCGACCAGCGCGCCGACCAGGGCGATCGCCGTGCTGAGCTTCCAGCGGATGCCCGTACGGATGCTCGTACCCGAATCCGCGCACCGGTCGATCCCTATGCCGATGCTCCTGCCCCGGCCGCCGTGCCCCCGGCCGCCGGCCCCGCCGTGCTCCCGGCCTCCGCCCCCGCCGAGAACCTCGGCGCCGACTCCCCCGCGCGAACCCGTGCCCATGCCGCCCCCCGCTCGCGCACGCCCGCCCGGAACCGGGCCCCGCCCCGCGGCCGGGGAGCCCCCCGGAGCCGAGCGCTGAAACATCCCCCGCATGACGTGCTCAGGCCTTCAACTTGTAGCCGAAGCCGCGGACCGTCTCGATACGGTCCTGGCCGATCTTCGTCCGCAGCCGCTGCACATGGACGTCGACCACCCGCGTGTCCCCGCCCCAGCCGTAGTCCCACACCCGCTCCAGCAGCTTGTCGCGGCTCAGCACCGTCCCCGGCGCGGACGAGAACTCCAGGAGCAGCCGCATCTCGGTGGGGGTCAGCGCCACCGGCGTACCGCCCCGGGTCACCTCCATGCCCTCGGTGTCCACCTCCAGCTCACCGAAGACGAGCACCCCGCCCTCCACCGGCGCGCCGCCGTCGGCCGCCGCGCCCGCGCCGCCGCTCGCGTGCCCGAAGCGGCGCAGCACCGCGCGGATCCGGGCGACGAGCACCGCGCCGTCGAAGGGCTTGGTCACGTAGTCGTCGGCGCCGGCCTCCAGGCCGAGCACGACGTCGATCGAGTCGGCGCGCGCGGACAGCATGATGACCGGCACGGTCGACTCGTCGCGGATACGGCGGCACAGCGACACACCGTCGAGCCCCGGGACCATGACGTCCAGCAGGGCGATGTCGGGACGGTCGGCGCGAAAGGCCTCCAGGCCCGAGAGCCCGTCGGGCATGGCCGTGACCGCGAAGCCGTCGCGCTCCAAGGCGAGTTGTGTGGCCTCGCGGATGACGTCGTCGTCCTCGACGAACAGGACGTGGGTCTGCTCTGCCATCCGGCTGCTCCGCGCTCTCAGTTCGCGTCCGGGGCGGGCGAGGAGGAGCCGCCCACCGCGTTGCTGTAGTCGTTGTGGATCCTGGACTGTTCGACGAAGCGTGTCGAGGTCCAGCGGTAGGTGATCACTTCTTCGCTGGACGGGTACGACACCGGGTCGCCCTTCTCGTACAGCTGCTGGGTGACCACGAGATCGCCCCGGTCGATCTCGGCGTAGACCGGGGGCTCCTCGGTCTTGAAGACGTTCTCGTACCGGCCGTTCTCCTGGCGGTAGACATAGCTGCCCACACCCACGGCGTCGGCACAGGTCATCACGTTGACCACTATGTCGTTCGAGGCGCCGCCGGTCAGGTCGCCGTACGACACGTCGACCGGGTACTCGTCGGCGACGCACGGCTTCAGGTCGCGCTTGACCGCCGCGCTGACCGCCGGGTCGTTCTTGACGAGCTTGACCGCGTCCACACGCCGGGCGGCCTGGGAGGGGGAGCCGGAGACGACCGGCTTGATGCTGCCCTTGGCGACCGCGTCGCTGCCCGCCGGGCCCTCGTCGCGGGCACCGGTGCCGCCGGTGGCGCACGCGGTCACGAAAAGGCCGAGGGCGGCGAGCCCGGCCGCCGCCGAACTCCCCGCCTTCAGGGCCGTACCGGCCCGGGCTCCTAGGCCGCGCAACGCTCCCGCTCCTCACGTTCGAGCGCGCGGGCGTCCAGGTCGCGGCTCTCCAGCTCCTCGCGGAGCCGGGCCAGCGCCCGGTGCAGCGTGCTCTTGACCGTTCCGGCCGACATGCCGAGTGCGGCGGCCGTCTCCTCGGTGGACATCTGCTCCCAGTGTCGCAGCACCACGACACTGCGCTGCTTGGGTGCCAGCACCTTCATGATGTCCATGAGCAGCGCGCGGTCCGCGTGCTGCTCGGTGGCGTCCTCCACGGACGCGTCCGGCAGCTGCTCGGTGGGCACCTCTTCGAGCTTGCGCGCCCGCCACCACTCGGTCCGCGTGTTGATCATCACGCGGCGCAGGTAGGCGTCGGCGAGACGCTTGTCCGCGATGCCCTCCCAGCGGCCGTACGTCCGCACGAGCGCCGTCTGGAGCAGGTCCTGGGCGTCGACCGGGTCGGGGACCAGGCGGCGGGCACTGCGCAGCAGCGCGTCCTGCCGGGTACGGACGTACTCCTCGAATTCGAGCACCTCGCCCTGCGCCATGATCAACCGCCTCCGTCCCCGTTTCCGACCTGCCCGCTGCCGGTTGTCCGTTGCCTGCGAACCGCCGCCGCCTCTGGTCCGGCGGTGTTCTGCGGTACGGCAATGAAGCTACGGAGGGGTTGTCACGGGGTTGTCCGAGACAGCCTGCGGCCAGCACTCGGCTGTCCGTCGGTTGTGTAACGGCTGTAGGTACGGGGTAAAGGCGGGTGGTCCTTTGTCCCGGTTGATCCGGTGTTGGCGTCGGGTCTAGGTGAGGGGCAGCCGGTACAGACCGCCGGGGAGCGGTTCGACCAGTCCGTCGGCGACGAGCCCGTCCAGGGCGCGGCCGCGCTGCACCGGCTCGTCCCACACCCGGTCCAGCGCGGTCTGCGGAACCGGTACATGCGCCTCCCGCAGGACGGCCAGCAGCTTGCCGCGCACCTGGCGGTCCGTACCCGCGTACGTCTGCCCCTTGCGCGGCGGCCCGTCGTGCTCCGGCTTGCCGGCCAGCCGCCAGGCGCACTGCGCGGCGATCGGGCAGCGGTGGCACGTCTCGTTCTTCGCCGTGCACACCAGCGCGCCGAGTTCCATCGAGGCGGCGGCCCAGCGCGCCGCCGTGCTCTCGCCCTCGGGCAGCAGGGCGCGGGCGAGCCGGCGCTCGGCGGCCGTGGTGGCGTTCGGCGGGTACTGCACGCCGGTGACGGCCCGGGCGAAGACCCGGCGGACGTTCGTGTCCAGGACGGGATGACGCTGGCCGTACGCGAACGACGCGACCGCCGCCGCCGTGTACTCCCCGATGCCGGGCAGCGCCAGCAACTGCGCGTGATCGGTCGGTACGTCGCCGCCGTGCCGTTCCGTTATGGCCACCGCGGCGCCGTGCAGTCTGAGGGCGCGGCGCGGATAGCCGAGCCGCCCCCAGGCGCGGACCGCCTCCCCGGGCGCGTCCTTCGCCAGGTCGGCGGGGCGCGGCCAGCGCTCCAGCCACTGCTCGTACACGGGCAGGACACGGTTGACCGGGGTCTGCTGGAGCATGAACTCGCTGACCATCACGGCCCAGGGGCCGGCATCGGGATGCCGCCAGGGCAGATCGCGGGCGTGCGCGTCGAACCAGGCGATGACGGGGGTGTGGAGGTCCTCGGCGGAGGCGTTCCGGGCGGGCGCGGTGGGCTTGGTGGGTGCAGTCATGGCACTACCGATCCTGCCATGCGGCGGTGAGGATGCGGGGACGACGCCGGGGGCGGGCGGAGGTGAAAGACCGCACCCGGCGGCCGTCACGGCGCCGGAACGGATGTCCGCCGGGATGATGATCCGGAAAAGTTGGTACCGGGGCGGCGGGTGGGGCCTGCGGCACCACCGATCTCTCGTACAGTTTGCGCCGTGGGATCTCTGCGCAATCCGGTCGGGCCGCTACCCTCCACCATCTACTGGCGTCGGAGGGCCGTTCTGCTGTCCGTACTAGGGCTGTTGACGATCCTCATCGTCTGGGTCGTCGGCACAAAAAGCGGGGGCGGCCACAACGGCGCCGGCGGTTCGAACGGCAAGAACCCGGCCTCCTCGATCACGCCCGGTCCCTCCGGTTCGGGTCCCGCGATCAGCCAACACCCGGGCGGCCGCGACGAGTCGGGCGGCGACGGTGACGACGGCGGCACCGGCGACGGCGGCGCGTCGGGCGGCGGTTCCGGTGACTCCTCCGGTGACGGTTCGGGCGACGGCTCCACGGGATCCGGCGAGAGCACCGGCGGCTCCGACGACGGGGCCAAGAACGGCGGCGGGGCGGCCGACCGGCTCCCGGCCGGTTCCACCGTCCCCAACTGTGCCCCGGCCGCTGTCAAGTTGACCCTCAAGAGCGTGCGCAACACCTACGCGCCCGACGAGCAGCCCGAGATCCAGATCGTCGCCAAGAACAGCTCGGGCGGCGAGTGCAAGGTCGATCTCGGCCCGAAGAACGCGGTTCTGACGATTACTCAGGCGGGCAGCGACGAGGACATCTGGGCCTCGGACGACTGCCCGAAGGACGGCGCGGCCTTCTTCTTGCGCGTGCCGGCCGGCGGCCAGGCCGTCCACACGGTGAAGTGGGACCGCAAGCCCGGCGCACCCGCGTGCGCCACGCCCCCCTCGGGTTCGGCGCCCGCGGGCACCTACCTGGTCGAGGCGAAGGCACCGGGACTTGCGAAGGCGCAGACGTCGTTCGTCCTCGCCAAGGACTGAGCACTCCCGGCCCGGGAGAGCGGGCCCCGGTGAACCCGGGGCCGGGACCGCCGGCCCGCCTGAAGCCTCACGGACGCCGTGCCGTCCCGCGAGGCACCCCCGAAGGACTCCTGGAAGCAGCGCTCCAAGCCCCGGACACCGTGCTGATCCCGGCGCTGGACGCCGTGCTCCGGCGTCTAGACGTAGCGCTCCAGGATCGAGGACTCCGCGAGACGCGACAGGCCCTCACGGACGCTGCGGGCCCGCGCCTCGCCGACGCCGTCGACCGTCTGGAGGTCGTCCACGCTCGCGGCGAGCAGCTTCTGGAGACCGCCGAAGTGCTCCACGAGCCGGTCGATGATCGCGCCGGGCAGCCGGGGCACCTTGGCGAGGAGACGGAAGCCCCGCGGCGACACCGCGGAGTCCAGCGCCTCGGGGGAGCCGGTGTAGCCCAACGCCTTCGCCACCGTGGACAGTTCGAGGAGTTCGGCGTGACTGAGCGCGTCCAGCTCGAACAGCGCCTCGTCGACCGTGCGGGAACGCTTGGCGGTCGGCTCGGGCACGTAGTCCCGGACGACCAGCTCGCGGTCCGGCTCGACGCCGGCGATCAGCTCGTCGAGCTGGAGGGTCAGCAGCCGCCCGTCGGTGCCCAGTTCCACCACGTACTCGGCGATCTCGGTGGCGATGCGGCGCACCATCTCCAGACGCTGGGCGACCGCGGAGACGTCCCGGACGGTGACGAGGTCCTCGATCTCCAGCGCCGACAGCGTCCCCGCGACCTCGTCGAGGCGGAGCTTGTACCGCTCCAGGGTGGCCAGGGCCTGGTTGGCGCGGGAGAGGATCGCGGCGGAGTCCTCCAGCACGCGGCGGTGACCGTCCACGTACAGGGCGATCAGCCGCATCGACTGGGAGACCGAGACGACGGGGAAGCCGACCTGCTTGCTCACCCGGTCCGCGGTGCGGTGCCGGGTGCCCGTCTCCTCCGTCGGGATCGTCGGGTCGGGCACGAGCTGCACGCCCGCCCGGAGGATCTTGGTGATGTCCTTGTCGAGCACGATGCCGCCGTCGAGCTTGCACAGCTCGCGCAGCCGGGTCGCGGTGAACTCGACATCCAGGACGAATCCACCCGTACACATCGCTTCGACGGTCTTGTCGGAGCCGAGCACGATGAGTCCGCCCGTGTTGCCCCGGAGGATCCGCTCCAGCCCGTCGCGCAGCGCCGTGCCGGGTGCCACGGCGCTCAGTGAGGCGCGCATCAGGCCATCGGCACCGGAGCTCCCGCCGGACTTTCCGGGAGCTGCTGCCCGGTCGTTGGCTGCCACTGCACTCCTCCGGTCGCAGGTTTTCGGTCGCCCTCGTTTCGTACGGACGGGCGAGACCAGGGCAAAGTCTACCGGCGCTGCTCCTCGTCCCGTGGGGCCTCTCTGCGACGCGAGCGCGGAAGGACGCTCAGGGCCGCACCGATGTCGGCCACTTCCAGGACCTTCATACCGGCCGGGACCTTGCCCGGATCGCTCGGTACGAGGGCGTGGGTGAAGCCCAGACGGTGGGCTTCGGCCAGCCGCCGCTGGACGCCCGTCACCCGCCTGACCTCGCCCGCGAGCCCCACCTCGCCGATCGCCACGAGGTTCTTGGGCAGCGGGACGTCACTGGCGGCGGACGCCAGCGCCAGCGCGACGGCGAGGTCCGCGGCGGGCTCGGTGAGCTTCACACCGCCCACCGTCGCCGAGTAGATGTCCCGCTTCCCGAGAGCGCTGATCCGGCCGCGCTGCTCCAGGACGGCGAGCATCATCGAGACGCGGGAGGTCTCCAGACCGGAGGTCGTACGGCGCGGGGAGGGGATCTGGGAGTCCACGGTGAGCGCCTGGACCTCGGCGACCAGCGGCCGGCGGCCTTCGAGGGTGACGGTCAGGCAGGTGCCCGGGACCGGCTCGGCGCGCCGCGTCAGGAAGAGCCCCGAAGGGTCGGCGAGCCCGGTGATGCCCTCGTCGTGCAGCTCGAAGCAGCCGACCTCGTCCGTCGTGCCGTAGCGGTTCTTGACCCCTCGGACGAGCCTCAGGCGCGCGTGCCGGTCGCCCTCGAAGGACAGGACGACGTCCACGAGGTGTTCGAGCAGCCGGGGCCCGGCGATCGCGCCGTCCTTGGTGACATGGCCCACGAGCAGGGTGGACATGCCGCGCTCCTTGGAGGCGCGGATGAGCGCGCCCGCCACCTCACGGACCTGGGCCATGCCGCCGGGCGCGCCGTCGATCTCCGGGGAGGCGACGGTCTGCACGGAGTCCATGATCAGCAGCGACGGCTTCACCGCGTCCAAGTGCCCGAGGACGGCCGACAGATCGGTCTCGGCGGCGAGATAGAGGTGGTCGTCGATCGCGTTGATGCGGTCCGCGCGCAGCCGCACCTGGCTCGCCGACTCCTCGCCCGTCACATAGAGGGTGCGGTGTTCGTCACTCGCCGACTTCGCCGCCACGTCCAGCAGGAGGGTGGACTTGCCGACGCCGGGCTCGCCCGCGACGAGGACGACGGCTCCGGGCACGAGGCCGCCGCCGAGGACGCGGTCCAGCTCGGGCACGCCGGTGCTGCGGGCGGTGGCCTGACGGCCGTCGACCTGCCCGATGGGCACCGCGGAGGTGGTGACCCGGCCCGGTGCCGTCGTACGGACGGCGGGCGCGCCGTACTCCTCGACCGTCCCCCATGCCTGGCATTCGGCGCAGCGGCCGAGCCATTTGGCCGTCTGCCAGCCGCACTCGGTGCAGCGGTAGGACGGCCGGTCCTTCGCGGTTTTCGTACGGGCAGCCATGACCGAACCGTAGCCGGACCCACTGACAACCCGGCACGCGACGGTACGAACCCACGCGGCCGCCGTTCCGCGCCCGCCCCTGCCTCGCTTGCCCCCGCCCCTGCTCCCGCGGAACCCGCCGCGCGAGCCCCCGTGCCCCGTTCCCACCCCCGCGCGACCGGTCCTCGCGCCGGTCCGGAGCCGGGCCATCTGCCATGGACCGCCATCGCCGCCGGTGACGGCCCAGGCCAGGGGTCGGGGGTTCCTGTCCCCTTATGAGGGATCGTTTCACCCGTACGGATTAAATGTGCTCAAGGGGGAGGAAGGGCCCGGCCCCGGGCACCTACGGTCGCACGGGTGATGAGCAGCAGTCCGGAGACCTCTACGCACACCACCGGCGCACACCGGGCGCACGGAGCCGCGCGCAAGCGGGCGGCCGTGCCCCGTGGCGCGACCCCCCGCACGCTGGTCGAGCGTCCCCCCGCGCGGTACGAGCCCTACCTGGACGGCCTGTTCACCTACTGCCTGTCCGTGCTGTGCGACCACGACGCGGCCACCGCCGCCCTCGGGGACGCCCTCGCGCACGCCGAGCGGCGCGGTCCGCGCGGCCCGGAGGCCGCCGGCGACCGCAGGGCCTGGCTCTACGCGCTCGCCCGCTGGTCCTGTCTGCGCAAGCTCACGGAGGCCCGCCGCAAGCGCCAGGCGGCGCACGCCTCCGGACGGCACACCCCTCACCGGAACAGCGCCCGGGGACCGGCGGGCGGACCGCGCGAAGGGGCCGCCCCCGCCACGGCGCACAAGGCCGCCGCCGACCGGCGCGCGGCCCAGGCGCTGAGCGCCGCCCCCGTGTCCGAGGAGGTCCAGGACCACCGCCGCCGCGAACTGTCCCTGCTGGCCTGGCCGGAGGCCGCCGGCACCACCCCGGAACAGCGCGAGGCGCTCGAACTCGCGGTGCGCCACCAGCTCGCCGCCCACGAGGTCGCCGCCGTCCTCGGCATGGACCTCGCCGTGGCGCGCGAGCTGCTCGCCTCCGCCGCCTGCGAGGTCGAACGCACCCGCGCGGCCCTCGCCGTCGTGGAGACCGGCGCCTGCCCCAGCGTCGCCCGGCTCACCGGCGACAGCCGGCTCGTGCTGAGCACCACCCTGCGCGGCGAGCTGGTCCGGCACGTCGACGACTGCCCGCGCTGCCGCCGCACCGCCGAACGCGCGGTTCCCGGCGCCTGGCCCGGCACCAGCGTCACGCCCGCGGCGCTTCCCGTCCTCCAGGCCCCGCACGCGGCCCTGCGCTCCGCGATGGCGTTCGCCCCCCGCGCGCGGAGCAGCGCCCCGCGCTTCGACCGCCGCGGCTTCCCGATGGACCCCAAGGACCACGCCGCCCGAAGGGACCGCCTGCGTGCGCGGGCCGTCACGACGACGATCGTCGCCACCGTCGTCGCCGCCCCCGTTCTCGCCCTCTGGGCCGCCTACCGGGGCGCGCCCCTGACCGGCGAGGGCGTGGACGGCCGCCCGGCCAGCACGAGCGAGGCCCAGGACGCCGAGGGTCTGGACGGCGGTGGGTCCGGCGGCTACGAGAACGCCGGAAACGCCAGCGCGGGCCCCCGCTCCCGCTCCGCCGCGGGCGGCGGTTCCTCGGACGTGTCCGTCGAGGTCGTCAGCGCCCGCGGGGCGACCCCGGGACATCTGACGGTGGCGGCCGGCACCAGCGGCGACACGACCCTGGTCAAGCTGACCGCGTCCGGCAGTTCCCCGGTCCGCTGGTCCGCGCGCACCGGCGCGGCCTGGCTCTACCTCAGCCAGTCCTCGGGAACGCTCGATCCGGGGGAGTCGCTGACGGTCAAGGTGTACGTCGACCACCTGCGCGAGCCTGCGGGGCACTGGACCGCGCGGGTGGCGATCGCCCCGGCGGGCGCGGTGGTCACGATCACCGGATACGGGAAGGCGGGGTCGTCCCCCGGCGGGAAGCCGGACCCCGCGGCGAGCACCCCGACCCCCTCGGGACCGGGTTCCACCCCGGCCGCGACCCCCAGCCAGGATCCGTCACCGACGGAGACCGATCCGACGCCGACGGACAGCGCCGGCGCCACGACCTCCCCGGACCCGGGCACCTCCTCGGCCCCGCCCGGCGAGGGCGGCGACCCGGGCACGGGCACGCCGTAGCGCCCGGACCCACGGATCACGCCCCGGACCCGCAGGGCGCAGGCGCAGACCCAGGGCGGGCGCCGCCGACCGGAGCCGTCCGCGCGCCGCCCCGGCGTGCCGGTCAGTCCACCGGGTCCGCGGGGTGCGGGGCCAGCAGCGGGAGCTGCGAGGCCAGCCGCTCCTCGCAGAGCCGGGCCAGGCGGTCGTACCCCGCCTCGCCCATCAGCTCGATCAGCTCCGGACGGTACGAGACGTACACCGGGTCGCCGGCGCCGTGTGCCGAGGTCGCCGACGTGCACCACCAGTGCAGGTCGTGGCCGCCCGGTCCCCAGCCGCGGCGGTCGTACTCGCCGATGGAGACCTGGAGCACCCGGGTGTCGTCGGGCCGGTCGATCCACTCGTACGTGCGCCGCACCGGGAGCTGCCAGCAGACGTCCGGCTTGGTCTCCAGCGGCTCGCGCCCCTCCTTGACGGCGAGGATGTGCAGCGAGCAGCCCGCGCCGCCGGCGAAGCCGGGACGGTTCTGGAAGATGCAGGAGCCCTCGTACGGGCGGGTCTGGCGGTCGCCGTCCTCGTCCTTGGACACCCAGCCCGTCTCCATGCCCACGTCATGGTGCTGCCAGATCTCCGGCGTGAGCCGGGCCACGTGCTCGGCCACCCGCTTCTCGTCGTCCTCGTCGGAGAAGTGCGCGCCCAGCGTGCAGCAGCCGTCGTCGGCGCGGCCCGCCTGGATGCCCTGGCAGCCGCTTCCGAAGATGCAGTTCCACCGGGAGGTCAGCCACGTCAGATCGCACCGGAAGATCTGCTCGTCGTCGGCGGGATCGGGGAACTCCACCCACGCGCGAGCGAAGTCGAGCCCCTTCTCGTCGCTCTTCTTCACGGGCTTCCCGGACCTGGTGGTCTTCGCCTGCGCGGAGCCTGCGGCCGATTTGTCGGACTTCGCCTTTTTCGTCTTTGGCACGGGTCCAGGGTAAGTCGCTTCCGACCGCTCCGGGGACGCCCTCGGTCCGGACGCCCGCAGGTCACCGTTCGACGTGGGCTTTCGCCCCGCCCCACGTGAACCGCGGTGCTGGCAGTAGCGTTCCGTACATGAGACTCGGTGTCCTCGACGTGGGTTCGAACACGGTGCATCTGCTGGTGGTGGACGCCCACCCCGGCGCCCGCCCGCTGCCCGCGCACTCGCACAAGGCCGATTTGCGGCTTGCCCAACTGCTCGACGAGAACGGCGCGATCGGCCCCGAGGGCATCGACAAACTGATCGAGACGGTCCAGGACGCCCTGGAGGCCGCCGAGGACAAGGGCGTCGAGGCTCTGCTGCCGTTCGCCACGTCCGCCGTGCGCGAGGCGGGCAACGCCGACGAGGTTCTCGCCCGGGTGCAGGCCGAGACCGATGTCGAGCTCCAGGTCCTCACCGGTGCCGAGGAGGCCCGGCTCACGTTCCTGGCGGCCCGCCGCTGGTTCGGCTGGTCCGCGGGCAAGCTGCTCGTCCTCGACATCGGCGGCGGCTCCCTGGAGATCGCCTACGGCATGGACGAGGAGCCGGACGCCGCGGTGTCGCTGCCGCTCGGCGCCGGACGGCTCACCGCGGGCTGGCTGCCCACCGACCCGGCGGACCCGGCGGCCGTGCGGGCGCTGCGCCGGCACGTGCGGGCCCAGATCGCCCGGACGGTCGGGGAGTTCAGCCGCTTCGGCGCCCCGGACCACGTGGTCGCCACCTCCAAGACGTTCAAGCAGCTCGCCCGGATCGCCGGCGCCGCCCGCTCCACCGACGGCCTGTACGTCCAGCGCGAGCTCAAGCGCCGCTCCCTGGAGGACTGGGTCCCGCGCCTCGCGTCCATGACGGCCGACGAACGCGCCGAACTCCCGGGCGTCTCCCCGGGCCGCTCCGGCCAGCTCCTCGCCGGCGCCCTGGTCGCCGAGGCCGCCATGGACCTCTTCGGCGTCGAAACCCTGGAGATCTGCCCCTGGGCCCTGAGAGAGGGCGTCATCCTCCGCCGCCTGGACCAGATGGCCTCGGAGTAGCAGGGCAGGCGACGAACGCCCTCGGCTCCACGGGAGGGACACGCGCCGCGAAGGGGCGCGGGGAACGGCGCGCCCAGCCCCCCGCAAGGGGAGGCCGCCGACGCCCCACCCTCCCCACGGCGATGGGCCGCCAACCCCCGGGCTCCTTGGAAACACCGGGGGGCAGGCGCCGCGAAGGGGCGCGGGGAACGGCGCGCCCAGCCCCCCGCAGGGGGAGGCCGCCCACCAACAGGACCCCCACGGCGACGGAGCGCCAACCCCCGGGCTCCTTGGAATCACCCCGAGGGCAGACGCCGCGAAGGGCCGCGAGGAACGGCGCGCCCAGCCCCCCGCAGGGGGAGGCCGCCCACCAACAGGACCCCCACGGCGATGGGCCGCCAACCCCCGGGCTCCTTGGAATCACCCTGGGGGCAGGCGCCGCGAAGGGCCGCGGGGAACGGCGCGCCCAGCCCCCCGCAGGGGGAGGCCGCCCACCAACAGGACCCCAACGGCGACAGGGCGCCCCCCAGAACGCCCGGCAGGGCCGTGGCATCGATCACAAGCCCACCCCACCCCCCAACCCCCCACCCCCACCGAACAAACCCACCCCCACCCCCGGCCGGAGCCCGGAGCATCCCAGGCCGGAGCGCCACTCACCCCCGGGACCGGAGGCCGGCCACCCCACGAAGGGGGCGAACAGGACCCCCCGGGCCAACCCCGTCACCCCCGCCCAACCGCCGGAGGCACCCCGTACGCTGTCCCTCGTGGCAGAACCAGTCGTGCGGATCCCGGATGCGAAGGTCGCGCTGTCCACGGCCTCCGTTTACCCGGAGTCGACCGCGACGGCCTTCGAGATCGCCGCGCGCCTCGGATACGACGGCGTCGAGGTCATGGTGTGGACGGACCCCGTCAGCCAGGACATCGACGCGCTGCGCCGCCTCAGCGACTACCACCGGATGCCGATCCTCGCCGTCCACGCCCCCTGCCTGCTGATCACCCAGCGGGTCTGGTCCACCGACCCCTGGACCAAGCTCCAGCGCGCGAAGGCCGCCGCCGAGAAGCTCGGCGCCAGCACCGTCGTGGTCCACCCCCCGTTCCGCTGGCAGCGCCAGTACGCCAAGGACTTCGTCACCGGCATCTGGCGGATGGCCGACGAGACGGACGTACGGTTCGCCGTCGAGAACATGTACCCGTGGCGCTACCGCGACCGCGAGATGCTGGCGTACGCCCCCGACTGGGACGTGACGAAGGACGACTACCGCCACTTCACGATCGACCTCAGCCACACCGCGACCGCCCGCACCGACGCCCTCCAGATGATCGACCGCATGGGCGACCGCCTCGGACACGTCCACCTCGCCGACGGCAACGGCTCCAGCAAGGACGAGCACCTGGTCCCCGGCCGTGGCACGCAGCCCTGCGCCGAACTCCTGGACCGCCTCGCGCTCTCCGGCTTCGACGGCCACGTCGTCATCGAGGTCAACACCCGCCGCGCGATGTCCAGCGCCGAGCGCGAGGCCGACCTCGCCGAGGCCCTGGCCTTCACCCGGCTCCACCTCGCCTCGGCCGTGAAGGTGCCCCGCGGATGACGGACGCCGCCCCCCGCCGCGGCCGGGGACGTCCCACCCGTACCCAGACCGAGGCGGGCCCCGCCACCCGCGACCGCATCCTGGAGGCGGCGCGCGAGGAGTTCTCCGAGCGCGGGTACGAGAAGACGTCGATCCGCGGCATCGCCAAGTCCGCCGGCGTCGACTCGGCCCTCGTGCACCACTACTTCGGCACCAAGGAGCAGGTCTTCGAGGCGGCCATCGAGGTCGCCTTCCTCCCCGCCCTCGGAGCACCCGAGAAGGTCGTCGACGGCCCCCTCGACGGCGTCGGCGAACGCCTGACCCGCTTCGTCCTCGGCATCTGGGAGAACCCCACGAGCCGCACCCCGCTGCTCGCGATCGTCCGCTCTGCGGTGAACAACGACACCGCGGCCGCCGTCTTCCGCCGGCTCGTCGCAGCCCAGCTCCTGCGCCGCGTCGCGGCCGGGCTCGACGTCCCGGACGCGGAGCTGCGCGCGGAGCTCGCGGCGGCCCAGCTCGTCGGGGTCGCGATGCTGCGCTACGTCATCAAGGTCGAGCCGCTGGCCTCGGCGGACCTGGAACACGTCGTGCGCAGAGTGGCGCCGGTGGTGCAGGGCCACCTGACGAACCCATGAGCGAGTGAGGCGTCCACTGCGGCGACCTCACCTCACAGAACGCCGCCGACGTGCGCGGACGCCCCACCGCGGCAGCCGCTGGGCGAGACGTATGTCCCGAGATGCGGACAGCCTGTCCGGATCCTGGAGCACCGGCGTACGCTCGACTCAGTCTTAACTCTCCGAAGGAGCGAGCGACGATGCCCGAGCTGAGGTCCCGCACAGTCACCCACGGCCGCAACATGGCGGGCGCACGCGCCCTAATGCGCGCCTCCGGTGTACCGGGCGCGGACATCGGACGGAAGCCGATCATCGCGGTCGCCAACTCCTTCACCGAGTTCGTGCCGGGACACACCCACCTCCAGCCCGTCGGCCGGATCGTCAGCGAGGCCATCACGGCCGCCGGCGGCATCGCCCGCGAGTTCAACACGATCGCGGTCGACGACGGCATCGCGATGGGCCACGGCGGCATGCTGTACTCCCTGCCCTCCCGCGACCTGATCGCGGACTCCGTGGAGTACATGGTCGAGGCGCACTGCGCCGACGCCCTGATCTGCATCTCGAACTGCGACAAGATCACCCCCGGCATGCTCATGGCCGCCCTGCGCCTGAACATCCCGACGGTCTTCGTCTCCGGCGGCCCGATGGAGTCCGGCCGCGCCACCCTGGTCGACGGAACGGTCCGCACCCTCGACCTGGTCGACGCGATCTCCGACGCCGTGAACGACAAGATCTCGGACGAGGACATCCTCCGCATCGAGGAGAACGCCTGTCCGACCTGCGGCTCCTGTTCCGGCATGTTCACCGCCAACTCGATGAACTGCCTGACCGAGGCCATCGGCCTGAGCCTGCCCGGCAACGGCTCGGTCCTCGCCACCCACACCGCCCGCAAGGGCCTGTACGAGGACGCGGCCCGCACGGTCGTCGACATCACGCGCCGCTACTACGACCAGGACGACGAGTCGGTCCTGCCGCGCAACATCGCCACCCACGCGGCCTTCGAGAACGCCATGGCGCTCGACATCGCCATGGGCGGCTCCACCAACACGATCCTGCACCTGCTGGCCGCCGCCCAGGAGGCGGGCGTGCCCTTCGGCCTGGACGAGATCAACGCCGTCTCGCGCCGGGTGCCGTGCCTCGCCAAGGTCGCCCCGAACGTCGCCAAGGACCGCACCTACTACATGGAGGACGTGCACCGCGCCGGCGGCATCCCCGCCCTGCTCGGCGAGCTGCACCGCGCGGGCCTGCTCAACGAGGACGTCCACTCCGTCCACAGCCCGTCCCTGTCCGACTGGCTGAAGACCTGGGACGTGCGCGCCGGTTCCCCGTCCCCCGAGGCGGTCGAGCTCTGGTACGCGGCCCCCGGCGGAGTCCGCTCCTCCCAGGCCTTCTCGCAGTCCGAGCGCTGGGCGGCCCTCGACGAGGACGCCGAGGGCGGCTGCATCCGCTCCGCCGAGCACGCCTACTCCAAGGACGGCGGCCTCGCGGTCCTCAAGGGCAACCTCGCCGTCGACGGCTGCGTCGTGAAGACGGCCGGCGTCGACGAGTCCATCTGGACCTTCGAGGGCCCCGCGGTCGTCTGCGAGTCCCAGGACGAGGCCGTCGACAAGATCCTCAAGAAGCAGATCACGCACGGCGACGTCGTCGTCATCCGCTACGAGGGCCCCAAGGGCGGCCCCGGCATGCAGGAGATGCTCTACCCGACCTCGTTCCTCAAGGGCCGCGGCCTCGGCAAGACCTGCGCCCTGATCACCGACGGCCGCTTCTCCGGCGGCACTTCGGGCCTGTCGATCGGCCACGCCTCCCCGGAGGCCGCGTCCGGCGGAACCATCGCGCTCGTCCGCGACGGCGACCGCATCCGCATCGACATCCCGAACCGTTCGATCGAACTGCTCGTGTCCGACGAGGAGCTGGCGACCCGCCGCGAGGCCCTGAACGGCGTCTACGCCCCCGCGAACCGCGACCGCAAGGTCAGCGCCGCCCTGCGCGCCTACGCGGCGATGGCGACCAGCGCGGACAAGGGCGCGGTGCGGGACGTCTCGAAGCTGGGCTAGCCGCCCGGCCCTTCGGGCCTCGAACCGCGTGAAAGGGGGCCGTCCCTGCCGGGGCGGCCCCTTTCACGTCTCACCAGCCCGAAGGATCCCGCCCGTCGACCGCGAAGAGGGAACCGTCGGGCGCGGTGGCGTAGACGCGGCCGTCGGCGGTGAGGGGGGCGGGGAGGGCGCTGATGAGTGAACCCCGGTCGCCGGCCAGGCGTGCCCTGGTCTGACCGAGGAGCGCGCCACGGGCGGTGTCGACCGCGAGGAGCCGGCCGTCGGCGGCGCTCAGGTAGAGGCGGTCGCCGGCCAGGGTGGGGGCCGACGACCAGCTGACGGACGTCTCCAGCCGCCACAGCTGTGCCGAGGTCCGGGTGCTGACGGCCACCAGCGTGCCGCCGTCGGCCAGCAGGTACGCCGTGTCCCCGTGGACGACGGCCTGCGCCGCGACGAGCGGTACGGGCAGTTCGACGCGCTTGACCGTCCGGTCGGCGACGTCGTACCGCACGACGGCGTCGGTGTACTGCTGGTTGTCCGTGGAGGTGAACCAGAGCGCGCCGGCCTGGGCGTGCACGAGGTTCAGGGCCTGGTCCAGACGTCGTTGCCAGTTCACCACGCCGGTCTCGGGATCGACCGACGCCACCCGGGTCCGGCTCCCGTCCCGCGAGACGGCGTAGGCGACGCCGTCCCCGTACGACGAGAACCTGGGCGAGGACAGCCCCGGGAGCACGTGCTGCCACAACCGCTTCCCGGTCGCCGCGTCGAGGGCGGTGACCTCGGAGCCGTGGCCGGTGAGCAGGACGACGCCGCCGGCATGGGCGACGCCACCCTCGTAGCGCGTCGTGTCCCGGTCCCAGCGGGTCTTCCCCGTGGAGGGATCCAGCGCCGTCAGCCGCTGTCCGCCCCGGCTGAGGATCTGGACCAGCCCGCCCGACACGACCGGCGCGCCCGGAACGTCACTGTTCCGCCATCCCGGGTCCGGACGGGACCACAGCACCTTGCCGTTCGCGGGATCGACGGCGACGGCCAGCGCGCCGGGCCGGACGCAGTACAACCGGTGTGCGCCGTACGTGCATTGCGGCTGTTCGACGGTCTTCGCTCCCGCGCTCGTCAGCTTCACGTCCCACGGTCCGAAGCCGCCGCTCCGCGACGGAAGTGCCACTTCCTTCCGCGCCGACGCCGGGGTCTGTGTCCCGCCGGGCCACGCGAAGGCGCCGACGGCGACGGCACCCGCGGCGAGTACGGCCAGGGCGGAGACGGCCGGCAGTCGCCAACGTCGTCCGCCCTTCTTCGCGACAGCCGCATGGGTCTTGGCCTCGGACCCTTCCGGGCGTTCGTGCCGTGGCCGCCGTGTCACGTCCCGCGCCGGCGGCGCCGTCTTTCTCTCCCCGGTGCGCTGCTCGGGAATGAAGGCCCGGGTGTCGTACGAGGCCGAGACCGAGCGGAGCGCGGTCATCAGCTCGTCCGGGGTCGGCCGGTCCTCGGGCTCCTTCGCGAGACAGCGTTCGACCAGATCGAGCAGCTCCTGCGGCACCCCGGTCAAGTCCGGCTCGTCATGCACGACTTGATAGGCGACCAGATAGGGGCTGTCCGAGTCGAAGGGCCCGCTCCCGGTGGCCGCGTGCACGATCACCGACCCGAGGGCGAACACGTCCGCGGCCGGCCCGACATGCCGCGGCCTGCTGAACTGCTCCGGCGCCATGAACGGCGGCGTGCCGATCAACTTGCCGGTCTCTGTCCGGAGTTCACTGTCGGCGGGACGCGAGATGCCGAAGTCGATGACTTTCGGCCCGTCCTCCGCCAGCAGGACGTTGCTTGGCTTGAGGTCGCGGTGGACGACACCGGCCCGGTGGATGTCCCGCAGCGCCTCGGCGAGCCCGGCCATCAAATGGCGCAGCCGGTCGACGGACAGCGCGCCGTTCCGCTTGACGTGCTCGGCGAGCGTGGGCCCCGGGATGAACAGGGTCGCCATCCACGGGCGTTCAGCATCGGGATCGGCGTCCACGACGGGAGCGGTGAAGGCACCACTGACCCGGCGCGCGGCCGCGACCTCCTGACGGAACCGCCCCCGGAACTCCGGGTCTTGGGAGAACTCGGCGTGTACGACTTTGACGGCCAGCCGCAACCCGGAGGCGGACCGCGCCAGATGCACGATTCCCATGCCACCGGAGCCCAGTCTCGCCTCCAGCAGGTACTGCCCGGCATAACGCGGATGTTCCGCTTCCGAATCCGTACCGGTGCTGCGCTGTGGCGGCATCACTCACCCCCGTGGAGTCGACCGCATGCGCGACGCGCAGAGCCTAGTCGATCCTTCGTACGAAACCCCGGCGGCTTGCTAGCCTCCTCGCGCAGCTTGAATTTGGCGTGAACCAATCAACGGGGGAAATCGATATGGCCACGGATGACATCGTGATCACAGGTGCGCCGGAGGCGACGGACACGGAACCGCTGACCGCCGCGACGGTCCGCACCTACCCGCTCGCTCCGGGACACAACGTCAACGTCCGCAGCGGACCCGGCACCCACTACCCGATCGTCCGCACGCTGTCGGCCGGATCGAGCGTCCCGATCCGCTGCCAGTGCCGGGGAGAGTCGGTCACCGGTCCGTACGGGACCTCGACCATCTGGGACAACATCGCCAACGCGCAGTTCGTCTCGGACGCATATGTGCGCACGGGCAGCGACGGCTACGTCGCCGCGAAGTGCACCTGACGACCAAGGGGAAGACTTTGAAGACCGTGTCAGCCAGACGGGCCATGCTGATCGGAGGGGCGACCGCCGCGCTTCTGATGGTGGCGGGGGCGACGTCTCAGGCGTCGGCCACCCTGCGTACGTACCCCATAGCGCCAGGTGTGCAGATCAACGTCCGCAGTGGTCCGGGCACCCACTTCAGCATCGTCCGCACCCTGCCCGCCGGCTCCAGTGTCCCGATCTACTGCCAGTGTCCGGGAGAGACGGTCACCGGCACATACGGCACCACGAAGATCTGGGACAACATCTCCAACGGTCAGTTCGTGTCGGACGCGTACGTCCAGACGGGCAGCGACGGCTACGTCGCCCCCGCGTGTTCCTGACCGACCCCTAGACACCCGCGGCGGTGGCCGGAGCCGTACCCGGAGCCATAATCGTCAGGTGAGCGACGAGACCAGCACCAGCACCGGCACCGGCACCCCCACAGGCCCCCAGCCCGAGCCCCTGCGTTTCTTCGGCACGACCTGGGTGGAGCACGACGGCGGCTACACCGGCCGCCGGATCGGCGTGGCCGCCGGCTCGCTGGCCGCCGCGGCGGCCGCCTGCCTCGTGCTCCGCTTCGCCTACCAGGGCCTGGCCATCGCGGACGTGGGAACGCCCGTGACCGTGATGGTCGTGGTCATGTTCGCGGTGTGCAGCGCGCTGGCGTTCGGCCACACCTCGGGCGCCTTCTCCAAGCGCCCCGACCCCGACCGCCAGGCGTCCCTGCGCGGTCTCCTCGCCATCGGTTTCGTCGGCTCCCTCCTCGCCTACTTCTTCCGCTCGCTCTCCGAGGCCCCGGGCGAGAAGCTCCACCGCGAGGAGTACGAGGCGGCGAAGGCGCAGTACACCCGCCGCACCACCCGCCGCACCGGCAACCCGGCCAAGAAGCCCCGCCGAGCCTGACCCCACCCGAGCCCCCCACCCGCAGCGGACGAAGCACGAAACGCGCCGCGCCCGCCCGCTCCCAAGCCACCCCCACCCGCAGCGGACGAAGCACGAAACGCGCCGCGCCAGCCCGCTCCCAAGCCACCCCCACCCGCAGCGGACGAAGCACGAAACGCGCCGCGCCAGCCCGCTCCCAAGCCACGAAGCACCCGCAGTCGGGAGCGCACGGAAGGGGCCGTGCCGGTACATCAGATGCCCGTCGCCACCGACGGCCACTCCTCACCCAACGGCGACGGGCGGATGTACCGGCACGGCCCCGCCCCCCCCCCACCGGACCGACACCGCGACGGTCGGCCCAGCGAACCGGCACAGCCCCCGGCGGTCCCCGCCCCCCACCGGACCGACACCGCCACGGCGGGGGCAGCGAACCGGCACAGCCTCTCCCCGGCAGGCCCAACCCCGCGAACGCCGGCGCAGCGACCCCGTACGGCAGGAAACCGGCTACCCCGGCCCCCACCCGCCCGCGATCATGACCCCATGACGCCCACCTCGTCGCCCTCCTCCTCGTCCTCGTCGCCCGCCTCGTCCCCCACCCCCTCCACTCCCCCCACAGCCGCCCGGCACACCGCGCGCGCCCACTCCTTCAACGCCGCCGCCGCGCAGTACGCGGCCAACCGCCCCTCCTACCCGCCCACCCTCCTCGACGCCGTCGAAGACCTCGCGGGCCGGCCCCTGAAGGGCGCCAGGGCCGCCGACGTGGGAGCCGGCACCGGCATCTCCACCGGCCTCCTGCACAGCCGCGGCGCGGACGTCATCGCCGTGGAACCCGGCCCCGGCATGGCCGCCGAGTTCCGCCGCGTCCACCCCGGCATCCCGATCGTGCGGGGCAGCGGCGACGCCCTGCCCCTCGCCACCGCCTCCATGGACTTCCTCACGTACGCCCAGTCCTGGCACTGGACCGAGCCGAGCCGCTCGGTACCGGAGGCACTGCGCGTCCTGCGCCCCGGCGGGGCCCTGGCCCTGTGGTGGAACACCGAAGCGCTCGACGTCCCGTGGATCGAGGCGGCAGCCCGCCGCGCCGAGGCCTTCCTCCGCCAGGACCCGGCGGTCCGGATCGACGGCAGCGCCGCCCGCGCGGCCCGCTCCCTCGCCGCCGACCCCGGCGGGGGCCTGGACTTCGACCACCGCCAGGTCCGCTGGAGCCGCCGCGTCCCGATCGACACCCGGCTCGCCAACGTCGGCAGCCACTCGCAGTTCCTGGTCCTCGGCGAGGAGGCCACCGGGGCGTTCTTCGCCGAGGAACGGAACCATCTCCTCCAGGCCTTCCCGGACGGGTTCGTGGAGGAGACCTACGTCGTGGAGCTGCTGGTGGCGATCCGTTCGTGACCCCGGCCGGCGGCCCACGCGTCGAGGGCCGCCGCACACGCGTGATCCACGTGCCGCAGCCCGCCCAGCTCCAGCCGTACGACACGGTCGTGCGGCAGCGCCTCCAAGGCGTCCAGCAGCTTCGGCAGCCGCAGGAAGGTGGCGTTGCCGACGACCCGTACGACCATGCCCGCGGCCCCCCGGTCCTCGGTCTCCACGTGCACATGACTGATGTCCCAGGCGGTCTTGGCCACGGCGAGCGCGAGCCCGACCAGCACCCCCTCGAACAGGTTCCCGACCACGATCGCCACCGCGGTCACCGCGAGGACGACCACCTCACCGCGATGCCCGCGCCACAGCGTCCGCAGCTCCCGCACCGGCACGAGCTTGCACCCCGCGTGCACGAGCAGCGCCGCCAGCGCCGCCACCGGAATCAGCCCGAGCGCCGCCGGCACCACGGCCGTGAAGAGCAGCAGCCACACGCCGTGCAGCACCCGCGACGCCTTGGTCCGCGCTCCCGCGTGCACGTTGGCCGCGCTCCGTACGATCACGGCGGTCATGGGCAGCGCCCCGAGCAACCCGCACACGGTGTTCCCGGCGCCCTGCGCGATGAGCTCGCGGTCGTAGTCGGTGCGCGGCCCCTGGTGCAGCCGGTCCACCGCCGCCGCGCTGAACAGCGACTCCGCCGAGGCGATCAGCGCGAACGCCAGCACGGTCCCGATCACACCCACTTCCGAGAGCCGGCCCAGATCCGCGACCGACGGCGTCCGCACGGCGTCGAACAGCCCCTGGACCTCGACCCGTCGCACGGCGAGATCGAAGACCCCGGTCACGGCCGAGGCGAGCCCCACCGCCAGCAGAGGCGCCGGGACCAGCCGGGAGCCCCGCCGCCATCGCGGCCACAGCAGGAGTACGGCGACGGTGGCGCCGCCGATCGCCAGCGCCACGGGATCGGCGGCACCGGCCAGCGAGACGATCCCGGCGATCTTCCCGAGCCCGTCCGAGGGCGCGGACGCGTCCCCCATCGCGTACACCTGGCCGGCGATCAGTACGAGCCCGATCCCGGCGAGCATCCCGTGGACGACGGCCACGGACACGGCCCGGAACCACCGGCCGAGCCGGAGAACCCCGAGCCCGAGCTGCACGAGACCGGCTGCAAGCACCAGCACGCCCAGCGCCTGGACCCCGTACGACCGCACGGCCTCGTACACCAGCACGGTCAGCCCGGCCGCGGGCCCGCTCACCTGCAGACTGCTTCCGGGCAGCGCCCCGGCGACCAGCCCGCCGACGATTCCGGTCACCAGCCCCAGCTCGGCGGGCACACCGGACGCTATGGCGACCCCGACACACAGGGGCAGCGCCACCAGAAAGACGACGAGGGACGCGAACAGATCGGCTTTGCGCAACACGACAGCACCTCCGGTCGACAGCGGGAGATGCGTGGGTGCCGTGCCGGGGGAGGACACGACGGACCCGGCGACCCGGCACGGAGCCGTTTCGCGCAGTGAAATCCATTGTCAGGTAAGCCCGTTGACCGCGCAGCCCCTCCGGGCCGCTGTCACGCGAACGCGGGAGCGCATGATCCGGTCACGCCGCGGACGATCCCGTTCCGTTCGCGCCGACGCGCGCTGACGTGCGCCGACACGCGCCTGCGCTACGGGGCGCTCCGGTGGCACGAAGGGAACCGTACGACCCCACTGCGGCGCCGCGAAGGGAACCGTA
The DNA here is from genome assembly GCF_042891215.1 of Streptomyces sp. NPDC001914. Taxonomy (NCBI): domain Bacteria; kingdom Bacillati; phylum Actinomycetota; class Actinomycetes; order Kitasatosporales; family Streptomycetaceae; genus Streptomyces; species Streptomyces sp. NPDC001914. The sequence goes on from NZ_JBIASW010000005.1 coordinate 609,681, forward strand.
CGACCCCGCTCCAGCGGCACGAAGGGATCCGTACGACCCCGCTCCGGCCGCACGACCGGGACCGCACGGCCGGGACCGCACGGCCGGGGCCGCACGGCCCTTGACCGGCGCACCTCACGAGAGCAATATTCATCGCGTGATGATTATTCGTCCACGTCCGCCCCACCCCACAGGAACCCCCGTGCCCCTTTCCCCGCCCGCCGTCCGCGCCGAAGGCCTCACGGTCGTCCGCGGCACCCGCACCGTCCTGCACGGAATCGACTTCACCGTCCCGCGCGGCCAGATCACCGGCCTCCTCGGCCCCTCCGGCTGCGGAAAGTCCACCCTGATGCGCGCCACCGTCGGCACCCAGGCCAAGGTCGGCGGCACCCTCGAAGTCCTCGGCCGCCCCGCCGGCGACGCCGCACTCCGCTCCCGCATCGGCTACGTCACCCAGGCGCCCTCCGTCTACGACGACCTGAGCGTCCGCCAGAACCTCGCCTACTTCGCCGCGATCCTCGACCCGGGCCGGGCCGCGGCCGAACGCCGCCACGCGGACGTCACCCGCGTCATCGACGACGTAGACCTCGCCTCCCACGCCGACTCCCTCGCCGGCAACCTCTCCGGCGGCCAGCGCAGCCGTGTCTCGCTCGCCGTCGCCCTCCTCGGCGCCCCGGAACTCCTCGTCCTCGACGAACCGACCGTCGGCCTCGACCCCGTCCTGCGCCGCGACCTGTGGAGCCTCTTCCACTCCATCGCCGAGCAGCGCGGAACGACCCTCCTGATCTCCTCCCACGTCATGGACGAGGCCGAGCGCTGCCACCGGCTCCTCCTGATGCGCGAGGGCGGCCTCCTCGCCGACGACACCCCCGACGCCCTCCGCGAACGGACGGGCTCGGACACCGTAGAAGCGGCCTTCCTCCACCTCGTCGACGAGGCGGTCGCCGCGGCGCGCGAGCCCGCGCCGACCACGACCGAGAAGTCCCAGGCCGCTGAGCCCCCGGCCGCGCAGTCCCCGGCCAACGGCCCCGACTCCCGCGAGGAGACCGCCCGATGAGTTCCACCGCGGCCACCAGCCCCACCCCGCCCACGGCGCCCACGGCCCCCGGCACCCCGCAGGAGCCCGCACCGGCGTCCCGCCCGAGCGCGCTCAACCTCTCCCGCACGACGGCCACCGCGGCCCGAGCCCTGCGCCAACTGCGGCACGACCCGCGCACCATCGCGCTGATGATCCTCGTCCCCTGCGTGATGCTGTTCCTGCTCCGCTACGTCTTCGACGGCAGCCCGCGCACCTTCGACTCCATCGGCGCGTCCCTCCTCGGGATCTTCCCGATGATCACGATGTTCCTGGTCACCTCGATCGCCACCCTGCGCGAGCGCACCTCCGGCACCCTCGAACGGCTCCTCGCCATGCCCCTGGGCAAGGGCGACCTGATCGCCGGCTACGCCCTCGCCTTCGGCGCGATCGCCATCGTCCAGTCGGCCCTGGCCACCGGACTCGCGGTCTGGTTCCTCGGCCTGGACGTCACGGGCTCACCCTGGCTGCTCCTGCTGGTCGCCCTCCTCGACGCCCTCCTCGGAACGGCCCTCGGCCTGTTCGTCTCGGCGTTCGCCGCCTCCGAGTTCCAGGCCGTCCAGTTCATGCCGGCGGTGGTCTTCCCACAGCTCCTGCTGTGCGGCCTGTTCACCCCGCGCTCGAACATGCACCCCGTCCTGGAGGCCATCTCCGACGTCCTCCCGATGTCGTACGCGGTCGACGCCATGAACGAGGTCCTCCATCACACCGACATGACCGCGACCTTCGTGCGCGACACGCTGATCGTCGCCGGGAGCGCGCTGCTGGTGCTGGGACTCGGAGCGGCGACCCTGCGACGCAGGACGCCGTAGCGCGAAGCCGCGGGACCCACGGGCGACCGAATGCCGAACGGGTGGACGCCGAACGGACGGACCGGGGGCCGTCCGCCCACCGGACATCCCGCCCGCCCCCGTGAACCCGGTGGGAGGATGAACGCGGACGACTCAACCCCCGGAGGGCACCCGCAACCATGCCTCAGAAAGTCGCAGTCCTCGGCACCGGCAAGATCGGCGAAGCCCTGCTCAGCGGAATGATCCGAGCCGGCTGGGCCCCCCACGACCTCCTGGTCACCGCCCGCCGCCCGGAGCGGGCCCGGGAACTCCAGGAACGCCACGGCGTCACCCCGGTCACCAACGCGGAAGCGGCGAAGACCGCCGACACCCTGATCCTCACGGTCAAACCGCAGGACATGGGCGCCCTCCTCGACGAACTCGCCCCGCACATCCCCGCCGACCGGCTGATCATCAGCGGCGCGGCGGGCATCCCGACCTCCTTCTTCGAGGAGCGCCTGGCCCCCGGCACCCCGGTCGTCCGGGTCATGACGAACACGCCCGCCCTCGTCGACGAGGCCATGTCCGTCATCTCCGCCGGCAGCCACGCGACCGCGGAGCACGTGGCGTACGCCGAGGAGGTCTTCGGCGCCGTCGGCAAGACGCTCCTCGTCCCCGAGTCACAGCAGGACGCCTGCACGGCCCTCTCCGGTTCGGGACCCGCGTACTTCTTCTACCTGGTCGAGGCAATGACGGACGCGGGCATCCTGCTCGGTCTGCCCCGCGACAAGGCGCACGACCTGATCGTCCAGTCCGCGATCGGCGCCGCCGTGATGCTCCGCGACAGCGGCGAGCACCCCGTGAAGCTCCGCGAGAACGTCACGTCTCCTGCGGGCACCACGATCAACGCCATCCGCGAACTCGAGAACCACGGCGTGCGCGCCGCACTCATCGCGGCGCTGGAAGCGGCCCGCGACCGCAGCCGCGAACTCGCCTCCGGCAACAGCTGACGCCCGCCCCGCTCTGCCGGCCCTCGGTCACCCGGCCGAGGGCCGCAGCAATCCGATGGCCTCGTAGGCCGCGTCCACCGTCGGCCGCGCCATCTCCCTGGCCCGCCGAGCACCGTCCCGCAAGACCCCTTCCACGTAGGCGGGGTCCGTGCACAGCGCCTTGTGCCTTTCCTGCACGGGCCTGAGCAGCTCGACCACGGCGTCGGCGGTGTCCTTCTTCAAAGCCCCGTACGAGGCGTACCCACCACTCAGGGCTTCGGGGTCGCCGCCTTCGCAGGCCGCCAGGATCTCCAGCAGATTCGAGACCCCGGGCCGCGCCTCCGGGTCGTACGCGACCTCCTGCCCGCTGTCCGTCATCGCGCGCATGATCTTCTTCCGCACGGCGTCCGGCTCGTCGAGCAGGTAGACGACACCCGGTCCGACGTCGTCGCTCTTCCCCATCTTCGACGTCGGCTCCTGAAGGTTCATGACGCGCGCCGCGACCTCCGGCCGGGTCGCCCGGGGCACGGTGAACGTGTGCCCGTAGCGCTGGTTGAACCGCACGGCCAGATCCCTGGTCAGCTCGACATGCTGTGTCTGGTCGTCCCCGACCGGCACCTCGTTGCTCCCGTACGCCAGGATGTCGGCCGCCATCAGTACGGGATACGTCAGCAGCGACAGCCGCACGCTCCCACCGCGTTTCCGCTCCAGCGCGGCCTTCTCCTTGTACTGGATCATGCGCCGCATCTCGCCGTCGGTCGCGACGCACTCCAGCAGGTACGACAGCCGCGCGTGCTCGTCCACATGACTCTGTACGAAGACGGTGCACAGCTCGGGATCGAGCCCCGAGGCCAGCAACAAGGTCGCCGCCTGCCTGCTGAGCCGGCGGACTCGCCCCGGATCGTGGTCCACGGTCAGCGCGTGCAGATCGACGATGCAGAACAGGGCCTCGGCCCGGTGCTGGTCGACCTCGGCCCAGCGGCGTACGGCGCCCAGATAGTTCCCCAGCGTCAGATGCCCGGTCGGCTTGACCCCACTGAAGATCCGCGTCATCTCTCAACCTCCTGGTCGAGGCCGCCGCGTCCGCCGGCCGGCTCCCCAGGAGGGGGAACGCAAAACGGCCGCCGAGGCGGCGGCCGTTGGGTACATACGTGTGTACGGCCGCCCTCAGGCGGCCCACCACTGCTGGGTGCACGTACGCGTAGTCATGCAGGTCAGCGTACGCCTCGGCCGCCCGTCGGGGGCGCAGTTGACACGACCCGGGCCCATCCGTAGTGTTCTCCGAGTTGTCCGACGTGAGCGTCGACTCCGGTCGGTCCCCGGACAGCCATTCCGCACCATCATTCAACGATCGACGACTCGTCGTCGGCTCGTTTTCATGCGTGTTTGCGAAATGAGGATTCCGCGTTCGAAAGAGCGCCACCCCGATTAGCGTCGGGAGCCGCGAATCCGCTAATGTCTCACTCGTCGGAACGGCCCAACAGCCGGGAAGACGAACCCCGCTGACTGGGGGTCAGGCCCGAAAGGATCTGATAGAGTCGGAATCGCCGGAAAGGGAAACGCGAAAGCGGAAACCTGGAAAGCACCGAGGAAATCGGATACGGAAACGGTCTGATAGAGTCGGAAACGCAAGACCGAAGGGAAGCGCCCGGAGGAAAGCCCGAGAGGGTGAGTACAAAGGAAGCGTCCGTTCCTTGAGAACTCA